>JBBTSM010000010.1:0-69712 GCA_038064675.1 Patescibacteria group bacterium | reverse complement strand
CGCAAACTACTGCGAAGAATCTTGAGAAACAGCACATAACATCTGGGTCAGACCCTGCGGGAGGGGGGGCGAGAGGACGACCGAGCATTCGGCCAAGCCAAGCGAACATGTTTACTCCAGTGTTGCGCGCCGTAAGGCACGTGAGGGAAATGTACCGAATATTAGCCAAAAAGTCAAAACTTTCTCACAAAAGACAAATCTAGTTTCGCGTTGGTTTTGTGCAAATTCAAGATTCAAAACCTGACTTTTTTGTTATTAAATCTTCGCTTGTTTTAGCCAAATACCTTTGACAAAAAGGTATTTTTGTGATATACTCTTCCATCCAGAACACTCTGGATTCTGTGCTCACCGCCTTTTCCTGGGGAAAACTGATGCTCTCAATTCTTGTTCTTCTCGCCTGCGCTGGATCCATCGACTCCGAGAAGCCCGACACCGCCTCAGTCGATTCCGATACCGCAGCCGACACCAGCCTCGACACCGCCGAGGTCGGCAGCGACACGGCGATTGATTCCGGCGACAGCGCCGATGACACGGGTGATTCGGTCGACTCCGAGGATTCCGGTTGTGAGACGCAGACCTGGTACGCCGATCACGACGGCGACGGGTACGGCGACGCCACCATCTCCACCTCCGCCTGCGACCAGCCCATCGGGTACGTCGTTAACGACGGAGATTGCGATGACTGGCAGCCCGAGCAGAATCCCGGTGCGGGGGAAGTCTGCAACGGTGCGGACGACAACTGCGACGGGGAAGTTCCCGCCGAGGAAATCGACGCGGATGCCGACGGTTACAGCGGCTGTACCGCCGCGGTGGACTGCGACGACACCAACCCCGCCGTCTCTCCGGGCGTCGAAGAAGTCTGCAACGGCATCGACGACGACTGCGATCACAATGTCGACGGCGATGCCGTCGACAAGACGGTGTGGTTTCTTGACAGTGATGGAGACGGGTACGGGGCAGGGTTGGTCATGATCGTGTCCTGCGTGCAGCCCTACGGAGCAACGTCGGAAGACGGGGACTGCGACGACACCAACCTCGCCGTCAACCCCGCCGGCGTAGAATCCTGCAACGGCCTGGACGACGACTGCAACGGCGTGCTCGACGACGATGCGGACAGCTCCACGCTCGGCGCCAACCCGTACTACCGCGACCAGGACGTGGACTACGCGGGAGACGTGCTCGACACGTCGCCGCAGTGGGTTTGTTCCACGAGTTCCGAGATCGCGTATTCGGATTCGAAGGGTCTGATGACCTGGATCAGCGAGAACAACCTCGACTGCGTGGACATCGACAGCATGATCGGCCCGTCAGTTCTCGAGGTGCCGTACAACGGGACCGATGAGAACTGCGACGGCAGCGACGAACACTAGCTCGCCGCCCACACGAAACCGCCCCCGGCGCGCTTCGGTGGGCGGTTTCGTATTTTTATTTCCTTTCATCCCTGCGCGGGCGGGAATCCATAAACCAATAGACTCACATTTCTTTAGCTGTATATTTAAACCGCATGAAGGCTGCACCGTGGTGCAGCCTTCCGTTGTTCAGCGTGTTGTTCCAGTGAGGACCCGCAGGGCCTCGAGGAGAGATGTACCGGAGTATTTGTTCCACCACTCGAAAACCTTCGGTACCTGTTCGATTGCCGGTCGGATCCGTTCCAGCTCGCCGCGCCGCGCGAGGAGTTGAATGAGGGGGTCGGCGTGTTCCAACCGGACGTGCAGCTCCCTCGCGAAGCCGCCGTGTCCGTTGACGAATGAGCAGAGGGATTGAATCGAAGCTTCCGTTTCCGTTGCGTGCAGCGCCGCGAAGCGCGTGCTGGCCGGAAGGCTCGTGTCTTGGACCACGCGATCGGCAACTTCCTGTCCGCGAATCGCCTGCGCGATATTCACGAGGGACTCGATGACGTCGTGGTCGCTCTTCACGAGGAGGAGCATCAGCGTGTGCAGCTTCTCGTCGGTCCCGTCCCACCAGTCGTTGAAGCTCGGGAGACGGACGGGGTGCTCCGTTAGCTTCCGCGGCCGATCCGTCTTGTGTTCGACGATGCATTGTAGCAGTCCACGGACACCGTTTCGCCCCGGAACGTAGACGACCTTCTCGGAGTCTACGATCTCGATGTGCGCGAAGACGTCTCGAAAGACGAAGTACTCGTTGTTGCCCAGATCGAGAGCGAAGACGCAGAAGTCGCTGTGCTTTTCGCCCATGCCGACCACGGGGGCGGATGCACGGATTGCGCGAAAGTCGGGATGAATGATCGTCACGTGAACCTCTTTGGGAGTATTTGCCATCGGACGACGGCAAGGAATGAGCCTAGCACGAGTCTGAACGGGATACAACACAAAACCGGCCTTGCGCCGGTTTTGTTGTGTGTTCGATCTGATTGATCGCGCTTAGAGTACGTCGTCGATTGAATCCACCGAGTAGTAGGCGGTCGAGCGGTTGTAGTCGCTTGTGCTGTCGATGACGGAACCAACGGAGTAGTTGCTGTAGAGGGAGTCTGGAACGTGGGCAAGGGAATCTACCCATGACGATCCGTAGTCGGATTCCAGGAGTGACGACGTGAGGTAGTGGCGGAGCGTGTGTGGAGCTTCGATGGCGTACACATACGATGAGCTATCGAACTTTACCACGACGCTTCCTGGGCGATACGTCACGTTCTTGCCAATGGTGAGTGACGACATAAAGTCCTGGCTCACTTCAGAAACATCGTCAAAATTGTTGTACCACGTGTAGAACACACTTTCATTTGGGAACACGTGGCGCATGCCGTCGTTGCCGTAGTAATACACGGCCTTACACGTTTCCGATGTGTTGGAATACACGCCACAGGGAATTTTGATGAGTGTTCCGCGGTCTGCGTCGTCGTACGAATACGACTGGTTGCTCACGTACACGCTGCGTTCGTCGCCGTTCACCGTTGTGCCGTGGCTATCGGTGCATCGTGCGTACACGCTGTAGCTGCCGTCGTTGCTGAAGGTGTAGTCTGCAGCGAATCGGTTCGTGGATTCTTCGTCCATTGTTGCGACGCGTGAGCCGTTCACATACAACCAGCAATCAGTAACATTGTAGTTGCTTGTTGGATACACGGTGAACTCGGTTCGTTCGTCTTCCACTGCCGTTGATGGGGAAACCGTTGGAACATCGAGCGATGTGTTGCTCGAGCTTTGCTGATACACGGTAACCGTGCGTGATGTTCCGTATTCCCAGTCGCCATTCTCATCCTGACAGTACGCGTACACCGTGTAGCTCCCGTCGTTCGAGAAGGTGTAGTTCTTGGAGAAGGTGTCGCCAGACTGGCTCATCGATCCAACAGATGATCCGCTGACGTAGAGTTTGCATTCATCTGCGTCGAGTGTGCCGTATGGCGTAACAGAGAATGTCGTGGACTGGTCCTCGGTTGCCGTTGAAGGAGAAACCGATGGGACGGTGAATGTATCGTTTGTATTGGTGTTACTGACGGTAACAGTGCGTGACGTTCCGTATGTCCAAGTGCCGTTCTCGTTTTCGCAGTACGCGTAGACGGTATAGTTTCCGTCGTTGCTGAAGGTGTAGTTGCGGCTAAATGTGCTGCCGGATTTGCTCATGGAACCAACGGATGATCCGCTCACGTAGAGGTTACATGCGATGGCATCCAGTGTGCCGTATGGCGACACGGTGAATGTTGTCGATTCGTCCTCGTTCGCTGACGATGGTGAAACCGATGGCACATAAAATGTGTCGTTTACGTCGATGTTGCTCACGCTGACGGTTCGTGATGTGCCATTCACCCAGCTGCCGTTCTCGTTTTCACAAGACGCGTACACGGTGTAGCTGCCATCGTTCGAGAAGGTGTAGCTCTTGCTGAATGTTGCTGACGACTTGCTCATCGATCCTGCGTACGCGCCACTGACGTACAGATTACAGGCGATCGCATCGAGTGTGCCGTATGGAGTAACGGTGAAGGTTGTTGATTGATCCTCTACTGCGATTGAAGGAGACACTGATGGAACGGAGAAGGTGTCTGAAACATCCACATTGCTTACCGTAACCGTGCGCGATGTTCCAGTGGTGTAGTTCCCATCACCATCGGCGCAGCGTGCGTACACCGTGTAGCTGCCGTCGTTGGTGAACGTGTAGGACTTGGTAAAGGTTGATCCGTTTTTCGTCATCGATCCGACAGAGGATCCGCTCACGTACAGATCGCAGAACGATATTGTAGATTCGCCGGAAGGCGTTACGCTAAAGGTTGTTGCGCGATCCTCAGTTGCCGTTGATGGCGAAACTGCAGGAACGGTTGGGCCAGCTGTGTCGATTTCGAAGGTGACGGAGTCTGAAACGCTTACGGTGTTGCTATTGTCGCGAGCACGAACGTAGAACGTGTGCCAGCCGTTTGCTAGGCTCCAGATGGTGTAGGAGTCGGTATTGGAAATATCGATCCAGTTGCCATTATCGACTAAAATTTGATACCAGGTTGCTCCAGAAGGGCGTGTCCAGGTGGCGGTTGGCGTGGTGTCGTTGGTGTAGATGCCGCCATCAAGGGTGACGTTGGTTGGGGCGGCGAGCCATGCTGCACCAGCTGCTGTTGGGAAAAAGCCCAAAAACATGGCAAAGATCGTTGTTATTCCAAGTGTTCTCCGAAGAAAAAGAGAGGTCATAAGCCAGGAGGATTAAAAATAAGGCCTTACCCTTCATTTCATGCCTGTTCTGTGGAGCTGTCAATGGTGTGGGAAAAGAGAATGGTGATACACTTTTGTATATGAAATCATGCATTGCGTGCGGAATGCCACTCGAAGGGGACCATGCAGGAGACGTGGGAATCGAGACCGCGGAAGGTGTTGTGTGCAAATTCGACGTTGTCGATGGAGCGATGAAGCCCGCGGAAGATATTTTTGAAGGGGGAGTACAGTTCTTTATGGGATCGGTGACCGACGGCGATCGTGTTCTCGCGGAGCGACTGACGCGAAAGAACATGGCCGCATTGCCACACTGGCAAGCGAATCCGTTCGCGCTTCTCGACGGTGATCAGGCGACGGACGAGGAATTCGGTGCCGCGATGATGAAACTGTAAAAAGCATGAAGGCCGCCCCCGTGGAATAAGGGGCGGCCTTCGCGTTTCAGAGGAGTGTCGTGAGAAATCCCGAAGCGGTGTCGGTCTGGCGCATCATGTAGACGGCCGCCATCTTCTCTTCGCGATCGAGTCGGACGATCCGCGGCCACGTTCCTACGGCGTGGATCCACAGGCCGTGCTTCCGACTGAGGCTAGCGAGCTTCGTGAGGAACTGCTCGATTCCGCGGGGGAGATGACTCGGCCCGCGACCCTGTTGTGACGTGAGCATTCGATCCACGGTTCGCGCGCCGTGATTGTTCGTGGCGCGGTAGCCGGCCTCGTCCCCGAATGCCTCCCTGATGATCGGCCACGTGGTGAGCGAATCGGGTTGCTGAGCTGCAATCCAGTAGTTCCACAGGATGCCGAGCTCCCACACGTCGTCCATGAACGCGAGGTTCCGTGAGCGATCGCTGGTGGGCAGGTGGGGGAGCTGCGGGAACATCATCGATGCGTGTCGTTGCGCTCCGAGAAGGTAGTCGATCGCCGGACACGCTCCTCGGAGATATTCCCAGCTGACGACCGGGAACTCGTCGGGCACGGTGTCAGTGAACGGTTCGATGAACTCTTCCGGCGTCACCGGCCCGCGGGCGTCCCAGATGGTCCCGTCCGGTGTGCGAACGCCGACGTGAGTGAGCGTCGCATCGAGTGCGATCATCTGCCATCCGGTGACCCGATGCATGGCCGCGGCGAAGGCGATGCACGAACCTTGGGTGTAGGCGTACTGCATTGCTTCGAGGTCCAGTCGAACTTTCTCGTTGGTGAGATCGAGGGGAATGATGCGAGTTGCCAGGGATCCTCCTGCGGTGAAATCGGACCGGGAAGTGTAGCCGATACGGCGGATTCTGTCTATGGATTTGTCAACCACCGTATCCACATCAATTCTTTTAAAATATTGGGGAAATTGATACGATAGGAACCTATGAAGTATTGGATATGTTCCGTGCTTTTGCTCTTGGGCGTGCCAGCGTTCGCCCACGCTGAAACTGTTCGCGACATCACGTTCCCAGTGGTGGGCGACGTCTCGTTCACCGACACCTTCACCGCGGCACGAAGCGGTGGCCGCGTGCATCACGCCACAGACATTATGGCGGCCAAGATGCTTCCAGTCCTTGCGGCAGTGGACGGCACGATCCTTTTTGCTCCAATGGTGGAGCCGAGCTACGGATACATGATCATGCTGGGCGGTGACGACGGGTATCAATATAATTACGTCCATTTGAACAACGACACTCCGGGAACCGACGACGGGAAGGGTGGTCCAGAATACGCATACGCCGAGGGGATTAAAAAGGGCGCCCATGTGAAACGCGGTCAGCAGATTGGGTACGTTGGCGATTCGGGAAATGCGGAGAGCACCGGGTCGCACCTCCATTTCGAGATCTTGAATCTCAACAATGCTCCAATCGATCCGTATCCAATGTTGAAGGCTGCGCAAAGGGCGGAGTCGGCAATCACGCTGAGTGCCACCGATGTTTCCGTGAAGCCTCAGGCAGCTGTTGCGACCGCTACAGCTGTTGTAGAAATCACCACATGCATGCCAGGAGATATGATTCGCACACAAGACAATCCCAACGTGTACTTCTGTGGTCACGACGGTGGACGATACCTGTACCCAACTGAAGCGGTCTTCCTGTCGTGGAACAAGGATTTTCATGAAGTGAAAGTTGTTTCAGACACATTGATGAAATCTCTGCCGGTCAACGGAAACATCGGTATTCGAAAGTAATATTTATGTTTTGGTCATCCCCGCGACCTGTCCCCCATAGCTTTAGCGAAGGGGGAAGGCGGGGATCCAGACTGCTATACTTTCCCTATGAACGTCACTTCATGGGAGTCAGCAGAGCCAAGCGAGCAGTACACGGCACTGAATGCGCATCTTGAAACAGATGTCGTCATTATTGGTGGTGGCATTACTGGAATCATGAGCGCATATCTTTTAGCGTTAGAAGGTAAACGCGTCGTAGTGTGTGAATCTGAGCGGATCGGGTATGGAGCGACAGTGTGCACGACGGCATTCGTCACCCAGGTCACTGACATGACACTCGTGCAGATGAAGAAACTGTTCGGATTGGAAAAGACGAAAGCGCTGTGGCATGCTGGCAGATCGGCGATCGATATTATCGAGCGGATCATTCAGGTTGAGAATATTGACTGTGACTTCCTTCGATGCTCTGAATTCCTGTATGCAACGAAGGCAAAAGATTTTGCGAATTTGGAAATGGAATATTCCACCGCGAAAGAACTTGGGATTGATCTTGTTCTCCATCGTGTAAACGATCTTGGATTTGCGAACGTTGGATCGTTAGAAATTCCCAACCAAGCAAAATTTCATCCGATTCGTTTTGTTCAGGCGTTAGCAAGAAAGGCCGAGCTCCTCGGGGTGCGGATCTTTGAACAGACTTCGATTGTTGAGATTGTTCAGGGAGAAATGTTCACTGCACGCGCGGAATTGGGCAGCGTCAAGGCGAAGCACATTATTGTCGCGACCTCGGTGCCGTTCAACAAGCCAAAAGTCCTCGCATTCAAAAAAGCGAATTACAAAGGGTACGTGATCGACGTGGAAATTCCAAAGGGTGTGCTCAAGGAAGGAATGTATATCGACGCGCAAACGCCGTATCGCTATTGGCGTGTCGATTTCGGGAAAGCATTCGATCGGCTTATAATTGGTGGTGCAGACCATCGTCAGGATATTCCGGTAAGTGAAACAAAGAGTTTCGCAACGTTGGAGCGTTTTGTGAAAACACTACTTCCAACCCAGCTAACTCGCATTGTGCACAAATGGAGCGGGCCACTCGTGGAATCTATTGATGGTTTGCCATACATCGGCGAATTCGCTCCGCGACAATTTCTTGCAACAGCATTTTCTGGAAACGGCATGACGTACGCCGCTCTTTCTGCGACGATGTTCTGCGACAGCATTCTCGGAAAGCCAAACGTGTGGAAAGCGTTGTATGATCCGAAGCGAAAACAGTCAGTGTCGTTAGTGCTTACCAACGCAAAACAGTACATTGATATATTTTTTGGCGGTGCGGTGAAAACAACATTTCTCTCGTGAGCGTTGCGTTCCTGCTATACTTTCATCCATATGGCATTCCGGGATAACCCGATTATTTTTCTTTCAGGAAAGTTGTGGGAATTTTCTGCCGGTAATAGGCGGAAGGTTGTTTTGTATATCGTACTGTTCGTGTTCGCGAACATCATCGGCACGCTTGAACCGTTCGTCATTGCGAAAATCCTTGACGTGATTCAGTTTGGCGGAGTGACGCAGGAGAATATTTCGTTCCTATTGCTTCTGACGTCGTTGTTCGTGGCAACTCAGATAGCATTTTGGGTGTTTTGGGGTCCGGCACGTGTGATTGAAATTACCAATGCATTTCTTGCTCGCGCGAAATACAAAATGTATTTGCTTGAAGGCACGTTGGCGCTGCCGGCGGCGTGGCATACGGATCATCATTCCGGCGATACCATCGATAAAATCGAAAAAGGAAGCAGTGGGCTGTATCGGTTCGGAACGGACACATTCCAGGCGCTGCAAGGCTTCATGAAGCTTGGAAGCGCGTTTGTGATTCTTTCATATTTTAGTCTGACGTCTGGTGCAATTGTGCTCGTGATGGTGGTATTAACGATCGTGCTGATTTTGAAGTTTGATCAGCGGCTCATTCGGCAGTACGACGAAATTAACCGTGCCGACAACGCCATTGCGGCGAAAGTCTTCGATGTGATTAGCAACGTGACCACGGTGATTATTCTTCGAATTGAAAAGCTCGTCACGAAGGCTATTGCGAAAAAGATTCATCAACCGTTTAAGGTGTTCGTGCGCAATAACGTTATCAATGAATCTAAGTGGGCGATGGTGTCTATTTCCGGCGGCGTGATGGTTGCGTTGGTGCTTGGAACATATTTTTATACCAATCTCGCGACAGGATCGGCTGTGGTTATTGGAACCGTCTATCTGCTCTGGAGCTATGTGATGCGCGTGACCGACGTGTTCTTTAACTTTGCGTATCAGTACGGTGACTTTGTGCAGCAGAAAACGGCGGTGATGAATGCCGAACGTATTGCGCACGACTTCCAGAATACGAAAGCTGTTCCCGGCTTTCGACGCGGTGCACCGTGGAAAGTTCTTGATATTCAGAGCCTTTCATTCTCGTATCACGCCGATGACGGTGCGGACCTTCACCTTGACGACGTATCGATGCGCATTGCTCGCGGCGAGCGCATTGCATTAATTGGCGAAAGCGGAAGCGGGAAGACCACGTTCCTGAAGTTGCTTCGTGGGCTATACCCATCAAAGCAATCGAATATTCTATTGGATGGAAAGGCGCTGAAGAACGGCATCGAGATGCTCAGCGCGCAAATCGCGCTCATTCCGCAGGATCCAGAAATCTTTGCCACAACTATTCGCGAAAATGTGACGATGGGGGTGGAGTATCCGATGGCGGTGGTAAAGAAATATTCCGACATGGCACGTTTTACGAACGTGGTAGAGCGTTTGCCACACGGATGGGAATCATCAATTGTGGAGAAGGGCGTGAACTTGAGTGGTGGTGAAAAACAGCGTCTTGCCCTTGCTCGTGGACTTCTTGCCTGTGCCGATAAATCGATCGTGCTCCTCGACGAACCTACGAGCAGTGTGGATATGCGGAACGAGCTGCATATTTACGAAAGTGTATTCAAGTCGTTTAAGGGAAAGACGATTATCTCTTCGGTGCACCGACTGCATCTGTTGAAAGAATTCGATTCGATTTACTACTTCGAACGCGGCCGCATTGTGGCATCGGGATCGTTGGATGATTTGCTGAAAACGTCAGAGAAGTTTCAAGAGTTGTGGGAGAAGTATCAAGAAACCCAGCTTCGTGGGAATGAGGACGGGGAATAACACAAAATGCAGCTCGAGATGAGCTGCATTTTGTGTTGGGCACGAGTGTTGCGTCGCTCATGCCCCGTTAGTTAGCCGAAGACCCCATAGAGCAAACGAGAATCCTGGACGAGCCGTGCGAGACGATCCGGTGGAAGGGCAAAGAGGCTGTGCCGTGTTGCCCGTTCGGGGATGCCCGGGTGTGCCGGCCCCACCACGTTCACACTGATCACGGAATGGCGTACGGGCTTCACCCAATGCCAGTCGTTCGGTTGAATCATGGTGCGACGTTCGCCGGGATAACAGATCGTCTCTCGGACGATCGGCGGTGGCGATTCGCCTGGCGGTCCGTTGCCGATGCCCGTTCGGTACGAACCATCCATCACGAGGAACCCCGTTGGACGACGGTGCCAGTAGTAGAGCGGCTCAGCGCCCTTTGGCACCGGGAGGATTCGATGGATAACCGCAAGGTAGCCGTTGTCCATCCGAACCCAGATACGTTCCACATTCGGGAACGCGTCGTCGATGAGCGTCGAGTACCATCGTGTGGTGGGATTTGCGAGGCACTTCGTGAGGATGCCGTCGGCGCGCTCGAGCTGGTCGAGCATGAACTGTTCGGTGATGGTCACGTTTCCTCAAAAGTGGTGGGCACAGTAAGACAGTATTTTCCAGAAACGTCAAAGAAATCTGGTTCTGTGTTACGATGCGGACAAAACGTTGTCTATGCCAAAACCTATTGAACGCACCCCGCAGGAGCGAAGTCAGATCATCATTTCCGCCGTGTTGGAATGTTTGAATGCCTTTCCAGATTTTCACGAGGAGTACTCGGCAATTAGCCCATCGGAAATTGTAGCGATTCAAAAGTCTCTCGAACACATCGTTACAACCGTTCTTGCGGACGACATGATCGACGACAAACCCCAGCCAATGGCGAAACGTCTGTTGTCCGACCTCAGTCATCGTGGCGGAATCCGCCAGGGATTTTTCGATCCCATGGAATCCGAAGACCGCGGGAATCTTGTGCGTGATGTGGCGTTTGTGATTTATCGAAACTTGCGCGTGTAGTGCGAGCTATACAGCTCGGTGCTTCGCGCAGCGGCAGTGCTTGCCGATGAAATGGTTGAAGTAGTCTTTGCCGTAGTTGTACGAAAGCTCTTCGCCGGGTTTGATTGCGCGCTTTGAAAAGACGAGCACTTTTCGGCCCTGTACTTCGACTTCGCAGTTTGGACGGCAGGAATGGTTGATATACCGAGCAATATTCTTTCGGGTGGTGCCATTGATGGTTTTGCCGTTCCCGATTTCGAAAAGATACTTTCCGCCAATGCGATTCGCTTCGTCTTCGGTGACGATGTCGCCCCAGTATTCAATAATGAACCGACGCTTTGGAATGGCAACGTTCGTAAACACGCCCAAGCCCGCAGCGCTTTTGCGCGGCACAACATTGAATGCGGTTTTGCGGGGGACGTAGGTCATAGAAGAAAAATAACCGCGAAGAATAGCAGAAATTTGGAAAAAAGTCTAGAACGCTATGGGCGTTCTTTGAAGGAAAAGAGCTTTTCAACCGGGACCTTGAAATATGCCGCGAGACGAAAGGCGGTGAGGAGTGACGGCTGCGCATGGTTTTCTTCGGCATAATCTGAAGTGGTCTTTGAGAGAATGTGATGTACGGAGACTGATCCTTTGAGCAAAAGTGAGGGATGAGCTGACGAGCGACAGGCATCATCGGCAATTCCGGGTGCGCGATTTCAGATTCTGAGCATGTGCGGTCCACCGAACATTTTATTTACAAAAAGCCCAATGAATCGAAGAGCGAAATGTGCGGTCGACCGCACATAGAGAATATCACGAAGTCGACCACCCCGAGGTCGCCGATGATGTTGAGTAATCGTTTGTCTCGTCCCAACCCCTTCAAAAGATCAGATTCTCAACCCTCACAACCCATCCAATAGCAGTTCCCTTCATTTCCGTTCAGATTCTTTGATCATGGTGATAGAATATTCTCATCTGCACGCTGTGGCTCACATTTCGGATCTGCACATCGGCTCTTCGCCTGAGCGTTCGTTTGTGCTGAGGCGAATGTGTGATGCGATTCTCGCGAGCAACATTCAAACCGTTATCGTGACGGGTGATATTACGAATCGCGGGAGCATCGCCGAGTTCGAGGAGTTCTTTGCGATCACTACACAACTTCGAGCAGACCGAAACATGATTCTTCTTCCGGGGAATCACGACCGATCTCGTGCGAACGTTTCTCGCCAGATGATGGGTGATGAACCAGTAAATCTTGTACGGCAGGGCGACATCATCACGCTTCGTATTGATACGACCCGTTGGTACAATCGCATCACGTTTGCGAGTCATGGAAATATTTCCTCGGCAATGCTTCGCGACGTTGATCGATTATTATCGCAAGTCCCTAAAGGAACATTCGTTATTGTCGCGCTCCATCATCATCCGTTGCCGCTTCCCGCGGAGCTTTTCATTGAATATATTTCCTCCTGGTTCTCTCTTCCGTTCGCTGAAAACCTTTCGTACGGTTCGAAACTTTTAGAAAAAATCAAAGGCCGTTGCGACCTTGTACTTCACGGTCATCGCCACGTGCCGTCGGAAATTGTTTTCCCATATACCCAGCGGCCGCTTGCCATGTACAATGCCGGTTCCTCTACCGATCTTCGCGCGTTTCGTAGATTTGATATTGACGGCGGCAGACTCATTGCCGAACCGACGTGGATCTCTGTGTAATCTATGCAGCATTGGCTTCTCAAAACTGAACCGAGTACATACTCGTGGGACGATCTTGTTCGCGAAGGCACCACAAGCTGGACGGGCGTGCGAAACTTTCAGGCGCGCAACAATTTACGCGCCATGCGCATTGGCGATTCTGTGTTCATCTATCATTCGGTGAACGAGCGATCGATTCATGGGCTCGCGATTGTTGCGCGAGCGGCGTATCCAGACCCAACCGCAAGGGAAGGGGATTGGGTCGCAGTTGATATTCGAGCCGATCGTGCAGCAGATGTTCCGTTGTCGCTCGACGACATCAAGAAGCTTCCTGAGCTCAAGAACATGGTGCTTGTGAAGAATTCCCGGCTCTCTGTGCAGCCAGTTGCTGAGAGCGAGTGGAGCGAATGCCTTACGAAAATATACCCAACGTCTCTATGATTGATTTTTCATCTTCGGCCCTCATTTCTGCGGCGTCTGCAATGATTGCTGGCGTAGTATTTGCTTTTGCGTATCGAGCGTTCATGAAAACGTTTGCGTCAAAGAAGCCACATGGTGCCACGCGCAACATCGGCATGAACGACCGCGTGGTTCGCCTTGTCGTCGGTATTGCGCTTTTGTTCTGGGCGATGCTGACTGGCTGGAGCTGGTGGCTGGTGTTCTTCTCTGGGTTTTGCTTCTTCGAAGCGGCATTTTCTTGGTGCGGCATGTACGCAGCGCTTGGGAAAAATACGTGTCCAATGCGGTAAGAGGTGAACCGTGTTATGGTTGAACTCTATGAAGATCCTTTTTGGTTTCGTACTGGTTTTCGGGATGGTGATAATGGGTGCCGGATGTACTGCATCGGTGCCGACAGCGGTCACAACCACGACCTCGCCGTCGACCACAACACCGTCATCCACCTCAACGGCAACGTCTTCAACGGTGATTGATCTCAGCAATCGCGGACTCACGAGCCTGCAGTCTTCGGTATTCACAAAAACAACAACCACGAGCCTTGATGTTTCTCACAATGCACTTACCGGAGCGCTTCCGGGTGAAATTCGGTTCTTGCAGAACTTACAATCACTTGATGCAAGCGATAACGCGATGACTGGGGTGCCGGCAGAAATTGGTCAGCTGGTGAATTTACAAACGCTCGATCTCTCGAACAACCAATTGACGGGTTTGCCGAATGAGCTTGGGAATTTGAAACACTTGCAGCGCCTGGATCTTCGGGGGAACACAATAACGAAACAGGATCTTGATGGAATTCGTGCCTCGCTCACCAACACAGAAATCCTCGAGTAGTCGTTACCCAAGATATTCGTTCGTTTCTTCAGGTGGCGGAGTAAGATCCACATTGAACGACGGTGCGGTCCAGGAAAGCTCACTAGTAACGGTCATGTCCCGGGCCGGCGTTCGTGTGGCGGCCTCAATCGCGCCCCATACTTCGTTGCGATTGCGTCCAGAAGTGATGGAGTGTTCAATGCGGCGAACACCAGGATATTTTTCCTCGAGCGTACGATGAAGTTTTGCGGCTTCCGATGCGGAGAGTTTGTCCATCTTATTCGTGATGATGACGAACGGAATGCCGTTTTCTTGCAACCACGCTGCCATGTCGGCATCAAGTTCGGTTGGGGGAATGCGTGCGTCGATAATGAGAAGTACAAGCCGAAGCTGTGGCGTCTGCAAGAGATATTCATGAATCATTTCGGCAAACATAACGCGCTTTTCTTTTGACGTTTGCGCATAGCCGTAGCCGGGAAGATCCACAAGAAAGAATCGGTCATGAATATCGTACAGGTTGATGGTTTGCGTTCGGCCAGGATCGGAGCTGACACGAGCGAGCTTCTTTTGGCCGGTGAGATGATTAATCATCGACGACTTTCCCACGTTGGAACGCCCAACCATCGCGATGTGTGGTTTGGCGTCCACCGGGAGGTCGGAGAGTGTTGTGGTTGCGGTAAAGAAGGATGCAGGAATCATAGAGGTGTGATCGTAGCACAGTCGCAGAACGATGAACATCATTGCATTCTTATGCATTGTAGCGCATGGTGGAGGGAACGATCGTTTATGCGGAATCTTGCGAGGTAACGCTTTTCTATGTTGTGGACGATTGCAGTGATTCTTCTCATCCTGTGGTTCCTGGGTTTGGTGACGTCGTTCACGATGGGGGGATTCATCCATGTTCTCTTGGTCATTGCGATCGTCGTGGTGCTGCTTCGCGTGATTCGTGGGGAGAAAGTCATCTAATATTCTATGCCATTTATTACCTATGGTGTTGGCATATTGATGGTGTTGTACGCGATTGTGTACCGGGGCTCTGGTGCGAACGATTGGTCTGGTGCAACGATCATGATGTTCATTGCAGGTATGGGAATACTGCTTCAGTGGTCTATCAGCTGTCAGGGAGCTAAGAAGTAGCTCCGTTCCACCAAACAAAACACCGACCAGCGTGGTCGGTGTTTTGGTAGTCTCGTGATCGAAGAGCGCAAAAACTTTACACGAAACGCCAGTAACTTTCGTTGGATTGCGAACTACTTTCGTATGACAAGCCGCGGTATGCTATGAGAGTGCTAAACATGTAATTGATTTTGTATGCCAACATCGCTTTCGTTATTTGTTATTGCGCTTCCTGTGTTTCTTGCGCTGGATCTGACGTGGATTGGATTTGCTGCGCGCGGATTGTATAAAAGTCAGATTGGGTATCTTATGGCATCGAATGTGAACTGGCTTGCGGCGATTGCGTTTTATGTTGTGTTTATTATTGGTCTTGTTGTTTTCGTGATTGGGCCGGCATACGAATCACATTCATGGATTCGGGCATTGATGTACGGTGCGCTGTTCGGGCTCGTGACATACGCAACGTATGACCTGACGAGTCTTGCGACAACAAAGGACTGGCCGTTGCTCGTGACTGCGGTCGATCTCGCATGGGGTACTGTGCTTGCCGCATCGGTTTCTGTTGCAACGGTTCTCATTGCAAACGGACTGAAGGTATAGCGCAAATCGTTGTTCGAGCGTGGTATGCTCGGCTCATACATTTATGATTCCGGGATCGCGACAAGCACTCCAAACATACAAGCACGTTCGAGAATTTTTGAGTCGATATGAACGATGGTTCATGCCGACGATGTTGGTGATGGGAACCGCATTTGACGTGTGGCAGTTTCGTGTGTTGGATTTGCGAGAGAAGTTTATTGTCATGAGCATATACGTTGCGGTGGTCATGGGCTCTATGGCACTTACTGCATTTCAGCGTGCAGAAGAATCGCCACGATTGCGATACGTCAGACTCGCCGCACCGTTTGCGCAGCAGTTTGCGATGGGAGGATTGTTAAGTACGGCATTATTATTTTATTGGTTCAGCGGAACGCTCTCGGTAACCTGGCCGCTCATCGCGCTTGTGGCAATCTTGATGATCTCGAACGAAACTCTTCGACACATTGTGCTCAGACCGATGGTGCAGATTGGCATTTTGTACTTCGCACTTTTCTCGCTATTTGCGATTTGGTTCGCCCACCTCTTTGCGTCGTTAAGCTGGCCGGTGTTCTTGGCTGGAGGCTTGGCGAGCATGATTGTGATGACATTGTTGCTTGTCCTCCTTATCAACCTCGGCGATCTTTACAAAGATCGTGTTCGTATGTGGCTTGTGATTGCCGGCGTGTTCGTCTTCATGAACACCTGTTACTTTTTGAACATCATTCCACCGATTCCTCTCGCGCTTCGCGATGCCACGATGGCCTACAGTGTTACATCGGACTACGTCCTGGTGACGCCGGAAGAATCGTGGCTCGATCGATATATTTTTGGTGAAACCATTCTTGTCACTCCCGGTGATGCGCTGTATGCCTACACTGCGGTGTATGCGCCAGAAGGATTAACGACGACCATTGTTCACGTATGGCAACGATACGATGCAGACACGCATAGCTGGGAAACAGAACACGAACTTCCATTCCAAATTAGCGGTGGCAGGCCGGATGGCTATCGCGGCTACTCGATGGTGTCTTCTATCGCCGCCGGTAAGTGGCGCGTGAGCGTTGAGACGACGACAGGGCAAGTTCTTGGACGAATGACTTTTACAGTAGTGACGGGAGACTGAGCCTTCCCCTACACGCAAGCGCCAGCGGCGAGGATGCATGGTTAATCGAGCGATTCAACGGGTGGCGCCGAGGGAGGTCCCCGTACGGAGCGCAACGAGCGCTGTACGTATTCGATGCTTACGCAAAACATTCACGCGCGAGCTGAGCACCGTAACGGGGTCCGAGGCGACAGGACCCGTTGAGGAGTGAGTGCAAACGGATGCACCCTCGCCACCAGCTTGCGTTATACAACTTTTTCTGCTAACATTCGCAAAATCCTATGTACAACAAATATCAAAGTCAGCGTTCTGGCGGCACAACGGACCGAAAGCCCAGCAATCGTGGCACCTGGAACCGTGCTGGAGCGGGCCGTCCAGCACCTCGTGAATTGCACGATGCCGTGTGTAGCGAGTGCCGTAAGCCATGCCAAGTGCCGTTCTTCCCAAGCGAAGGACGCGCAGTAAAATGCCGCGATTGTTTCCGTACCGACGGCCCATCATTCAGCGATCGCGACGACCGTCGCCCATCGTTCGACCGCAAGCCATCGTACTCGGATCGTTCCGAGCGCCCAGCCTACGCGCCGCGTGACGATCGCGCATCTGGAAGCAGCGATTCCGTACGTCTTGCCGCTATTGAACGCAAACTTGATCAGATCCTCGAACTTTTGGACGCAGACGAAATCTAAAATGCACAAAAGCCGCCTCGCGAGAGGCGGCTTTTGTATTTTTGCTATATCCGCTTTGTATGTGGCCCGGTCCATTCTTCAACGACACCTTCTCCAAGGCGTCTTCGTCTTAGTGCATCCGGCGATTCCGGTGCCGGCGTAGTCTTGGCGGCCATGTTCGCTCGTTGAATAATGTCCAGTTCCTCGGGGGTATATTTACGCGCCGACGATTCCGGAATAATAAAATGATTTTCATTTTCCATCATATATTTTAGTATACCACTCGTATACCGTTTCCCAGCGAGATATGGGGAAAAGCGAAAGTGGTATGCTCAAAGCAGAAACGTAATTCTATGTGTATGAAATCACTCCCACGCTCAACGGCGAAAGATGTGTTCTCGCATTTGTTCGCCATTGTGACGCTGTATGTTTCCGTCGTGTCGTTCATTATTCTCGGGTTTCAGTACATCGACGTGACGTTTCCCGACGCATTGAGTTTTTATTATACCGGAGCGCTTGATGCAATTCGTGCCGGCATGGCAAGTCTCATCGTGATGTGGCCAGCGTTTGTGGGAATTTCTTGGTTCATGTACAAGGATGCGAAGGCAGATTCTGAGAAGCGTGAAATTGCGATTCGCAAATGGTTGCTCTATCTCACCCTTTTCGTGACAGCAATCACCATCGTCGTCGACCTCATCACCTTGGTGAATTACTTCTTGAACGGCGAGATTACGACACGATTCATCTTGAAGGTTCTCGTTGTACTCGCAACAGCCGTCGCGGTGTTTGCGTATTACCTTTGGGATCTCCGTACAGAATCGATCGCGAAGTCGACGGTTCCAAAGAAAACTGCAGTCGCTGCATCGGTTGTTGTCGTGGCAATGATCGTGCTCGGGTTCCTCCTTGTCGGCTCACCGGCACAACAGCGAAAGGTGCGATTCGATGATCAGCGCGTGTCTGACTTAGCGACAATTCAGAATGAAGTAACAAACTTCTATCAGTTAAAGAAAGGCGTATTGCCGGTAACGTTGAACGATCTGACGAATACGCTGAGCGGATATTCTGTTCCAGTGGATCCAAGCACTGGAGCCGCATACGAATATTCAACAGGAGACGGTCTGAACTTCACTCTCTGCGCAACATTTGAGGCAGATTCTGTTGGGGATCAGACGGATGTCTCGATGCCATACCGAGCGTACGGAACAGATTATTATGGGAGTTGGAAACACGGAGTTGGTCGAGTGTGTTTTGACCGGACCATCGATCCTGATCTTTACCCATTAGTGAAGTAGAAAACAAAACGCCTCGTCGGAATGACGAGGCGTTTTTGGCCTCCCCCAACCCCTCCATAAATGGAGGGGAGCCGCTCGGTGAAATCTCTCCCCCATTTATGGGGGAGTCGGAGGGGGCTTATTTCGCAATTTGAAAGGTGTCTTTCTGCGTGATGTTGTAATGCTTTGCCGCGCTCGATCCTTGAACGACAAGTTCGAGGAATCGCTTGTTTCCGTAACCAGAGCTTCCCATGGTTAGTCCGGTTTGGTAATTCGGAACCGTGCGAAGCTGCTTGTAGCATGTTGCTTTAATGGCAAGACCGTTCAAGATAATTTCGCGTTCAGCGCCTTCTTCAAAGGCGATGTCTTCAGGAAGAAGCGTCGTCTTGCAGTTGCCAAAGGAATCAATGCGCCACACATCAAGTGCTGCATCGGGAATGTCGGTGAACATGAGCTTCTCCGATGGCACGTCTTTCTTGTCCCACGCAATTCGAGCGAGGCGCGGAAGGTAATCGAAGCTGCGGAACTGCGACGTTGCTGCGCGATCGATAATCTCCTGATCATATCCGCCAAACGCCAGAACCGTGCGAATGTCGGTGACGTTTACGTGGTCCGCGAGGCCGAATTTTTTCAAAAGGGAGAGCACCTCGCCGTCGATGGTACAAACGACGAGAATCTTCCCAATCCAGAGATACCCGAACGGTGTGCCATTCGGCCATTTTCGTGCAGCACCATGACGCGGCGCAACATTCACGGCAATGATGCCTTCCTGGTCGTCGGACGCATCAAACACATCGATGAGGTTGCCTGCGGCTTCAATATCGGAGAACGCACCAGTAAAACTCGATGGAACTCCGGGGAAGAGCACGCTGTATCGCGTTTGCTGACGAACCTGCGCGTTGCCGTCTTGGCAGTCAGTGATGATGGAAATAAACATAGGAGGAAGAGATTTCTGCGCTATGATTACACAAAAAGTTTGAACAATCAAGTAAACCGTGCTAGTATTATCGACTTCCTATGACTCAAGAAATCCCAAAGAAATCTCCTCCGAGCATCTTCAGCGTTCTTACGCCGTATCGAAGATTCGTCATTGTGTTGATCGGTTTGGCTGTTGCGATGAACTCGGTGAGTTTGGTTATTCCAAAGCTTGTTTCCCGCGCTATCGATGCATTTCTGACGCACCAATTGGATCAATCAACGATCACCATCGAGTTCGTTGCCGTTGCGGTTGGCATTTTAGTGCTGACGTATCTGCAGGGAATTGTTCAGACGTATGCGTCGGAACGTGTGGCTCGTGATTTGCGTAATGCCCTGACGGCGAAAATCTCAAATCAGAGCTTTGCATACATCCAGGAAAAGACCCCGTCGCAGTTGCTCACGAACCTCACGTCCGACATCGATGCGGTGAAGCTCTTCGTGTCGCAAGCCATCGTAACCATGGTGTCGTCCATGATCATCATCGTTGGGTCTGCGCTGTTGTTGCTGTCCATTCAATACGAACTCGCGATTGTTGTGCTGTGCGTATTGCCGGCGATTGGATTCGCGTTTGCAATGACGCTCTCTCGTGTCCGCCCGCTGTTCAAGGCGTCGCAAGAGGTCATCGACTGGCTGAACAAGGTGATTAACGAAAGCATTCTTGGTGCCGCATGTATTCGTGTCGTTAACGCACGCCATACAGAAGAGCAGAAGTTTACGGTGGTGAACGCAAAAGCAAAAGACGTGAGCATGAACATCCTGTATCTCTTTGCTGGTCTCATTCCAATCATTACTTTTGTTGCGAGTTTTGCAACACTCGTCATTCTGTTCCTCGGTGGCCATTTGGTTATTGGCGGTGGGCTTTCACTTGGCGACTTTGCGGCGTTCAACAGTTATGTGGGATTGATGATTTTCCCAATTCTGATGATCGGCATGATGAGCAACGTTATCGCTCGTGCCACCACGTCGTACGAACGCATCACTGACGTATTAAATTCTCCAGATACAAAGGACACGGGAACGCGAGTGATTGATATTCGTGGAGATATTGATGTGAAGAACGTCACGATGATGTTCGGAGAGAAGTACGCGCTCAAAGATGTGTCGTTGTCCATTAAGGCCGGTACAAAGACCGCGATTCTTGGGCCAACAGCTGCAGGAAAGACGCAGCTGCTTTACGCGCTCATCGGATTGGTGGATCCACAGGAAGGATCAGTATCGTACGACGGTATTCCCATGAAGGAATACGAAAAGGTTTCCTTTTATCGTCAGATTGGTTTGGTGTTCCAGGAAAGCATCATGTTCAATGTGTCGGTACGCGAGAACATCGCCTTTGCCGGAATTGCGACGGAGGCAGATATTGCGAAAGCGATTGCGACTGCGGAGCTTGGTGATTTTATCAGCACCTTGCCACAAGGATTGGATTCGATCGTTTCCGAGCGTGGAACGAGTCTTTCCGGCGGGCAGAAGCAACGGATCATGCTTGCTCGTGCCTTGGCGCTGAATCCAAAGATTTTGTTCCTGGACGACTTTACAGCTCGCGTTGATGCAAAAACAGAGCAGAAGATTGTGGCGAATATTGCCGCGAATTATCCAAGAACAACGATTGTGTCTGTGACGCAAACGATTGCTCCAATTCAGCATTACGATCAAATCGTGCTTCTGATGGAAGGAGAAGTTCTCGCAAAAGGTAAGCATGAGGAATTGATGCGAACGTCGCCAGAATACGTCCAGATGGTTGAATCACAGCAAAGCACCAGCGCATATGAACTATAGTCTTGCCGAAAACAAAGGAACGTCGTCCAACGCGCTCCTTGCCGTGGCGAAGAAGTTTGCGCCGTTTATCGGGGGTGAAAAGAAGGGAATGGTCATCGCGTTCATTGCGATCATCCTGAACTCAGGCCTGAATCTTGCTGCGCCAATTATTGTTGGTCATGTTGTTGATACGTACATCGTCACGCGTCAGTTTGATGGTGTTATCACGTTCTCATCCTTACTGCTCGCTATCTTCGGTCTTGCCGCATTAGCGCAGTACACCCAAACTCGTGTGATGGGTGCTGTGAGCAATCGCGTGCTGTTCAATTTGCGTAATGCGATCTTTACGAAGCTTCAAACGCTTCCTGTGGCGTTCTTTAACCAGAACAAGGCTGGTGATCTCATCTCTCGTATCAACAACGATACGGACAAGCTCAACCAGTTCTTCTCTCAGGCATTGATGCAATTCGTTGGAAGCGTATTTATGGTGATTGGTGCTGGAATCTCCGTACTCGTTATTAACCCTCGTCTTGGTTCTGCGGCTCTTGCCCCGGCATTGTTCCTCCTCGTCATCACTCGTCTGCTCTCCGGCTGGATGAAACGCAAGAACGCAAAGAGCCTGGAAACGATCGGCGACATGAGCGCGAGTATTCAAGAAAGCCTGAACAACTTTAGCGTTATCGTAGCGTTCCACCGCCAGGACTACTTCCGCGAACGGTTTACAACGGTGAATGAGAAAAACTTCAAAGCATCGATCACTGCCGGACTCGCGAATACCATCTTCGCCCCAATCTACGGTTTGTCGAGCAACATCGCGATTCTCGTCGTTATTGCGTACGGCGCGCATCTCATTGGCCTCGGGTTGCTCACCATTGGTGTGCTTATCAGTTTCTTGACGTATGTAACACGTTTCTATGATCCGTTGCGCCAAATTGCGAGCCTCTGGAGCTCTTTCCAGCTTGCGCTAGCGGCGTGGGACCGTATTTCTGATATTCTCAGCATGGAGTCGGAAATGATTGAGGGATCCGGCGCTGCGGTGAACACATCCGCACCAGTTCTGGAATTCAAAAACGTGAAATTCCACTATCCGAATGGTAAGACCGTGTTGCGCGACGTGAACTTTTCGCTTGAAGCGGGGAAGACGTATGCGTTGGTTGGTCCAACTGGTGGGGGAAAAACCACCACAGCGTCGTTGATGGCGCGATTGTACGATCCGTCGGAAGGATCGGTGCTGCTTCACGGCGTTGATATGAAGAATTACGTGGCGGCCGATCGTGCCAAGCGCATTGGATTCATTTTGCAGGAGCCGTTCCTATTTACTGGAACCATTCGTGACAATATCGTGTACGGTAACGATGAGCTTGCTTCAGTATCATCGGAGCGACTCGTTGAAATTATTACGACGAGCGGATTGTCGGCGCTCCTCCCTCGCTTTGCGGAGGGATTGGAAACACCAGTAACATCGAACGGAAATTCCATGAGTCTTGGCCAGCGACAGTTGATTGCGTTCATGCGAGCGGTGTTGCGAAAACCGGATATTCTTATCTTGGACGAAGCGACTGCAAACATCGATACCGTTACCGAACAACTGCTTGAGGACATTCTTCGCCAACTTCCATCTACCACAACGCGTGTGATCATCGCGCACCGTTTGAATACCATCGAAACTGCCGATGAAATCTACTTCGTGAATGCCGGAACCGTTACGCCAGCAGGATCGTTGGAACACGCGGTTGAGATGGTGATGCATGGGAAGAGGGAATCGTAATTCCGATGCGGCAATCCACGGTGAGCTAGCTTTTTACGCGAGCGTAGATCCTCGATTCCCGATTCTATGCATGTGCGGTCCACCGAACATTTCGCTCATCGATGTATTGGCATTTTTGCAGATAAAATGTGCGGTCGACCGCACATACAATATTTCGCAAAACGCACATGCCAAGTTCGCCGATGATGCGCTGTTACCGCCATTCGCTCCCTTCACATCCATCAAAGATCAGGTTCGGGTCTGGTCTCTTTCACTTTTTTCGCGTACACTCTTGCCGAATATGTCCGCGCCAACCGAGATCATCATCTTCTATAAATACGTTCGGATTTCAGACCCAAAAGTATTCGTCGCTCTCCAACGGGAGATGTGCGAAAAGCTGGGTCTTTTTGGACGAATCCTCGTTGCAGCTGAAGGAATAAATGGCACCCTTGAAGGGGCGGCGGAATCGATTGCGGAGTACGAGGCTTGGATGCACTCGTTACCGGAATTTGTGGGTCTCTGGTTTAAATCGAGTCCAGGAACAGGGGAGGCATTCAAGAAGCTCGTCGTAAAGCTCCGATCCGAAATTGTCGCGACAGGATTATCAAAGGATCAGGATGTCGATCCAAATGTGACGACGGGAAAGCACATCGATCCTGAGGAGCTGAAGCGCTGGATTGAAAATGGTGAAGAGTTCGAAATCATCGACATGCGCAACAATTACGAGTACGCTGTAGGCCACTTTGCCAACTCTAAGAACAGCACAATGGCGAATTTTCGAGATTTGCCGAAGATTACGTCGAAGTTCGAGGATCTGAAAAAGAAGAAAGTGCTCACGGTGTGTACGTATGGCGTACGATGTGAAAAAGCATCAGGTTTCCTGAAGCAGCAGGGATTCGAAGACGTTTACCAGCTGAACGGTGGAATTGGCACGTACATGAGGCAGTTTCCCGGGGAGGATTTCTTGGGATCGTTGTACGTTTTTGACGGACGAATGACTGAACAATTTACAGATAAATATATGGTGATTGGTGAATGTACGGCGTGCTCGAGCAAAACAGAACGGTTTGGGAATTGCGCATGGCATGAGTGTCATAAGCAATTGTTGATCTGTTTCAACTGTGCAAAACACGAGAAAGGAATTTGGTGCAACGACGACTGCATGGTTGGCGCGGCATCAGGAGTCCCCATTCGATAATTTTTCCTATGGACCACGGCAATGTCATCGTCCGGTTTGAAAACGTGTCGTATGCGTATGACGGGGATTACCCAATTCTTGACGATGCGAACTTTTCGATTCGTGAGAACAGTAAAATTACCGTGATGGGCCAGAATGGTGCGGGGAAGAGCACAATTTTTAAAATGATTCTGGGGGAGATCAAACCCGACGGCGGACAGATCCACATTCAGAAGGGATCGACGATTGCCATCGGTCGTCAGGTGATGAGCCGCGAACATCTCACCGAATCCGTTCGCGATTTCTTTGCACACGCATTTCCAGAGATCACGTACGATCTGGACAGACGTATCGCTGAAGTGCTCGAGGCGGTGAATCTTGTTGCACCGCTGGAAAAGATCATTGGCGAGTTTTCCGGTGGCCAACAAGCACGTTTGCTTCTTGCGTACGCATTGATTCAGAACCCAGATATCCTGTTGCTCGACGAGCCGACGAACAACCTTGATCACGACGGCATCGAGCACCTTACCGGCTTCTTGATGATGTATCCAAAAACAGTACTCGTCATTTCCCACGATGCGGATTTCTTAAACGCGTTTACCGAAGGTGTGTTGCACTTGGATGTGTACCGTCATCAAACGGATATCTATGTTGGAAACTATTCCGACGTGATTGAAGAGATTGCTGCTCGTGTTGAACGTGATCGCGCAAAGAACGCGCAGCTCTTGAAGGAGATTCAAGACCGCAAAGATAAGGTGAACTTCTTCGCAAACAAGGGAGGAAAGATGCGTAAGTTGGCAAGTAAGCTCAAAGACCAAGCCGAAGAAGCAGAGGAGAACATGGTAGAGGTGCGTCGTGATGATCGGACCATCAAGGATTTTGCTATTCCAACGCAGGACTTTATTGAAACAATGGTGACGATGACCTCGGTGAAAGTTATTAAGAATCACGAACCTCGTGATGCAAAGGTGCACATCAAGTTGCGTCGCCGTCAGAAGCTTTTGGTTTCCGGCACAAACGGCATCGGTAAGAGTACGCTGCTTCGCGCATTGGCGTCGGGAAAAACAGAAGGCCTCGCGATCGATCCAGGCGTAAAGGTTGGATACTACAAACAAGATTTCTCCGGGCTCGATTTTGAACAAACCGCGTACGATTCGCTCGCATCGGTGATGGAGCTGAAGTCGAACGAAACGCTTCGCGCCGTTGCCTCGCAATTCTTGCTTACAAGTGCTGTGCTGCAGAACACGGTGGGTTCACTGTCCGAAGGTCAGAAAGGTTTGCTCTGCTTCGCCCGTTTCGTGCTGCAGGCCCCGGGGCTGTTGATTCTTGACGAGCCAACAAACCACATCAACTTCCGTCATCTTCCAGTTATTGCAAAAGCGATCGATGAATATCAAGGCTGCGTCATCATGGTGAGCCACGCGCCAGAATTTGTATCGCAGATTCATTTCACCCAAACGCTCGACATGAGCACGTTGTCATAAAACTGTGAACGGGACGAGCTGCGAAGCTCGTCCCGTTTCGTTGATCGGTGCGTGGCCGATCTGTTGTTTCCACCGCGTATGGTGGGATGTCGTTTCTACTCGCAGATGTGCCAGGGCTGTCCGGACTTCGGGAATCGATCCTCGCGAGAACGCGAGAGGCTGCGAGCTTCGCGATCGCGCTGGTTGTTGGAGACGAATCCGCCGGTCTCGTGATCGAACGCGAACGCTTTTTGGCCACGAGCCCAGAGCACGAGATCCACGAGGGACGGGCAAATGCCCTTCACCTTCGGGTAGTTGTGCCTTTTGTCGAAGCTGGGCATCGACCGGCGGATCTCCGCGATTGCGCTTGCGACGGAGGTATGGCCGAGCGCAGCGAGAGCGGCGCGATTCTTCTTCTGATGGGGCTTCAAACGTGCCATGGAACGGGAACCTCTGCGGGGAACGGGGTGTTTGGCCTCAGGCAAAGCCGTGGGGAGTGAGTGAACGCCTGAAGAAAAACGACCTGTCGGGGAGACAGATCGTTTTTCTTCAGTCACGCACGTTTGGACGTTGCGTTATACAGAATGAATCGATCTGTCGTTGGCACAAGGAAGGAAACGCGTAAAATCGCAAAGGCCATGAATTGGCATTGCGACCACGAGAATCTGGGTTGCGTACGACTGAGCGTTCATAGGGATGTATTGAGAATACCACAGATTCTTTGCTTTGCAAGAGAATTGTGGATATTGTGGCTTCACGGTTCCTTCATGCGATGTTTGTATACTATCTACGTATGAAAATCCTCGTTGTTGAAGACGAACAGAAATTGAATGCCGCTATCGTTCAAGGCTTGCGCAGCCGTGGATACACGGTTGATGCGGCTTTCGACGGTGCAGAGGGGGAACGGATTGCGAAAGACAATGTGTATGATTGTATTGTGCTCGATGTGATGATGCCCATCATGGACGGTTTTGAAATGTGTAAGAAGCTTCGGGCATCTGGTGTGCAAACGCCGGTGCTGTTTCTTACCGCAAAGAGCGACGTGCACGAAAAGATTACCGGATTCAACGTTGGTGCAGACGATTATGTTGTGAAGCCATTCTCGTTCGACGAGCTTGTGGCACGCATTCGTGCGATTACTCGCAGGGCACCGAACGTGCAAGGCGATGTGCTGACACTGGACGGATTGCTCCTTGATACGCGTTCACAAATTGTTACGATCAACGGAAAACCGATCGATCTGACGTTGCGAGAATATGCATTGCTCGAGTACTTCCTGCGGAATCAAGGCGCTGTGGTAACGCGAGAAGATATTTTGTCGCACGTGTGGGATCGGTTCTTCGACTCGTTAAGCAATGTTGTAGATGTTCACTTGAAAAATCTTCGAAAGAAATTGCCAAAGGAGTATGCGAAACGTATTCAAACGGTTTGGGGAAAAGGATACCGGCTCGTTTCGTGAAGAATATTTTCGAACACGCGTTGCGCTGACGGCAATTTACACCGGCATTCTTGTTATTCTCTTGTTCATTTCAAGTGGAGTAACGCGCACCGTGTTTTCGGATCGTCTTAGTCAGCGATTTGCGTTGGTTATCGATCGAAACGATCGCATTCACCCGGTGGTATTCCCGGTGAACGTTGACGACGTTACTGAAGATTTGTCTGACACGTTGCTCATGGTGAATGGCATTCTTGTGTTTCTTTCGGTGTTTATTAGTTATCGGCTTGCCACGCGTACACTGCGGCCAATCGAAGAAGCATATGAACGTCAGCGTCAGTTCTTGAGCGATGCATCGCACGAACTTCGAACACCGCTTGCGATTCTCCAGGCGAACCTGGAAAACGAACGCGATGGCGGATCGGCCGACGTGCGAGTATCTGCCGAGAGTCATCTTGAGGAGGTTCGGCGTATGAGTACATTGGTGAGCGATGTTCTTTCATTATCGAAGCTTGAGCATACTGGGACGGAGGTGACGAGGGTTTCTTTGACGATGAACGACGTTCTTCAAACGGTTGTTGATCGGCTGTCGTCGATTGCAACAAAACACCGTGTGACACTTACGCTAGAGGACGCGCCGGAAACATTTACTGTTCTTGCCACAGAAGAGCCATTAATCCGCGTGCTCACGAATGTGATTGAGAATGCGATTCTGTATAACCGCACCAATGGATCGGTGAATGTTTCAATGACGCGACAAGATGACTCGGTTCGTATCGATGTGGCTGATACCGGCGTTGGCATTGCCGAGCACGATGTACAGAAGATTTTTGACCGATTTTATCGAGCAGATAAGAGCCGATCGCGACGGACCGGTGGAAGCGGATTGGGATTGTCTATTGCAAGATCCATCGTCCAATCATCTGGGGGAACAATTGCTATGAAAAGTGCTGTAGATATTGGTACAACAGTGAGCATTGTTCTGCCTATCCACAAGGCTTCATGATTGCTTCATGGCACGTTTTCTATAGTCTAGACGTTACTCTTAACATCATTGTTCTATGACGACGACAAAGAAATCCGTGATTGCTGCGGCGATCGTTGCGACACTCGGCATGGGTGCGTTCGGTACAGCAACCGCATTCGCTGCAACAGACACGTCCATCGTTCACAAACCAATGCAGAATCTTGTGACCGCGATTGCAAAAAAGTTTAATGTGAAAGAAGCGGATGTTCAGGCGGTGTTCGACGAACAGCACGCAACGATGCAGGAGCAACGACAAGAGAACATTGCTGATCATCTTACGAAAGCGGTAACGGACGGCAAGTTAACGCAAGCACAGGCCGATGCGATTGCCGCGAACATGGAAACGCAGAAGACATTCTTTGAGAGTTTGAAGGATAAGACGCCAGAAGAGCGCCAAGCTGCGCTCAAGGCAAATGCAGAAACGCAGAAGGCGTGGGCAGAGTCAAACGATCTTCCAAAGGAATTTGCTCCAGGCCAAGGCCTCCGCGGTCGTGGTCCAGGAGGAATGCATCGTGGATCTGGTGGCATGATGCGCGGTCAAGGAATGATGAACGGGGGAGATGTTCAAGAAGATAATGGCTAAACATGTGCGCGTCTGAAAGCCGCCATCCACACGTGGCGGCTTTCGCCGTTCACGCACGACCTGTATACTTTTCGTACTTAAATTTCCTATGCAAAATACAGTGAAACGCGTTTCTATTCTTGTTGCGGCACTGCTTCCCGTGGTTGTTCTAGGATTTTTCGTCATGAAGCCAAAGGAACAGGCGCAGCCTGTCACGTCGAGTGTAGTTGTGACGACTCCTGCAACAACGACATCCGTAAAGCCGACAACGGGCACGACGACGACGCCGAGCACTCCAGTACCGACGCCATCGACAACTCCAGCACCAGCACCAGCATCCACGTCAACGTATAAAGATGGCACATATTCCGTCACAACAACCTACCGTGTTCCTGAAGCGCCTGCACAGGGTATGGGAGTGGAGCTTACGCTGGTGAATGATGTAATTACTGCAGCCACTGTGACCGCGAAAGCCACCGACGGTACATCGATGATGTACCAGAATATATTTATTGCCGGATACAAAACATTCGTTGTGGGAAAGAATATTGCCGATGTGCAATTGACCAAAGTTTCTGGTTCATCGTTAACACCAAAAGGGTTTAATGATGCATTGAACGCCATTAAAACTCAGGCTCAAGCATAATATGTATCGGAACGAGTTCGATGCGATCGGCACACATTGGTGCATCGATCTTCCCGCAACCCTCGACGCCCAGCGCGTCGAGTTTGTGATGGGGAAGATTCGAAATCGGATCGAAATCTTCGACAAGGCCTATTCGCGCTTTCGCGCGGATTCAATCGTTACCGCAATGTCGAAGAAGGCGGGTCGGTATGAACTGCCCACTGATGCTGTGTCGATGCTCGTGCTGTATCGAAAACTGTACGATCTCACCGGAGGATTCGTTACGCCATTGATTGGCCAGGCGTTGTCCGATGCTGGGTACGATGCCGCGTATTCGTTGAAGACAAAACCCATGATGGCGCCAAAGCGATGGGACGATGTGATGCGCGTTGAAGGATCGGTTATTGATCTCCTCGAGCCTGCGCTTCTTGATTTTGGAGCTGCTGGAAAGGGATATCTTATCGACATTGTGTCCGATCTCATCGCAAGTGAAGGGATTGGTTCGTATTGCGTTGATGCCGGCGGAGACATGCGGTATCGGAGTGATGCGAATGCGGTGTTACGTGTTGGGCTAGAGAGCCCTGTGAGCGCGTCACAGGTCATTGGCGTGGCTTCCGTCGTGAACACGAGCATTTGTGGCTCAGCGGGAAATCGGCGAGCCTGGGGCGCGTTCAATCACATTCTTGATCCGCGATCGCTCTCGTCGCCAAAACATATTCTCGCCGTGTGGGTTGTTGCCGATTCCACGTTGGTTGCAGACGGGCTCACCACGGCGTTGATGTTTGTTCATCCAGAAGCGTTACAACCGGACTTCGATTTCGAATACGCCATTGTTTACGCCGATCTCTCACTAACTCACTCAAAAGAATTCCCGGGTGAATTCTTTCAATCATAGCGTCTTTCCTGTACGCTTCGTGCAAGAATCATTACCTATCATTATGGAAACATTGTTTCTTGTGGGAAAGATCGTGCTCGGCGTGTACTTCATTCTTGCGGGTATTCCACACTTCACTAAAGCGAAGGGATTGATCGAGTACTCAAAGTACAAGAAGGTGCCAATGCCAGAAGTTGGCGTGTACGTCGGCGGACTGATCTTGGTCCTTGGTGGAATAGGTATTCTCTTCCAGATGGACCTTGTATGGGCATACGGTGCGCTTGCGGCATTGCTCGTGGTATTCGCAGTGATGATTCACAATTTCTGGGCAACCACCGACGAGAAGCAGAAGATGACCGACATGATCATGTTCCAAAAGAACATCGCGATTGCTGCGGCACTTCTCATGCTTCTCGCGAAGTAAGAACGAAACACCAAAACACCCGGCCGAATTGGCTGGGTGTTTTTGGTTATGCGATGGCGACGACAGTGTAGTGCGTTGTTCGATCGCCGACCTGAACATCTGCGACGTCGCCGACCATGCAACCCAGAAGTGCTTTGCCAATGGGGGAGTGATGCGAGATCTTTCCTTTTATTGGGTTGCTTTCTTGTGAGCCGAGAATTTCGTACGTGTACGTCGCCGATCCTGGTTCGAGTTTCACTGTTACGGTCGATCCAATTCGGACTCGACTCGACCCCGCCTCGTGGACGATAGGAATCGCGTGGTTAATCTTTTCGGTGAGAGAAAGAATTCTTCCGTTGATTCGCCGAAGATTCTGCTTTGCCCACTGATACCCCGCGTTCTCTGAGAAATCGCCCATTTCACCAGTACGTACTACTTCTGCCGCGGCAACACCTCGTTCCGCATCGATGAGCCGTTGAAGTTCCCGTTTCATCGCTTCAATCTTTTCTGGCGTGAAATGCAAATCAGGCTCCTCGGTTTGCTGCCGCTCAAGTTCTTTCTTTCTGGTTGGAAGACGCATATTTCTAGTGTACCCTTCCTGCCATGTCTAAGCCACTCCTCGACGTGAAAAACCTCCGAAAGTCGTATGGCAAGCAAGTTGTCTGCGACGATATTTCGTTTGTGGTGGGTGAGGGGGAGCATATCGCGCTGATTGGCCGCAATGGTGCTGGGAAATCGACGCTTCTGAACATGCTCATGGGAATCGAGGAGCCTGATGCTGGATCCGTGAAACTCATGCCGTGGACGAAGCTTGGCATGGTTGCGCAACACGACATTCTGCCAGGCGATGTGACGACGGAGGAATACTGTTCATCGATCTCGGGCAAGCCAACGTGGGACGTGCGTAAGCTTGCAGCAAAGTTTGGGTTGCACGGAACCGACCTCGAAAAGCCACCAACCGCGCTGTCTGGCGGATACCAGATGCGTGTGAAAATTGTGGCGATGTTGCTGTGTGATCCGAATCTCTTGTTGCTCGATGAGCCAGTGAACTACCTCGATCTTCCAACGTTGTTGCTGCTCGAGCGTTTCCTTGCCGAGTATGAAGGGAGCTTTATCATGACCGCGCACGATCGTGAATTCCTCCAGAACACGTGTACGTCAACCATGGAGATTGAGCGTGCGGCAATGACGTCGTATCCAGGAACCGTTGAAGACTATCTTGTGTGGAAGGCGGAGCAGTTGGAGTTTGTGCGGAAGAGCAACAAGCGTGTGGCTAGAGAGATGGCGCACCATCAAGAATTCGTGAATCGATTTCAGTACAAGGCCAGCCAGGCGTCGCGGGCACAAAGTAAAATGAAGCACATTGAGAAGCTCCGCCGCTCAATCGTCGCCATTAAGAAAGATTTGTCGACGACGCGTATCGTCATTCCAACACCGGTGATTATCCCGGGTATTGCGGTGCGCGTAGAAAAGTTGTCGATCGGCTACGGAGACAAAGTCATTGGATCGAACATTTCGTTTACGTTTAATCGTGGAGAGAAGGTTGTTATTGCGGGGGAGAATGGAAAGGGAAAATCAACACTCTTGAAGACGCTCGCGGGAATTCTCGAGCCGATTGAGGGATCAGCAAAATGGTGGCATCGGGCAGATATTGGGTATTACGACCAGAAGACGGATGCGACGCTTATTCCAACGGAAACAATTTTGCAGTATCTCACTCGCTTAGCGCCGCCAATGGCATCGGGGGAGCGTATTTTGATGATGGCGGGCAACTTCCTCTTCCGTGGTGACGATCTGGAGAAAACGACGAGCGTGCTTTCCGGGGGAGAGCGCGCCCGATTGTGTTTGGCGGGAATGTTGCTGCACGAACACAGCGTACTCATTCTCGACGAGCCAACGAACCACCTTGATGTGGAGACAGCGGAGTCGCTTGCATCGGCTCTTAAGGAATACGGCGGAACCGTACTCTTCGTTTCCCACGCCCGAACATTCGTCAACGCCCTTGCTGAGCGAATCTATGAAATTCGTGGTGGAACTGTTCGTCACTACGTTGGGACGTACGAGGACTACGTGCGTGACTTGGAATTGATCATGGACGCGGACGACGTTGAGGTGCTACCGAAGGAGTTGTCCGATGACGCGGAGGCACGATCGCTTCGTCGACAGATGCTCAAAGAGAAGCAACGGCTCGCAGAGCGCATGCAGGTGCAGATTGAAAAGCTCGATAAAGAAAAGAGTGGAATTCTTGCGTACTTTTTTGAGAACCCAACCGACTACTCACCAGAAAAGAACCGTCGCCTCTCCGAGCTGGACGACGAGCTGAGCCGAATTGAGCATCAGTGGCTTGTGTTGTGCGAAGAGATTGAGATGCTGAAAGCGGCGAAGTAATCTTCGGTGCTCTTTAGAGTGTTTGTGTGAATTGTGGACGGTGCACGATGAGCAGAATAATTGAGACAACCGACGCAATCCAAAGCGGTTCTGGTTGGAGTGTCGTGAACGAAAGAACGAGGCCGAGAATTGAGGGAACTTCTGCAACAGCTAATCGAATAAGGAATTTTGGGTAATCCTGCACGGAGGATGTAAGCGGAGTTCTTGCGAGAAGGATCGACCCAACAGCTGCGAGCACTGCAAAGGCTCCGATTCCGACAACAACAGGATCGTTGAATGAAAGATTGCGCACAACGCGGCCCGCGTTTGAGTTGTTGCCGAAAGTGATAAAACCGACGATATTGTAAATAACGATTGCGTTGATGAATGCGAACCAAAGAATCTTTCGAATCTGCATCTGTTGTGGCGTTGAGGACTGCATAGAAGAGTGATTACGCTTTCGGTTTAAAATCGAGTGACAACGAATTTACGCAATACCGCATGCCAGTTGGCGCTGGGCCGTCGGGGAAGACGTGACCAAGGTGGGCACGACAGTTGGCACAAAGAATTTCGGTTCGTGCCATACCAAGCTCGCGATCCGGTTCGGTGGCGACGTTCGCTGAGTTTGTTGCGTCCCAAAAACTCGGCCATCCCGTACCAGAGTCGAATTTCGTATCCGAACCGAACAACTCGTGCCCACAGTTGGCACAAACATACGTTCCAGCGTCCGTGGCTTTGTAATACTTTCCACTAAACGGTGGCTCAGTGCCTTTTAAGAAGCACACGTTCTTCTGTTCTTCTGAAAGATTTGGATTGAGTTGTTCGGTCATAGATGTGTTTTGCGACACTTATTAAAGAGGGTGGTTTCATTTCGGATGCGCCAAGTATACCGAGTATTTCCCTTGTATAGAACTGAAGACTTTATTGGGTTTTCTTGTGTTTTATATTGAATTCCGCTTGACGAAAGCGGAAATTTGTGGTATTCTCGTTTTTGTAACCTGATCGCCGAAAGGTGGTAGAGGCTACTGGTGGTGCGAGGCTGAATAGGCCCGGCCAACGTCTGAAAGGAGCTTTCTCAGCCGCGTGAACCGCCATTGGGTTCCTTCCGCGTCACGTCTTTCTTACGCCGGTATATTGACGGCGGAGACGGAGAGTGTTCCTACTCCTAATACGTACGGCGGCCGATCTCGGCCGCTTGGAGTGCTGGGTCTCGTGTGGATCGGTGCAATGGCCGACTACGCAAACCGGGTTGTCTCCCGGAGTTGGTGAATATGACACTCGTACACCTTCGTAGCCTGCCAAGGGCTTCGAAAGGAACGATGATTTCACCATCGGCAGTCCCAAAATCATCGTGAATGCCGGCAGCAAGAACCGGTAAACAGTTGACGAGGCCTGCCTCCTCAGCCACCCGAAGCCTGCGGACGTCGTCTGGATGTCGTCGACGCATCGGGGGATGAGATTCCGTGCAACGTTCAGCCTTCATGGGGCTGAACTGAGCGAGTGCCGCTTCGCTGAAGCCGCACACTGGGTGCAACGGAGCATCTTTGGCCCGGTCGGTCGTCTGGCGGAGTTCACCTTTGCCTCTAGGAGGGGTTCATCCCCCACCGGGTGGAGTAAATCCTCCGTCAGCGACCGGCCGTCAGCCAAATTGACAAAAACTGTGCAGTTCGGCGTGAGGGGAACTGCCCTTACGCGTCCAGGTAGCGATCGAGTTCGCGGTGGATTCTGTCTGAAAGTGGCTTGCAATCACAGGCCCGTTCATCGCTAGCGCTGGAGAAGCGCGAACGATGAATCTAGTAAGTGTCGTCAAGACGAACGATACATGTGACAGCTAGAGGTCATCACAACGCACCGGGCATCTTCGAAGAGAAGTGCCCGGTTTCGATTTTGCGACGATTTCCTTTTTCCGGTACCATCGACGCATTCAAACGAAGCAACATTTTTATGGCATCGAATACTCGCATTACTCCTCGCGCCGAAGATTATAGTCAGTGGTATTTGGATGTTATCGCCGCAGCAGATATGGCGGAGCATTCGCCAGTGAAGGGCTGCATGATCATCAAGCCGCACGGATACGCGATCTGGGAGATGATCCAGAAAGATCTTGATGCCCGTTTCAAGGCTGTTGGTGTTGAGAACGCGTATTTCCCATTATTCATTCCGCAGAGTTTTTTGAGCCGTGAAGCAGATCATGTTGAAGGGTTCGCACCAGAAGTTGCAACGGTCACGCATGCAGGTGGAAAGAAGCTCGACGAGCCACTTGTGGTTCGTCCAACATCGGAAACCATCATGTACGAAGTGTTCAGCGGATGGATTCATTCCTATCGTGATCTTCCACTGCTCATTAACCAGTGGGCAAACGTGGTGCGCTGGGAAATGCGAACGCGCCTGTTTCTTCGAACCACAGAATTCTTGTGGCAGGAAGGGCACACGGTGCATTCTACGCATGACGAAGCTGATGCCTTTGCTCGAAAGATGCTCGATATCTACGTTGATTTTGCGGAAAATGTGATGGCGGTTCCAGTCATTCCAGGACAAAAGTCGGATAGTGAGCGCTTTGCCGGTGCGCTGCGAACCTATTGTGTTGAGGCCATGATGCAAGATGGCAAGGCGCTGCAGTTTGGGACGTCGCATAACCTTGGACAGAATTTTGCAAAAGCATTCAACGTAAAGTTTAGCGACGAGAACAACGAGGAACAGCTGGCATGGCAAACAAGCTGGGGTGTTTCAACACGCATGATTGGCGGGCTCATCATGACGCATTCCGATGATCAGGGTCTTGTTCTTCCACCAAAGGTTGCATCCGTTCAGGCGATCATCATTCCACTCTGGTTTAAAGACGGAGAGCGTGGTCCGGTCATGGAGAAGGCGAGCGCCTTGCTCGCTGAACTTCAGGCGGCTGGTGTGCGAGGCAAGATTGATACTCGCGACGGCCGCCCAGGTGAAAAGATTTTCCACTGGGAAAAGAAGGGAATTCCTGTTCGTGTTGAAATTGGACCGAAGGATATTGCCGCGGGTGAGGTGGTTGTTGCACGTCGCGACACGAGCGAGAAGTCTCGCGTGGCGATTGCCGACGCTGCTGCAACAGTCGCCGATCTGATGGAAACAATCCAGAAGAATCTTTTCGATCGTGCTTTGGCACACCGTGAAGCGAACTCAGTGAGCGTTGTAACGTGGGATGAATTCGTTGCTGCAATCGAAGCCGGAAAGTTTGTAACGGCGTATTGGTCTGGCGACGCGGACGATGAGAAGAAGATTAAAGAAGTTACGAACGCCACCATTCGCTGCATTCCGTTTGCCGAAGCGCCATCCACCGGAACATGCGTGTTCTCCGGAAAGCCATCGAGTCAGCGTGTCGTCTTCGCTCGAAGCTACTAGTCCGACAGATACAAAAGACCCTCCGAGTAATCGGAGGGTCTTTTGTATTCCTTATTTTGCGGACTTTGCAGCTTCCTTAGCCTCGAGCTTTCGCATACGGATGGCCTTGGACTTTCGGTGGGTGGCAAAAGCCTTCTCGCGCTTGATGGCGAAAAGAGCGTTTTGAGACTTTCGTGAGAGGTGATGGCGGCTTGGCATAATGAAAAGGGAATCGAATGATGGAGTAGAGTATGCCTGAGGTTCGATGAATCGTCAAACAAATCGCCCACAAATATGCATGAGATTAGCCAAAAACTGTATAAATCCGTGGTTCTGGTGTGTGAAAATCGCCGGGACGATGGCAGGGAATCCTGCGGCGTTACCGAGCCAGGGCTTCGGGCAGCAATCAAGGAGGCAATGAAAGCTGCCGGTTTGCCGGTTCGGGTTCTTTCCACATCGTGTATGGATCACTGCAAGGAAGGGCCGACGGTGGCCATCATTTCACTCGCTCAATTTGCCCAAGACGGTAATCCGTCGATCGCTCAAGCGCAGCGATCGCCCATCTTCCTTGGGGATGTTCACATTGACGATGTGCCAGCGCTTGTGACTAAGATGGCTCAGTACCTGCAGGAATAATGCATTCTAACTCGGAGGAGCTATGAACACCGTTATGAACATCCTTGGAGAAAAGATGGATCTGTTTTCCGCAAAAGCCGAGGTGCTCGTGCTCCCGGTGTTTAGTGGGGAAGGATTCTCGATAGAATCGATCGTTGGACGAATGCCAGAATCCGTTCGGAAAAGCGCGGCACGATCGATGAAGGCTTCCGAATTTGTCGGAAAGGCCGGTGAGGTTCTTGCCGTTGATGTTCACGATGCGGCACATCATCACATCCTCGTTATCGGTTTGGGATCGGCTACAGATGCTACGCTCGAATCCGCCCGCGAAATGATCGGAACGGCAATCACGTTGACTCGCCGATTTGGTGCGAAGACACTCGCGGTGGAAATTCCGGTGTCCGAAGAAGGTGATGCTGCGGATGTCGCAGAAGCCATGGTGGTCGCAGCGCAGCTTGCGGACTACGCATTCGATACATACAAGGAAAAGAACGGTGCAAAGCGCATGAAGGAAATAACGTTGGTGATTCGCGACGGTCGCGACGTGCTTCGTGTGCGCAAGGCAGTGGAACGTGGCTGTGCGATTGCTGGCGGTGTTGCCGTTGCTCGCGATCTCGTCAATATGCCAGCGCAGGTGATGACGCCATCGGCGCTCGCTGAGGCTGCAGAGAGAATTGTGAAGGAGGCGGGGAAGAACTTCTCATTGAAGGTTCTCGATCGTGCTGAATGCGAAGAGCTTGGCATGGGTTCGTATGTTGCGGTGGGGAATGGCTCCGATGAGCCGCTGAAGTTCTTGCATCTCACGTACACACCAGAACGATCGAGCCGGAAGCGTCTCGCCGTTATCGGCAAGGGCGTTACATTCGATTCCGGAGGATTATCATTAAAGCCTGGCGACGGAATGATGACGATGAAGTGCGACATGGCTGGCGCTGCGGCAGTACTTGGATTCTTCACCGTTCTTGGTCAGCTGCAACCTCGATGCGAGGTGCACGGCATTATCGCGGCAGTCGAAAATATGCCGTCGGGCAAAGCAATTCGCCCAGGCGACGTCGTGAAGGCGAGCAACGGTAAGACTATCGAAATTCTCAATACCGATGCTGAAGGCCGCCTCACGCTTGCCGATGCTCTGACGTACGCCAAGAAGCTCGAGCCGACGGCGATGGTGGATCTTGCAACGTTGACTGGAGCATGTGTTGTTGCGCTTGGCGAGGAGATTACGGGATTGATGAGTAATAACGACGAGCTCGCGCAGTCGGTTCTCGATTCCGCAGAAGACGCCGGTGAGAAGATGTGGCGCATGCCACTGGAGAAGCGATATCGATCGCTCATCGAATCCGATATCGCCGATCTGCGAAACATCCCAACGTCGCGATACGGTGGATCGCTCACCGCCGGCCTCTTCCTGGAAGAGTTCGTGGACGGCTTGCCATGGGTGCACCTGGATATCGCCGGCCCAGCATTTGCCGAAAAGCCAATGGGAAGCTACTTGGGCAAAGGCGGAACCGGTCACGGCGTGCGAACGCTCGTTGAGCTGGTCGAGAGAATGTAATGTGGAATCATGCACACCTCATCGGATCGATGGGGTGTGCATTTTGTTATACTTGAGCTAATACTCTTTGCTTTTTGCTATGGCAGCTCCAACGCTTGAACAGTTCGTAGAGAATTTGCTCGTGGAACGAGGGCTTACATCGGTAGACGAAGCGGTGCTTGCCGAGCTTCGCGCAGACCTCATGACGAGAATTGGCGAGCGTTTGAATGCAGAGATGGTCGCCTTACTCGAGACAGACAAAGTTGAGGAGCTCAACGACCTTATGGACGCCGATGCCGAACCAGACGTTGTTCGCGAGTTTTTCGTGAGCAACGTGCCAAACTATCAGGAAGTGCTTGCGCGAACGCTCATGGATTTCCGTACGTCGTACCTTAGCTAACGCGTTAGTGTAAAAGTATGTTGATGTATAAAATGCCGTTAGGAAAAGATACGTTCTTCGGACTGGGAGTTGCCGGGGGCTATAAAAAAAACAGCGGTTCGCACGAGGCGACGGATACCGCGGAATCAAGTAGTGAATCTGCGCCGAAGACCCTGTACGATGCTTTGGGCGTTCGCGCTAATGCGAGTAAAGATGAAATTAAGGCTGCTTTCCTTAAGCTTGCGATGAAATTTCATCCTGATAGACACGACAAGGAATCGGCCGCTGTTCGAGCTGAGGCGAGCCGGAGATTTAAGGAGGCCGCCGATGCGTACGGAATTTTGTCTGATGACGAAATGCGGAGCGGATACGATAATGCTGTATCTCGTGGTGAAACGTACAGGCGCCCACGACATCGTTGGTCGGCAGAATCATGGACAGAAGATGAGGCTCGCCGCGCTCAGGCTGCGTATGCACGGCGTGCCGGTGAAGATGTTTTTTTGTTGCGCGGGGCCGCAGTGGAGCGATGGAGAATTCTTGGTGTTGTGTCTGGAGATGATGGTAGCCCGGTGCTGTTAAAAGGACCGAAAGGTGAAATTCTTGCGATACCTGTTGCTAAGGTTGTAGCGATGTCTGAGGGCGTCAAAGCACTCCCAGCTGATGTAGACGGGAGTGGAGTTTCTGTGAATCTCGAGAAATTGACCGCGGATTCTATGGAGCGCAAAGTTGTTGAGACGGGTGCAAAACCCCCAGCAACGCCAGTGATGGTTGAGCTTGAGGATGACGAAAGCGAAAAGCCCGTCGCGAAAAAGGGCGTTCCTTTGCATTTGCGGTACGGCGCAGGCGATATCTCTGATACGGCCGAGGATATTATCAGTGACGACGTAGATGAATCATTGCACGCAGAAAAGCGAGATGCGGGAACGTGGGATAAGATTTTCAAGCATAATCTTGCGCACGAGGAATATCGACAGCGTGGGATTGGAAAATTACGCAACCAGGTGCTGTCTACGCGCAACGTTTTCGTTGGTAAGGGGCTGAGTCGTGCAGACCACGAAAAGGCAACTGGCGCGATGCTTGAACGCTTGGTGCAACGAAGTGATGAATTTTTGCACAACGAAGGTGCGCACGGAGAACGAAGAACGGAGTTTGGAAAGAAAGATGCAGAAGGCGTCACGAAGTATTCGCCAGAAGAAGAGGCGGTTCGTGTTGATCTGTTGGAGTTGGTGAAGGAATATGCCTCGAACGTTGAAATGAGCAAGGAGGAATTGCAATTACGTCGGGATAAAATTTTCGCGAGTGCGAATGCATTGGGCGGAGAAGCAAAAGGGCGTGGCATGTTGTATGCGGATAACTTGGACAAGCTTGCGGAACAGGTTCGTCAGGCTGCCGCGGCAGTGAATGGGATGGAGAATCTGGATATTGATCTTGAAATTGTCGTTGGTCGAATGAAGCTTGGCGCTCGGACGGAACGAGAAAAGAATTTTATTGATAAAACACTTGAAAAGCTTGATCAATGGAGTAGTCGTCACCCTGTGGCTGGAGGCGCCATTGCCATAGCGTTTCGAAACGAAATCGGTATCGCGCTTGGCGCGGCAGCGTCCATGTGGGGAATTGGAATTATGGCCGGTCTCAAAAACACGGCGGCAAAGGCACTTACGTTTGGAGGTTCCGCAGTTGTCACTGGAGCGTACAGCGCATGGAAAGAAAAGGGCCGATTGAACAGCGAGCGCGCTCTTCACGAACGCCAGATGGCGCTTGGTGGGGAGACGAAGAATGACGATTCGAATAAGGTTGAGGCAGAATTATTAGCGAGACAGGGAAAGCTTGGATGGTGGCAGCCGATGGAGCGGTATTCGTTAGAAAAGGAAATCCAAGCGCTGCGGAGTGGTCGCGAGGTTCAGCCTCGTCGCGCAGAGATGGAGAAGTTTGCGCTTGCTCGTGAAAGTGCAAAGGGGCTCGCGGAAAGTGTTCGCGGATTCTTGAGTGCGGATAGCAAAGAGTTGCGTGGTGATGTCACGATCGAAAATGCTACTGAAGTCCTTGCGAATATAGAGGCGCGTATTCGTATCAGTGATCGCGAGAAGATCGACTTGCTGAAATATACAGGCGTTGCGGAGGCTGAAGTTGAACGGTTGAATCTCGATGTTGCGCGTGCAAGTTTGAAAGCCGCCCTTCGGAAAGCACACGAAGATGCATACGGAGAGAAAGTAAAGAATAAGACCGTCGCCGGATTTCAGGAGTACTTTGACTATATCTATAAGCTGAGTGAAGTTTCCTTATATGGCAAGGAGACCAGCAAAGCGCGCGTGCAGCAGAAGAAGTTCGCAGAGTGGTCGAACCGTGTCGCATTGAAGCGCGGACTTTCTACGATGGCGATCGGTGCCGTTGTTGGTACCGTCGCTCACGACCTGTGGGCGCTTGGTACGGGTGGAGACACCACCATCGGCAGTGCGTGGCATGCGCTCATGGCGTACTTTAATCATGCCCCGCTTGCTGCCGTCGGTTCACCGAATATGGAAATGATTGGCGGGGGATCGTTCACGACTCCTCCGGGAACCGATCTTGTGCCGCAGGCGGATGGAAGCTTTGTTCTTGAGTCTGCCGCGGATCATCATGCAATTGCATCTGGCCTGCACATCGATGCATCGGGTCATCTTGATGCTGCGTCGGAGGCTACGTTGCGAGGTGCAGGCGCGAATATTGTGGAGAAAGATCAGTGGATCAATTCAGGCGCCACCACCAGTACCAAAGAAAGCACATGGGAATGGTTGCGTCATCATGCAATGCAGAAAATCCATCGCGATCACTGGATGGACAACGACACGCCGATGCATTTTTCAGAGGAGCTTAAGCGTTGGCTTGGCGCAGATCACAACGAATTGAAACTTGAATGGGGCGGAGTGACCGGCGATGGCGTGCACCCAATGGGTTTGGATTCAGATGGCCAGATCGTCATGACCATGGGTCACATGGCGAAGGACGGTTCATTCCATAGCGGATTAACAGATAATGCTCCGGCAGAACTTGTTGAGGGCAAAATTCGTGTGTTGCTCACGATGAACGATCACGCGCAGAATAGTGTTATTGAAGTATTACCGGATCAACACGGGCAGATTCATATCGATCCGACATCGGACATCGGCAAGACGTTCTTCCGCATTGATCACGGAAAGGTTATTCCGCTGTATCACACTGCCGAGGTTGGAGTTTCTAAAGGCTTCGATGCCGCTGGCGTGAACCACTTCAGTATTCTTGCAACAGCGCAGGGCGCTGGAGTCCATTCCGGAATTACCTCCACCGACACCGCTGAATCCGTCGCTCGCCACGTCACGAACATCGATCTCCCAGGCCACGAAGTTCCGCCAGTCATCGTCCCTTGGTTCGTCCCAATTCGCGGTCGTCAACCGATGGAGCCGATGAAGAAGGGGCCTCGAGGTGAGGCGGGTCCGTTTATGCCTCCAGTTGCACCACCACCTTTGCCGCCCGGTGAATTTGCAGGGCCAGAAGCGGGGAATCAGACGCCAGAATTAGAAGGTGGAGATTCTGCTATTGCGCTGTATCCGTATTACCCAAATGCAACCGAGGGGAGCGAACAGGCACTTCGTGCAGATATGTCTCCTCGATTGAAAGAGGATCCAAATGCGCCTCTCAATCCGCGAAAGGAGATGGAATGGTATTTCGAAGACATGGAAAGGCGCTATCCTGGCTACAAAAAGGAACTCGATACGCTTGACGCTCAAAACAAAGACAAGATGGGTGATAGCGTAGAAGCTTGTGTTGCGTTGGCGGCTGCTGGTGCCGGTGAGCATGCAAATATTTACAGAACTCTGGAGACGTATGCGGTGAACCGCGACCGGAAAGGTGCTTCAGTTTGGGCCGGAAAAACCGCGAAGTTTGAGATACTTCTTTACGTCAACTGGCCAAAAGGCGCAGATGCAAACAAAACATTCTCGGAGATCGAGCGTTTCAGAAAAGATCACCCTAAAGTTGCACTGAAGGTATACTCTGAGGAAATTAAGGTCGGAAAACCTGAAGTCGGTTGGATTAAAAGAAAAGTATTCGATCTCGCGTTGCGACGAAACCTTCGACGATCAGGAGACCGGGAAATTCTCGTCATCGCCAACGATGCAGATACAGTCTATGGATCTCCAGAGTATCTTGTCGATGTCCTTGATGACATGAAGAAGAGACCGGATTTGGACGCTCTTGTCGGTAGGCAGGATCTCGATCCGGAGGTTTACGAAAAGAATCCAACCTTCCATGTTGCGATGAGGTTTGCGCAGTTTATCGAAGCAATTTCACGCTCAAAGACTGGGAACATTATGACTCAGGGACGAAATACGATTTTGCGCGGATCAAGTTATGCCGCAATCGGTGGAAATCGTACCAAGGATTTCTGGGCAGATATCGAATTCGGTCGTCTCTTCTCAGTCGCTCGTGGTGGAAAGAGAACGGTTGGATATTCGAACAAGGATTGGGTCATGGTCGACCCACGTCGTGAAATCGATAAGTTCAAAAGTGGAGAGCTTGTTGCGTACACGTGGTCTGATTTTAACGACAGAAAAAATGTTCGAGGAGGTGGAATGGCGGAACACGCGCAACCTGAAAATCTCGATGTCCGAAAGCTCGCCGAGGCTTCGGAGAGCGATGAAATTGTTCAACAATTCAATGCCAGAATCCGTGATGAAATTGAAGCGTTCATGCATATTGCACAAAAAACCTTCTACTATCACGGAAGCGGACAAATCGGTCTTGAAGGTGAAGAGTATTTGAGGCAGACATTGGATTTCCTTGGCATAAAGGCCGATATCTCACCTCATCCTGAGTGGATTACGGTAATCCCAACTGATACATCGGTTCTCCGCAGGAGACTTCTTGAGTATCGAGAAAGCAACAGAAAGGGTGCGAAGTTAAAAAATAACCCATTGGGGCCATTTGTTCCTCCGGTGTTCTAGCAATAACAAATCAGAGCCGCACGGCTCTGATTTTTTGTACCCGCTAATTATTCTCTTTTCCTGCACCTCGCTGTGTTCTTTGGGCAACCTCTTGGTTCGCAAATGTATCTGCTGCTTCGTAGTCGATCCCGAGTTCTCGGCAGACATGTCGAAAATCTTCAACAGTCCAGTTTGGATAGAATGGTGCGCCACCATCGCGCGTTTGCGGAACGCCTAGTGCCGCAAAAGCAAATCGTCCTTTGTTTAGTCCAATAAAATACTTTGGTCCGTATCGAATATTGTAATCTGGGCTCGCTGCAAGTTTTTCTTGTTCGCGGTAGTCGGCGATTACTCTTTGAATTTCTGCCTCGACAACCTCTCTTTGTGATGGGAGCTCATTGCTCATATTGATGCAGCATTAATTGCCTCACCGTTATTCTACACCTTCCCTAAGGTCTTCTCACCCGGTTCCCATTCCACCGGACACAGCTCGCCAGATTGTAATGCCGTCAGAGCGCGGATCACCTCTTTCTGTGAATAACAACAGAGAATATTTCCTGTATCTGTTAGAATTGCTTTAGATTCTTAATACCATCGTATGCCAGAACCAAAAGATCCGTTTATTGAGCGTGTGCCGGAAGGGGATAGGACTCACGAACCAGACCAAATTTTGTATACGCCGGGTCAGAAGAAGGCATTCGATACGTTACTTGCAGCACATGAACATGCTGCCACTGTTGCTGTTTATCCAGGGACAAAGGAAGAGGCTATGGCTAAGGCAGAAGCACTTCGTCAAGCGGGGCCACAATCAGTAGTGGATTGGGACGCGTATTACGCAGCCTTGGCAAATAGGATGAGTCGTGAGGGTTCTGCAGAGGCGCGGTCTCCTCTTGCGGGCACGGAAGGCTTGGATGAGCAACGGGCGCGTTTGGATGCATTAACCGTATATCACTCTGCCTTGGACAAAGCGACGAAAGGTGAGTCGCAAGAATAAGAAATGGCAATGGAGCTGAGTATGGTCGATGAGATTCAAGAGTATCTTGCGAACGAGCAGAAGAACCATCCTGAATACGTTCAGACGCTCGCTGATGTTCTGGCACAGCTGCCACCGGCTGTGCCAGGGACGTCCATTTTTGTTTTAATCCCCGTACATTCATCCGAACAGAATATCGAACGGCTTTTGACGCTGTACGAGAAACAGACAATTAAAAAACAACGTTACGAGGTTCTTCTGTTCCTGAACCGGAGGGAAGAAGATTCATCAGTGAATAGGTTGAAAAATCAGGTTCGTGAATTTCAAAAATCACACACGGTTCGAGTGTGTTTTTTTGAATGGACATTTTCACAGAAGGCGCCAATTGGACTTCTTCGGAAGATTCTGAATGACCTTGCGCTTTTGCGTGGATCTGGTTTGGAGACCTTGCTCGTGAATAATGACGCCGATGCACTGAAGATCGATCCAGAGTATCTTGAGAGTCTTGTTGCTCTTCACCGTGGAAAGGCGCTGTTGAGTACGCAGTCGCAGCATTATATTGACGCCGCATATGAAATTCCGTATTTTGGTGATTTAGTAAGATTGGTAGAGAATTTGGAAAGTGCATACGGTCCTGACGCTCCGGAGGATGCTTTTGTTAGCGCATGGTGCGGGAACACTGTTTTGAGTGCTGCTTCATATGTTCGCATCGGAGGATTCGATCCCTCGGCGTGGGTTGGAGAGGAGCTTGTACTTACGTATTTCTTTGTAAGAAAGTTTGGAATGCAAAGTTTTTTGCGAACGCATCCGTATATTACTACTTCCTGCCGAAGAATCGCACATGGTTTTCTTAAAAACATTCGTGCGGTGCAAGCATATAGTGATTTTTTTACCGCAGATATTCGAAATAAAAGTGAAGAGGAGATCCTGAAATCCATTCGGAATGCTGTACAGACGGGAGTTGCGCCGAGCATCACAAAACGTGCGGCAGAGGAGTTTGAATTTTATTTACAAAAGCTCACGGTTACACCGCCAACTCCATTAACAAATACGTTGGAAAGTCGATTTCTGCTTTGTCGAGAAGTCTTCTCCAGAATCTGTAAGGAGATTGGAATGGAACTGCGCGTTCAGGAAGACGATACGTACTGGCGACTGACGTTTTCGGACAATCGAGACTCACGACAGATTTGTATTCAAAAGTAGGTCAGAGCCACGCGGCTCTGACCTACTGTTTTTGATGAAGAATTTACGCCTTTCCTAATGTCTTCTCGCCAGGTTCCCATTCCACCGGACAAAGCTCGCCAGACTGCAGAGCTGTCAGTACACGAATTACTTCCTTTACCGATCGGCCGACCGATCCTGCGGAGACAAGTGCGAATTTCACCACGCCTTCTGGGTCGATGATGAAGAGTCCGCGATCGCTGCTGCCGTCGTCTTCATTTAATACGCCGTAGTCGCGGGAAACTTTTTGCGTGGTGTCCGCAAGAATAGGGTAGGCCACTTCTGGAAGATCGCGTTCAAACCATGCTTTGTGACTCCATTCACTGTCGGTGGATGCGCCGACGACTTTTGCGTTGAGTGCAGCAAAGTCTGCTTCGTGCTTTTGGAAACCTTTAATTTCAGTAGGGCAGATGAACGTGAAGTCGCGAGGGTAGAAGAACAGCACCACCCAACCACCTTTGTAGGTGCTCAAACTGGTTTTGGTGAACTCTCCCTCGGTGTACGACGTAATGTTTTCAAAGCTTGGTGCTGGCTTGTTAATAGCGATCATAGTTTTACGACACTTGAAGATAAATTTTTTTACATTTCGTGGCCTGATCAGACTCAAAGATACCGTGAATATCTTTTACAATCAACTGGTTATCCGCTACACTTCTGCCTATGAGGACTTTCTCATTTTAGACCAGTTTCGATGAACGTCGAAAAAATTTCCGAGGTGTACTTCATGGTACATTGAGGAAATTTTTGATGACGTGAGTCGAAAATGGACAAAATGGGGAAGGACTACCTATCTATGACGCAAACACAAAAGCAAAATCTTGGGCTGTTCGTGGGGGCGATTGTCGTGATTGCTGGGCTGACATGGGCATACAATACGTATCAATCGAACAAAGCAAACGGCGCCGCATGGCCATCGCTCGATGGTGGTGTATACGCATCGGCGGTTACTCGCGACGGTGTTGCGTCGCTCGTTCCGAATGATCAACTCTACGACAGTGGAGTTGTTGAAGGAGGAATTCCAGCCCTCACGAATCCAAAATACGATTCCGTTCTTGCATCCGACGCCGTGATTGCCGACGATCTTCTTGGCATCGATCTTGATCTCGGGGGAACACGCCGGTTCTATCCAGTACAAATCATGAACTGGCACGAAGTCGTGAACGATACGATCGATGGCAAGAATATTGCCATCACATACTGCCCACTATGTGGAACGGGCGTTGTGTACGATCGAGATATTGATTTGAGTTTTGATAATTTTCCTTCCGTCGGAACACATACATTCGAAGCAACAGGAAAGGTGTACAACAACAATACTGTCATGAAGGATGCTGAAACAGGATCACTGTGGTTGCAAGCAACGGGTCAGTCGATTCAGGGTACGGCAATCGGACGAACGCTTTCCGTTATTCCTTCTCAGATGATGACGTGGAAGGTGTGGAAGAATTTGTACCCATCTGGCTTGGTGCTTTCCACAAACACTGGCATTACTCGCGACTACACTCGTCATCCATATGGCAATTACGACACAAGCAAGGGTGTCTATTTTCCAATCAACCACACCAGCCCAGACTTCACATCGAAATGGGTGACGTATGGCGTTACCGACGGAACGAATGGTTCAGCATTCTCTGCGCTCGCACTTTCCGGAACCGGAATGATGACCGCAGAACTTGGCGACGTGCCAATTATCGCTATCTACAATTTTGAGACGGATACGGTGCGAGTATTTAAGACACAGTCAAACAATGGCGACGTACACACGTTTTCTTTTGACTTTGCTAAGAAGCGCTTAACCGATAATGAAACCGGTGGTGTGTGGTATGCCGACGGTTGGAGCGTGAAAAATAACGATGAAGCGCACGCGCTTGTTGAGCTTCCAACGGTTCGCGGATTCTGGTTCTGTATGGCGGCAATGCATCCAACATGGAAGGCGGTCGCAACCAACGAATAGTTGCTATGTTGTACGTCGTCGCAACACCAATTGGGAATCTCGGCGATGTTACCGAACGAGCAAAGGAAATTTTTGCGGCTGTTGATATCGTGCTGTGCGAAGACACGCGCGTCTCGAGCAAACTGATGGCGCATCTTCAAGTCAGGCCAACGCTGATGGCGTTCCACGAACATACCGACCAACTCGCTCGGAAGAAGATCGTCGATCAGCTGGTTTCGGGAATCGATATGGCGATCGTTACCGATGCTGGGACGCCGTGTATTTCGGATCCTGGCGGATTCCTTGTGGCCGACGCGGTTGCTGCTGGCGTGAAGGTTTCGCCGATTCCTGGCGCGAGTGCGGCGATTGCTGCGTTGTCGATCGCTGGCATCGCGCTCGATCGATTCACCTTCGTCGGCTTTCCACCGAACAAGAAAGGTCGCGAGAAGTTCTTTCGTGAGCTCGGTGAGATTGATCACGCGATAGTGATGTACGAATCCACGCATCGAATTGAAAAGACGCTCGAGGCAATGAAGGGACTAAAACGAAAGTTAATTGTCTGTCGCGAGCTGACAAAGATTCATGAGACAATATACCGCGGTACCGCGGAATCGATTCTCATCGATCTCGAGAAGACGAGCACGCGAGGGGAGTTTGTCATTGTTGTCGATCGTGAATAACCACTATGCCGACCTATTCCATCACTACAACACTTCCGTACGTAAACGCTGATCCGCATATTGGATTTGCGTTGGAGATTGTTCAGGCTGACATGCTCGCTCGATATTATCGATCGAAAGGATTCGATGTGGTGTTCAATACCGGAACCGATGAGCATGGTCAGAAAATCTATCAGAAGGCGATTGAAGCTGGGATCGATCCGAAGGCGTATTGCGACGAATACGCCGCGAAGTTTGACGGGTTGAAGTCGACATTGAATTTGAGCTACACGCATTTTGTTCGCACCACGGATGAATATCACATTGCTGCTGCGCAAGAATTTTGGACGCGATGCAATGCAAACGGCGATATCTACAAGAAGCAATACTCAGTGAAGTATTGTGTGGGTTGCGAGCTGGAAAAGACCGATTCCGAGCTCGTCGAGGGACGTTGTCCAATTCATCCGAATCGCGATCTCGATCTTATCGAGGAAGAGAACTACTTCTTCGCATTCTCCAAGTACCAGCAAAGGCTTCTCGATCTATATCGCGATCGTCCAGATTTTGTGATGCCGTCGGCACGCATGAACGAGATTCGAACTTTCGTCGAAGGTGGTTTGAACGACTTCAGTATCTCGCGATTGAAGACGAAGATGCCATGGGGCGTTTCCGTACCTGGCGATGAGACTCAGGTGATGTACGTATGGTTCGACGCGCTCGTAAACTACATCTCTACTCTCGGTTGGCCGAAGGAAGGATCGCTGTTCGATTCTGCTTGGCCAAGTGTGCAGGTGGCGGGGAAGGACAACCTTCGTCAGCAAACTGCGATGTGGCAAGCGATGTTGATGTCTGTTGGCATTGAACCGTCGAAACAGGTGTTCATTCACGGCTACGTGACTGCGGATGGACAGAAGATGAGTAAGTCCATCGGCAACGTCATCAATCCGTACGATCTTGTTGCAGAATACGGAACCGATGCGACTCGTCTTTATCTTCTTGGCGGAATGCCATCGTGGCAAGATGGTGATTACTCCAAGGAGCAATTCGAAATCTTGTTTGCCACGAAACTCGCGAACGGCCTTGGTAACCTCGTCAGCCGTGTTGCGGCAATGTGTGCAAAGAGTTTCCCCGAGGGAATCGATCGTGTTGATTTCAAGGCGCGCCATGGAACGACAGCGGAAGAGCGTACGCAGATCGGTGAATTATTTTCCGGAATCGTGAACGATATCGCTGGAATGTTTGGCGATAAGACAGATGTTACCGCCGAAACCTTTGTGGGAGAAGACACGGGATTCGATGCGCTTCTTGAAAGGGCGATCGCGCGGTACGATTTCCGATTATATGTAGACATCGTCTGGCGCGTGGTCGATATCGCGAATGTGAAAATCGGAACAGAGGAGCCATTTAAGCTCGTGAAGGTCGATCCTGCTGCTGCGAAGAAGTCGTTGTCCGAACTCGCTGCGATGATCCGTTGGATCGGAACGGCACTCGAACCAGTAATACCAGCGACAGCTGCGGAAATCCTTCGTAGGTACGAAAGTGATATTCTTGTGGCTGGGGAACCGTTGTTCCCTCGAAGAGATCGATAATATGGGCATCGTTGATATTCTCATCCTCGTTTTCGTTATCGTCATGGCGCTCGCCGGGTGGCAAAGCGGGTTTGTGCGATCGTTTGGAAGCTTGCTCGCGCTTATCGCAAGCGTCGTTGCGTCGTTCTACGCAATGGGCTGGTTGCACGACTCGTTTGGCCTTACCTTCGCCGAGCATCCGTGGATTACCATTGGCGCGTTCCTCGTCTTCTCGCTGATCGCAAGTCGTCTTGCACAATACATCGTTGACGCGCTTGATCTTGTTCGCAAAATCATCGCAATCATTCCATTCGTGAATTTCATCAACAACGTTCTTGGCGCCGCATTCGGCGTACTGCAATCCGCAGTTGCGATTCTTGTTCTCGCCTATGTTGCCGTCACGCTCGTTCCGATCGGAGACGTTCGAACATCACTCCTCTCATCAACTGCCGTCAGCCGCGCAGTAGATATCGAAAGCAACGCCGGACTTCTGTAAATGTAGATCGTGGACTTCTTCAGTCATCCCCGCGCAGGCGGGGATCCAATGACTATCGTGAGCTGGTGGCTTGGATACATTCTTCTGCACTCCGCGCGAATCCCCTACGCTGCAGAGTCTCACTTCGTTCGACTGCAGCTGTGGGGCGCGTGCTCGTTGGAAGAATGTACCCTCGCCACTAGCGCTCACGATGTCACCTCACTCGCTCAATTCGCTCGCGCGCAGCGCTCGCTCAAGGGTAATCCCGATCGCTCATCTCCTACTATGGAACTCATCGACTCCCACGCTCATCTCCATTTCCCAGCCTTTAGCGCCGATGGTGCCGAAGTATTGCAACGTGCTCGCGACAACGGGATCTCGTTAATTACGGTTGGAACAAAATTCGCGACGAGCGCATCGGGAATCGATTTTGCCGAACAACACGATGGTGTGTGGTGCACGATTGGATTGCATCCAGGCCACGTGCACGACCATAACTTCGTGGACGAGAATGAGGAGACGCTCAGTAAGCCGACGCCAGAGAAGGAATTCGATTCCGAGCGCTACGAATCACTCGTTCGTCATCCAAAAGTTGTCGCGATCGGCGAGTTCGGTCTCGACTACTCCCGCATTCCAGAAGGGATGGACATTGAAGTATTTAAAAACGATCAGCGCAACGTTGCACGTCAACAGCTTCAGTTCGCAACCAAACACCACAAGCCTGTTGTGATTCATTGTCGCGGTGGAACAACGGCCGATGTCACTGGCGCTCATGACGATATGCGCTCTCTCATCGTCGAGGAGATTGCGCGTGGAGGAATCGAGCGCAGGGGAGTGATTCACTGTTTTACTGGCACGATCGACGACGCGGCAAAGTATGCCGATCTTGGATTTTTGATCTCAATCACCGGCATCGTGACGTTTGGAAAATCCGTAGCCTCCGCGGTGAAAGAGATCCCATTAGCGCAAATGATGATCGAAACCGACTGTCCGTATCTCTCCCCTGTACCCCTAAGAGGGAAGCGAAACGAACCGGCGAACGTCGCTCTCATTGCCCAGGCCATCGCGGACTTAAAGGGGATCGTGCTCTCGGAGGTCGCGAAAGTAACATCGGCGAATGCTCGAACACTTTTTCGCTTACCTTAGCCATTGTGTGTTCTTTCCCCAACAGCAAACTTCCAATTGTTCTTTTTGTACGGTATACTCACGCCGCTTTATGGACGATTTTCGGTCATCGATGCGGTTTGCATTGAGGGCGATGGCAGACATTACGGGAACAATCCTTGTGCCAGCATTCGTTGCGGCGATTGCGGGAAAGTTCTTGGATGCTCGCTATGGCACGGGCCGAGTCCTGTTCGTGGTGCTGCTCACGCTGACATTCCTGGGCACCGCGTTCATTCTTGTGAAAAAAGTTCGGCAGTATGCAAAAGAGTATCAAAAACTCATCGCCCCTTAGTTTCGCGCTTGTTCCGCTTGCTGCGGAACCAATCGCCCATATTGGCGCATTTCCAGTCACCAATACCATGGTGAATGCATGGATTGTGACAGTTTTTTTTGTGGTGGTTGCGTTTGTTGCAACACGTCGACAGGGCCTGGTTCCTCGCGGCGTGCACAACGTGATTGAATCCATTGTCGAAATCATTTCCACGGAGATCGAAAAGATCGCCGGCACACGTAAACTTGCACGCCAGTTCTTTCCATTAATCGCAACGATTTTCTTTGTCGTTCTTGCAAACAACTGGCTCGGATTGCTTCCAGGAACAGGAACCGTCGGTTTCTATGAACTCGTCCATGGAGAAACTGAACTCATTCCGTTGCTTCGCTCGGCAGGAAGCGACTTAAACTTCACACTTGCCATTGCGGTCACCGCAGTGTTGTTCTCGCACTTTGCCGGTGTTCGTGCCGTCGGGTTCATCGACTACTTCAGCAAGTTCGTGAACGTCAAAGGCATTTTCAAGTCGATCAAACACGGCCCAATGGCATTTATTACTGCGGTCATCGAGTTCGGTGTTGGATTCATTGAAATCATCGGTGAATTCGCAAAGACCCTTTCACTTTCCCTCCGATTGTTCGGAAATGTGTTCGCGGGCGAAATTCTCATGACCGTCATGCTTGGTTTGGTATCGTACGTGGTACCGATTCCTTTCATGTTCCTCGAGATTCTCGTTGGCGTTGTTCAGGCCACGGTGTTCGCAATGCTTACGTTGGTGTATCTCGTCATCGCCACCACACCACATGGCGGACATGATGATCATCATGCATAATCTCGTCATCGTGGGAGAATGTCGTTTGGCGATTTCGATCGTCGAACAACCTTCATTCATGATTCATAGGACTTCCTCCTTTGGCCTATTTTCAACTCAGATCATCGGAAACTTCTTCACCGTACCAAGAAGTACGCCTCAGAAGCTTTCCTCGATCTTCGTCGAAACTAGGCTCAAATGAGAAAGTCCTAACTAATTATCGCGTTTATGACAGCAGAAATGATTGCGCTTATTGCGAAAGCATTTGCGATCGGTGTAGGTGGTGCGATGCCAGCGTTGGCAATTGGTTTGATTGGTTTCTCAGCAATGCAGTCCATTGGTCGTAACCCAGAAGCTGCAGGAAAGGTGCTCGCACCAATGCTTCTTGGTATGGCGTTCGCAGAAGCTATTGCGATTTACGCTTTGGTCATCGCCTTCACTCTCTAAACTTCCGCTTTTGGCGCATTTTTGGCTTGCTTCCTCGGCGTGATCGAAGGCGTACAATTACGTACGCCTTGACGCTCCCGCCTTCGTCGCACACCAAAACTGCATCCAAAATCAAAAGTTTAGGTCCTATTCAGATATCGTTACTTGTCGGGGGATTTGATTCTTCAATCCTCTGCAAGTCATGAGATCGATTTGATGAACTTCTATGGCAACAGAAAACGAAACAACGACAGCAACAGCATCCGAACAGGTTGAGGCGCCAACTGGCGTTCTTGGCACGTTCGGCATTCGCGGCGATTTATTCGCGGCGCAGCTCGTCAACTTCTTGCTGGTTCTTGTCGTCCTGTGGCGCTTTGTCTACAAGCCGATCCTTGCGATTCTCGACAAGCGTGAGGCGGCAATTGCAAAGAGCATGAAGGATGTGGAAGAGATTACCGCGCGTATGAAGGCATCTGAAGCCGAGCGCGACGCAATGCTCGTTGCGGTTCACAAGGAATCACAAGCGATCATCGAAGGTGCAATGAAAGAAACCGATGCACGCAAGAACGAAATGTTGGAGGCAGCGAAGCGGGAAGTGGAACGTGTCATCGCAAAAGGCAAAGAACAGCTCGCGGCAGAACGCGAAGCATCGTTAATGGCGTTGCGCAAAGATGTCGTCGACATCGCGGTGCGTGCTGCAGCAAAGATTGTTACCGAAGGCCTCACGGAAAAGAAGTCGCAATCACTTGCTGAGGAAGTTGTGCGAAAGATGACGTAATATGCCAAAGCTTACTCCACGCCATCTTGCCACGGTGCTCGTCGACGAATGCGTCGATGTCACTCGCGCAGAGTTGGTGAAAATTATCGACGCGTTTGTAGGCGAGCTTGCCGCACGGGGCATGATGCACAAATGGCGCGACGTTGAACGAGAAATTCACGGTGCCTGGAAGCGAAAGTTTGGCGCAGCAAACGTCACGATCGTTTCTGCACATCCGCTCACGGTAGCAATGCGAAAAGCGATCGAGGCCAATGCTCCTGGCGCAGACATCACGGAACGTATCGATGAACGATTGATGGGCGGTGCAGTAATCCGCATCGACGACCGGCGAATCGACGCAAGCGTGGCAGGAATCCTTCAGCGACTGAAACAGTCCCTTGATAGCGCAGCATCTTGAACCCAAATCTATGGCAACCAAAAAAGCAGACATCATCGCAGTCCTCCGAGAACGCATCGACGAGTTTAAAGTGGAAGCGCACGAAGAGCGTGTGGGAACCGTCATGAGCGTGTCCGACGGCGTCGCACGCTTGTCCGGCCTCGGTAACGCGATGAGCCAAGAGATGATCGACTTCGGCAACGGCGTCTTTGGTGTTGCACTCAACCTTGAGGAAGAGACGATCGGTGTCATTATTCTTGGCGACGCAACCGGTGTGAAAGCCGGCGACACCGCACGAAGCACTGGTCGTATTCTTTCCATCCCTGTTGGCGAAGAGACCGTTGGCCGTATTCTTGATCCATTGGGAAATGCGCTCGATGGCAAGGGTGCACTTTCAACAAAGACGCTTGCTCCAGTGGAGAAGGTTGCTCCAGGCGTCATGACGCGTAAGTCCGTTTCCGTTCCAATGCACACGGGTATCAAGGCAATCGATGCGCTTATTCCAGTTGGCCGTGGTCAGCGAGAGCTCATCATTGGCGACCGTCAGACGGGAAAGACCGCTATCGCTATCGATACGATTCTCAACCAGAAGGGCGAGAACGTGAAGTGTATTTATGTTGCCATCGGACAGAAGGAGTCGAAGGTTGCGCAGATCATGGCGCGTTTCGAGGCTGCTGGCGCAATGGACTACACCACGATTGTTCTTGCTGGCGCATCTGATCCTGCCGCGATGCAGTACCTCGCTCCATACGCAGGTTGTGCGATTGCTGAATATTTCATGGCAAAGGGCGAAGATGTCCTTATCGTGTACGATGATTTGAGCAAACACGCTTGGGCATATCGCGAAATTTCCTTGTTGCTCCGCCGTCCACCAGGACGCGAGGCATATCCTGGCGACGTTTTCTATTTGCACTCCCGTTTGCTCGAGCGTTCTGCTCGCTTGAACGAAGAGCACGGTGGGGGATCGATTACGGCGCTTCCAATCATCGAAACACAGGGAGGCGACGTTTCCGCATACATTCCAACAAACGTTATTTCGATTACCGACGGACAGATTTACCTTGAGTCCGATCTTTTCTACCGCGGTCAGCGCCCAGCGCTCAACGTTGGTCTGTCAGTTTCACGCGTTGGATCGTCGGCGCAGACGAAGGCAATGAAGAACGTTGCAAAAACACTGAAGGTCGACCTCGCACAGTTCCGCGAGCTTGAAGCATTCGCGCAGTTCGCATCTGATCTTGATGAAGCAACCAAGAAGCAAATTGAACGCGGTCGTCGCGCAATGGAGCTTATGAAGCAGAAGCAGTACTCGCCAATGTCGTTCGCAAAACAAGCCATCGTGATTTTCGCACTAAACAACGGCATGCTCGACGCGCTACCAGTAACGGCGATGCAGAAGTTTGAAGAAGAATGTTTGCGCTACTTCGAATCGATCGGCGCTTCTGTGCTGAAATCGATCGTAGAAGCTCGCGACGTTTCTGGCGACGTAAAGGCAAGCCTCGAATCTGAACTGAAGAAATTCCTTTCAACGTTCACGGCTTAACCCTTGCCCCTTGTCCATTGCCCTCCCGTCCCTATGGCCATGTCCCGCAAGCTCATCAAATCCCGAATCTCGTCGGTCAAAAATACGCGCAAAATTACCAAAGCCATGGAAATGGTGGCGGCAAGCAAAATGCGCAAAGCAGTGTCGGCAACCTTCCGCGGTCGGCCATATGTTGTGCTTGCAAAGTCCACCATTGAAGCGGTCATGGAGCGAGCTGGAGATTCGCTAAAACACCCAATGCTCACGCCAGGCTCTGGGGATCGCGAACTCGTCGTTCTGTTCACGTCTGATCGTGGACTCGCCGGCGGATACAACGTGAACATGGTGAAGTTCGCACGCGAGCAGATGAAATCGCTCGGCGATGTGGATGTTATCGCGGTTGGGAAGCGAGGATCGGACGCCATGCAACGCCTCAAGTACAGCGTTGTCGCATCCTTTGCTGGTCTGGGCAACGCTCCAAAGTACAGCGATATCGTTCCCGTGGCTCGACTCGCGCTTGATGGATTCCTCCAAGGAAAATATCGACGGGTGCGTCTGCTCTATACGGATTACATTTCCGGCGTCACACAAACCCCAACCATGCAAACGGTGTTGCCGTATGGGGAAGGGGAGAAGAAACGCACGGAGGAAACAGCAAAAGCGGCCTCGGACTACACCATTGAGCCAAATGCCTCGGAGCTCCTGTCACGCGTCATTCCAAACCTTGTCATGACTACGTTCTATCAGGCGCTGCTCGAGTCGAGTGCATCCGAACACGCGGCACGAATGCTCGCCATGAAGAACGCATCGGATTCGGCAAGAGACATGATGGAATCACTCACCTTTACCTATAACCAAGTTCGACAGGCTGCGATTACGCAGGAAATCGCAGAGATTAGCAGCGGTGCCGCGGCACTCGCTTAACCCACGACTATGAAAGGATCTATTGCACAAATCATCGGCGCAGTCATCGACGTCCGCTTTGAAGGAGAAGTACCAGCGATTCTCAACGCGCTCACCGTGAAGCACGGAGATACCGAGCTTGTTCTCGAGGTTGCTCAGCACCTTGGCAACGGCATGGTACGCACCATCGCCATGGGCGCAACCGACGGTCTTACCCGTGGTATTGCGGTAAACGACACTGGCGCGCCAATCAGCGTCCCAGTTGGCCCAGCAACACTCGGCCGTATGTTCGACGTGACCGGAAACGCGATCGACGGCCTTGAGCCAATGAAGGGCTTGCGCAACGATCCAATCCATCGCCTTGCTCCAGCATTCATCGACCAGTCCACCAAAGCTGAGGTCTTCGAGACAGGAATCAAAGTCGTCGACCTCATCTGTCCGATTCTCAAAGGAGGAAAAACAGGATTATTCGGTGGAGCTGGCGTGGGAAAGACGGTGCTTATTCAGGAGCTCATCCACAACATCGCAAAAGAGCACGGCGGATACTCAGTGTTTGCCGGCGTTGGAGAACGCACCCGTGAAGGAAACGATTTGTACATGGAAATGAAGGAGTCTGGCGTGTTGGACAAGACAGCACTCGTATTTGGACAGATGAACGAACCACCAGGAGCTCGTGCTCGCGTTGCTCTCACCGGACTCACACTCGCCGAATATTTCCGCGACGATGAAGGCCGCGACGTGCTCATGTTCATCGACAACATTTTCCGTTTCACCCAGGCAGGATCGGAAGTATCGTCACTTCTCGGACGCATTCCATCCGCCGTGGGATACCAGCCAAACCTCGCAACAGAAATGGGCGCGCTTCAAGAACGCATCACGTCCACCACAAAGGGATCGATCACCTCGATTCAGGCCGTGTACGTGCCAGCCGACGACCTTACAGATCCAGCTCCAGCAACAACCTTCGGCCACTTGGACTCAACGGTGGTGCTTTCTCGTGCACTCGCTGAGCTCGCAATTTACCCAGCAGTTGATCCGCTCGATTCATCCAGCAACATTCTTGACCCAAACATCGTTGGCGACGAACACTATGCAACCGCTCGCGGCGTGCAGAAGGTGTTGCAGCGCTACAAGGACTTGCAAGACATCATCGCGATTCTTGGTATGGATGAATTGTCCGAGGACGACAAGCTCACCGTGTCCCGTGCTCGCAAAATCCAGAAGTTCTTGTCGCAGCCATTTAACGTTGCAGAACAGTTCACCGGCAGCCCGGGAAAATATGTCGCTCTCTCCGAAACCGTCCGCGGCTTCAAGGAGATTTTGGAAGGCAAGCACGACAGCGTTCCAGAACAGGCGTTCTACATGAAGGGAACGATTGATGAGGTGATTGCGTAATCGCGAGCGTCAGTGGTGAGGATACGTGATTCCAATGAGCACGCCAGCCACAGCTGCAGTCGAGCGATAGCGAGACGTCGCAGCGTAGGGCGTTCGCGCGGAATGCAGAATCGCGTATCCGAGCCACCAGCGAAGTGACGATGTATGGATCCCCGCCTGCGCGGGGATGACGGAAAAATCACTAGCTTGTGCTACCACTATGCCAAAACTCCACTACCAAATCGTTACCCCAAAACGCATCGTCCAAGAAGGCGAGGCGGATTCGATTTCGGTTATGACGAGCATGGGGGAAATTACCGTCCTCCCACATCACATTCCACTCTTGGCGCTGATGAAGGCTGGTGAGATGCGAATCATGAACGGCGGACAGGAAACACTTCTCGCGACTTCGACCGGGCTCTTCGAGGTTCGTGATGGATCATCGGTCGTTGTACTTGCCGACACGGCAGAGCGCAGCGAAGAGCTTGAAGTCGCCGCGATCGAGGCCGCAAAGAAGCTCGCGGAGGACAACCTCAAGAACATGCGTAACGCCAACGACGTCGGGTTCGTCGACGCCGCAGCACATCTGGAACGCGAACTGGCTCGCTATCGTGTAGCCATGAAGAAAGGGAAGTCGCGCCAACACCGAAGCGAGGCGTAAAAAGGAAGAAAAACCTGGGCGAAAAAGACGAGTAAATACTCGTCTTTTTGCGTAAATACTCGACAAAAGGCCGAAAATCTGCTATAAATGATGTGGCACTTGGAGTACATGTGCGATTCCAGCTTCTCTTCCACGTCTACGACGGAGAAACCTTCGTCGCCCAGGGGATCACCGATCCCATCGACTGCGATCCCGATTTCCCCGCGTCATACAGGTTCGTCGCGGTGCTCATCGCGAAACTCGGAGCGTCACAACTCCGCCAGAAGGATCCCGGACTTCCGTCGAGCATCAAGGAGGCCCTGAGCTCCTGTTGGATTGCGGCAAGTTCGGCTTTGGCGAACGCGGGGGGCAGGCGCGACCACATCTCCAACCCGAGCCTCCGGGTGATGCAGGTGATCTACCTCTGACCGCAGCTCACTGCGCCGCCCAACAAAGGGGCCGCCGGTAGCTGCGGTCCTTTTGTTTTGGGGTGGACAACCTGCTTGATTGGAGGCTCTGTAAACCATACACTTCGTCCGATGTATAGGGACTTATTCCGTAATATTTCCAGACTATGACACCTTTCGAGAACACACTTTACGTCGCCATGGTCGCCCCGGTGCTTGCGCTTGTAGTGTCAGCGTTCCTCAAGCCAGCGATGTCGTTCCGATGGAATTCTCTCTTGATCGCGCTTTCCGGAATCGGTGGAGTGATCGCTGGGGCATACGGTGCTGTGGCCGAGGCACCGTTCACCATGGCTGTGCCAATGTTTTATGGGATGACGATCGCGTTGGATCGCTTCAGTGCGATCTTTTTTCTTGCAATATCGATCGTGATTGCGGCGGCGGGGCTGTACGCCTTAGTGTACGGAGTAAGGCATCAGGGGAGTCCGACGCATCTTCGTCTTGTCGGAATACTTACTGCACTGATCGTTATCGGCACACAATGGGTTTTGATTTCTGGAAACAGTATTGGATTCATCGCGGCATGGGCAGTAATGACGCTTTCTGTGTTCTTTCTTACGTTGTTACCGATGAGTGAACAGCACAAATCCGTTGCGATACGATTTCTCACCGTGTCTCAACTTGGCGTTGCATCAATTACTGCTGGACTCTTTATTCTGTCGTCCGGTGCGCTCTTTAGCGACTTCGGCACACTGGCATACCTTGCGGGCCAGATTGAGCCAACGCAACTCATCGTGGGATACGGATTGTTGCTGTTTGGATTCGCTACAACCATCGGTCTTTTCCCAATGCACCGTTGGTTCCGTAACGTTCTCACCATCGTTCCTGCGCACAACGCCGTGCTGCTTCGCGGAACACTTTCTGGCGTGGCGTTCTACGGATTTATTCGATGCATTCTCTTTATCCTTCCTCCACTGTCAATTTGGTTCGCGCTTCCTGTTGCGCTCCTTGGTGTGCTCACCATCATTTGTGGCGCAGTATGTGCGCTCAACGAGAAAAATATTCAACGCATATTCAGTAACATCACTTTGCAAGGCTTGGGTGTTGCAGCAACAATGGTTGCTGGAGCCATGGCATTCCAGGCTGTGGCAATCTACGATGCAATGAACGTCATGCTGTTCGCCGCATTCGTCCAGATCGTCGTAAGCGCAATTGCAGGATCCGGTCTATTCCTTGTTGGCGACGTTGTGGGATCGAATATTGATCGGAGCGGCGGTCTTGCCACAAAAATGCCAAAGCTCACGCTCGCAGCATTCATCTTGATGTTCTGCGCGATCGGCTTTCCACCATTCGCAACATTTACGAGTGCATGGATGTTTGCGACAACGCTCGGAACGACGTTCCGTGCAGTGGAGCTTCCATTGGCGATTGTCTGCATCGCAATCCTCGTCATCTTCATCCTTTGCCTACTGGTATCGATCGTGAGTATTGGTCGCGTCATCATCGGCGTGTTCCTCGGCACATCACGATCAGAATCTGACGCCGTCGTCACCGAGGCTACTGATTCTCAGCTCACGCCAATCGTTCTCCTTGCATTCCTTGCACTCGTGAGTGGATTCGCTTTACCGCAGCTTTTCGTCGCCATTGGCGCCGATCCGCTCACCGACGCCGCAGGAACATTCAACGGAGGTATCGTCACTGCTGCAGGAACGTTGCGTATGGGAATTATCGGCATCGTTGTTGGCGCAATTGCGCTGATGAAGTGGTATTTTCGCGCATCGTGGATTGATCGCATTCCAACGTTCACTGGAATCGAAACGTGCCGAACAAACATCATGAATCGCTTCACGATCGGCAACAGGCTCAGAAAGGTTTGGAACGGTGCGCTTGAAAAACTTCGCCGCTAATCGCCTCATATGTTGAATGCCTTTCTTTCTCTTTGGCACGTAGATCTTCTTGTGTGGTGCCAATTGGTGTTGGTAGGAGTACTCGGAGTTGGCACATTCATTCTCACCATCGGAGGAACACGAGCACATCGATCCGAACTCTCAGTGACTATTGCAGGATTCATCGCCGTCATCGCCACACTATTCACCGACAATCTCGCCGTGCTTGCACTCGCATTTGCATTAGCCGTCATCTGTGCGACGTGTCTTGCGCTTCATGCGGAACGTGCAGCAAACGAAAAAGCACGAAAGACCATTCTCGCGCTGTGTATCGGTTCCGTTGGGCTTTTCGTTGTGGGAGCGGCGCTGTTCCTCAAGGCGCAGATGGACGCTGGTGTGTCCTCATGGAGCGCGCTTTCCTTTGGTGGCGTTGCTGAAACTCTTGCAACCAGCACACTCAATGCTCAGCTGGTTCAGTTTGCATTCGCCGCGGTTGCCGTGGGTATTCTTGGCGCGTTCGGGTTGTTCTTCATGAAGACGCGATTTACCAGCTTTGTTGGCACAGCGGCGCCAGTAGTATTTTTCATTGCGCTTCTTCGCTTAAAACAGATTGCAGACGTTGCGATGGCAGACGGCGGCACATGGACAGACAACATCTTCCTTGGCTTTGGCGTTCTCCTCTTGCTTATCTCCGTCATTAAACTCGTGTTTAAAAAGAACCGTCAGCTCCTTTCCATTTCAAGTATCGAACACATTGGACTAGTTGCCTTCATGGTTGGCGCAGGTCCAGCAGGAACAATCCCAGCGCTCATTCACCTTGGTGGTCAGGCAGTAGCGCATTCGGGACTGTGGTATGCGGCACAAGATTCTGCATCTGTTCGCACCCGACCAGTAATCAAATATCTCTGCGGCGCGCTCTTTGCCTCTCTCCTCGGCGCACCATTCTCGATGCTCTTCGTCAGCGAACTGATCGGCGTTGGCTACGCGTTGCAAGCCTATCTCGTTCTCGCACTGTGCGTCTTTGCGATTCTCGCAATTCTGAGCGCATATTACGTTCGTGCAGTGATAACACTTACCGCACAAGACCACGCAGAAGAAGCGACGGGCCCGATGTCAAAGCATCAAAAGATCTTTGCCGCCGTCCTTGCCGTTCACGTCCTCATCATGTTCGGCGTCGGTGGATACCTTCTCACTCAACCAGGAATTCAGTTCGCTGTTTCTGTTGCGCAGAGCGTCGCGTCGCTTTAAACAGAACGCCGCCCCTGCGTAGGGCGGCGCGAGCACGACGATGGACGGAAGCCTGATGATTCAACTTCCCATGTTCTTGGCAGGACGTTCGAGCATGGTTCGCATGACATGCGAGAAGATTTCTTCCGCGTTGAGCTTGTGCGGATTGACGATGGTGCAGTATTGCGCAACAGCGTCAGCTCCGAGAGAACGCACTCGCGGATCGGTAAGTGTGTAAAAAAACGAAGCATCGATCCACGTAGTGATCAGGATCCTTCCATCGCTCCAGCGGTCGGCCAGAAGAAGTGCGCCGCGCCGATCTCCACGCGTAAAAAGAACCATTCCTGCACAAGCGAAATCGGATCCCTCAGTGTAAAGATCCATGAACAGAACCCGATCCTGCGGGCCCAGATTTCCAAACGCGGGAGAATTGAAGCGAAACATCTCCGAAAGTTCACGAACGGCCGTCGCACGAAAACGCATAATACACCCATGTGCTGGCTAAGATTAGCAACTTTTCATCTCTATGTCTAATCTTTTCGAAGGTCTCAACGCCGAACAGCAACAAGCGGTAATGCACGGCGATGGACCGCTCATGATTATTGCTGGCGCGGGAACGGGGAAGACCACGGTGATTACAAAACGTATTGCATGGCTCATTGAGCAGGGGAAAGCGATGCCGGAGAATATCTTGGCCCTGACGTTTACCGATAAGGCCGCGAATGAAATGGAAGAGCGTGTGGATGTGTTGTTGCCAATGGGATACGTTGATTTATCGATCTCTACGTTTCACGCATTCTGCGAAAAGGTTCTTCGAGAACACGGGGTAGACATTGGAATTCCGCAAGATTTCACGGTTGCGTCTGAGGTTGATGGTTGGCTGTTCATGCGCCGTCATCTCGCTGATTTCAAGCTCGATTACTACAAGCCTCGGGGTACTCCAACCAAATTCTTCAAACTCCTCCTCTCGCATTTCTCACGAGCAAAAGACGAGGGGATTACGCCGGACCAATACATTGCGAATGTTGAGAACCAGATCTCAACGATTACTTCGGGATCGGAAGAGGCGTTTGATTCGCTGCCAGAAGAAGAACGACTCGAATGGGAAAAGCACCGCGAAGTTGCTCGAGCATACAAAACGTATCAAGACATCCTTATCGCAGAAGACGCACTCGACTTCGGTGATCTGCTCGCATACACCGTCGAGCTGTTCAAGACTCGTCCAAACATTCTCGCGGAGTACCGGAAGCGATTCACGTATATTGTGGTCGACGAGTTCCAAGATACAAACAGCGTGCAGTACGAGCTCGTAAAACTTCTTGCGGCTCCAAGGAATAACCTCACAATCGTGGGAGACGACGATCAAGCGATTTATAAATTCCGCGGTGCAGCACTCGCGAACATTCTTACGTTCCGATCGGATTTTCCTGATACGAAAAAGATCGTTCTCGTGCACAACTATCGGAGCGGCCGAGGGATTCTCGACGTTGCGTATTCGTCGATCACCAAGAACAATCCACATCGGCTCGAAATTTCGGAAGGATTATCGAAACAACTGATCTCGAATATCGAACACGCCGGAAACGTGCATCATATTCACGCTGCAACGCTTGAAGACGAGGTCGCCACAGTCGTTGAAACGATCACGAAGTTGCACGACGAATCTGGCGCAAGTTGGAAGGATTTTGCGATCCTTGCGCGCGGAAACGACCACGTTGATCCGTTCCTCGAGGCTCTCGAGCGCGCCGGTATTCCATATCGATTCATGGCGTTGTCTGGCCTGTACACCATGCCGATTATTCTTGATGCGCTGTGTTACCTTCGCGTCATCAACGCGCCGCACGACTCGCCATCGTTGTACCGCATTCTTTCGCATCCTCGGCTGGGGCTATCGCAGGAGGATCTCACCGCGCTCATGTTCTACGCTCGCAGAAAAGGAATGTCGTTGTTCGATCTTTTGACGTACGCCGATGCTGCACGAATTTCGATGCATGGTCGAAACACCATTATCGACCTCCAACAGAAAATCGCCGAGCTCCGAAATAAGGCAAAGCGATTACCGATTACTGAATTGTTCGTGACGATGATGAAGGAGACGGGATTACTCGGCGATTGTCAGCACGCATCAGAAATGGAGCAGCAAGAGCTCTATCGATTCCTCGAGCGATTCTTTAACCGACTAAAGCGATTCGTCGCGATGAACGACGACGCAACACTCCCACGATTCATCGAAGAGTTCGATGCTGAACGCGCGGCAGGGGAGGACGGCGCTGTGGCGCAGGACCCTGAGGAAGGGCCGGACGTTGTTTCAGTGATGACTGTGCATGGATCGAAAGGCCTCGAGTTCCGCTACGTATTCGTCATCAACCTGGTAGAACAGCGATTTCCATCAGTTGGCCGATCCCAGGCGATCGATTTCCCGCTGGGATTGATGAAGGAAGAAGTTGAGGGGAACGATCACGTCGCAGAAGAGCGTCGACTGTTTTATGTGGCGATGACTCGTGCAAAGGAGGGCTTGTACTTGATGAGCGCGGAAGATTACGGCGGATCGCGAAAGCGAAAAATCTCGCGATTCTTGGATGAGCTCGGCTTCACGAACGCGATCAGCGTGGCTCGACCGGAGAACATTGCCGATAGTTTGGCGCTCGAGGTAGGAAAGAAGCCAACCGGTGACGCGAACATTCACATTCCCGACAAAATCAGCTTCTCGCAGATCGCGGCGTTCAGTACCTGTCCGTTGCAGTACAAGTACGCGCATATCATCGGTGTGCCGTCGTATGGCAAGCACCAGATGAGCTTTGGAAAGTCCATGCACAATGCGCTCCAGGCGTTCATGGAGCGCATCATTGCTGCGAAAGCCGCGCATCAAGCAACGCTTTTTGGTGGCGCTACCGAATCAATCGCGTTGCCGACGATAAAGGATCTGCTCGACATGTATGATCGATCATGGATCGACGAGTGGTATCCGGACGACAACACACGCGACGAATACCACGCTCGTGGCACAGAGATCATGAAGGAATACTATCGCGTCGTTACGGAGAATCCGCCATCACCAAAATTCATCGAAAAAGGATTCACGCTTAAAATCGACGGCATTCTGGTGAAAGGTCGTATCGACCGAATTGACGATGTAGAGGGCGGAATCGAAATCATCGACTACAAGACCGGCACGCCAAAGGCGAAGCTCGATTGGGACGACCGCCGTCAGCTTGTGCTGTACGCCATCGCCGCAGAAGAAAGCTTCGTGCCACCCCTCGTCGTCAAAAAGCTCACGTACTACTACTTGGAATCGAACACCGCCGTCAGCTTCGAGCCAACGGATAAAGACAAGGAAAAGCTCAAGCTCCAGATTCGCGATAGCATGGAGAAGATTCGCACAAGCACATTCCAAGCAACGCCAGGCCCACACTGCCAATACTGCGACTTTAAAGACATCTGCCCGTATGCAAGACCAGCCTAGGCGGAAGCGCAGTTCGCTCACACAGATCAGCAAGATGCTCGAGGGTACGTTGAAGCGCCACGGCATCACCAAACAAGTCACCGCGGCGATCATCGTGGATCGCGCGAAGGAGATTCTCTCGGAAATGCTTGAGGGTTCACCGCTCGCCGACGACGTTCGCGTCTCGAGCTACGCCGCTGGGATTCTTATCCTTGGCTGCGATAGTGCGCCTGCAACATTCGATATCGATGGAATGATCCCAACGATTCTTGCACGCATTCAATCAGAAATCCCGGAAGCGGACATTACCAAGATCATTGCCAGAGTGCAGAAAGAGAAAGGGAATTTCTGAACGGAACGGGGTCAGGTCTTTACCTTTTACTTTTTGCCTCTTGCAATGAGACTTATCGTTGTATTGCTCAAGCCAAGGTGCTTTGCGACCGATGCATTTGAATAACCATATCCGTTAACAGCAAGTTTCACGATCTCGTTCCGCTCATTTTTGCCCTCGTACACCTCAAAAAGCTCGGCCAGCGTTAACCGCCCAATAAGCTTTTCATCTTTTGTTACTTCTACTGCAATATCTGGGTCACCGGTGATTTTAGAGATTTCGCTTTCAAACTGTGGTGAGCCAAGAATCATTCCTGGTCGCGCTCCAATAAATGGGGAATCACGATGAATGCCGTCAAGAATGAATGCTCTATATTGTTCCTGTGATGCCGTGCGTTTGTAGCCAAAATTCTTTAGTAGTCCGTCAACATCGAGGAAGGACGGAGCAAAATCGAGTCCAGCGGTGGCAAGATAGTTACTCCATCGATATTTTTGAGGAGTCTTGACTATTCCTGCACGAACGGGGTTTAGAACGATATACCGAGCAACCTCAAAGAGGTATGTCTCCTTTTCAATAAGGAAGGCCTTGAATCGTCCTTGAAAAATATGTCCGACGGTTTCATGCTTTTTATTGTACATTTGCGTATATATTCCATTCAAATCGCGCATCCCGGTTGAAAGGTTTCCATGAGTTGTCTCGACTAGAAGATGGTAATGGTTCAACATTAAACAATACGCATAACATTTCCAGTGATGTTTTCGTATAATTTTTGCGAGGACCTTTAAAAATACTACGCGATCTTCATCCGATTCATAAATACTCATCTTTTTATTTCCTCGAGAAGTGATGTGATACACCGCACCAGGATATTCAATCCGTAATGGTCTTGTCATGAAATACCAAAAGTAAAAGGTAAAGACCTGACCCCACATTCTGACGGTGATATGATACCAAAAGTAAAAGGTAAAGACCTGACCCCGTATGTCCCTCCGCCAGTACCTCATCGCCCTTGCGCTCGGCACTGCCATCAGTATTTCTGCGTGGTGTATTGTGATGATTTCGATCGATCCCGCAACGGCAGGAGCCTTAGCATTTTTTATCTTCTACCTTACGCTTGGCGCAGGAATCGCTGGCGTGCTGACGATCGGTGGAACCATGATCCGATCAAAAAAATACGCCGAAGAAGCCATCCACGCCGCTGTCGCACGTTCCTTCCGCCAAGGCGTGATGCTCTCAATCCTTTTTCTCGCCTGTCTCTACCTGCTTTCTCGTGATTTGTTCTCCTTTGGAACGATGTTTCTGCTCGTGGTTCTGGTGGGACTGATCGAATTCCTCATGATGAGCATCCAGAAAGAGGCATAGGTGTGGATAGAGGCATTCCTGAGATTCCGAATCCCTGGCAACATCATGGTTGCCTATGTTTAATCGTTTTTTCGGCAGATTCTCTGAGGACATCGGCATCGACCTCGGAACATCAAATACCCGCGTTTTCGTAAAAGAAAAGGGCATCGTCATGAACGAGCCTTCTATTGTTGCAATCAACACCCGCACCAATCACATTCTTGCTGTTGGAAAAACCGCGAAAGACATGGTGGGGAAGACACCGCCACATATTCAAATTACCCGGCCACTGACGAAGGGCGTCATTTCCGACTTCGAAGTCACGGAAAAGATGTTGAAATACTTCATCGACAAAATCCACGACGACGCATTCACGCTTGTGCCTCGTCCACGCATCGTCATGTCTGTGCCAATGGAAATCACAGAAGTTGAGCGCAAGGCCGTAGAAGACGCTGCGCTCGCCGCTGGGGCACGTCAGGCGCTTCTTGTGGAGGCTCCAATTGCGGCCGCAATTGGCGCTGGGCTTCCTATAGAGGAATCCCTTGGAAACATGATCGTCGATATCGGCGGCGGCACCACGGAAATTGCCGTCATCTCGCTTTCCGGAATCGTTACGTGGAAATCGCTCACGGTTGCTGGCGACGAAATGACAAAGCACATTCTGCAGTACGCTCGCGATGTGTTTAACCTCCTTCTTGGCGACCGCGTGGCTGAAGATGTAAAGTGCCACATTGGCAGCAGCCTCGACACTGGAGAAGGACTCAGGATGACGATGCGCGGCCGCGACCTCATCACCGGGCTTCCAAAAGAAGTAACGGTAAATGACGGGCAGGTTCGCGAAGCATTAAACAAGTCCGTCCGATCGATCATCGACAACATCAAAGCGACCATCGAGCTCACGCCTCCAGAACTTGTTGCAGATATTTACGAACGCGGCATCATTCTTGTGGGCGCTGGAAGCATGCTCCGCGGGCTCGAACGTTCGATCTCGAAGGAAACCGACATCCCTGTTCGTCTTGCCGAAAATCCCGATGCCGCCGTGGTGCGCGGATGTGGTGTGCTTCTTGGCGACGAACGTTTGCTTCGGGATATTGCGCTTCCTACAACTGGAGTTGATCGTCATCGATAACTGAACGAGCGTATGCCAAGAGCGTGGTACAACACCGACCGTGCTCGAGCTGTTGCAAGGCGCATCGGCATTTTTTTCCTCGTCAGCATTCTGTTGTGGTTATGCTCGTTTCTTCCAGGCATCTCATCAGTCTTTCATCGTATTGAAAGCGCGGCATATCAAGCCGGATCTGTTCTTGGGCGTGCAACGTCTCGATTATTTGCGAACGAGGATTCGCTTTCCGCGCAACTGAGCTCGTGCACAAATCGCTTGGGCGCATCAACGATTCTTGCGGCGTCGTCGGAAGCAAACGCTCGAGAAGTTGAAGAATGGCGAACGCTCATGGGATACGTTTCCCGAACCAACACGAAAGGCATTACCGCGCGCATTCTTGCACGCGACACACCAGAAGAATCAGTAGTTACCATCGATCGAGGTGCAAATGACGGTGTGCAGGCTGGTGCCGCGGTGATTATCGGCGACGGTGCGTTATTCGGCACAGTGGATTCCGTAGCCACAACGTCTTCTGCGGTGCGCCTCACGGAAGATCCAAAGAGCGCAATTCCCGCAGCGATTATTGGGAAACAGAAAACCATCGGGCTCGTGACTGGTGAGGAAGGCGCATTGCTCTCTATGGAGTACATTCCGCAGGACACGCTTATCGCCGTGAACGATATCGTCGTCACCAGCGGGCTTGGAGGATTGCTCGCACAAGGTATCGTCATCGGAACAGTAACGAACATCCTCGCTACACCGAGCGCGCCATTTATCACCGCAACGATTACTCCTGTTCACGATGCACGTGAGTGGACCGCTGTTCTTGTTCTTTCGTATCCAGAAAACGCATTATGAGAACAGGCATTTTCCTCTCTCTGTTGTTCTTCTTCCTTCTCCTGATTGAGGTGAGTTTTGTGCATGCATTTTCCGGAAGCATCGCGAGCATTCCCGTGATGATTATCGCTGGCATGATCATTATGCAGCGCGCTGGAATCGAAGAA
>JBBTSM010000009.1:0-33071 GCA_038064675.1 Patescibacteria group bacterium | reverse complement strand
CAGATTCTATTTCACTCCCCTTCCGGGGTTCTTTTCAGCTTTCCCTCACGGTACTAGTTCACTATCGATGAAAATATGTATTTAGTCTTGCCACATAGTCGTGGCTGATTCCGACAAGATTTCTCGTGTCTCGCCGTACTCAAGTTCAAACACCGCATGTTTATGTGCATCTTTCGCGTACGGGACTATCACCCTCTTTGGTGATGCTTTCCAGCATCTTCCACTAGTTGCCACAAATGCATGCCACCAATCACCAGATTGGAATCGTGTTTCACTTACAACACTTCAGATGCAACGGCTGGCGCCTTTCACAAAATCTTGGCATTCCCGAAGGAACGTTGCGATTAAATTTCACATCATGAAGTTTGGACTGCTCCCATTTCGCTCGCCACTACTTTGGGAATATGAGCACGATCTGTCATCTCGCCCCTCGAAGCATCGAGTGTCGAGATGAAGATCTTACCCGTTCGTTTCTTTTCCTCTAGGTACTGAGATGTTTCACTTCCCTAGGTTCCCATTCGCCAGCTATGAATTCACTGGTCGAATACTTAGGCATTACCCTAAGTGGGTTTCCCCATTCGGACATCTCCGGGTCAACGGTTGTTTGCCACCTCACCGGAGCTTATCGCAGGCTACTACGTCCTTCTTCGGCATATTTTCTCGAGCCATCCACCATATACCCTTAATGCTCTCCATTCACTGATTGTTGACGACGCTTCATGCGTCATCACGATCAGTACGTTTTTCTCTATTTGCAATCTTCGGTTGTGAAAGTTCGGAGGTCAGAGCTCAAGAAAACTTCAGCGCTGCATCTCCAAAGCGGACGTTTCCGCACAGGCTCAATGTGGGCGAAATGGTATAGGACTGTGGAACGACTGTCAAGAAATTCCTCACCAAAGCTATCCACCATTGTTCCACAACTGTTTTTGCGCTAAGATTCGCCCTTATGATCAAACTCACCTTAATCACTGTCGGCACACTTCCCCGAGGCCCTTTTCAGGCAATTGGGGATGAATTTCGCCTTCGATTGAAAAAATTCGTCCAACTCACGGAAAAAATCGTGAAATCCGCCGCCGATATTAACGACGCTATTCCCCAGGGCGATATCCTCATCGTTTTAGACGCCATCGGCCCGAAACACACCTCCGAATCCTTCGCCTCCTTCCTCAAATCCCACGAAGACCTCGGCAACCACATTACCGTCGTCCTCGGCGGCCCCCACGGCCTCCCAGAATCCCTCAAAATTCGCGCCTCCTTCCGCCTCTCCCTTTCCCCCATGACCACCACCCACGACATGGCCCACCTCTTCTTCCTCGAACAGCTCTATCGAGCATGCACGATCAATCACGGAGTGACGTATCATTATTAACCTATGTCTGAAGAATCTCTTCAGTGCTTTGACGACAATGAGAGTCCCACCGAGGGACGACCGCGATCAGAAGTGAAGAAAGAGCCTGAGCGATGGTGGCATGGTGGTTCGGCAATTTGGGTTATAAATAATCGAGGAGAAATTCTCTGTTCTCGTCGCGCGCTCCATTGCCCCGGAAATCCTGGAAAGTGGCAGACGTGTTTTGGTGGACATCTTCCGGTGGGAATATCATTCGCGCAAAATGCATGCAAAGAACTTGCGGAAGAATTAGGGGTAGTCTGTGAAGAATCCAATTTTGTTTTTCTCCGCCGGGTAAAAGATGAAAAGCATAAAAAGATCGAGGAACAATTCGCGATCCAACTAGAGATAGTTCCAGAAGAATGCACATTTCCCGACGGTGAAGTTACTGAAGTCCGCTGGATGACGCTCGAAGAAGCGCGACGACAAAAGGAACTTCACCCAAAACAATGGACAAATGGATGCCCAAAAGAAACGGAGGCAGCGATTAAAAATGTAATACCTAAAATCAAACCGACGACACCCCCTCAGCTTCCCCTATCTTCGAAACGGAATTAATCTCACTCGTTCCCTTCTTTTTTGAATCTTCTCGAGCTGCCCGCTAATATATTTTTCTGCATCGAAATCTCCGGCCGCGGCGAAAGCACGCACTGCGAGATACCGCGGCGTAACTGACTGAAGATAAATTGCTAAAAATCGGATATCACAAAGCTCGCACATTAAATCAAGACGCTCCCGTTCTTCTGAAGAAAGCCTCATCTGCATCACATATCGATCAATCGCCCTCTGCCGAAGTGCTTCAGATAATCCCTGTGTTTTGTCGTGCGTCAAAAAATCCGCAACGGTATGTAATGGATCGTCCCATCCAAAATATTCCAAATCCACGATACACGGCGGCTCTGTTCCACGAAACAATGCGTTATGGAAACCAAAATCCACCGGACTTAGACGTCGTCCTTCCGTTGGAACTTCCCATCGTAAGGCCGAGGACGCCGCAAGTCTTGATGCAAGAAGATTTTGAATTTCTCCAAGGATATTCGTCTCCGTAATCATTTTGGAAACGCGTGGATGCAATACCCCGTCTTCGACTGAACGCAGAACGGTATGGAAGCGTTCGTCGATTTCCTTTGCAACGTCTTCAGAGCAAAACCACGCCATGATGCCATCGGGAAAAACTTCCGATATGTGAGCTGGGGTAAGTGAGTGCAATCGGCAAAGCGTATCGATCAATCCAAAAACATCCTCTTCTAATGCTTCCACGGAACTCACATGCTGACCGGATTCAAAAGAATACACCGCAAAGTTCGCGTCCGTATCTCGAAATAATGGATCGGGAACTGCAAAATTCCTACGTCGCAAAAATGTACAGGCACGCCACTCGCGCTCCAATCGATTTCGAGCATCACGCTGATAAAATTTCCCTATTACACAATCGCCCGCGATGCTCTCAAAAAGAAACACTCCATTATTTCCGCCCTTTGTAATTTGCTCAACTCGGGTAACTTTCGACGCAAAATATTCCTCAGTCCTCTCCAAACAATCCCGCCATCCCTCGTATCGATGAAGGGCCGCAACACCTTCGATCCTCATTGAGAGATTTTCGAATGATCCGGATTTCATACCGGTCATTTTATCATCGCCTTCAACACATAATCAGCCTCAAGATTCACGCGATCGCCAACATCCTTGAATCCCAACGTCGTCAATGAAAGTGTCAGCGGCAAAAGCGAGACAGAGAAATCGACTCCCCCATCTTTTGGCGCAGGATCACAAATCGTAAGACTGACACCATCGATCGCGATCGATCCTTTCTGTACAATATATTTTGCAAAAAACTCCGGCGCGGCAATCGTCACCCAACAATTCTCGCCGTCGATATCTTTCTTTACGATCGTGCCGACGCCATCAACGTGTCCGAGCACCATGTGGCCACCAAGTTCATCACCCATCTTCAGCGGTTGCTCAAGGCCAACACGATCGCCGACCTTTTGATCACCAACCGTCGTCTTCTCAAGCGTCTCTTCCATCACCGAGAACTTCAATTTCGCTCCATCAATCTCGGTAACGGTTAAACACACACCATCAACAGCCACGCTCGCACCAATTTCGGGAATCGATAAAACACTCCCAACATTAATCGTCATATCCAAAAACCCTTCACAACGATCAATCGCGACAATCTCCCCAAGGCCTTTAACGATTCCGGTGAACATAATTAACGAATCTCTGCGTAATCGTCAGCAAGTGATTTGCCCGGTTCGTAGACGATCGGTTCCGCAGCAACGTCCAAAATCGATTGCAAAATAATTGGATATTCCTCTCCTTGAAAGTGCTCCCCCGTTTCTGGTGTAACGAGTTTGGCGTGGAATACCGATGCGTACCGTTTTGCGTGATCCACCGGGATGATCGAATCGTTCAGCGCGTGGATGACGACAAACTTACTCGCGCGCCACATCAACACTTCGAAATCGAGCTCGGACATGAAGAATCCGCGGAACTTATCGTCCTTAATCATCCACGGCGTGGAAATCATCACCATCGCATGAGGGGTAGACCGAGCCTCTGCCGCCTCGAGCATTCGCAACGCCGCAGCGCCACCGAGGGAATGACCAACGATAATGTCCGTCTCTTTCAATGGTGCGCACGTTTTCACGAGCGTTTCCGTCCAAACATCGCGATCCGGCTCCTCCGGATTCGGCAGCTCCGGAATCACCACGTCGAAGTCCCTTGCCCGCAATTCACGCTCAAGCCACGGAAAGAATCCGCTTTTTGACGTGGCCTTATAGCCGTGAATGAGAATAACGCGCATACCGAAACACTATACGGTTCCATCGGAATCGAGACAAGCTTTACGAATTTCGTTCAAAAGCTCCGCATAATCGACTTTTTCAAAATCGGTTGTGTCGATCTCAATGCGTGGGGCACTAATCATTAGAGGAATTCGGCGATCGTGATCTTGGTTCTTTTGGAATTGATCTAAATCGTGATGCCCTGCATGACGATTTCCAGACGTTCTTCTTTCGTGAAATCGCTTTGCTCGAACATCCTCTTTGCTATAAAGCAAAATTTGAACAGGCGCAATAGAATAATTTCGAATTAACGCTTCTATTCTTTCACTATCAAACTCCACAAGAAAATTACTTTCAATAATCGCTCCGCCGCCAACTGTGAGGAGTTCTTTCATGACATGATCAATGACACGATACGACGCGGCGCTAATTTGTTTTGACCAAGAAACATCAGTCCATCCTAAAACGTCAAACAAAACTTCCTTTATTTCATCTTTACTCAAAACTGGAAGATTGAGCTCTTTTGAAAGTCGATGCGCGAGCGTCGTCTTTCCTGTTCCCGGATGGCCGGTGATGATGATCAGCGTCGGACTCACATTTTCTTCACCGAATGTCGTTCACAAAGAAATGCTCCACAAACTATACCGGGAACAATCTGCAGCCAGACAAAGAAGACATCAGACGGCGTAGCCGCTTGCTGCGACGCGATGACGGCAATGTATAGCGTGATAATTCCTCCAAGAATCCATGCGTGACGTGTTGGCCTGAAAGGCGCAATTCGCGCAAGAACCCAGCCGCTTATAATTGCAAAGAACGCTGTAACGAAAGCAATAAGGACCTCGTATCGTACAAATAGGCCGCGTTCAAGCACATCGTGTCCGTCGCTGAAAAATATCGCAAGATAAAATACCCCGTTCAACACTGAAAATGTAAGAAATGCACAAAGCATCGACAGAATGGACCGCAATCCATTTGCGATGAAGATTTTTGTAGCGTGAGTCATAAACATCTTTTGGTGGACGAGGAGAGACTCGAACTCTCATGCATTGCTGCATATGCTCCTAAGGCATACGTGTATACCAATTCCACCACTCGTCCATAGAAAAGCCGACTACATTCGCCGACTGCGTTGTCGCTGCTGCGGTCCTCATTCAACGTACATCTGGGTACGTTTCACTTTAGTCCTCGCAGCTCCTAGCATTCGACAAATGTAGTCAACTTTTCAATTCGTTCTCTTCAGAAAGTATCATACCGAACCCTTGAGTTCTCGCAAAATGGGGAATGGGAAATTTACGACATTTTCTGACGACTCTTGGTGTTCGACGCATAAGAATTCGGCGATTGACGAATGAAAACGCGTGATTTATCCCATGTATTTTTCTTGAAGCTGAACACAAAACATGGCACAGTGGAGGCACAAGCAACTCCCCACAACCCCTGAACAAGGGCTTGTGGGGAATTTTGTTTGCCGCGGGTACTCGTGCTTATTTCTGCAGATTGAACTGCGCGTGATCAGCGCCGTTCGCTGCGCCTAACCCTTTATGAAACACACATATGCCCTGGGACTCCTCCTCGCGTTGTCCGTTGTGCCTGCTCTATCCACCGCACGAGCGGCCGAACCACCAAGCGTTGTCATCTCGGAAATCGCGTGGGCAGGATCGGAAAAATCGACGGCTGACGAATGGATTGAAATCCGGAACACTGGAACCGAAACTCTCGACATAAGCGGCTGGTCACTGACCGGCGTTGGAACAGGTGGATCCGCGATCACCGTTCCGAATGCGAGCTCGATTCCGGCAGGATCGGCATACCTCGTCGCGAATTATTCAATAACCGATCCTAAAACAACGCTCATTACAACGCCAAATCTTGTAACGACCGCAGTGAGCATTCCAAACACTTCACTCAACGTTGCGCTTCTCGATTCTGCCGGCACCGTCGTCGATTCCCTTGTTGACCCTGGCACGCCAAATTTTGGATCGTCCACAACATTCTCGACGATGAAACGCGATCTCTCATCGAAGACGTGGTTTACGGAGGCAGAATCCACAAGCGTCTCACACGTCATTGCTGCAGCATCAGCAACCACACCGGAAACGACGACGACCACGCCCGCTGTAACAGACACTGCACCGCCGGTCGTGGCAACATCAGATCCTCTTGCCACCGAAGTCGCAGAACCAATCATCAATAACACAAATCCCGTTGTCGCCGAAACTTCCTCGATTGTCAGCGAACCGATCACGTCATCGGTAATCGATGTCCCAATCATTCCCGATGTCGCCACAACACCAATAGAAATACTTGTCTCCGAACCATCAGCCAGTGAACCTCCAGTCGTAACGATCATTGAAGAAGCTGTGCCCGTGATTGTCTCCGAACTGATCGAGACAGTAGTCGAAGTAACGGATCCAGGAATTGTTCCTGTCGAAATTCCGGTCGTTCCAATCGAAGAACCGGTGGTCAACGTACACACCCCTGAAACGCTTCGCATCACCGGACTTCTCTCGTCGCCGAGCGCCGGAAATGATGAATGGGTCGATCTCACGAATCTCTCATCAGCCCCTGTTGTTCTTGATACGTTCACCCTTGTTGATGCCTCTGGAAAAATCACCGCGCTCTCCGGCGTCCTCGATGCTGGCGCGACACAGCGCATCCTGAACCCAAACGGCAATCTGAATAACGACGGCGATAGCCTGACGCTCCTGAATGGAGACACGGTTGTCGATTCCCTCGCGTACGGAACCAACACGCTCCCTGCGCCAAAGAAAGATGCCGCACTTCTCCTCGTGAACACTGAATGGAGTACACAGGATGCGTCGTCGACGACGCCTTCAACAGACACAGCGATTCCTCCAACAACGATCGAAGCCGCTACAACGGAAGCACTCGTTACAGCAGATGCAGCTGCTACAACGCCAGTGGCGACATCGGTCACGGTAGCTACAACCGCCACGCCAGCTGCGGTCGCAACACCAGAAGTCGCAGCACCAATTGCGCCATCGAAAGCCGAATCCTCGACGCCAGCCTCATCGACTGTCGCAAAAGACGATGTCGTCATCAATGAAGTTCTTCCATCACCAAGCACGGGCTACGATGAATGGGTGGAACTCAAAAATATGAAGAGCACTTCCCTGTCTCTTGATGGACTCTTGCTCATCGACGCGTCCGAAAAAGAAACCCATCTCTCCGGCACCATCGATCCAGGTGGATACGCACTCATTCCGAACCCAACAGGAAATCTCAATAACGACGCCGAGAGTATTGCGCTCATGAATGGCAACGTCGTCCTTGATTCCGTGAGCTACGGGAATGACATAAATGCTGCACCAAAGAAAGACGTCGCTCTCGCACTCATGGATGGCGAGTGGACCGCAGCAACACCAACGCCAGGTACAACAAACTCCAACACACCAGCTCCAACAGAAACTCTTACTCCAACCCTCTCACCAACACTTTATGCAAACAGCACAACGGCAACAACAACCAATCAGACCACAATCGCAACCAATACCAATGAGCCAGCTCGTTCATCGGGCGCTACACCGACTGTCGCGCGTCATGTGGCTGCCGCAGTCAAAAACGTCCCAACCGCTGATTCGACTGCAGCTACAACCAGCGTAAAGACCGCGCCAACGACTTCAAAAACCACGAAACCAAAAACAACGGCGAAGAAAAGTTCAACAAGCACAAAGTCCTCTGTACGATCGATAACAATCGACGACATCGCATCGATCGCCGACGGAACAAAGGTCAAACTCGAAGGCATCGTCGTCGCAACAGCGGGGCTCGTCGGGAAACGATCATTTTTCCTTGATGGCCTTGAGGTCTATCAAAGCAGCGGTGCCCTCGCCGACGTAAAGATTGGCGATCACGTATCAATCACCGGCGAAGTCAGCGTGCTTTCCGATCATCGGCGCGTGAATATTCAAGAAGACGCTGTCAGCGTCATCGATCAAGGTAATCCGATAGTGCACGATTACGCATTAACGCTTTCATACGGAAGCCTCGTTCGTATCAGTGGAACGGTCAGCGCGCGAGATGGCAATGCCGTGCTTCTCAATACCGATCACGGAACAATCAAACTTGTTCCTGGAAATGGCGTCACCATTGCGTGGGCCGATCTCGCCGGAGCAACCATTACCGCTACCGGAATTCTTAAGCATGGGGATCAAGAAACCATCATTCTCCGATCTGCTGACGACATCGTAAAACAACACGTTGATGCGGCAATTTCAGCTGCAACAATTGCCGGAACAACCGCCTCACAATCATCACTCCTCTGGATGACTAGCGCGCTCCTCGCGGTAGGCAGCGCAGGATTCGGCGCATGGGTCTGGTACACAAGACCGAAAGCACGAACCACGAAACTTATTCTTCACCCAACCAACGTATGAGCGACGGACAATATCAGAAAGGATGGCTGAGTATTCTTCAGGACAACTTTCATTCCCTCATGAAGAAACACGACATGCCGGAAGACATTGCGAATGACATCGAAACGTTTGTACTCACTGTGGCAAAAGACCAATTCCGCGCCGGGAGCAAAGGAGCAATTGGATGGTACTTAAAACAAAAAGCAATGGAGAATCGCACACCGAAACTTGCACTCGCAACCTAACTTCACGACCATATGGGATGTTGCTATAGTGCGAACATATGACGTCTGACCAAACGCCAATCACAAAGAAAGAAATGGTGGAGCTCCTCGAGGGCGTCTATCAACGGTTTGACGGTCATGAGAAACGATTCGACGCAATCGATATGCGGTTTGATGCTGTAGATGCACGATTCGACTCGATCGATGCACGATTCGGCAGTATTGATACCCGACTCAATGGAATGGACGGACGTTTTACCGCAATCGATCAACGATTCGATCATCTTGAAGATCTCATCGAGACTGTCGCGACCGAAGTACATGATGTACAAGAAACCTTACGGCACCACGAACAGCGGTTCGATCATCACGACGAACTTCTCGAGGCACTCGCGACTGAAGTCAATTCAATCACAACAATTCTTGAGCCTCTCGTTCCAGTTCAGCGTGATCACGAGGAGCGTATTTCTCGCCTTGAACGGGGATACACGCGACTCATTCTGAAATCGTAAATTCGCAGAACAGAAAAACCCCGGACAATTGTCTGGGGTTTTTCTGGAGCGGCAGACCGGGATCGAACCGGCGACCTTCTCCTTGGCAAGGAGACGTTCTACCACTGAACTACTGCCGCATTTCCGCTCGTTTCTTGCCGCAAAACTATAGCATGGCCTATTTTTGTGGTCAACGGCAGTGTATGCTGCTTTTCATGTTTCCCACACGATCCATCGCATTCATGAACCTCTATCTCTCTTGCGTATTTTCGATTGGAGCCGTTCTTGGCGCGATTGTGTTGCCCTCGTATTTCTCTATTGAGCAAGATGGGCGATCGCTGAGCTTGGGCAATATGGGCAACGTAAATACTCAAACTCAGGACGCTCAATTTGCCCAAGGTGTAACCACCGATCGCTCAAGCGTAACGATCGCTCGCCTCCTTTTCGTCGGCGACATCATGCTTGCACGTGGCGTGGAGTGGCGTATCGGTAAAACGAGCCTCACGTATCCGCTCTCCGATATCACCGACTATCTTTCCGCACCAGATCTCACCATTGGAAACTTCGAGGGAACCATCCGTGATACGCCGAATCAAGAACTCGACGGATTCACATTCGACACCACGCCAGCAATCGCCCAAACCATCGCAGATGCCGGAATCGATTTCGTTTCACTGTCGAACAATCACAGCGACAACTACGGATCGACAGTCGTCGCATCAACACGAAGCACCATCGCCTCGCTCGGGATGACGCCATTCGGAGATCCGTACGTCAGCAAAGACTTTATCGGTCACGCAACAATCAATGGCATCGCAATTTCTTTCATCGGCTTCCACGCATTTGGCGAAGAACCGGAATCGATCGTCGACTCGATCAAAGCCGAAAAAGCCGCGGGCAACTTCGTCATTATCTTCCCACACTGGGGAAACGAATATCAAAATACTCCAAGCGCAGCGCAAACCGACGCCGCCCACCTTTTCATCGACTCTGGTGCCGATGCGATTATCGGCGCACATCCTCACGTCATTCAAACATACGAAAACTACAAAGGCGCACCAATCATCTATTCTCTTGGAAACTTTCTCTTCGACCAAAGCTGGAGCGTGCCGACGTCACAAGGACTCACGCTTGGATTCGATATCGATGCAGAATCGATCACCATGTCTTTTGCTCCAATCTCCATTACTAAAGAACACGTCACACTCATGAACACCGACGACGCGGCAAAAATTCTTTCTGAACACAATCTCCCCCTTGTCCTTAAAATTTCACGTCCAGTAGTCCAAAATACTGCAGAGCAGCAATAATTCCCGGACGCTTTGCTTCCCAGCATCCTTCGATCAGCTCCTGTGGCGTTCCCCAAAATACGCGGCTGAACTCGCGATGATGTGCATCCAGATTCATTGGCGTCCCCGGCTCCATCTGTCCGCAAACAAATTGCTGTTCTTGGCCGACAAAACCTCCGGGCCACTTCGCGATAGGGACAGCGTCCCAACGATACGAAAACTTCTCATCCATCACACCAAGAACCGTAATAATCAACGGATCAACGCCGAGCTCTTCCGACGCCTCGCGCAACGCCGCATCGATAACGGTTTCTCCTGGATCGATTCCACCCTGAACGGTTTGCAGGGCATCGCCATACATTTCATCATGTCGCTCACAGCACAACACACGACCATGGCCGTCGGTAAGGAGAAGTGCTGCGTTTGGGCGGTAGCGATCTGTTGATTCCATATGGTTATTCTCCAATTGTGAACGCTTGGCGTGCGATCGATCTGTCGAGCGCAAAATGAAATGCGCCATTACATGTCTTTCCTTCTAAAAATGCCGGCAACCAAAATTTATCGTCCGGCCACATTTCGGAATACGGAATCTCGTCGATCGCGAACCACCGTGGTCGCATTTCCTCGGATTCGACAACATCGCCACTCCACCGATCCACTCGAAACAAATGCACCTCGAGAATTCCGTCTTGGCCCTCAAAAGTAAATTCGAGAATTCCGCCGACGCTCATCGATTCAACAATAAGCCCGCACTCTTCGGTAACTTCCCGTTTCGCTGCATCTTCGATCGATTCACCTTCCGTTACTTTTCCTCCAAATCCATTCCACTTCCCTGCCCCAAAACCGCGCTTCTTCATGCCAAGAAGGACGCGATTCGATTCAGCAATGAGACACAGGGTAAGAATCTTATTCATACAATCTGTCGATTATCGAAAACTCTATCACGAAATGCATTCTTTAATAAACCAGAAGTGCTTGATATGATTCTTAAATGAAAAGGCGAAAGTGGGTCAAGGAACAGCTTCAAGAATCCCTATCAAAATCGAGAAGTCTCGGGCAACTTTTAGTTCACCTTGGACTAAAGCCTGTCGGCGGAAACTATGCGCAGATCAAAAAATATCTTCACGAAGCGAGCCTGGATTATTCCCATCTCAAAGGGCGGTCTTGGGAAAAGGGGTTAAAACGTGGACCCCGACCCGTACTTCAGCTTGCAGATATCCTCGTCCAAGAAAGTCATTATCAAAGTTTCAAATTGAAACGTCGATTATTCGATGCAGGACTCAAACAAGAGCATTGCGAAATATGCGGTTGGGCAGAACGAACGCCTGACGGCTATCTTCCATTGGAGCTCGACCATATCAACGGCGCTCACACGGACAATCGTATCGAGAATCTGAGAATACTTTGTCCGAATTGTCATAGCCTTCAGCCGACGCACAGAGGAAGAAAAGTACGCGAATAGAAAAGCACCGTCTTTCAACGGTACTTTTCTGGTGCCAAGAGCGGGAGTCGAACCCGCATGACCTTTCGATCCAGACATTTTAAGTGTCTTGCGTATACCATTCCGCCATCTCGGCTCACCCATATTCTGCCCGAACATGTCGTTTGAAACAAGCAGGAGCCCGGCACGCGTACGCGCCAGGCTCCCGTGATGTCACGCGTACCGCCGAACCTCAGCTTCCGTCGTCACCAATCGGAACCAGGTCCTCCTCAGCCACAGGCTCAGCGCCGTACTCCATGTACGTCGGCCGCGCAGGGCGATCAACCTCCGTCGGTCGTACCGGCGTGCGCCCCTTGCTCTCCAGCGCCGCCCTTGCATCGAGGTCGTCCCCGTAGATGACCGCACAGCAGCTACTGACCACCGGCCCGCCGTACTCGGAAAGCACCGTCTTGAGCGCCTCGAGATCCTTCTTGTCGAGCTCCGCCGGATCCTCTCGCTCCGCGAGGAGCTTGCCCATCTGGTAGTTGCGGTACCGAAGCGGATCACGCCGCTTCCACCGAGCCACCGTGAAGCGAGTGAAGAACCGACGCTGGGCGTCGAGGTAGACGTCCTCCGCGACCTCGCGTGCCTCGTCCACGAACCGGCGGCTGTCGATCTCCACTCGCGTGGGCGAACGATCCTCGTCGATCCAGTACTGGTGCCGGTTCTCGACGGCGTCCGCCTTGGTCATCGGCGGGCCACCAGCGAAGCGGATGATGAGCCCGGGCCAGAGCGGAAGCCGGGAAAGCGCCATGTACAGGCCCGCAACGAGCTTCTTCTGGAGCTCGCCGTTGTCCTGCACGTAGCGGAAGGCCCAGTCTTCCGCCACCTTGCCAGGGGTGACGGGAGCGAACACCAGGTCCACCTCCACGATCCACGATCCCTTCTCCGCTCCCGCGAAGAAGTTCGTCACCCGAGCGGCGATGTACACCGCCACGAGGCGTTCCCTGACCACGACCGGATTGCCGAGGGCATCCGGCGACATGATCCACAGCTCGCTCCGCGCGTCGGCGACGAAACGGGGCTTCTCGATGCCCCGCAGCGCCACATTCTGGAGCTGGGGCGGAGCGGCCGGCGGCGCAGTCGTGATCTTCGCCGGACCGAGGCCCAGCGTGCGCACGCCATACAGCTCCGCAGGAATCGAGGGCGGGCCGCTGACCCCTTCTGCGGGGGCAATCGTGGGATGCTGCCGGAACGTGACGACCATCTCGGGCGGAGCTGCGGGGGCGGACGACTGCGGAGGCGGACGAAGGACCGAACGAACCGGACGCGCCGGCCGTTCGTTCACCGGCGCGGGAGGCGCCGAAGGCACGCCAGAAGGGGGAGGCTCTCTACCGAGCACTGTCGCTCGGGTGGGATCGTGGTTATGCTTCTGCGCCATTGTGGCTCCTGTGGGAACGGGTCTTTTTATGTATTTCCGCGAGGGTCACGGTGTGCACATTTGAACACGAAAAATGGTGAAAAGTCAATCAGTACGGTACAATTTCTGCAAGATATGTTGCACGAAGAGGAACAGAACATCGAACCGCGAATTGTTGAAAAAACAGCAGATCCGGAAGAACAGGTCATTGAAAATACGCTGCGCCCGTCGCGCTTGGATGATTTTGTTGGACAAGACGATCTCAAGACGAATCTTTCAATCTTCATCGACGCCGCAAAAGCACGCAATGAGCCCATTGAACATCTTCTTCTTTACGGCAATCCTGGTCTTGGGAAAACAACACTCGCGCACATCATCGGTGCAGAAATGGGCGCGAACGTTCGCGTGACGAGCGGCCCAGCGCTGGAGCGCGTTGGCGATCTTGCCGCGATTCTTTCGAACCTCTCCCGCGGCGACGTGCTGTTTATCGACGAGATTCACCGCATGAACCACAACATCGAAGAAGTGTTGTACCCGGCAATGGAAGACTTCGCCCTCGATCTCGTCGTCGGCAAAGGCCCTTCCGCACGCACACTCCGATTGAATCTGGAGCCGTTCACGATTATCGGCGCGACCACTCGCCTCTCACTGCTTTCCGCGCCGCTCCGGGATCGCTTCGGCAGCACCCTGCACCTCAACTTCTACTCCGACGACGACATGGCGAAGATTCTTCATCGCAGTGCGAAGATTCTCAGTCTCGACATGGACGAAGAGACGGCGAAGACCATCGCCTGTCGCGCGCGAAAAACACCACGCATCGCCAATCGGCTCCTCAAACGCGTTCGCGACGTTGCGCAGATTCGTCATGAAGGAATGCTCACTCCCGACGTTGCGCATGAAGCGCTGACGATGCTTGCAATTGACGATCTTGGGCTCGATCCCGTTGATCGTCACCTCTTGCTCACGCTCATCGACAAATTCAACGGCGGCCCAGTTGGCCTCGGCACGCTCGCCGCCGCAACGCAGGAAGAAACCGAAACCATCGAGGAAGTGTACGAACCGTATTTGCTCCAACTCGGATTTCTTGAACGCACGCCGCGCGGAAGAATGGCAACCGCACGAGCGTACGAACATTTGGGCCGCACAAAATAATGTTACAATGTGAGCGTATGGATATTCCGTTGTGGATTCTCCTCGTGCCGCTCGCATTTATTGTTGCGTTCACGGCGCTGTTTCTCTTTTTTAACATTTTTCACCTTGCTCGCTACGGAGTTGTTGGCCGTGGTGCAATTGGATTAATTTTGGTATACGTCGTCAGCTATCTCTTTGTTTTTGTTCTTGGCATGACCGCGCTTCTTGATATTCAATGGACAGAGACCGTTACCCTCCGCGACATTCTTCCATCTACCGGCGGAAGCTCATCATCTTTCGGCTTATGATGAACCTGAACACTCTTCCGAATGCATTACCAAACGAAAAAGTCGTTCTTTTTTTACGCAGGCATTGGATTGATCTCATCCGCATCTTCGTGTTTAGCGGCGTACTTTTTGTGTTGCCGGTCGTTGTGGGAACACTCGTGGAACTCGCAAACCCAGATCTGATTGCTCACGTCTTTTGGGGCCCAGCTCTCGTCGTAATTCTCGTAGCCTATCTCCTCGTTATTCTTGTATTAACGCTCACAGAGGTGACCGACTACTGGTTGGATGTCTGGATTGTTACGAGCGAACGCATTATCAACACAGAACAGCACGGGCTATTCAACCGCGTGGTCTCAGAGGTGTACCTTTACCAAGTTCAAGACATCACCAGTGAACAAAAAGGCTTGATCGCTACATTCCTCACCTTTGGCGACGTGTTTATTCAAACAGCAGCAGAACGCGAACGATTCCAATTTAAAAACATCGACAACCCAGAAGACGTAAAGATCGCGATCGGCGGACTTGCAAAAACGTGTAAGAATACTCACGGTCACAAAATGCACGACGAGGAAGAGGTTCCGAATGAATAAACACACAAAAGATCCTCGCGAGGATCTTTTGTGTAAAGGAACATTTACCAACGCAGTACACCCAACGGACCCCAATTGGGTTTTTTAACTTCACGTTTCAAGTCTTCCTGGGCTGTTTGCATATGTGAAAGGAAAGACTGTACCGCCACAATCTTTGTGTCCAATTGTTGTTTTTCTTTCGTTAATGTATCAATGTCTTTTTCGTACTCATCAATCTTTCTTTGGCTTTTAAAGATACTCCACTTCGCGTTCTCGTTATCAAGTTTCGTTCTCGCTCTTTGTAAATGGATATCGTTATCGCTCAACGTTTTTCCAAGGCTGGCCTTTTCTGCCTCAGCCGCCGGCACTGCCGCTGCAATCGCCGCAGCAATGCGCATTGAAAGACTCTTCGCTTGTTCGTTCAAATGCTCAAATTCCTTTTTACACGTTTCAAGATCAACGAGCACACTTGCGCACTCCTCCGCTATTTCGCGGGCGTACATTGCGGTCGCATCTTGAGTGTCTCTAAACCGCAATCGCTCACCAACAGCAATATCCGACTGTCTTCTTGCAAAAATTCCGTTGACAAGATCCAGAACCCGTCGAGAGTTTATTACGCCAGGCCCATCAATCAGCCCCTCAACAATACGATGAAGACGATCCTCATCTTGCTTATAATTGTCTCGCATTTTCGCCAGTGCAGCTGAAAGATATGGTGATGTTTCACTTTGCGAAATTGTTCGAGTTTGAACAGTACCAACCTGGTCCGCAATCTCTTTACCCTTTCTTTCAACAAAAAAACCAAACGCTTCTACACCAAACCCAGAAGGAGCGTCGTCCCGACCTCTCTGCTCTGCCTTCAACAGACGAACGGCAAGCACAACAGCATCTCGAAATCTGTTCGCTTTTTCGTGAGAAAACGTTTTTGGAACCGAAGTATCATCCATCTTTTGGAGCGCTTCCTCTATGGCAACTTGCTTCTTTGCAATATCTGAACGCAAACCGAGCCTTTCATTCTTCAGCGTTTTCAGCTCCTCTCTCGCGCGGAATAATGTCGCACCAACCGCGCCTTCATTTGCCGTGCGCATTTCTGTATCCCAATTCTTTGGCTGTTGCGATGCCTCTGTTTCAAGACGTTTGAGCACTTTAATATGCTCAAGTTCTCTTTTTCCAGCAGCGAATACCGAATCAAGAGAATGACTCTCGAAGAGATTCATTTCTTTCAGTCGATTTTCTGCTGCTGGAAGAATCTTCCGATCACAAAGTTTATCGATGAACGCTTTCCGCTCCTCAAAAGAAAGCGCGCTCATTGAATGTGCCCCTCCTTGCCGATATCCAATAAATGAAGCGACAACGGTTTTCACCTCTTGAGGAGAGAGCGTTCCCCGGGAAAACATCGCAATACGCAATGCTGCAATGGCTGCGTCTGGGCTCTCGAGAGAAAAAAGTGATTCTCCAGAAGTCGCTTTATTTTTCTGACAGTCTTGAATGAGTTCAGATCTATAGTCGGGAGAAGACCAATGTGTTCTACGCGCCACAAGGTACGCTTCTTGAATTCCGGAAGCGAGGTCCTTAAAAGCGCTGTTCGCAAGATCGGTCTTAGCACGCTCGTCAACGAGTCGATCCATTTCTTTACTGAGCGCAGGAACGAGTGCCTCAGGAAGCCCAGTTTCAACTTCTCTATCCTTTTTTGGCTTAGCCAAGAGTCTTCGCAGCAAAAGCCGCTCCACCGTTCCAGGAGAAAGGTATGCGTCCTCAATAAACTTCCCCAATCCTTTGAACTCCGGCCCCTTCCATTCGCCGGGAAGTGGTCCACGGCAGGCATCAATGAACAGCTCAATGTCATGCTCAGCATCCGCAACAATCTCCATGCGGTGTTCAGCATCTTGGAAAATGGATTCTCTCTCTGGTTCAGACAATTCTGCTTCTCGTGTTTTTTCAAAATGAGTGGCATCGTGTTTTGTACGCAATGCAACAACATCGGCCTTGAACTTTTCGAGTTGCTCTCGAGCAAAGTTGGAGTCAGGTTCATTTGCGCCGTTTGTCAAAAGTGCTTCGAGTCCAAGAATCGCTTCTTCTTTTCTAGCAATATCATCCAAAATTGCTTCGCGACCGAGTCGCGTTTGTGTCGCGTTCACTTCTGCAGAACGAGCCTTTGTTGATCTTTCTTTCATGCGACCACGTGCTACCCGTGTAAACATCCCCACCTTCTCCACTGTTGCCGGATCATTCTCTGGAATAATCCGCTTTTCACGAGCCGGCTTTTTTGGCTTTGGTGGCAGAATTTCAGAAACGGATTGTGTTGGTTGCTCTGACATAAGAGAAAAGATATTACACGCAGTATATCATCACTTCTCTATTCCCATTTCTTCGCCACATCAATTCCCGTGTAGAAGTATCGCAGAATCTCGTCGTACATTTGGCCTTGGTTTGCCATACAGAGTGCACCGGAGGCAGACATGCCCACGCCATGGCCCCAAAGGGTCTTTCCTTCGTCGCACGGAACGGGCACAGAAACAGCCCACGCAACACTTCCGTACCATACCTCGCTCCAGCTTCGTGTTCGACCGTCACTGCGCGAGAAATACGGCGTGATTGCTGTTTCCCCTTGATACGTTACGATTCGTCCACGCGTCGCATCCACTGCCGCTGTTAAGTTTGGCGTGCGCAATTCTTGTCCGTATCCTTTGTATACCTGATCGAGCCACGCATCCACGTGGAAAAACTCACTCTTGTGCTTCGTGGCACGGCTCCAGTGATAAAAGGCATATGTTCGTGCTGCGGTGATGAGCGTTTTCTGAAATTCTGCCGGCGAGATGTTCGATGTTTCCGCCAAACCGCGAAGGTAATATTCCATCGAAAGCTCATTGATAAGCCACGTACGATCGTTCGGCGTGTTGTATCGAAGCTCAAGGATGTTTCGGAATGTGTTGTCTGTAAATGACGATCCGCGTGTGACTTTTCGATCAAAATTCGTCACAGTCATGATTGCGTTCACTGTTTTTGGAATGATGCGAATGCCGCTCGATACCTTTTCGATTCCCTTTCCTCGATCAAACGTGTACGTCTTGCCATTCCACGCCGTAGTGACCGATTGACCCTTCTTCATTTCAGCTAAAAGATTTCCCTCAAGATCTTTTACAGCGAAATCACTTTCGCTCGACGTGATAACAACCTCATTGTTCGTTTCTTCGTCCACAATCAACACACCAACACGCATCGTCGGCTCTGCAATGTACGCAACGCTCTGGCTTCCGTCGTCCACACTTGAATCTTTCGGAGCAGAAATTGCCTCAGCAGCACCGCCGGTCACTTCAACCGGAATAGTCACAAACGTATCATCAACCGCCGATCCATTCGCAGTAAACTGAAACTTCGCCGTATGCGAACCGTTAGTCTTTGGTGCAGTAATCGCAAACGTCACATACGCAGTCTCCCCCGGCTTAACCGTGGATGCAGCATCCGCAACGCTATCGCCCTTCCACGATGCGTGTTTGAACGAGCCAGTAGAGGCGATGCTCATGTCTGGCGCGCGTAATCCGTAACTCTTCCACGTTGTTGCGCCAGTATTTTTGAATCCCGCAGAAAGCGTAACCGCCTTCCCTGCGACGGCCTTTACTTTGTTTGCCGACACCATTGAAAGGACCGCGTGATCGGAGGAAACCGGCGTTGACGTTGTTGTCGTTGTGGCTTGCGATGACGCGGTGGTCGCTTTTGCTGTCGATGGAGCCTTCACGGTGATATTCAACGTGAATTCCCCACCGTCGAACCAAGAGTACAACTCGGATGCGAGTTTAAATGTTTCTGCGTATGTACCCACCGTCGTTGGCGCTTTCAACTGAAACGTAAATGTTCCGATTTTTCCTTTTACCACCGACGCCTCTGTCATGCGCTTCACTTGGCTTGGTGAAAGCCACGTGCCAGGATCAAACACGCTCGTGCGATATTTAGGGCCGTATGTGTAAAGCGAAACATAGCCTGCACCGTCGTTCTTCCACGTGAAATCGGATGTATTTTGAAACGTTGTGGTAATCGTCTTTATTTCGCCCGGCGCCATGACGATCGTTCCGCTGCCGGAATTCGTAATTTGCAGCGCAGAATAGATCGCGGCATGCACGGTTGGTGCCGGAAAAAAGGAAATCACCGCAGCCACCGCAACAAACGCAGAACAGATTCGGCGAAAAAATGAAAGCATAGATGCAAGCCCAGTGTAGCACTCTGACTATTTTTCTTCCATCGCTTTGTGCAAAAGTTCGCCTATGCGGAGTTTACGCTCTGGGGTAAATACCTGCGGCTCATTCACAGCAAGGCTATCCCAAATCACAAGACCTGCGCGAATAAAATCTGCTCTCGCTCTTAAATGAGTCATCGTCATTCGATCGTCATTATCTTTTCCCCTCTTATCGATTGAATCAAGAAATTCGACAATAAATCGAGCGCCTGTCTCGGCTTGAATTTTCGCTTCCTCACCAGTGAACTTTCTCTCGTGTTCAGCTCCAGCCCGCCTGAAGATATCGAAAAGACTCATATATATAATCGTATCACAGTGTACAATATAGTCAGTCCCAAAACTCCAGATGTGAGTCTTTCGATCCGCCACTAACCGAGTTCCTATGTCCACCGAACGCAGCGCACTCGCAAAAAACACTGTCATTCAAGTGATCGGCAAGATTGTCGGCACCGTTCTTGGTCTTGTGACATTCTGGCTTTTGATTCACACGCTGGACGATCCTGGCTACGGAGCGCTCACAAAAGCACAAACATTTGCATCTGTTTTCGCGATTCTTGTGGACTTTGGGCTCACGCTCACAACAGCACAGATGATTTCAGAGCCCGGCGCAGACGAAAAGAAGATCCTTGGAACCATCTTCTCCGTGCGCGTAGTCAGCGCGCTCCTATTCTTGAGCCTTGCCCCAATCTCCGCACTGTTCATTCCGGCCACTCCCGATGAGCGCTTAGCCATTCTCTTCTTTGCTGGAGCATTCTTTTTCAGTTCAATTGCGCAGGTGTTTGTTGGCGTCTTTCAAAAACGCCTCATGCTCACACAGGCAACGCTCGCCGAAACCGCGAATCGCTTCGTGGCGTTTCTTGGCGTGTTTGCGGTGTGGTTCTGGCATCTTGGCCTTGGAGCAGCAGCATTCGCATTCGTCATCGGCGGCGTCGTTCACGTGGCTCTCATGCTCCGCAGTGTTCAAAAATACATTCCAATGGCTCTCAGTTTTGATCGGAAAATCGCAAAAACCATCTTTCAAAAAAGCTGGCCCATCGGTATTTCGATCTTCTTTAACCTTCTCTACTTAAAAGGCGACGTGCTGTTCATGTGGCTCTTCGGGCGATCGGATACAGAAATTGGATACTACGGTGGTGCATACAAAGTGATCGACGTGGTAACGACGGTGCCAACAACGCTCATGGGATTGCTCCTCCCCCTTCTTGTTGCGGCATGGGCCGCACATAATCGGCCGCTGTTTACGAAGCGCATGCAAGACGGCTTCGATATGCTCGTCATGCTTGGCGTTCCATTCGCATTCGGCAGCGTGTTTTGCGGCGTTGCCGTGATGACGCTCATTAAGCCGTCTCTTGGCCCAGCCGGACAAATCCTCGCCATCCTTGGCCCGACTGCAACCGCCGTTTTCCTGGGCTCACTCTTCTCATACACTGTCGTCGCGATTGGCAAACAACGCGCAATGACATTCGCGTACGCATTCGTCGCAACACTCACGCTGATTGGCTACGCAATCTTCATCCCGCGATTTGGTATGTGGGCAGCTGCGGCAATGTCGCTGTTCGCAGAAACGCTTATTGGCATCATCGCAGCCGTCGTCGTCATGCGGCATACACAGTGGCGACCAGACTTGAAGATGTTCATGAAATGTTTAGGTGCGTCACTCGTGATGGCGTTCGGTCTGTACGCCCTCCGTAACACAAGCGCATTCATCTCCGTTCCGATTGGAACGGCGCTCTACATCACCACGCTCGCGGCATTCGGTGGCCCGTCGCCGAAATCGCTCCTCCGATTGTTCCGACCGGATCCTGGCATTGTCGTGTAGCTCATCAGTCATTCTGAGCGAATTTTTCTATGATCTTCCCAGCGCTTCTCATCATCACCCTTGCCGCCTTCGCCATACTCTCATGGCGAAATCAAAAACTTGGCATCATTCTCCTCTTTGCATTATTGCCAACGTATCTTGTCCGATTTTCGATTGGACCGATTCCTTCAACGCTCTTGGAGGGACTTGTTTTAATCACGATCGTAAAGGCAGTGATCAGTTCGATATCCCTCCCCCTTACCAAGGGGGAGTTGGAGGGGGTGTGGCGCTCCTTCGGCTGGTATCGCGTTCCGATCGTGCTCGTGGTCATCGCCGGAATTGTTTCAACGATCATTGCGCCGGACACGTTTTCCGCACTTGGCATTCTGAAGGCGTACATCATTGAACCGGTCCTTCTCGCGTTCGTGATCAAAGCGGCCATGACCGATCGTGACGATATCGAAAAGATCGTCACCGCGCTGATCACATCAGCAACCGTCGTCGGCACACTCGCCATTTTCCAAATCCTCACCCACATTGGCATTCCCGATGCGTGGACCATCGAGAATCGTGCAACGTCGCTCTACGATTATCCGAATGCCGTTGGTCTGTTCATTGCACCGGTTGTGACGGTGGCGATAGTGCGATATGCGTCGTCAATGAAGAAGCTCGATCGAAGTCTTCTTCAGCCGATTCCGATCATCTCGATTTTGCTCATGCTCGGCGGAATTGTTTCCGCAAAAACAGAAGCCGCTCTCGTCGCAATCCCCGCAGCACTCGTCATCATCGGGTTGCTCGCACCGATTGCTGGACGGATCAAGTACGGAATTATCGCCGCAACGATTACTGGCGCGTGTGCCGTGTCGCTCTTTGCGCCATCGATCATGCAAAAGATTGTGCTTCACGATTCTTCCGGTCTTGTTCGTAGAGCGCAATGGAGTGAGACCCTCACGATGCTTGCGGATCGCCCGTTCCTTGGCGCTGGTCTCAATGGCTATCCCACCGCACTCGTGCCGTATCACGACGCCACGTTCTACGAAATTTTTCAGTACCCGCACAATATTTTCTTAAACGTGTGGAGCGAAATGGGTCTTGTTGGACTTATTGGACTTATGACCTGTGCATTTCTTGTTGCACGAACCACGTGGCGACGAAGAGACGACGCATTGGTACTCGCCTTTTCTGCCGCGATACTCACGATGGCGATTCATGGATTAGTGGATGTGCCACTTTTCAAAAATGACTTGGCGATATTCGCCGCGTTCTGTGTAATGGGAATGTTGGTGAAGAAAGAAACGAAAATCTAATACATCGTGATTCCTTTTTTCTGGTCATCCCCGCGCAGGCGGGGATCCAGACCGTTCGGAATGTGAAATGTCATGGATCCCCGCCTGCGCGGGGATGACTGGAAAATGATTAATGGGATGGCTGGAAATACGACCAAAAGAAAAGTGTCAGAAATCGAAACGCCGCCGACCCAGAGGATCGGCGGCGAGCTTCGTGTGTAACGCGTAGTGAGTAACGAGTCACACGGGCCGAACTAGGACAGACACTGGCCGTCGCCGAAGGCACGGTCGAAAGCGTAGGTAGTAGCCCCGCTCGACGTGCGCACAGTGAACGCCGAACCCGGCATCGTCTGGTTCAGGCGCCCATACCCGAGGTAGTACTTCACGATGACACCCGTGCGAGCGTCGATCGCGACCTGCGCATCCGCGGCGCTGTCGGCGGCGAGGACCTTCATGCCCGTCACGTCAACTCCCAGCAGTCCGGGCTTCTTGGTGAAGCCGACCGAGGTGACGCTGAGCGAAACGGTCGAGGCGTTCTCGACGTTCACGTACACGGTGGACTTGGCGCCTCCCGTACACTGCAACATCACGGACGTGAACGAGCCGTCCACAACCGGGATCTGCAAGCCCGTCACCGGGCTTACGACCCAGTCCACGATGAGCGGCGGAGCGCTTCCGATGTACACCCCCACCGTGTATCCCTCCGCGTCCATCACTCGCGTGGGGCCGGGGAAGAAGTTGTTGGTGAGGGCCAGCATCGTACCGCCCGTGTTCGTCACCGAGATGCAGCCGTTGGCCGGCGTGCAGTCATCGGGCCGCACCATCGCGAACTCCACATTGGGGAGCAAGGGCTCCACGTAGAATCCGGGGGTTTCGGCGTGGGCGAAGAGGGAGGTGACGAGAAGAAGGGAGAAGAACATGGGAACTCCGAGGTTGATAGAGAGCTTTTTGCAGCAATGGCCGTCCCAAGGGACTCCATCGAACCGCAGGGAATGAGAGGGCCGTATCGTGGCCCATTCCGGCGGCCGGCCCCTTTCGGGAACCGACCACACTAACGCACAGACCGAGCTCAGGAGCCGCTGAGCTCCTCGATGAGCTTGTTCTTGGCCTCGAGCGCCCGCCGCAACTCGGCGACCTCGTCGCTGGTGCTCGCCGCGGGCTGCGCGACGGGCGCCTGAACCTGCGGCCCCGAGAGCCCCATGCGGGACTGCGTGAGGAGCCAATCCCGCGGGTTCACGATCCCCCCGCCACCCAACACCTGGCCGTAGGCCCGGTACGAGGCGCGGATCTCAGCCGCGCGGCCGGTGTCCAGGCTGACATCGCCGTCCTTCAACGAGAGGGAGACGCTCCCTCCGTTCGCCGCAGGGGTCGCGGCGGCGGAGACGACCGTCGCCACCGCGGTGGTCAGCGTCGCGGCGGCCGCGTCGCGCTGTGCACCGGAGGCGCGCTCGGTGCTGGCCGTAAGGCACTCGGCCTTGGCCTTCTGCGCGGCCGTGATCAGCAGGGCCAACTTCGCGGCCGGGAGGCCGTTGGCCTTCACGGAAACGTTGCAGTTGCTGCCGATCACCACGTTTCCGCCATACTGCGGATCACGAACGTCCTGGCCGTAGGCCGATTCGTCCGTCTTCACGGGGGCGATGACGTTGACGGTGATCACGGGCTCCTCGGCGCGGGCCAAGGAAACAAGAAAGAACATGGCGGAGAAGAACAGTGCGAGCATGAAAGCTCCCTTTTCAGCGAAACCGATCCTTGCGGACTCGGCGGATTAAACTATCGAGCTGAGAAACACGAGTTTTGAAGGTGTCTTCTGCACGAGAATGCTTGGCAAAAGCCCGCATTTCATCGCACTTCAGGACCCTTTACTATAGCAGAAAAATCGAGAAAAGTAAAGATACTCCTGAGGAAACCCCCTCTTCACTAAAATACCCCTTTCCCTTTACTTTTCTCGGTTTTTCTGCTATTCTTCCCAGTCCGGAAACCCTGGGGAAAACCCCAATCTCCGCCCCCTTCACATCCCGCATCAGCAGTTCGATTCACCAGAAACCAGGAGAATTCGCCATGAGCGATTCGCTTGCCAAAGACCTCACCGACGTCTTCAACGAAGAAGGCGACCAACGGTTCCCCGAATGGTTCGTCAACTCCTTCAAAGGTGCCGACAACGTCGAGGGTGTGATCGGTGTGATCTTCGACGCCTACACCCGTGTTCCGGATCTCGCCAGTCCGCTGATTCTGCTCCTCGCACAGCGTCTAGAAGGACGTGGCGGAGCGCTCGGAATCCTCGGCCAGTTCATCAACACCATCCCGCCCACCTCACGCGCCCTGCGTGCAGTGACCGGGAAGACCACCGCTAGCGCCCATGCCGACCTCGTCGGGCACTGGAATCGATTCCGCAACAATCCCAGCATCGGAGCCCTCATGGCACACGCACCGACCGCGACCGCGGCACCCGGAACTCCCACCCCCGCCCCCGTTCCTGCTGTCGCGCTTTCTCGCGTGCAGCAGTCCGTCACGAAGGCGCTCGCCGACGGTGGTTTCACCGAAATGGAGGTTCGCCTCGTCCTCGCGCTGTTCCGCATCTTCCGCGTCGAAGGCGGCATGAACAGCGACGCCGTCGCAGAAGTGGAAGGCGAGGCCAATTCCGGAAAGCTCGGCCTGCTCGACACCCTCAAGGAGAACTCCAGGGACTTGAAGACGATGTTCTCCGTCCTCGAGGCGGCCGATCTCGAAGGAGCTCGGAGCTGCTACGAAACCATGCGCGCCGTGGAGCGTAGCAACGGAGTCACCAGCACGAACCGGCCCGAATGGCGCGCTGCGGCCGCTGGCATCGTGCGGCACCTCATCCCCATGATCGAGTTCGTCTTGATGGGGCACATGGATCGCTATCCAGGGTCTGCGACGGCAGCGGCAGCACTCGATCTCTGGGACAAGATGAACGCGTTCGGCCTCCTCTCGCCGTCGAGCGCGTTCCTGCGCGCGCAGAGCATCAAGAATACCGTTCGGTACACGAGCCTCGGTCTTCTCGCCACGTTCGGTATCATCGCCCTGTACTTCCTTGCGGTTGTGCAAGCAGCGAGCAGCGATCCGGACAACCTCGGCTGGTACGCGTGGCTGTCTACTTGGGTCATCCTTGGTGGGGCAGCAGCTGTGACGATCATCGGTGCAATCATCGGTGCAATCTGGCAGAAGACCTGGGTGGCGCTCACCGGCGCCTTCACGATCTTCGCCATCTCCCCCGTCGTCCTGACAGTGGCGTGGGCGGTGGCCGTGGTGTTCTCACCGGTGCCGGACTGGCGCGCGTGGTGGATGGGACTGATCGTCGTGGTCGGCCTGGACTTCATCACCTTCGGCCTCACGCAGAAGGTGGTCCAGACCGTCGGCGGCATCCCGTCGTTCATCCTGGGCCTCTTCCCCAACAAGGAAGCGGCCACGGCGGCGGCGGACAAGATCACCAAGTCCAACTTCCTCGTATCCATCTCGAGCACCATCGCGAGCGCGATCGTCCTCCTCTGGTTACCGATCGTGTTCATGTACGTCCTGGGCACCCCCGTCAGCATCCGCATCGGGACGCTCGCGGTCATCGCGGCCTTCGCGTGCGCCCACGGCTATCTGAAGCGCAGCGCGACGATGACGGACTTCACGGCCTACAAGAGCGAGGAGTTCGCAAAGGAGGCGAAAGCCCAGGCCGTGAAGAACTTCAAGATCGCGTACGGCGGTCTGAAGTCGGTGACCTTCGGGTCGCTCGCCCTGTACCTCGTAGTGTTCCTCTTCGGAGTGACGCCGCTCCTCGCAGCGAAGGACACCGTGGTCCACGGCACGGTGCGCACGGCCAAGATCGTCAGCGATGGCGGCTCGCGGATGCTCGATCACGCGGAGAGCGCGGTCGGCAGCAGCAACGATGTGCGGTCGGCGCCGGTCGTGGCCGAGGCTTTCAAGCCGAAGACCCCGACCAAGGCGGAGAAGGCGGCCGCTATCAAGCGGTACTGCGACGAGAACCCCGTCGATCAGTCGAGCACCTGCAAGAAGAAGTAGGTCGGGACAGGGTTACGGTGACGTGACCAACGACGAAGACCCCGGCGTCCGCAAGGATTCCGGGGTCTCTCGCTATTTATAATCATCTTCGATACGAAAAAACGACCCTTGCGGATCGTCTTTTCTGAAACTCTTTTGAAATTATCCGGTTGCCGTTGCGAGCTGCCCAATAACGAATGTGCTGATAGCGTATGCCGAGAGCAAGATAATCAAGCCAACAACAGATGTGATGAGAATGTCCTTTGCCTTGTCCACTTTCTTGGAATCTCCCTGAGCGGTCATCCAGGTGAAACCTGCCCAAATGATGAGAAGCAAGAAAATAACACCGAGCACACTGAGAAGCGCAGAAATGAGCTTACCAATGGTTGCTGTAAGATCTTCCGATCCAAGCGATGCATCAGCATTCACGTCTGAAAGATTCGTCGTGAGGTCTGGTGATGCGTGTACCACTGGGATTCTCAATGCTGCACCGAATGGCAGTGCTACGAGCGCTGCGCCGATGAGGATGTTCTTGAGTTTCGACATACGATGGACAAAATTTATGACGTTCTTCTTTGGCCTCTTTTCGACTTGTCGCAGCGTCGACTCGCTCAACGTACCGCATTGTACGCCTCGCGAGATCTCCTTGCTCCGCATCGAAAATAGTCTCAAATAAGAACGTCCTAACTCTTTATTTATGTGAATAGTGTATCACGTTGAATAAACGCCCGCTGTGGATGACTATGTTCCGCCAAATCCGCCGGCCGTGCCGATAAGATCCACCACAAAGAAGGAGATGCCGTACGACAGCACAACAATGATAAGCCCAATAACCGCTTGGGCAAGCATGTCCTTTGCTCGGGTAACCTTCTTTGAATCCCCCATCGCCGTCATCCATAAATACCCGGCGTAGAGCGTAAGGAAAAGAAAGATAAGACCAAGAACCCCAAAAACCGCACTAATGAGGCCATTGATAAGCGTGTAGAGCGTTGTATTTGGAAGCGTTCCGCCGTATGCCCTGGTCGCGGCGTTGGAAAGCGGAGCGGCGTTGAACGGAGCCGCCGCAGCTGCAAGAATTCGAATCATATATTTCGGCCCGCTACGTTATCGATCCGTTCGACGATGTCACTGCGCTCAAGATGGCGTTCGTGAGTACGTATGATGCGACAATGATCACGAGACCAATCGTCGCAGAAGTCAAAATATCTTTTGCTTTATCCACCTGCTTCGATTCACCGCGCGCCGTCATCCACAATACGCCGGCATACACTGCAAGAACAAAAAACCCAAGGCCAACAAGGGCAAAGATTGGCTGGATGATGTTGTTTCCAATGAAGTACGACAGCGACGTTGCGCTTTGTGTGCCGGTCCATGCTGTTCCAAACGCGGCATCGCCAGTCGCGCCAAGACCGGTTGTTGTTTTATCAATCGTAGTAAGCGCCAACAGTTCTCGCATAGTGCAGGCTCCGAAATCGAATGGACTTCGGAACGAGCGTCATGAGGAAACTTGAGGAGTGATTATCCCGATGCCGCACCAACGATAGAACTGATCACGAAGGACGCGATAGCGTATGCCGAGAGAATAATCGCCAAACCGATGATACCGGCAATAATGAGCCTCTTTGCTTCGCCAACCTTTTCGTCGCTTCCACCGGCGGTCATCCACTTAAATCCACCCAAGAGAATAATCACCACGGCAACCACGCCAAGGAATCCAAGCGCAACGCGGATCAATGAACCGATCGTTGTTGTAAGGTCACCCTGTCCAAGACCAGTTGCATCGCCGAAGTCCTGACCGAGCAAATCTGTTGCCTCAAGCTGGCCGGTTGCAGCGTGAACCGCACCAATGTGCACAAATGGAAGCGCGATGGCCAAGCCAAGCACCACGCTCATTGCCAAACGCACGAGAGATTTCATCATACGGGAGAAGAATAAATGTTGAAGACAGTATATCACGTCGTTTTTCTACGTTGCATTTCCAGAAGTGAGTCCAGAAATAAGCGCATTCACCAGGGTGTACGAGGCAAAAATAATCACTAATCCCAATGTCGCCCACGTCACCGTGTCCTTTCCCTTTGTGATCTGCTTCGAATCGCCGCGTGATGTCATCCACAACACACCGCCATACACGAACATAAGCAACGAAAGTCCACCAACAATAGAAAGCGCGGCAGAAATCACGCGACCAAAGAGCACCCGAACGTCGCGAGCGTCGTCTCCGAGCGGATTAATCAACGTTACCGATGATGTTGATGTTGCAGCAAGCGCAACATGCGTAACGAATGGAAGGAGAATAATCGATGCAATAAGCGCGTAACGAAAAATCTTTTTCATAGAGCATTATTCAGTGGTAAAGACGCCTGTCGTTGGGGATCCGCCTGTCACGCTCTGATTCACCGTGTCTTCAAGGTTCCCCAACGTTGGCTCGGTTCCACTCTTTGTCGTTAAACCAGACACGATGAAGTTAATCGCAACGTACGCACCGAAAATAATACACAGACCAATAACGCCAGCGGTAATGGCGTTTTTTCCCGCCGTAATCCATTCGCTGTCTCCCCGAGAAAATACCCATTTAAATCCACCGTATACAAAGACAAAGAGCACGGCAGTTCCGCTAATACCAAGGATAAACGTGGAAAGATTCACGAACACCTGCAACACATTTTCCAGCGTGCAGTTTCCGTTATCACGGCACTCGCACGGGGCCGGAACCCCGCTCACATTCGCCGGACAAATCCCTGCAAAAATAATGCCCTGCGAAGCAGTTGTTGATGAGTTAATATCTGTAAACTGCGTGCCAAGATCTGCGGCACGAACGCCAATCGCTGGCGCAAAAATACCAAAAGAACTCGAAAGGGTCACAGCAAGAACAGCGAGCTTGAACGCGCGAAACATATAAAACAAGTATAACACGCCCGCTCCTTGCTCTTTTACAAGTATGTTTGCGCCACAACGCGTGCTGCGTTATCGACAGCCTTTTGTGGATCGTCGCCGTAGGTGTTCGCTGCGTAGTCGTCGATGAGTTGATTCATCGCAGCTTCTTCTGCATCAACATCCAACCCGCGATACCAGGTTTTTGCCGTAAGGAGCTGCGACGCGAAAACACCAAGATCCTCGTCGTTCAACTGGCTCGCAATCAGCGATCGGAGCGCCGTAGGCTTCTTTGCGTCGGTCAAATAACTCGCAACGTTATCCTCGTTTGTAGCGAACAATACGAAGTTCCATGCGTAGTCTTGATTTGTCGAGTCTTTCGACACGCCCTCTGCCCAATAATTTCCATAATTCACCTGCTGCGTGGTATCTGCTGTACTAATCTGTGGCAATGCCGCAACCGCAACGTTCAATTTTGGTGCGAGCGTGCGAATAATCGGCAAGTGATAACTGTACCCCAAGAACATCGCGGTTTGGCCGTTCACAAAGGCATCGAGCGACGACGGCATAGTGTCGTTCCACGTGTATACCTCCTTTGTTGGGTTCGCGAAATCCGTGTAGAACTGCACCGCGCCAAGGCCAGGAGGCGTGGAGTTTCCAGATCCTTTCGGCGCATCGTTAAATGTCACGCGACCACGATCGTCCACCATTTCCACTCCGTTCTGCATCATGAGCACAGAGAGGATGTCCGACGAACGCTCCACATTTTCCGACGTTCCTAAACCAACGGCCGACTGGGTAATTTTTCCCGCAGTATCAATCTTCGTCAGCGACTTTACTGCCTCCTGGAAATCGCTCCACGTTGCCGGCGGCTGCGGAATGCCCGCCGCATTCAACATGTCCTGATTGTAAAACAACGCCAAGGTATCCATCGCCATTGGCAATGCGTAGATTTTATCGACAGGGTCGGACTTTGAATCCTTCACGTACGGCATCACCACGTCGTCGATAACAGCCGGGATAAAATCCGACTTCAGCGTTTTCATGCTCATGGTGCTTTCCGACGTTGCCACAAGCACGGATTCTTTGCGGAGCGTTCCTTGCGTTTCCATATGCGTGACATTCACCGCGTCTGGCATTGGCGCGAGCAAGTCGGTAAATCCACCAAGCCACGTGTTATGCACCGCCATCACGTCCGGCCCCTTCCCTTCGGCAATGGAGCGAATGAGCTCGTCCTTATACTCTTCGAACCGAAGCTTGGTGTACTCCACCGTCACGTTTGGATGCAGCGTGTGATACTTCTCGATTAACGTTTTCCACGAATCTTCTTCGTCGAACACGCCCCAGACCTTGAGCGTAATCTTTGATGACGTCGCCGAGCTGCTCCCGCCAAAACACCCAGCTCCCGTAGTAAGGAGCGTGGCAAAAAGGACGAAACCGGTGAACAGGCGTTTGATCTGCATATTTTAGACGTGAAGTGTTTTCAAATATGCTTTTAATCCCTCCTCCACCTCCGGATGTTTCATGCCCATTTGAATCTGCGCAATGATAAATTGAAGCTTGTTTCCACAATCATACCGATCGCCATCAAATTGATTGCCAAACATTTTTCCACCTTGCGCCAAGTATGTCACAAAGGCATCGGCCAAGCGGATTTCTCCGTCTTTTCCCGGCGCTTGAGATTCAAGGATCGACAAAATTTCCGGCGTAATGACATATCGGCCAACAACCGCGAGATCCGACGGCGCCTCTTCAACTTTCGGTTTCTCAACAAATGTAGAAATCGACCACTCACGATTCCCGAGATCCTTCCCATCGATCACGCCATAGCTCGACACTGATTCGTGTGGAACCTTTTGCAAAGCGATAACGGGACCATTCTGACGATTATATGTTTCGATGAGTTGGCCGATCGCCGGAATCTTGCCATCGATGATGTCGTCACCGAATAACACCGCAACCGCCTCGTCCTTTCCCACAAATGGTGCCGCAGAAAGAATCGCATGCCCGTCGCCCATCGGTTTTTGCTGGCGGACGAATGCGAATTTTGCCAACTTGCCGATGGCTTCGATGGCCTCGAGTTCCTTGAACTTTTTCTTTTGTTCCAGCCGATACTCCAATTCGAAGTTTCGGTCGAAATGATCTTCCAGTGCGCGCTTTCCCATGGCGGTCACGAAAATAATTTCTTCAATACCCGCAGCAACCGCCTCCTCGACGATGTATTGAATGACCGGTTTATCTACTACCGGTAGCATTTCTTTTGGCTGCGCCTTTGTGGCCGGCAAAAACCGCGTCCCCATTCCCGCCACCGGAATAATCGCCTTGGAAATTCGCATAGTACTGAATAGTATAAAACATTTCTGTTCGCACGGCGAAAAATCATTTCTTCTACCTCCAAATATTTTGAATCACATGATATTCTCGTACAATGAATTCCTCTTCACTCCATCGAAAAGAGCAGCTTCTTCACGCTGCAAAACTTGGTGGAACGCGTAGAAATGTTTTGTATGGAAACCTTGGTACAGCCGAAGGGAGACGAAGGGGCGGCCTCGTCTCAGCACAAAAACAAAGAGACACCGGGAAAGGCATTACGCTGCCAAAAAAGATTCGTCTGCCAAGAAATTCCTCCGCACTCGCTGAATTCGTCGGCATTGTTGCCGGAGATGGTCACCTTGCAGAGTATCAAGTGGCTATTTCAACGAACTCGATCACCGACGTCGATCATGCGCATTTTATCGGGAACCTTGGACAGAAACTTTTTGGCGTCATCCCAAAACTCACAGCGCTTAAATCACGAAAGGTCATAACTATTATTTTTTCTTCGAAAGAAATGGTACGCATTTTACAGCTGAAGGGGCTGATTGTTGGAAATAAGGTCCAACAACATATGCGCGCTCCACGATGGGTAATGGCGAATCCGAAATATCAAATAGCCTTTCTTCGTGGTGTATTTGATACTGATGGTGGAATTTTTCTTGACAAACACCGAATAAAGCATAAACTTTACGCGCATCTTGCTTGGCAATTTACGAGTGCGATCCCGGAATTTCTTTCCGACATTGCATTCATTCTTCGTCAACACGGCTACCGATTTTCTCACTCAATACAGCGAGTGAACATTCTCATGCGACGAGCATCAGACATCAAAAGATATTTTGATGAAGTTGGAACGCATACTGCAAAACACTTCAGTCGCTTCGTCGGACTGAAACCATAATACGGAGAGGTGGCTGAGTGGCCGAAGGCACCACACTCGAAATGTGGCGTATGGGTAACTGTACCGTGAGTTCGAATCTCACCCTCTCCGCCAGGACAATTTCTTATCGTGCAACGCGCGTACTCAGGTATGCGAGGCGACCGATAGGGATGTGTCCAATAACAAAATGACTCCAGTGCGGAGTCATTTTGCTACTCATCGAAATTGACAATTATCCTCGCATAAGGGATAGTCTTAATCAGTATGAACTTGTTTTTCGCAAAAAATATTATTATCG
>JBBTSM010000008.1:166-44171 GCA_038064675.1 Patescibacteria group bacterium | reverse complement strand
TCGCCCTTGCAAAAATTGGTTTTGCGCATCGCCGAAAACAGCTTCGTCAAACTCCCGCTCAACCCAATGCCGCCGATCTCGTAGCCGTCGACACCGCCATCGAAGAAATCGGATACCCAAAAACCGTCCGCCCTCAAGAATTGAACACCGCAGACTGGGTGAAGCTTTTTTCTGCGCTGAATCCGTCCTGAACACCTCCGTGTTCCTGTGTATACAAGATCGGTATTCACCCCCTCTCAGTGATATACTTGTCATACGATATTGCGTATGGCGGAGGGAGAAAGAATTATCATCACGCGAAAAAAAGCCATCCTGAACCGTGAACAAAAAACGGGATTGGGTATGGTGGTCGGCTTTGGGTCGCTCGCACTTATTTTTGGGGTGTTTTTCTTGTGGAAGCACATTGCTTCTCCATTTGTCGTTTCATACGTTGGACCAAAGTTTTTAACGGGCGATGAAAAGCAGCAACAGGAGATGGAAACATTGAAGAAACAAGATACCGATACAGATGGTTTAGACGACTACAGTGAGCTGTACATTTATAAAACCAGTCCGTATTTGAAGGATTCCGATAGTGATGGAGCTGAAGATAAGGCAGAAGTCGCTCACGGCGACGATCCAAACTGCGCAGCAAATATGCCATGCGCTGCAGCTGTCGCAGACACGGTGAATCCGGCAACACTTCAGGGAACCTTTGCGGAGAAGATTGCTGCCGAAGCGGGTTCTACGCCAGAACCTGAGGCCCCTGCAACGGCGGTGGATATTGAAGCAACATTGTCATCCATGACGACCGATCAAATTCGGACGTTGCTTATTCAGGCTGGTGGCGACGCAACAGCCATCAACGCGCTGTCTGACGACGACCTTCGCGCGGCGTTGTCGCAGGCAATCACACAAATGCAGGTTGACGATGCGGCAAGCGCCGACGCGGCGGCAGCAGCGGATTCCGGTGCAACGGCGCCGCCTCCTGCGGATTCCACCCAAACCACCCAGTAATTGCGTATGAAGGACCGCTTGCGAAAATTTGGTGCCACGGCGTTGCTCATGCTCGCCGTCTTTACGTTTTCTTCTGCGGCGATTCTTGCGCCAAAAACCGCATACGCCGTTATTCCGGTGAGCACTGATGCTGACGCTCCGCGTATCACGGAATGGATTTTGAGTGCACTGAAGTACCTTGGTCAAACCGCGCTTGTCGCTTCCGTCTCCACGGCATTGATCAACACCGTGACGTATGCAACGGACCGGTTGGCTTACGACGCCGCGGTGTACATTGCCGCGGGCGGCAACGGTGATGATCCATTGTTTGATAATCGTACGGCGGGTGACTACTTCGCTGACTATGGTGCCTCTGTGGCTGGTGAGGCGCTCGGTGCTATTGATGACACAGGTATTTTAGGAAATTTCAGTTTGTGTGAACCAAATGCGTCTGGTGTAACCCTCGCATTCAAATTTGGTATTCAGGGCGTATTTGATAGGCCAAAGCCAGCATGTGAATGGAGCGCGGTGAAGGACAACTGGGGTGGGTTTATTAGCGATGTTTCCACAATGGCGAGTGATCCATTTGGGAAGAACTCGCTCATCACCACAAAGCTTGCCGACATGTACAACCCAAAGTCTAACGATCTCTCCGTTGGAATTCAGTTGTATAGCGATGTGCTCAATAAAGCGCAGACCGATGCTGCGAATAGTACACTGAGAGAAATGTTTGGCGGGTTCTTTAAAGATAAAACCAATTTCATTACCGGAAAGGTTGAGACTCCTGCGGAACTTATTCAGAAGCGTTTGGATGCAACGATGATGGCGTCCGACAGCATCCGAAACCAAATTGCTGTTCAGGCGCTCGGCGACAAGGAAGTGTTGCTGCAAATTGCAAAGCACGCGGGTTCCGTGTTTACAAATACATTGCTCTCGAAGGTCACGGAGAAACTGTACGACGGCTTGTTTAGCGGCCTCGACCAGACCGCGATCGATCCATTTAATGTTGAGGGCGTTGGATCGAGCAACGCTGAAGACGCTCGTGAATCGTTCCGCAGTTTCCTTACTGCAACTCCGCTTTCTGTAGAAAATTACAGTCAGCTCGAGGAATTCAGCGCGTGTCCAACCGCGGGAAAATCGTTGTACAACTGTGTTGCGGATTCGTCGTTCGTTACCGCGGTCAGTCGTGCAGATTCGGGATCTTCGCTTACCATTGCTGAGGCGATTGAAGAAGGTTTGCTCAACAGTTCGTGGCCGCTCATTCCGTCGTCGGATACCGCGCGAGACCAAGACCCATTCTGTTATACCTACGGATACTGTCATGGGAACCTCGTAAAGCTTCGTAAAGCACGTATTATTTCAACGAGTTGGGAAATTGCGGCAGAATCCAATGCGAATAGCGAGAACAGTCCAGTGACGCTTGGTGAAGTGGTCGATGCATTTAATGACTGTAGCGATCAAGGTGAGCTCGACGACAACCACCCATGGTGCCATCTTATCGATCCAAACTGGGTGTTGAAGTACCCAGAAACGCAATGTAAGGCATTGGTATACGGCGAACAGCTTGTGGCATCAGTTACCGATGAGCGCATGGATGTTTGTGTAGATATGCCAAGTTGTATTGACGAAGACGGCGACGGAAACTGTACTGGCGGCTACGGCTACTGCGTTCGTGAAGAAAATGTGTGGCGGTTCCGCGGGGAAGAGTGTCCAGACTACTACGCATCGTGTACGACATACGAAGATCCGAATGGCGACAACTTTGATTATCTTTCAAACACCACAAATTCCGACAATTGTACTGCCGATTCTGCGGGGTGTTTGTGGTATGCCACACAGAAAGTAGACGACGGTACGGGAACATTCGATTTCCCAGATTACACCGCGGATGCGGCTCCGGCATTCGCTACCGCCGAGGCTGCGAACGATATGTATAAGAATCGCATCTACTTCACGTCGGAAGTTGCGGACTGTCAGGCATCTGATGCGGGATGTCGTGAATTAGTGTCTCGTGCGGGCGGTACGACGTTAAACATGGTCGCGAATTCTTCGTTTGAAGACGACGCAGACAACGATGGCGTTCCAGATGGCTGGATCATTTCCGGAACCGGAATGACGTATAGCATTGATGCTTCAGTAAAACTTGGCGGCGTTGCGGCGGTAAACCCAGTATCCACATCATCGGCGTACATTCAGCCGGGAATTGTTCTCACTCAGGGTGCGGAATACACATATTCATTGTATGCACGTCAGGGTACTGGAACCGGTGCGGCGACGGATGGATGGCTTTCGCTGGCTTCAAACGATGGAACCACGATCGACCTTACTGGATATGCGCTTTCTGGCGACTGTGCATTGGGATTCTCAAACGCCACGATTGCAATTACGGAAACGCCAACAGATACGGACTACCAACGCTATACGTGTACTTTCACCGTTCCTGCGCTTGCGGATACGTCTGCGGAAATCACCGGAACGATCTTTTTGACTGGCGGCGACGTGTGGTACGACCAAATTCAGCTCGAACAAGAATCCTCTGCATCGAGCTATCACGAAGGGTACAGCGGTAGCGTACTCGACCTTGCCTACGTGAAAGTTGCGCCGTCGTATCTTGGATGTACGGGCGATAGTGCGACGGATCCTGCCGATTGTGCGAATTACGCAACCGTGTGTTCGGAAAGCGATGTGGGATGCTCCTTGTACACACCATCGAACGGCGATCCTTCTGTTGCGGGTATCACGGACAGCCTGGATTCATGCCCAGAATCTTGCGTGGGATACGACACATTTAAACAGGAAGCGACGAGATACGAACCAGACGGTGATTTCCCTGTGTATTTCATTCCAGATTCCGCAGATGAGTGTTCGGCTCAGGCAGTTGGGTGTGATGAATTCACCGACATCTCTTCGGAGGCGCCATCGTACTTTACGAATCTTCGCGCCTGTCTTACGACGGCTCAGGCGGATTTGAATACAATTGCTACCGACGGCGCAGAAGTTTTTTACACGTGGGAAGGATCAGATACCGCTGGATATCAGATTAAGACCTGGAACTTGCTCGAATCGGATATCGATCCTGTGTATGCTCCAATGACGTATGCTGATAGCGGCGAGACAGACGACGCACCACAGTCAGCGCCATGTACGAATTGGTCTGCAACCGCAACGGGCATTGCATGTAACGACGACGAAACTACAGCCGGCAAATTGGAAACCGACAGCGCATCGTGCGACCAACACGACGACACCATCACCAACCCAGATTGCCGCGAATTTTACGACGCGAGCGGTATTATTCACTATCGATTGTGGTCGAAGACTGTTACGGTCAATAACTCCTGTGTGACGTATCGAAAGACCGATCTCGTTGGATTTGGTGATGACAATGATGCAAACGGTGTTGATGATGGTAAGACGAATTGCCAAGAGTCCGGAGGATTCTTCGATTCAGCCACGTCAGAATGCCGTTATTACGGCTATGCTGACGAGAGCGCAACATGTTCAGAAAAAGAATCCGGATGTCGTGAATACACCGGTGGACGTAGCCGCAATAGCCGTCAGGCCTTTACGGAATATTTTGAGAACGGTGATTTGACCAACTGGGACGCGGCGAGCGCATCAGACGTCACACTTTCAAACGAATCAATCGCGACAGACGGTCATTCGTTGTCGTCTGATGGTGAATCGGTGTGGACATACGTTGGCGGAAGCTCAACAGCGTGCGCAGAAGCAACAACCGGCGAAGGCTGCGCGAGCACCACCGGCGCGCTTGGCGGAAGCTGCACCATTGTGAACGGCGAATACTCCTGTGGAACATTGAGCCAGGAATTGTTTGCAGATAAAACGTACACCATTTCCTTCTGGGCAAAGGGCACGGGAATGGTGTCGGTGGGTTTTGGAACGGTTGTGAGCGGTGCCGGTGTTATTGGAACGGCATTCGAATCTTCTATCGATCTTGCAACAGATTGGAATGAATACACATACGGTCCGCTCGATATGAACGGCACAGACCATCCAAATTTTGGCGACGGATCTACGGCGCTCGTCTTCACGCCAGGATCTGGGTCGGATACGTTCTTCATTGATAATGTTGTGCTTCGTGAGGGTGAAGATAACATCGACGTCATCAAAGATTCTTGGGTGACTCCGGCAGAATGTGACGAAACCGTGGAAGGCACATCGTCGCCGCAGTATATGCTTGGATGTCAGGAATACACGGATCAGAACGGTGATGTTTCGGACTTGAAGAGCTTTAGCTCATTGTGTGAAGAATCGCAGGTTGGCTGCTCTTCCTACTTCATGACACAAGAATCCGACGCAACGACCGCAGCGGTGTACGGCGGCTCCTGTTCCACTATCGACGGTGAACCGGCGCTCTCGGCAACGTCGTGTTACTACGCGTTGAATAGCGCATTGACGGCATACGACACATCGAGCCAGTTCCTTTGTACGATTGGTGTTGGGTCAACCAGCTGTGAATTCAACCTTGATTGGTACCTGCCGCCATCGACATTCACTGCGAGCGGCTCGCGTTCGCCGCATTTGTCGTATGCGGCATCCACCGTTGTTTCTCCAGCGGATAAAGATGTGTTTCTCGTAGTGAATAGCAATGTGGAGTGTACGTCGGACGTTGCCGGATGTATGGAAGTTGGGTTGCCGGTGTTTAGCCAGGACCACACCGCGGTGGCGAGCTGGACCGCAACGTATCTCATGAATACTCCGGCGGATTACGCTGCAACATTGTGTTCTGAGAAAGAATTGTATTGTGATGCGTTTACTGACAAGAACAGTTCGGTACATTACTTCAAAACACCACAGGATCAAACGTGTGAATACCGCACAGACGTTACGATTGATAACGTCACGTACAGCGGTTGGTTCAAGACGGGTGAAGATGAACTGTGTGCAACGGATGCCGACGGCAATCCACAATACGTTATTGGCGGCGACACGTCGGGTATTTGGAAGAACGGGGATGACGATTACAACAACTGGGTGGGAACGTGTCTCACGAAATACGACAGCTGTTCGGAATTCCAGGATCTCACCGATCTTTCAACGGATCAGGTGTACGGCGACGCTGACGGCACGAGTTATTACTACCTGAATAACGATTCGCTTGAAGACAATAGCCTGCCAGATAGTCAGAAGTGTAATGGTCAGGTGAGCCAGAAAGAAGGCTGTGGATTGTTTAACGACACATCGGAACCGTCGAAGACGTACAACATGAGCGCATCATACGTGGCAAGCAAGCACGCTGATACGTTGTTTGGTGGTGCACCAAATGGCATGGCGGATCCTATCGACTGTAGCAATACGTCCACAATCCTTACTCCATCGGGGGATACGGTTGATTTGTGCGCAAACCGTTGTTGGTACGACGCGGATGCATATTACGACATTAACGGCGCCACCGGAGACGCGTACATCTTTGACGGATCATGTTACGAAGATTCCGATTGCCGACCGCTCACCAGTGAATCTGGAGAAACCGTGAATGGATTCTGCGCGTCACGATACGGCACCACAACGACAACGCGTTTGGAAAACGATGCGAATATGGTGCTCAAAGTGAACCGAGATCGCGAATGTAGCGAATGGTTGAGCTGTTCCGACGCACAGACCACATGGGATGAGCGCACCAATAGCTACAAGACGATTTGTGGCGACATCGGGTTGTGTACGGAATATTCCACGAGCGGCAACGCGTCGTTCTGTTCGGCATGGAAAGTAGACGACGCGGCAGTTGTTCTTGATGCGGATACGTATTCTCAGCGCGACGTTTCCTGGTATGGTGACGATTATTCGGGCTACGCAATTCCAGGATCGCTTCCGGTGGATCAGCTTACGCAAAAGAATGTTGCAGCGCCTTCCGGAACCTGTAACACCGGCCCAGGCGATTCGTATAACGGACTGGAATGTACTGACGATGAACAGTGTGGCGGAACCGCAGGGGAATACGCATTGTGTCCGAACGCGGACGATTCAGATTATCGTTTGGCATTCATCGCAGGAAGTTGCGACCTTGCGTACGGTGAAAATTGTTCAATTGGTTACTGCGAAAACACTGGCTCACCATGTGCCGCAAGCGATAGCTGTGGCGTAACTGGAGGATCGTGCTTGATTGGAACCTGTTACGCCGTTTCCACCACGCTTTGTGCTTCGAGCGCGGATTGTTCCACCGGCGAAGCCTGCCTAGGCGGCTACTGCGCAACCGCGGGGAGTGGAGCGGCTATCGATGACTATAATGGCAAAGATTCCAGCGTGTGTGCCCTCGATGAGACGCTCTACACATCCGTAAATTACAAAGTGGGAACCTGTATGCGCGACGAATGCGTTCTTACACCAACTGGTGGCACATTCGATACGGGAACTGCGGAAGCAAAGAGCTGCCGTGGATACCCAGAAATCAACAGCCCATTCCCAACGAGTGTGGTGAGTACATGGAAAGATGTGAATGACAGCGACGCAGATAACCCGACGTACAGTTCAATGCCGGAAACGTATGTGCAGAATTTTGATAACGCAAAAACGTGCATCGAAGGGGAAGACTGTTCGTGTTCTTACAAGAAGGTAACGTACGGTGGAACTTTGAAGTACTTTGGTTCTGACACGATGTTCCCATTTGATAATGGAGCAATTGGGGTTTGTAATGGCGGAACGTTCGATGGAAATTTCTGCAGTTCAAGCTCAACGTACTATTACGATTCCGGTTCTAGCGATTGGCGTTACGCTATTATTAATGCAGATTCAACGTGTGCTGATGGCGGAGGAACGTGCGATTATCCAACAAAAACCGACGACGTGCTTGGTATGGACGGCTATTGTTTGGAGCGCGACACATCTACGAACATCCTTGGGGATCGTGATCTGAATGCGTGTGTTACATGGCTGCCGGTGGATCAGCTCCAAGGATCAACAGATTTGTACGCAAAGTACATAGGCGCTGGGTATACCGGGGATACGTATTATTGTGATGATCCAAAGTTGTATGAGAATGTGTATACGAGTCACATTGCCGATGAACTGACAACGAGCGATGCTTCAGATGAGGATAATCCAACAAAATTCTCAATAGCTTGCGTGGAAATATCGAATGGATCTGGAACCGCAGCAGACGATTTGGCTGCAGCAACGACGCCAAAGGATCCTCGCGTTTCAGATCTGTGCCTTCATCAAGACGTGTACTGTCCTGTTGGATACTATGCTGTTATTGGTGCTCCGATGTCCGATTGGAATAATGCGGATGGAATAGAGGAATCAGATGGGCTCGGTACATATGCTGATGCGTGTAATCAGGGAGAACCGAGTTGTCCACTTATTTGTGTTCCGGAAGGAGCGACGACATCAGATTCGAGTGGTGTGTGCACCCCGCCAACAAATTACGACAAAACGACTACAAATCCGCTCACGGTGTATGTTTCAGATCTCCAGAGTTCTGGATCGGATTCCACAGAGATAAGGTCTACAACGGATCTGTATTATATTGCGGATTACGATACATTTGCGGAGGAAATCGCACTGCGAAAAGGGTGTGTCTCAGTGGGCCGCGAAGTGTACCGATTTGAATATCCAAATATTCCAACGTCGGCATCGTCTTCCGGTCCAGCATATTGGTCGGACATGACCGGCTCAATGCTTGGAACATCTGAAGCGGTATATACAGGGTACGAATTCCCGCAAGATTCTTTGCGAATCGCTGACGGCTTCCTTGATAATAAAGGATTCTATAACTTAGACTTTGCAGAACCTCGATATTATCTTGGCTGTGGAGAGGCGGTGAAAACTGCAACAAGCGATTTGAATGGTGATATTGGCGCACCATGGACGGATCGATTATTGAACGAAAACTCCATCATGACATTGCGGCCGGATGTTTCGAAAGCGGACACGTCAGGCTACGTTCCTGATGAGAACAAATTCACATATACTCTTGATGGTGTTGATACCTTGCCGGTGCCTCTTGGTGCAATGAAGTCCATAGAAAATGACTATTATGGCGATGCTCGCCCAACATCATTTGCACAGTGTGAGGCTGACTCTGGTACAGGATTGAGTAGTTTCGTCATTCCAGAAATTGATAGTGCAACTGGAGAAGCCGTGTGTTCTGAAAGTGGATACTCAACCTCAAACCTTTCTACTGTAGTGTCATCGTACGACTCCGATCCAGAATCGCGCTTGTACTATGACGTTTCTGGATATGTGGATTGGGCAAACGGCGCAACGAGCGGATCATTTTCATTCTTTGGTGTTGATTCGAGTTCCGCTGGTCGGGTTGCGGACGGAATAACAGAAAATATCCATGATGGATTGCTCGAAGAGGTGTTCGCGACACGTTTAGATTGGTCAAAATACGACGACGGTGTTTTTGACACAACGAGTACATATGGCGGCTCACTCTCGCTTCGAGAGGCGCCAACATCCGGTGCATATATGAGTGACGCGCAAAGCAATGACAATAACACAAGTGCGGGTTGGGACATTCGTGCTGAGAATGGAAAACCTCCATCAGTTTGGGCAGTAGACGTGGATAATTGTTATAACGATGAATGTGAAGAAGATCAAACACACGGTTTAACGATGAATGATCAGAATGAGGGTGATGTTTCGAGCGAATCATTCTATCGGGCATACCTGAAGTTCTTTGCAGCTGCAGATAAGAACCAGCTTCCGCTTCGTCGAGTTATCATTGATTGGGGCGACGATTCGGGCGCAAAGGGATCAGAAACAGGAGATAACTTCTATAAAAATCATCGAGGATTGGAAGACGGAAAAGAAACGTCGATTTGTGAAAAGCCAGTAACGGATTCGGATTACGCCTGGGGCATGAACACAGATAGCTGCGATCCAAATTATTTCAGCTACAGCCACATCTATACCTGTGATACCACGGAAGTTATCACCGTCTGTGCTGACACCGACGGCGACGGCATTTACGACAACACGCCGTGTACTCAAGATGGAGGAGAATCATGTACATTCCGCCCTCGCGTACAGGTGCTCGATAACTGGGGATTCTGTAGTGGCACGTGCGATTCGACGATTGCTACAACAAATGATGATGGAACGGCGTCATGTTTTAACTCCGGTTCATCTTGGGGGAGCACAGAAGACTCAAATGAATGTGATTACACGAATTATCCAGGAGGCGATTACACTGGAGCCACTGATCCATGGGTTTATTACGATGGTACAATCACTGTAACTCCATAGAAACGAAGAACGGCGGGCCCAATGGGTCCGCCGCTCGTGTTCACCGCTCTCCTTGCGGTGGGTCTACTCGGAGACGATGTTGCCGTCCGCATCGACCTTGTTGCCGTTCCCGTCGCTCGTGAAGCACGTCGAGGTGACGTAGAACTCGCCGGCCTCGTCTTGAACTGCGACGACGGTTGCGGTGATCGGCGAGGTGAACTCGCCGCTCGTGTGATCTTCGATCGAGAGCTCGACGCCATCGATGACCATGACGCCGACACCCGGCATGTGGAAGGAACTTCCACCGGTGTAGGCTGTCATCGCAGGCGTTCCGGGGTGTACTCCGTCTTCCCACGACCGAACCTCATCGCACGTCCAGTACTCGTCGGGGCGCCAGAGGTTGAATCCGGCGGTGACAGTCTGGGGTTCGGCGAGGTTTCCGGTCACGGTCTGCTTCGGCGCGACCACGGAGGATCCTTCCCACACGGTCTCGTTCCACGAGGGACCAAGCATGTGGAGGGGAATTCCGTCCGTGGTGGTAGGACCGTCGAGGATCCCGACCTCGACTTCCGTGGGAATCCCATCGGAGATCGTGATCGTTTCGCCGGTGCTGCCAGCAATCTCGTTGTCGATCACCACGTCGCTATTCTCGGCCACGCCGAGGAAGCTTGCGGTCACGACGAGTTCGGCTTCGGAAGCCGGATCGACCGTGCCGCAGTTCTCGACGCAGCCGCCATTGTTCCCGTTTTCGGAGACGTCGGCGCAGGCGATGATCGCGATGAGGAAAAGGAACATGTGAACCTCCGGCGGGTATTACCGCCTAGAACCGTAAGTTGAGCACGTGCTGGTTAGCACCTTGCATGGTGATAATAGCAGAAAATTGGAGAAAGTAAAGGAAAAGAGTGAAAAAGTGGATAAGTTGCTTGAAAAATGGCCTCATCTATAGGCTTTGGAAGAGATTAAGAATCACAAAACCCCGATTGTCCGGGGTTTTGTGATTGGCGTATTTGATCGTGTATATGAAGGAGGGTGTAAGATACGGTGTGAACATCTGAATCGATATCGGTCTAGAACCCTAATCTATATGGCTGAACACCTTAAAGAAGGCTCGCTTACACAGTGGCATGAAACCCAAAAGATTGAAGAGGGTGGTATCGCATATTTCTTGAAACGGTATAAACCAGATGGCGAGGAAATCAAGAACGAGATTGGCTGGCTTACATCCTCGATATTACGTTCGTGCAGGGCATTTGCTGTTCCCGAGGTACGGAGCGCTTCCGTAGAGGAGGGTTGGATCAAAATGGGATACATAGACGTGGCCTCGGGTCCGTCAGAGGCAGTTATGACGGACCGGCTCATTAAGAGTGCATTGGAACTGCATCGCCTTATTCGAACAGATCAGCCTCACGTTCGGGGCGGGGCCAGCGCGTCTGAATATAGTGCTTATACAAAGAGGCGGGCCCAACAAAAGATCGCTGCTCTTGAAGGAACTGAATTTGAGATTTCTGGAGATGTTGTTCTGTGGATGGAGAAAAAAATTGAAGCGCTAAAAACGAAATACTTTTCTGTCGTGCATAGAGATCTTCGTGCGAGACATCTTTTATTCGGGATAGACACCATGAAGCCTACGCTTATCGACTGGGAGTTTTCCGATGTTAGTGATCCTGCTCAGGATTTGGCAAAGGTTATTTACGATGCTGTCGTCGACCGTCGCTTGAATAGGGATGAGGTTGTGAAGTATGTCATCGACTCGTACGCACAAGAATCGGGAATGTCTGCAAAAGAGATCGAAGAAAGAGTTCGAGTTTTTTTGCCGATCATTCCATTGGAGCATGCGATGTCATTTGTGACACGAAAGCCAGAAGGATATGAGGCAAAGGTGATGGCGGATGTATGTTTTGTGCAAAGTCTTTATGAGGAAGAGAAATAAAATCGCGATAATCACCGAGGGACCGTATTCTGGAATCCTTCGGTCCATTATTGAGGATTCGAGAGTTTTAAAAGACATGGGTTTTGAAATAACGTATTTTTTACCAAGTACCGCACGAGACCGTTACGGAGAGAGGCGAGAGAAAAATATATTGGAGTTCTCGCGATTCGGGAAGGTTGAATTTACCCCACTTCGAAGAAAATATCGTTTTCTCATCGCTGATATTTTTCGATCCAGAAAGCACTTCGCGAATTCCTCTTATGATGTAGTGATGAGCTATGGCGGGTATGCTGGAAAGCTCGCAAGAATTCTCTATCTTTTTGGCGGCATTCGTCGGCTCATTCACGTTCCCCAGGGCTTTGACACTATCCATAAGAAGTGGAGCGTCCGTTTTCCAGACGCGTTTTTTGAACGTGTTCTTGCGCGATATTGTTCGTGGTATTTTGCGTGCGGATCCTCTGAGACATTTAAACTTGAAGATACGTATCACATTCCATCCTCAAGGATACGTTTGAATCCAAATGCGATTCCATTTCGAAAGGTGACGGCCCGGGAGCGTAAGAATTCATATATTATTCTTTCGCGCATATCGCGGGACAAGCGCGTTGGAGAAAGCTTGAAGGCGTTGCAATTGTTGAATCTTGAGCAGAAGACATTGGTCATTGGCGACGGAGAAGAGCTCCCCATTTTGAAGAAGAAATACTCTGAATTTACATTTTTAGGCAATATCCCCAACGAACAGGCTTTTTCGCATCTTGCCGCAACGCGCTTCATTCTTTCCTCCAGCGTTATTGAGGGTATGCCATTTTCTATTCTTGAGGCGATGTCTCAGGGGGTGGTTCCGATTCTGTCTCGCATCGACGGACACAAGGATATTATTCAACATGGTGTGAATGGATTTCTTTTTGATACAAGCGCGGATCTACTTGACGTGTTACTTTATACAGAGGTCATGAGCGATGATGAGTACGGAGCTCTGTCGCTCTCTGCGGTCCGCACGGTACAGGGCCTGAGAGAGTCTAAGCGGGTCCGACTCATGAACTTTTTTACTCATGATTGCATTTTATGAACACGACGACGGTCCCATCAAAAATTCACTTAGGTATTTACGGAATCTGTGTTCAAGACGGAAAGGTTTTGATGATTCGAAAGGGCCGCGGACCATATAAGGGGTTGTTGGATCTGCCAGGTGGGAAGATGGAGCCAGGGGAGACATTCGCGGAAGCGCTACGTCGTGAATTCGACGAGGAAACTGGGGCGATAGTTTTAAACCAAACGCCGGTTTGTGCGAGCGAGTATCAGTGTCAATGGACGTCGGAAGGCGAGGGAAAGGCCTTTCATCATGTCGCGCTGTATACCACGGTAGAACTCGATGCTACGAATCTGAAACACGGTCCTGACGGGCACGATTCAGAAGGCGCGCAATGGATGACGACTCCTCTTCTGGCGAATAGCGTTGCGCCGATCGCTCATGATGTTCTGCGTTCGCTAGATTTATTAATCTAGAAATACAAAACCCCGATTGTTCGGGGTTTTGTAGTCTGATCTTATCTCGTTCGTTGCGCTAGTTCTCTGCGCCATGTAATGATCTCTGCTGCGGCAAGGGCGGCCTCGATGCCTTTGTTGAATCCGTCGTTTGTACTGCGGGCAATGAGTTGTTCCATTTTTGTGATAGGGATCACTTCGTTAATAATCGGCACACCTTCTTCCAGCATTACCTTGCCGAAGTCTCTGCTGCAAGCGTCGGCGATCATTTCAAAGTGATACGTTTCGCCTTTCATAATTGCTCCAAAGACGATGATCGCATCGTACGGTTTATCCTTTGGTGCGCTGCGAATGATGGTTTGTGCAGCGAGGGGGAGTTCCCAAGAACCTGGAAGAACGTAAAATTCCGGCTGCGGACAGTCCGCGACAACCAACATCTCAATGCACTTTTTGGACATACTATCGAGCTGCTCCTTGTACCATTTGGACTGTAGGATCGCGATTTTTGCACCGGGAATCTTTGGTATTGCGTTTGGATCGAGAGCGACTTGCATAGGAGAAGGTTAGGATATTTCAGTATAGAACCGACTTCCATATTTCCGCCACTTTCGATACACTCGGGGCACTATGTCCACCAATCTTGAAACCATCGTCAATTTTTCCACACAAAAAGGCTTTGTCTTCCCGTCGAGCGATATTTACGGTGGATTTGCGGCAACATACGACTTTGGCCCAGTGGGAATGTTGCTCAAGAAGAATCTCGAGGCTGCGTGGCGCTATTGGAACGTCACGAGCCGCACCGATATGGTGGAAATTGAGGGCGCGATTTTTATGCACCCAAAGGTATGGGAAGCGAGCGGCCACATTGGTGGGTTCTCCGATCTCCTTGTTGAAGACCTTATTTCTCATCGTCGATTCCGTGCGGATCATCTCATTGAAGATGCTGGTGTGATGGAAAATGCTGGAGCGCTCACTCCAGAACAGGTCGATGATGTTATCGCCGAACACAAGATCAAGAGTCCAGACGGGAATCCAGTTTCCAAGGCAAAGCGCTTTAACCTTTTGGTGAAGACGCACCTTGGTCCTGTCGAGGATGAATCGTCTCTCGTTTACCTAAAAGGCGAAAGCTGCCAGAATATCTATCTCGATTGGAAAGCAACACAGATGGTAACGCGACGAAAGCTTCCATTCGGAATCGCGCAGATCGGTAAGGCGTTCCGCAACGAAATTACGGTGAAGCAGTTTTTGTTCCGTACACGCGAGTTTGAACAAATGGATGTGCAGTTTTTCTGTAAGCCGGCGGAAGCCGATGCGCAGTACGAAGCGTGGAAAGCGAATCGATGGGATTTTTACACCAAGTGCATTGGGTTAAAGGAGGAGAATGTTCGTTGGCGCCAGCACGAACTTGATGAGCGTGCATTCTACGCACAAGACGCATGGGATATTGAATACAAATTCGGCGAGATCGGGTTTAAAGAAGTTGAAGGGGTTCATCATCGTGGAAGCTACGACCTCGACAGCCATGCAAAGTTTAGTGGGGAAGACTTGAGCTACTTCGATCCAGAAACAAAGGAACGCTACAATCCATTCATTGTGGAATGTTCCGGCGGATTCAATCGATTATTCTTACTTACATTGTTCGAGTTCTATCGCGAGGAAGAGGTAACGACGGCAAAGGGAGAAAAGGAGACGCGTATCGTTTTCGGAGCGCCGTACGACCTCGCGCCGTTCAAGATTGCGATTCTTCCGCTCATGAAGAAAGATGGCCTCGCGGATAAAGCATGGGAATTGTACGAAGGTCTCCGCAAGCAAGGAATCTCGGCCGATTACGACGAGAGCGGATCCATCGGTAAGCGCTACCGCCGACAAGACGAGATTGGTACACCGTGGTGTGTCACGATCGATTACGACACGCTCGAGAATGGGACAGTGACGCTTCGTCATCGTGATTCGATGGAGCAAGTTGGTGAAGGTGGACGAATTGCAATCGCGGATGTTGCGAAGTATTTGTCGAAAGAACAGTTCGGAAAATAATATCCACAGTTGTCGTCGGACGTGCTCCGACACAAAATTGCAACGATAGTGAGGGGAAATGATCGTAAATACAACACCGTCGGAATAGCTCCGACGGTGTTGTATTTTTTCAGACGAAAACCATTTGAGGAGAATGCGAATGCTTGGCACGATAGGTGCAGAACAGTTCTGTGCGGCGCCGACGGCCGTCGGCAAAAGAGAATTTCTAGGGAGCGATCGGTCGGTTGCGTGCGATCCAAGAACATCCTTAGGCGGATTTCTTGCCGGCGTAATGGTCAGGTTCTCCGCGGCTCGGAGAAGGGAAATAGTGGGGACACTTTCTTCTCCGAGTCGTCTCAGCGCTCTTGGTCTTTTATACATCGTTCGTCACTGTTTCCGAGTCACCAGGAAACAGGGACGTTGCGATCGTTCTGGTCAAAGGCTATCCCAAAACACAGACATGGGAGTTGTGATGATCGGTCGGATTGTGTTGTTGGTGGGGATTGGATTCCTCACCGTGGTCGTCGTAAGCCTGAACGGGTGCTGCGACCATCAGTGTCAGGCGAATCGGGAGAAGGCTGGTCGGATCGCACTCGTCATTGAAGACGATACCGATAGCGGCGGTGCTTTGAACGTGGACGATGCGGCAGATACCGGAGCACTGCTCGACGCCAGCGGACCGGCCAGCTTCGCCAAGACTACGGCTGGGAATGGATTCGTGTACCCGCTCGACTCCATGACGGCGTGGAAGGACACGTACGACTACGCCGGCTACGGGGCGTGCGGAACGAGCTACTACACGAATACCTGTCACAGCGGTACCGACATTGGCGCGTCGCGCGGTAGTTCCGTGTACGCGATCGGTGTCGGAACGGTGCTCGCCGTGAGCGCTTCGCAGAACTCCACGTGCACGTCCGGCTGGGGCTACGACTACGGCGGCGCGAGCACCTGCAACATGGGCGTGGCCATGCAGCACTACACCGCGGCCGGTACGCCGTTCGTGGTGGTGTACGGACACCTGGTGTACAGCTCTTCGGTGACGGTGGGGAAATCCTACACACCGGGCGACACCATCGGCGTCATCGCGAACGACTACGACCGCACCTCCAGTTCGAGTTCGTGGAAGAAAACGTCTAGCTCGCACCTCCACTTCGGAGTGTTCCCGGGAACGAGCTCGCCCGCGGTGTCTTCCGGCCTGTACGGCTGGGGAAAGCTCACGTGCAAGGGCGCAAACCAGGCCGCGAGTACCAGTCTTCCGTCGTCGTGCACGAACAACGGTTCCACGGCGGCCGGTACCTACATCGGTGGGACGGAAGCAAGCGACGGCACGGGCATCGGCCTGGAGCTCTGGTGGTGGCTGGACGACAGCGCGGACTGGACGACGATCTCGGGCGAATTCACGAACGAGGGCGGTTACGGATACGGCTGGAACTCCAACATCGCGTGGAGCACCTGGAGCGATGAGCTCTACTTCGCCATCGCAGACGCGGGTTCGGGGGACAGCTTCCGCTACTCCTACACCTTCTCGAGCGATGGTGTGGAGAACTGGAGCTGCCTCGGTCCCTTCCCGGCGGGCGCGCTCACCGGAACGCCACTCGCGTCGTACAACGGCGCGGAAGTGCTGGTGGCCAAGGTGGATGATCCGGGGAGCGACGGCTGCACCTTGCAAGTGGACATCCCGTAGGGGACAACGAACGACGAACGAGCGGCGGGGATGGAAACATCGCCGCCGTTTTCGATGACGGTTAAAACGTTTAAAACGGTTATTATGAAATTTCACTACGAAGACTTAAGGATCGTTCCTATTATCCATCAATGTATTCAAGGCATTTATCGAATTTCACAAAGTTTTCCTCGAGAAGAAGGTTATGGACTTACGTCACAGATTCGGCGGGCTGCAACATCTATCCTTCTCAATCTCGCCGAAGGAAGCGCTCGCAAAAGTCCAAAAGAATATGCTCGTTTTCTGAACATCTCTATCGGATCCCTCGTTGAGGTCGACGCGTGCCTCAAGATTGCCAAATCTTTAAGTTATCTTGAAGGTTGTGATGATATTCTCGTTCTTGATCGTATGACTGAAAAGATTTACTTTTCTCTTGTTGCGATCCGTAAATCCGTATCCCTGTAGGAATAACCGCCTTAACCGAGCGTCAGCGATCAACCGTTTTAACCGCACTTGCCCCTTGCCCTCATTTCGGGCATACTCCCCCCGCGGGGTAGAGCAGCCAGGCAGCTCGTCGGGCTCATAACCCGAAGGTCGCCGGTTCAAATCCGGCCCCCGCAACCAAAAAATCTCCGTCGCAAGACTGGAGATTTTTTGTTATACTTCTTTCATTCTATGGCTCACATCGTTTCGGTCGTTAACCAGAAAGGGGGAGTGGGGAAAACGACTACTTCCATGAATTTGGCGGCGTATCTTTCGCATTTGGGAAAGTCGGTGTTGTTAGTGGATTTGGATCCGCAAGGGAACGCAACGAGTGGATTTGGGCAGAGTCCGACCGAACTTTCGGGAACCTATGAAGCATTAGCGGGGACTCACCAAGCGCGAGATTTGATTATCGGTACGAACCATCCTGGCCTTGCGCTGCTTCCTGGCGGCCCAGATCTCGCCGGTTCTGCTGTCGAACTCGTTACCGAATTCAACCGTGAACGGAAGCTCGAAGCGGCGCTCATGCCAATTCGAAATGATTACGATTACATTCTTATCGACAATCCACCATCACTTGGTCTTTTAACCATCAACGGCCTCGTTGCAAGCGACAGTGTGCTCATCCCAGTTCAGGCGGAGTATTATGCCTTGGAAGGGCTTGGCCAACTCATGCACACCGTGAACCTGGTGCGCGAACATATCAAGCCGAATCTCGGTATTATGGGCGCGGTGATTACGATGTTCGATCCGCGAACAAATCTGTCGAATCAAGTACTTCAGGAATTGTATAAACACTTCCCGGGAAAGATTTTCCGATCGGTGATTCCTCGAAGCGTTCGTTTAGCTGAGGCGCCGAGTTTCGGGAAAACGATTTTGCATTACGATCCTGAATCAAAAGCTGCAAAAGCGTACGAACGGTTGGCTCGAGAATTTTTAGTCCGTGAAGAATCCGGCGTTGCCGCCGTGTAATATGCAGAAGACTCAAGGGGGATTGGGGCGTGGGCTTGGTGCGTTGTTGCCGCCGGCGGGTTCGTCGATGAATACCGTTGAGCGAAATGAGCGATCGCTACGCTTGAGCGAAATGAGCGAGGAAAATTCCCCTCAGCATCAGGTCGTCGCTCAACTTGCTCAAGGAGGTAATCCACCGATCGCTCAAGGCGCAAGCCGATCGCTCTCCGGCTCCGACGACCGTCTTCTTCGCGTTTCGCCAACCGATATCGTCGCAAATCCACGTCAGCCCCGTCATCATTTCGCGGAAGAAGATCTCACTGATCTTATGGCGAGTGTGAAGGAGCACGGCATTTTGCAGCCATTGGTGGTTTCTGTTCGCGAAGATGGAAAGTATGAACTCATCGCTGGTGAGCGCCGTTTGCGATCGGCACGTGCGGTTGGTCTGGAGTCGGTTCCGGTCATTGTTCGCAATGTTACCGATCAGCAGAAGCTCGAGCTTGCACTTATCGAAAATATCCAACGTGCAGACCTAAATGCTGTTGAAGAAGCAAAGGCGTACAAGATGTTGATCGATGATTTCAACCTCACGCAGGAAGACGTTGCAGGACGAGTAGGGAAGAGCCGCTCGCAAGTGGCGAACACGCTGCGCTTACTCGATTTACCAACCGACATGCTCGCTGCAGTGGTTGAAGGCCGCATCACCAAGAGTCATGCGCGAACATTATTATCCGAACCAAATGATGCTCGTCGTCGCGAGTTGTTCGAGCGAATGCTTGGTGGGGGAGTCACAGTGCGTTCGGCAGAATCGTTAACCTCGCAGAGACGTGCAGTCTCAAAAGATTCAAATATTCTCGCGCTCGAATCCGCGCTTCGTGAGAAGCTCGGTACCAAAGTATCCATTGATATGCACGGCGCGAAAAGCACAATTACGATTCATTGCTATTCCAAGGAAGACCTTGCTGCAATGATTCGTCAGCTAAACGCGTAAAAGCGCTTCTCTTTCCTCTGGTGTAAGGTGAAAAGCATCAAAGATTTGTTCAAAATCTTGGAGAAGTCTTGGATCAGACTCGTCTTTGGAGCTGGATGGGCTGATACGTTTCATTGTGCGTCGCTTGAGTGCGTCCATGAATTCAGGATCTTCCTTTGCATTTGGGAAATACTTTTGTATCACTTTAGCTGCCTCAAAAACCTTGTAGCGGTTGAGGTGTTCCAGCGCGCACGCACGAAGTTCGGCAAGGAATTTTTCGTCGTTCTCGATTGGCTGAACGGAAAGACCGTTCCTTTCTGCAATTTCGACGTAAAAATGCGCGATGGAAATTAATCCCGAGTGAATGGCTTCGATGAATGCGTTTCGAAACGCTCCGGCGATCTCTTCGTCTCTTGTGGTAGGACGGGTTTCGTTGATTATGTTCTGAATATGTGAAAATGCCTCATCGTCACTCGTATAATTGCGACCCCTAAAGCCGGCGTAATCAAGCTCCTCGATGAATTTCCCTGTGAGTTGCTTTTTCTCGTTATGTTGTTCAAACGGGAGTGCATTATCGAATGGGTTGCTCATAGATATATTTCATGTTTACGGTGGATTCTTTGATTGTACACCGCAATATTCTGCCCGAGTGGTTGTTCTGTGGAAAACAATACGGCTATTTTTTGACACGTCCCCAAATACTTGAAAGAAGTCCGCGCTGTGCTCCGTGGAGCGCTGCGCGGATTTTGCTTCGCGCGTGACGAGTTTTCACAAACTTCAACCAATCCTTGTTTGGCATCTTTCGATTTTTGTCGATGATGAGTTCGCACATATCGCCGCTCTTTAACGCACGGTCGAGTGATGCGATTTCACCGTTGATCTTTGCCTGCGCAACCTTATTTCCAATTTCCGTGTGAATTGCATACGCCATGTCGATTGGCGTGGATTCTTCTGGAAGATCAATCACGTCGCCTTTTGGAGTGAAGACGAAGATCCGATCGCGAAACATATCGAGCTTGAGCTCGTTTAAGTGCGCCATGAAGTCGTTCGCGCTCAGTTCTTTTTGGATACGCGCAAGCTCCTCCATCCACTCGACGTTGCGTTCTTCACGTGTTGCACCGTTTTTGTAGCGCCAGTGCGCCGCCACACCGTATTCACTCTCCTCGTGCATGGCTTGGGTACGAATTTGAAACTCTAAAATCGACCCACTTTCATCAAAAACAGTGGTGTGCAGCGATTGATAGCCGTTGGGTTTTGGTTGCGCGATGTAGTCCTTAATACGACCAGGAAGCGGGGTATAAATGCCGTGAAGAATGCCAAGCACTGCGTAACAGTCGGTGATGTCTTTCACGACGACGCGCATGGCCACGATGTCGTACACCTTACTCATGTCGTTTTTGTATTTTTCAAGTTTTTTATAGAGGCTGTAGCAATGCTTCACACGGCCGTGAATGTCTACGTAGCCAATGCTGTGTTGGTGTAGCTCGGTGCTGACGTGTTTCATTGCACGATCAAGAGACGGGCCGAACTTCTTTACGCGCTCCTCCAAAAGATGCTTCGTCCAGCTGTATTCTTTTGGTTCGAGATATTTAAACGAGTAGTCCTCGAATAATCCGCGGTATTCACCCATGCCAAGCCGGTTCGCGATTGGGGCGTAGATCTCGAGGACTTCCTTGGCGATGCGAAGGCGCTTGTGTTCTGGAAGCGCATATAGTGTTTCCATGTTGTGCATGCGGTCGGCAAACTTGATGAATACCACGCGTACGTCTTCAGCCATCGCTACGAACATTTTTCGAAGGTTTTCAATATAGCGCTGCTCTCCACGATATTTGACGTGACCGAGTTTGGTAATGGCAGCGACCATGGAGCCGATATCTTTTCCGAATTCGCGCTCAACGTCTTCGGTGGTAAACACCGTGTCTTCTGGAACGTCGTGAAGCATTCCGGACGCAATAACACTGCTCGGCAGTTTTAGATCGGCGAGCTTGAGGCCGACGGAGAAGCTGTGGACAAAATAGGGCTCACCTGTGGCACGAAGCTGCCCTTCGTGTGCAGTTTTTGCAAAGTCGTATGCCTTTTTGAGTACCGCAAGATCCTCCTGGCTGTAGTGGGAGTCGAGACGTCGTTCAAGGTCGGAAAAATTGGTAGAATCCATAGCTACAGTATATCGAACATATGCCTGATCGGAGTACTGGTCAATGAATGAGATTTCCGGATGACATCTCTCCTTCCTTACGAAGGTGTTCGACGAGTCCCGAGCTGGACGAGGAGAGTGAGGAGTCGGAGGGGGGGGTGAATCCAGCCTGATTCTTTGAGGGATTGGGACGGGACGGAACAGAACGGAGAGTACGGGGTACTGCGACAGAAAACGATACCCTCGTTTTTTGGGTTTTAAAACTGGGCAACAGCATGTGATCTGAGCCGGAAATCTATGAAAAGTGAAATTGATTCGAAAATGCGTGATCTTCGATCGTAGGCGGCGTTATTTGCGACCTCGTAGATCGTTAGCGTGGACCAACGATTTCTGTTTGCGAAGCATTCGCATTACCAAGCACCCTGTTTGAAATCGAATACCCCCGCTCTTCGATGATATCTTTTTGCCACCATTTCCGTCCCAACCCACCCAAAGGTTTACTTTCTTCCGATCTCTCCCTCCCACACTCTCCTCGCCCAGCTCTGGCTCGTCGAGCGCCATCTAAGGTCAGCTCAGGTTCAGAATCACCGTATTTTGGAATGCGGTATAATAACTTCATGGCATCCACGGCGAAACCACAGTTTTCGGAATCCGCGCTTATTCAAGAGGCGCGAGGGCTTGCGATTCAACTTGCTGAAGCATTGGTGGTGTCCAGTATGCCGCAGCAAGAAAAAGAAGCATGGGCGGCACTGTTGCCTGAACTTCGGCTTGACCAGCTTTCTCGTCTTGCGGCGGTTCTTGATACGTCTGTGGAAAAGGCTGCGCGCGCCGACGTTGCTGATACTGTGGCAAAGCTTCGTATCGTTATGGAGAAGTACGCAGCGATTCAGTCGCAACTCGATACTTCCTTTATGGGCGATATCAGCGGCATTGTTCAAGAACTTCGAAAGGCTGAGGCCGCACAAAAGGAATAATTGTTGAAGATGTATGGCGACCAAAAAGGGAAAGATTCCTGGTGGAGGCGATGGAACTCCGGATTCCGCGGTGAATTCAGAGCGAGAACGGATTTTGAATACTATCAGAGCCGTGACAGACGAGTCGTATGCTCAGCTTGGTGAAATTAAAAATCTTCCACTTGGGTTGGAGCGCAATGCTCTCGTGGAAAGTGTTGAAGCCGCTTTACGCAGCGCCGAAAAAGCGGCGAAAGATTTTGTTGGTGGCGATGTAGCGAGTGGTTTGATTTTGGCGGCATTAAAGACAGTTCGTCGGGAGTTCGATGCTACAAAAGCATTGCTTGCTGGATCGAGTGCTGCGGGTATCCGTGCTCAAGAGCGTGCCGTGCAAAGGGAAGCGGTCCTTAAAGAGCAGAAAGAGCGAGATCTTGTGGCGATGCAGACACGGGAGGATGCGGATCGGCGTGCTCGCGAGGCCGATGAGCGCATTGCCCGCGGGGAAGGAACCGAAGAAGATGATCGTTTGATTGCTGAACATAATGCGAAACTTTTGGAAGAGGCGCGAAGACCGATTCTAAAGTTATTTGAAGGTACGACGAGCATATTGAAGGCGCTAAGAAGGATGATAAGACAAGGTGATTGGGAAACTGCTCGTCAAAATATAGAATTATTGGAGAGACAGCTCGCGTCCTTTCGAGTGAATCACGATTCAAGTGCAGCACAAGTTGCCGAACGAGGTTCTCAACCGGCCGAAATTGAGATGCTGAATTTTTATAAAGGCCGCATTGATCAATTCGATACCGAGATTGAAAAATTTCGTGAAGAAATTCTTAAGGGAAAAGAGGCAGAAACTAGGGTGCAAGAGGAATTTTTGGCTAAAGAAGCCAAAGCAGATCAAGCGCTTGCAACGCGCAAGGAGATCGGGGAAAGATATGCGAGTTTGATTGAAAGTTTTCGTACGCGGGCCGCAGATGTTTTTGCAATGCCGATTGTAACGGCGGAAGAGTTAGAGGCTGCCGGAACAGCCTTCCGTGTTCTTGGAGATGATTTTAGTACATATATAAAAAATTGGGATCAGGAACTAAAACCAATTTTTCGACAAAATGATATCGGCAATGCGTGGGAAGAGCTTGCACGGAATCAACGAGAATTGCGAGAAACGATGCGAGTGCAGGCCGAAATACGACGCGAAGCGTTGAATCTTCGAGATCAAGAGCTTAATCAAACCAAGGCTGCAGAACGCCAGGAACGATGGGAAACTGAGCTGCCGGCGTTTGAGTTGAGCATTGTGTATGCGGAAATGCAAGTACTCGATGCCCGACTATTGCGCGGCGAAAGACGGAAGCAGGCATTTGAGAAAATCCGTGACGAAACTTTGAGCGTACTCGTGGAAAATTGGAGGGGGGAGTTAGGTCTTCGAGAATGCGCTCCATCGCTTACGCGTGAACAGATTGATGCCGGAGTACGCACCGAGCGTGCAGCATTTGATGGAAGGATGAGGACTCTTGAGGAACGAGTAAAAGAATATATTGAGGCATCGGAGACCGCGTTGCCTGCACGTCTTCATGAGGTTGTCCACATTTGGCGAAACACGCTTGCGCGAACACACCAATTATGGAATTCGGATACGGATATTGGAGATCGAGGAGTATTTTTGGAAGAAAAGTACGGTCCTGGCGAAGTGAAGGAAGGGGACGCGGAGTTTGTGGCAATGGTTTCGGCGGAACATCGTATGGATTTTGACATGCTTGCGCATACGGAGGTGTTTCGTGCACTTCGTCGTCGTGGACGGGAAGATCAGCGACAGCGAGCTGCTCGAGATCGTGAAGAGCGACGGTCGTTACCTCAAACTCCTCAGTTAAATTTTGTGCGTCTGCTTGAAGAAGACGTATTTTGGGATGTGCGGAATGCACGGTTCTGGAAGCCTTCCATATCTCTTCAGAATTTTCGTCGCGTCCTTCGGTCGGGGAAGACCATGAGCGATGACGAGCTTGGGAATTTTGTTACGGACGTTTCTATTGCTCGTATGGCGATTGCATCGTTGGAGCAGGCTCGGGATCGCCTGACAGAGACGGAGGATATATTGTTGGGGAAGCGTGGAGAAGCCGCTGTAGAGGCAAATATTGACGTTAAAGATGTTTTACGAACAATGAAAGGGTATTTCCAATGGAAGCGTCGTGAGCGGGATGCGTGGAGCGGAGCGATGAATGCAATGGGCTCGGACACGTCTCAATCAGATCGGAAACAGAAGCTCCACGAGTTCTTTAAGGGATATTGGACAGTGGGCCCCAAGGCGCTTTCGGGAGTTCCTTCAGCTTTGCTTAGGCCAATTGGCGACTGGGCAAACGCGCAGACGCACGTGCGAATTTTTGGACGTTATATACAGTGGGTGTTGGATGAGAATAATGGAATCGCAAGAGAGTTGAGTAAACAAGGGAAGATTCCTCGAGAGTTTTTCGTTGCTATTCCTGAGGAGCACGAAGAGCGCGTTGAGCTTTCGTCAGACGATCGTGCGGCTGTTGAGCACTTTGCTGTAGAAAGCGCCGATGTTGGAGAAGAACATGCTTCTGATGAACATCAGACTCTGGAGGTTGGTTCATTTGTTGCTGGAGCTGAGGGCTCTTTGTCGATGTTTGTCGCCGAGGAAGAGGGCGAAGACGAGGATTCTCCGGTGGCCGACGCGAGTCATGTTCGGGAAAACGTTCCGGCATACAGCGCGGCTGGCGATGCTCCTCGCACGCCGGATGCGGCTCCCGCGCCTTCCGTGGAAGCTGATTCAGCTCCAGCTGCTGCGTCGGTATCGGCTCCCGCTGCGACGTCGGCCGCTTCTGCTCCAGGGGAAGGCCTCTCCGAGATCGAGCAAATTCTTGCAGGCGTATTCCCCGTGGATCCAAATGCACCAAGGCCTCTTGTCCCGGTTCGTCGAAATATCGTTCTTCCTTCGGCGGCTTCTCCAGAATCTCTCATTGACCGTCCTCGATCCGAAGTCCCACGTCCACCGCGTCCAGCCGGTACCGCTGCGCCGGTTGCTCCTGTTCGATTCGAGTCTGCTCCCACGTCCCGCGCAGAATCAGCGCCAGTACGCCCCGCTTCGGCTCCATCAAACGAAAGCGCCGATCCATTTGCTGGATTCTTTGGTGGCGGAGCCGAGGCCCCGGCACCCGCTCCAGAAGCACGACCGGTGCCTCGCGTTGAAGCTCCTCGTCCATCGTCTGCTGAATCTGTTCCTCCGGTTCGTCCAGTAGCGGTTGATGTTCGACCAGTAGCTCGACCGGAGCCTGTGATCGATTCCGTTGCTCCGGCGCCAGCTCGCGTTGAAATTCCTATTGAAGCTCCAGTTGAGGTGCCTCGTGAAACGCACGCAGAAGATCGCGTGGCATCGTGGTCACGTTCGCTGAGAAATACCGTCGGTCGAATCTTTGGTGGTGATGCTACTGTGGCTCCTGCTGTGGTGGAGACTCCTGCTGCGCGAACCGAATTCGCGCCAACGCCAGAAATATCTCGTCGAACTGCCGGTGGAGTCATCGGTGTGCTTGGCAAGTTCTTTGGCTTGAAAGCCTTTGCGGACGTTCCACAATATCTCCCAGAATCGTTTGGCGATCAGAATGCTCGTGCGCTACTTACGGCAGATATTTTAGATGCCATGGGAGAAAACGCGAAAACACTACAACGCGCCGCCGGGGATCCAGAGCGTATTTATACGGCAAATCTTGATGTTGCTGCCCGGCTTGATCGTGCGATTTCCACGGCGACAACAAGAGATGGTGAGCCGCTATCGAATGAAATGAAAACGAGATTGCATGAATCGGTTCGCGCACTCACTGAACAGTACTCAGAACAAACCCGGAAACATGCTGTTGCACGAAGCAGAGAGCTTGCCGGTATCGTTGAACAATCGGTTCGAGTACTCGAGGCTCCGGGCCGTCGAGGATCGCCAGCACTCCGATTGCTCTCAAAACTTCCCTTCAATATCGGTACAAACCTTGCGCACGGCGTTGGCGACTTCCGAAAGCGATTTGAAACAGCGGTATCAGGAGGCGGCGACACTGGCCTTGTGGCTCGTGTTGCAACGGTATTCCGCGAAACATGGGAGGAGGCGATGCAGGGAATTCGTGCGAATGGAAGTTTGGGCGGTAGGGTGATGAATACTGCGGAGGCTGTGGCGATGATCGGATCTGCGTACGGCTATACCGCTGCGGTCACGGGGCTCGAACAGGTTCTTTCAAACCTTCGATCGTTAACCGGGAGTGAGCGAGATGAGATGGCGCGCCTAGCCGCTGAAGGCCGACTTAATGTTCAAGAAGCGATGGATGGTGTTCTGCGGCGTGCAGAACGGGCGATGAAACGTGCGGCATAAAAGAAAGAGAAAAAGAAACACGCGAGCCGCAATGGCTCGCGTGTTTTCTATTCATCATTCGATGCTTTGCGCTTCCACCGGCTCTTCGGTGCTTTGCGTTTTTTTACAAGGAGATCGATTGCATCGTGCAGTGTGACGGTCGTAGGATCGGTGCCCTTCGGAATCGTTGCATTTGTTTTCCCGTCGGTCACATACGCGCCGTAGCGACCATCTTTGATGACGATATTCGCCTTCGTTTCCGGCTCAACACCAAGTTCCGCAAGTGGCGTCATCGCCTTGATTTTCTTTGCGACGCCCTCGGTACACAGCGCGATAGCGGTTTCGAGAGTAACGGTTGCTGGATGATGTTCTGGCGGCAGCGTGATGTTGATCGCGCCGCATTTGAGATACGGACCAAAGCGTCCAACGTTCGCCACAATCTCGTCCCCATTGGTGTGTTTGCCGAGAACGCGGGGGAGTGAGAGGAGCTTCAGGGCTTGCTCGAGCGTGAGCGTGTCGATGGTCTGATTCTTCTCTAGGCTCGCACGCTTTGGTTTCTCTGCATTCTTGTCTGGCGAGAGCTCGCCGATTTGCACGAACGGACCAAAGCGACCAGTACGCGCCACGATCATTTTCCCGCTTTCGGGATCGATGCCAATTTCCGTCACTTTCATGATGGTTTCGCGAGTCAGTTCGGCGCCTTTACCAACGATCGCTTCGTGGAATGGGCCGTAGAAATCGCCGAGCACCTGCTTCCACTTTTCCTCTCCTTCCGCAATCTGGTCGAGCTTTCGTTCCATGCTTGCCGTGAAATCGTAATCGACAATCTGCGGAAAATGCTCCTTCAAGAGATCGGTAACAACGAACGCGATGTCGGAAGGATACAGCCGTTTTCCGTCGTCGCGTAGCACGTAGCCTCGGGTTTCAATAGTGTTCAAGGTTGGCGCGTAGGTTGATGGGCGGCCAATGCCGTACTCTTCCATGATTTTAATCAACGACGCATCGGAATAGCGCGCTGGAGGTTCGGTGAAATGTTGTTCTGGTGTAACGCTGACGGCTTTGCCGATGTTCTCGCCTTCAGTGAGTGTTGGAAGGATTTTATCCTCCGATGCCTGCCACACTTTCATAAAGCCTTCAAAGACGACGATGCTGCCATTGCCGCGGAACGTGTGATTGTTTGCGGTGAAATCGATTGCGGTGCGCTCAAGCTTTGCACTCGGCAACTGCGACGCAACGGTGCGGCGCCAAAGAAGATCGTACAGTTTCCACATGCCAGGTTCGAGCTCGGAACGAAGGCTTTCTGGCGTTGCATTTACGTTGGTTGGACGAATGGCCTCGTGCGCCTCCTGTGCGCCTTTCTTGCTGGTTTGGTATCGGATACCGCCCGTAACGAACGTTTCGCCCCACTGCGCCTTTACGTATTCCTGCGTTGCGGCGATGAACTGTTCGCTCAAGTTAGTGGAGTCTGTTCTCATGTACGTAATGCGACCAGTTTCGTAGAGCTTCTGGGAAAGCGTCATCGTTTGTTTTGCGCTCATGCCAAGGCGGTTGTACGCCTCTTGCTGCATCGTTGACGTGGTGAGTGGCGTTGGAGCTTTGCGGCTTGCTGCCTTTTTCTCAATACTCTTCACGACAAAATCCGCATCGCGTACCGCGGCAACAACGGCGTCGGATTCCGCTTGTGTTGTGATGTCGAGTTTGTCAATCTTTCTGTCGCCGATTGCAACAAGTTTGGTAGGAAACTCGGTGTTTGATTTTGAGAGAATTGCTTCAACGCTCCAGTACTCATCGGTTTTGAATGCTTGGCGCTCACGTTCACGCTCAACAACTAATCGGACAGCGACTGATTGCACGCGGCCAGCAGAGAGTCCTCGCTGCACTTTGCTCCACAAGAGCGGGGAGAGCTCGTAGCCGACGAGGCGGTCGAGGATGCGTCGAGTTTGCTGCGCGTCTACCATCCGCATATCAATGTGGCGGGTATGGTCGAGTGCTTCGGCAATGGCGGATTTGGTGATTTCGTGGAACGTGATGCGCTTTGCTGTTGCCGGGTCCAGCTTCAAAACCTCGGCAATATGCCAGGCGATGGCTTCTCCTTCGCGGTCTTCGTCGGTTGCGAGATAGATGTCGTCTACGCCTTTTGCGGCATCTTTGAGTGCCTTCACTTTATCCTTCTTATCGACGGGAATCTCGTAGGTTGGTGCGAACCCATTTTTGACGTCTACTGCTGTGCTCTTCTTTGGGAGGTCGCGAATATGGCCAAATGACGAGATGACCTTGTACTCCTTTCCAAGGAATTTGGTGATGGTTTTGGCCTTGGTTGGAGACTCTACGATGAGGAGTTTGGACATAGAAAGGAGGGGAATGGTGCGGACGATAGCATGATAACAGAGGGAGGGGAACCTGAACGGGGCCTAAAACTGAACCTTTGAGCGGGGTAGGAGGGGAGGGCGGATGCGAAAAGTTGGCGTGATCGGCACTTGGGGGTTCTCGATTCTGCAATCCGCGAGTGTAAAGAGGAGTTTACACTTTTGTTATCAAAAAGCCCAATGAAATCGCAAAAAGGTATGTAAAGAGGTCTTTACACTCGAGAATCGAAAAACCGAGCACACCATCCTCGCCGCTCACGCCAGTAACGTCGTCGTTCCTCCGTCACAACCTCGTCAAAGGATCAGTTCAGATTCCTTTAGCTCTTTCTCACAAACTGTTTCCCTCCAGTATCCTCAATCACTCCAAGGAGTTCGAGTCCCGTGAGCGCTATAGATCCAGCGGTGGTTGATAGTCCAGCCTTCTCGATAGCGGTATCGACATGAATCGGTTCGGCACCAAGTTGGGCAAAGAGGGCAATCTCGTCTGGTGGCCGACCAATGGGAAGAAAGGCAGTGGCACTGGCTTGGGGTGCCACGTCCATGCCAAAGGCGAGGAAAATATCTCGTGCTTCGGTGACGAGATGAGCGCCGTTTTTGAGAAGTTCGTTGGTTCCTTTGCTCATCGCGGAGTCGATCATGCCGGGAATCGCAAAAACCTCCCGATTCTCATTGGTCGCAGACGTAGTTGTTAAGAGTGTTCCCGATGGAATTCCGGCTTCGATCGCAAGGGTTCCGTGGCACATTCCCGCAACGATTCGATTCCGAATAGGAAAATTGTAGTAGTGCGGCGGCATCGTGAATCCAAATTCGGAAATCATCGCGCCTCCTCCTCTGAGGATCGCATCGCTGAGTTTCTGATGTCGCGGATTATCGATTCCGAGGAATCCAGAGCCAAGGACGGCAAGGGTAATTCCATTCGCATCAAGCGTCCCTCGATGGGAAGCCTCATCAATCCCGTATGCCAATCCGCTGACGACGACAATCCCTGCGTTTGCGCATTCGCCTGCAAGTTTTTTCGCGATTCGGATTCCGTACGCCGTCGCATGACGAGAGCCAACGATCGCGAGGTGTTTCTTTTTGATGGATGGGAGTACACCTTTGATGAACAATAATGTGGGTGGAGTGTGGATGGTTTTGAGCATTGCAGGGTACTCGTCGTCGCGAATCGTGATGGCACGAATGCCGTGCTTCACCATCGTTTCGATAAACTCAGATGGATCGTGATGCTTTCGAAAGTTGGAAAATCTCGACGCAGCATGTGGTTTGATGCCGAATGCAATAAGCTCGTCGATGTCAGCGTTCCACGCTTTTTCTGGATCATCAAAGTATTCAAAAAGAATCGCGTTCGATCGTGGACCGAAGTACGGAACATTTGCGAAGGCGATGGTGTATGGCGACGTCATGACGTGGGTTGAAAATGGGGAAGTCCTAAAAGTATACGCATGGTATACTTCGTCTCGTATGCGGAAGCTCACGGAGCTTGTTCGGCGATTCACGAATTGGTGCTCGACACACAAAACCGTAACCGCTCTGATGATGGCGGTACTGGTTTTGGGCATTCCATTCCATTACACCCATGCTGGTGGAGAACTCTTCACGCAATTCTTGAACAACCCAATTGATACAACAATGATTACCCTAGCGGGAATCATTCAGGTGATTACCGGTGCGGTCGGAAAGCTGATTTTATTGATTATTCAGGTCGTGGTAATTCCGGTTCTTGGCTACAACGGTTTTTACAATAGTCACATTACGAACCTTGGTTGGTCACTTGTTCGGGATGTGGTGAATATGTTCGTGGTGGTTATTTTGATGGTGATCGCGATCATGACGATTATTGGATACGAAAAGGCGAATTGGATCCAGCAGTTGCCAAAGCTCTTCATCGCTATTGTTTTAGTGAACTTCAGCAAGCTCATTTGCGGGTTCTTGATTGATGTTAGCCAGGTGGTGATGTTTACGTTTGTGAACGCTATTGTTTCTATTGCCGCAGGAAACTTTGCATCGATGCTAAGCTTGAATACCTTTGGTCAGTTCGGATCCGATTTCATCGATAAAATTAATGAGACAGGAACGGGCCTTGAGGCATTTGAATTTTTGATGGGCGCATATCTGCAGTTCATTGTGATGCTCGCAATTCTCGGCGTGATGTTCCTTCTTGCTGCGGCGTTTGTGTGGCGCATCGTCATTTTGTGGATTCTCATCATCATGTCGCCAATGGCGTTTTTCATGATTGGGGTGAAAGACGTATTCCATAGCGCTGGATCAACATACACACAATGGTGGAGTAAGTTTTCAAGCGCGCTGACGTTTGGTCCGATGATGGTGTTCTTCCTCTGGCTCGCGCTCGCCGCGTCGTCGGGATCGAACCTTGCACAGACGGAAGATTTTCCAATGCCAGATTCTCAGGGGGACGCTGGTATTCCGCTGGAGATGTTTTCTTTGGATAACTTCTTGGGCATGTTCCTTGCACTCGCCATTCTTCTTGCCGGTATGCAGCAGGCATCGTCTGCGGCATCTGGCATGGGTGGATTTGCGAGCAGCATGTTGAGTGAGAAGAACGGTTTGAGCATGGCGAAGTGGCTTGGGAAGAGCCCATTTAGAGCCGCTGGAGGATTCAAAAAAGAGCGCGCCTGGGTAAACGATAAGGCACAGAAGGGTGCGGCGCATATGGCAGGAATCGCTCCGGGCTTTACGAAGAGTGTTGGAATGGGATTGGCGAAAGCCGGGACTGCCGCCGCTGGTGTTAAGGGTCTTGGGTGGGCTGGAAATGCGGTTGCCGCAGCTGGAGGGAATATCGTGAAGGGCGCAAAGCACACCATGAAGGACGATGCAAAACTGGGTGCAGAGCAACTGAAGGATCGCACAGACGACCAGATGGCACGGATCGATGCAGCCGCCGCTATTGGTGGCAACTCTTTCGAGTCGCTTCCTCCTGACGAGAAGAACGCGTACTTGAAGAACTTCGGAACAGATCAGAAGCGTCGCGATAAATTTAAGGCAAACCAGGAGAAGTCTTTGGTTGGAACGAAGCATCCAGTGACTGGAGCCATTTTGGACGCTGCTGGCGCGAAGACTGAGGCGCAGAGACAGCACAACCTTTTGTTCCAAAATTCTGCGAAGTTCTTGGATGGCGCAGGGAAGGATCTTATGGACGACGCCGAGAAGGACCGTTTCCAGGATTCGAAGTTCGCAAACATGCACTTGCTGAAAGATGACGAGGAGCGCAAGAAGGTTTGGACGGAGCAAGAGAAGACCGGTAGAGCGAATCTTGGAATGCTTTCCACGGAATCCATTAAGGATCCTGCTACGCTTGCGTTCTATAAGAAGCAGGTTTCTCGTCGTGATGACAAGGGTAAGGATATTACCGTTTGGGATGATGTCGTTTCTCATGGAAAGGGAACTATTCAGCAGCGCGATGCCATGATTGGTACTATCACTGCAGAAAGCATTCGTGATTCTGCAACACGGAAGCAGAGCATGGGAACGTTGGTCAGAGCGGGTGCGGTTTCAAAAACAGATGCAGACGGCGTTGGGACTACTCGTCGAGATGCGGTTCGTGAGGCAGTAAAATCGTCTGTTCCTGCGGATTATGGCGCGAAGGTTTATGGTAGCGCAGCTTCTTCATTGTTGAATGGAGCGATCGACGACGCTGGTATCGAGACAGCGGTTAATCCGAACAGTGTTCTTGGAGATTCGTTCGTTTCTACGATGAGTCAGGCCGCAGCCGATCCGCAGTCTGCCGAATACCAGCGTGGGGTGGCGATGCTCGAGGCGGATTCCAAGAGCGTTCGTCATCTTGATGGCGCTATTGGCAACACGGCGAATGCAGCTTCCGCTCTTGCGACGTCAAAGGTGAACCTTGAAGCGGTAAAGAAATTGCAAAGCACATCTTCGAGTGGGGGTGATGATGGAGCGCGCGCTGCAGTGGCGTTGAAGACGATGGAGCGTGCGGTTCATGCCGAAATGGGGAGAACAGATTTGTCGGATGACCGAAAGAAGACGTTAAAACGTGTCGCCGATGAGCTTGGAACGGGTGACCGATATGCACAGCGTGGTAGCGGTGGGGCCTCTGCCGCTGTTGGTGCCGCCGCGGGTGCTGTTGTTGGTGCTGCCGCAGCTACTGCTCCAGCTCCAGCTCCAGCGTCAAACCCTCCGGTCATTACGCAGACTCGTGGCCCAGGGACGACACCAGCCAATGCTTCGGTTCCTCGTCCTGTTGTTCCAGTTCGCCGGCCATCATTAGGAGGAAGCCCTGCGACAGCTCCAGCGTCTCGGATTAATCCCCGCTTCCTTTCTCCTCCAGGATCACCCGAACAGGCAGCCAGAGCATATAGCGATGCCGGTGGTGCTGCTGGCGCCGCGGCTCGTGCGGCTGCTGCAGCTGAGGGGGCCGCTCGAGTATCGGGAGAGCCAGTCGGAACACGGTACACTCCTGGGCCTCCGACGCCGCCGCCAACAACATAGTTCCGTATGGCCATTGCAGACCTCATCAAAATTCCGCCAGTACAGGCATTCCTTGCAGACGGCTCAGTGATGACCGTGTTTCGAGCTATTCTGGAAAAGTTTGCACTGCCGACGGATCGTGCGATTGAGTTGCTCGATTTGACTGACGCGGTATTAGACGGAGCGTTAACCGTGGACCAATTTCCGGCGATGCTTGCGGAGGCGTTCGGCGTTGAGCTTCCTCGTGCACAGAAAATTGCGTGCGATGTTGTGGGATTCCGTTTGTTGCCTTTGGAAGAATACATTCCTGGTGTCGCGGCGCAGATTACTGAATGGGGAGGGGATTTGAGTAAGTATCCAAAATCACGTGTTGGAAAAACGAAGATGAGCGCAGAGACATTTGCTGCGCAGCTCGATGAGAAATTGGAGCTGAACTTTTCGGAAGTGCTCATTAAACGTTGCGCATTCTTGTTGTACGCATATTGGAACAAGGAAAAAACAAAGGAATCCACGTTGACATTTTTTTCGCGCGGCCAGACGATCGGCGGCCTGGGATTGTCACCAGAACTCGCGCAGAAGCTTCTTGCTGGTATCGATGAAAGCCGAGACACGATTGATGTGATTAGTGGAGGGGAACAGGGCGCGCCTGGAAGTCGGCAACTTGGTGTTGGTGAAACTGTGAACAGCGGCGAAGTTGCGGTAAAAGAAATCGAAGAACAGTTTGCGAAATCAGAATCGGAGACATCCCTCCCCCTTACGAAGGGGGAGTCGGAGGGGGTCGCTGCGGTCGGGACAGTTCTTGAGCTCTCCCCATCCCACGAACTTACTTCGGAACTTCCCATCATCAATGCGCCGAAAGCGCCTGTGCCGACGAGTCATATCGATGATTCATGGAAGGGCGAGTTGAAGGAGGCGGAGAAGAAGGCGAGGCAGGTTGTGTCGTCGGGGGAGGGCAAGGGGCAAGGGGCAGTGGGCAAAACGGAGCAATCCGCACCACCAAAAAATGACGTTCTCGATAAGCGATTTGCGGCAATCACCAAGGATGCATCGTCGGAGCATCTTGAGCCGATTTTGCCGGATGCTCGGGTGAGTTTGGCGCGGTCGGTGAAGGAAGAGACCGCTCAGCAAGCGCAGGCGATTCCGGAGGAGAAGCTCATGGAAGCTGCGGTTGCGAGCAGGCCGGTCCCAGTGAAGCCGATGCTGACGGTAGGTTCTGTCGCACCACAACATACGATGAGGCCGATGACGGATGTACAAACGGTAAAACGATTGGTTGGTCCTATTGACGAGCTCGCGACCATGACGCCGGTGGAATTCCGACGACTTTCAACGGTTCCTGCAGACGCAGCACAGAAGATTGAGGATATTCTTTCAACTATCGAATCGCAATCGTACGAAGAGCGTGTGAAGGGTGTGAAGGCGTGGCGTCAAAGTCCGATGAATCAATTGTATGTGCTCATGACGACTGACGCGCTTACTCAAGGCGTTGGTCTTGCAGAAATCGCCACGCGCCGCCGTAGCGCCGGTGAAGAAAGCTTGAGCCCGGCAGAGATTCGCGCCGTGTCCGCACTGAATGAGCGATTGCGATTTTAGGTGATATACTTTGGTCATGGCTGGTCAGAATCAATTTGTCGTACCGCAATTTCTCGATGTTGAATCGAAGATTATCGGGCCAATTACTGCGCGACAGTTTTTGATTATGCTTGGCGTGCTTCTTGTGGAGTTCGTCATCTATCGCGTCTTTCTTAATCTCATCATTGTTCTCGCGCTCGGTGTGCCGATTCTTGCACTGGGACTGATGTTTTCTTTTGCAAAGGTAAACGGTCAGCCGTTTCATTTTATTGTGTTGAATTTCATTCAGACATTCCGTAAACCGCACCTTCGTATTTGGGATAAAACATTGAGCGATTCAGACATTCGGATGTTTCTTCAGACGGTTGAGGAAGACGTTGCTCCACCGCCAGTGCGAAAGGCGCCGCTCGAACGATCACGCCTGAACGAACTGACATTGGTGGTAAACACCGGCGGTGTGTACGCGTCAGATGAAGATGTCTAACTATGGCAAACGCAAAGCCAAAATCTGGTCAGCCAACACAGCGATATTTGGATATTGCTGAAATTCGTGAGGATTGTGTTGTGATGAAGGACGGCACGCTTCGTGCGGTGTTGATGGTGTCGAGTATTAACTTTGCGTTGAAAAGTGAAGACGAGCAGCAGGCAATTATTCAGGGGTACATGCAATTTTTGAATGGACTGGATTTTCCGCTTCAGGTGGTGATTCAGTCGCGCAGAATGAATGTCGATGGATATCTTGCAAGTTTGAAGGCGCAAGAAGACACCATTCATAACGAGCTTCTTCGAACGCAGATTCGCGATTATACGTCGTTCATCAAGGAACTTGTAGAGCTTGGGCAAATCATGCAAAAGCGATTCTTTGTGGTTGTGCCGTACGATCCTGCAGAAGGAAGCGATAAGGGCAAGGGTTTCCTTACAAAACTTTCTAGCGCGTTTTCGCCGGCTAAGATTATTAAGCTGAACGAAAAGAATTTTCAGGCTCGTCGCGAAACACTCATGCGCCAGGTTTCCACAATTGCGTCTGGTTTGGGGAGCATGAGCTTACAGGTGGCGCTCCTTGATACCCAGGGGCTCATTGAGCTGTATTACTCGTCGTACAACCCAGATGTGTACGACACAGAGAAGTTGGTAGACGTTGGAAAGTTGCGTGTGGAAACCCATTTCTAGCGTATGGCATTTGATTTAAACAATCCCAAAGACGTAAAGGTTGCTCCAGTGACCCTTCAGCCGAAACCGATTTCGGAGGCGCAGGCGCGGGCAATGCAAGAACGCACCACGCTTGAAGAAGAACGCATTTATCGCCGTGGAACGGTGAGTGTTCGCGATCTTATTGCGCCGTCGTCGTTTGAAGTAACATCCGCGCACTTGCATTTGGGCGACATGTACGTTCGGACATTGTTTGTGACGACGTATCCACGCTACGTTGGCATTGGATGGGGTGCGCCAATCATCAACTACAACAGCACTATTGATATTGCGATGTACTTTTATCCCATCAAACCGGAGGTGATTTTGAAGCAGTTGCGAAACAAGGTTGGTGTGCTCGAGGCGCAGGTCATTTCCGACAACGAAACCGGCAAACCTCGTGATCCAATTCGCGAAACCGCATTGCGCGACGTGGAGCAGCTTCGTGATGACCTTACTCAAGGAATTGAACATTTCTTTCAGTTTGCGTTTTACGTGACGTTATACGCAAAGACGGTTGAGGAGCTCGACAAACGAACGGAGGAGATTGAAGCAATCTTCGGTCAGAAGCTCATTTATTCGAAGCGTGGTTTTTACCAAACAGAACAAGGATTCAACTCCACATTGCCACTCTTGAACGACGAGCTTGCGATTACGTTCAACATGAACACGTCGCCAATCGCGTCGTCGTATCCGTTCATTTCGTCGGACGTCACGAGCGACAACGGCATTTTATACGGCATTAACCGCCACAACAATTCGTTGATTTTGTTCGATCGTTTCAGCTTGCAGAACGCGAATTCGGTGGTGTTCGCAACATCTGGTGCGGGAAAGTCGTATGCGGTGAAGCTGGAAATTTTACGTTCCATGATGATGGGCGTGGATGTGATCGTTATCGACCCAGAAATGGAATACCGCCAGCTGTCGGATGCCGTTGGCGGAACATACATCAACGTGTCGCTTGCGTCGGACAGCAAGGTGAACCCGTTCGATCTTCCTCGCGCGAAAGGTGACGAAACATCGGTTGACGATGTGTTGCGCAGCGCGGTCATTACGCTTAAAGGCTTGCTTCGCATCATGATTGGCAAGCCAATGGGCGAAAAAGGAACCTTGAGCTTTACGCCAGAAGAAGATTCATTGCTGGACCGTGCGCTCTTAGAATCGTACGCAAAGCGCGACATTACGCCCGATTTAACGACGCTGGAAGGAATTGTTGATTATCCAATCCTCGAAGACCTGCTTCAAGTTTTGCAGGGCATGAACGGTGGTGACAACTTGGTGGCGCGTTTGGAAAAGTTCACGAGTGGAACATTTTCTGGATTGCTCAACTCGCCAACCACGGTGGAAATGCGCAATCAGCTCGTTATTTTCTCGGTTCGCGATCTTGAAGACGAGTTGCGAGCCATGGCGATTTACACCATCATCAACTACATTTGGAACGTCGTCCGATCGGAACGCAAGAAGCGTATTCTTGTCATCGACGAAGCGTGGTGGCTCATGCAGAATGAGGATTCTGCAAAGTTTATTTTCGCTCTCGTGAAGCGCGCTCGAAAATATTACCTCGGGGTGACGACGATCACACAGGATGTAAACGACTTCTTGGGATCGTCGTACGGTCAGGCGATCGTGACGAACTCATCGCTGCAGCTGTTGATGAAACAATCGCCGGCGGGTGTTGATCGTATTGCAGAAACATTCAACCTCACGCAGAGCGAGAAGTATTTATTGCTCGAATCTGCTGTTGGAGAAGGTATTTTCTTTGCGGGTCAAAAACACGCCGCAATCAAGATCGTCGCAAGTTACACCGAAGATCAAATCGTTACCACCAATCCACAGCAGTTGCTCGAAATTGAAAAAGAAAAGAAGCGTTTGGCCGCAGAACAGGCTGAAGAACGAAATGCATAATGTATGGAACGCAAAACAAAAATCGAAATCGCTCTCGCTATTGCAGTCCTTTTGCTCTTCGCAGCATTTGTGCTGTTTTGGAGACAGAAGGCGATAACTCCAACAGCAACAACACCAACCGCGGCGACGGTGACAACGTCGAAGGACAGGTCGGTGACGGCTACAGGGTCTACTGACACGACAACAACTCCAGCGCCAGTTGTTGTGAAAGAAACGTCGGCAACAACGGTTGCGCGAACATTTGTGGAACGTTTAGGAAGTTATTCGTCGGAATCCGATGCGGCAAACATTGAGGACATTTTGCCGATGGCGACGACGAGTTTTCAGAAGCAACTCGAAACACTCGCAAAGCAATCGCGTGCGTCGTCGGATGGATCGTATTATGGTGTTTCTACATTGGTCGTAACAGCGCCAAAGACCGTGAGCGCGTCGTCTACGCAAACAGTGCTCTCGATGACCACGCAGCGTGAAGAGTCGAAAGGTGATCCGGGCAACACAACGATCAAGTATCAATCAATTACTATCACGCTTGTGAAGTCTGGAACGACGTGGCTGGTGGACGGATATACCTGGAAGGACGGTGTGTGATTTGGGATGCCGTATTCCCACGATATTGTGTGAATTGCGGCACAGAAGGGGCGCTACTTTGTGCGTTGTGCACGGCGGATTCATCCCTCGATGGTCCGCCGTTTGCGTATGCCAACCCAAAGATTCGGAAACTGATTTGTGCATGGAAGTACGACGGCGACGAGGAGGGTCTTGCGAGGCTCGTGCGTCTGATCGCGCCAAGGGCTGCTTCTTGGAAAAGTGTGATCGAAGCAAAGAAGATTGAGGCGATCGTGCCAATTCCGCTGTCTTCCTGGAAAGAGCGAATGCGTGGATTTAATCAAGCAAAAGACGGCGCTCGAGCAATCGGCGAGCTTCTTCATCTGCCGAGCGTGGATCTTCTCGAACGAAAACATCGATGGTTTGCGCAAGCGAATACGTCGCATGATCTGAGAAAGAAAAGTTTCACAAAGAATCCGTTTACATTGAGAGCGGGAATCGCTGTTCCAAAGAGAATCATGATCTTTGATGATGTTGAGACGACGGGAGCGACGATGGGTGCTGCTGAAGACATTTTGCGCGATGCGGGTGTTGAGGAGATTTTAAGAATAAGTATTGCCAAGGGATAAAAGACATCACTCCCCCTTACGAAGGGGGAGTTGGAGGGGGTCTGATTGTGAGGTGACCTTGGATGGATGTGGAGGCGGCAATGATAACGAGACACTATCGGCGAGTTTGGGTGTGTGCGTTTTGAACAGGGGGTCTTGCAAACGCAACTCAGTTGCGTTATGGTCGATGGCGTATGAAACTGGAAACACCCAGAACCGCAGAGCTTCGCTACAATCTTGCTGCAGAAGGTTTTCGCATGACGAAGCTTCGAAGAGCGCTTCTCGAGATCTTCGCGAAGAATATGAAGCCGTTTTCTGTGGACGAAATTCGAGGTCGGCTCAAGAAATTTGATATCCCCGAGGTCCACAAGGTCACACTCTATCGAGAGCTCGAGGTCCTCGTTGAGGCCGGCGTTATCGTCCCCATTTATTTCCATGATCAGGTTCAGAGATACGAATTCGTGGAACAAGATCACCATCACCACATCGTCTGTATCAAATGTGATGCCATCGCAGACATCGATGTCGCGGATCCGTTCGACAAACTCGAGGATCAGGTTGATAAAAAGTCCAAGTTTACGATTCTCCGTCATTCTTTAGAATTCTTCGGCCTATGCAAAAGCTGCGCATCGCTCTAGGGTTTTCCCTTGCATTCATCGCTGTCTGGATTGGGGCTTTCACGTATATCTCTCTTTTCCCAGAGAATCAGATTCCCGATTACACCAAGGACGACGGGAAGGTTTCGATCGTTGCGACGATTTATCCTTTAGCCTGGATGGCGAGTGATCTCGATCCTGCGGCAACCGTCACCACTATTGTTGGTCCAGGTCTTGAACCGCACGATTTCTCGCCAACGATTGACGACGTAAAGAAGATTCAAGATGCGGAGCTTCTCATTAACAACGGCGGAGTGGATGCATGGGCAGACGACATCATCAACGATCATCGCGGTGGGCCAACGATTTCAGTTCTGACGATGCTCCAATATCCAGAAACCGATCTTCACGTGTGGCTCGATCCGGTTCTGATGCAGCGGATCGTCGAAAGTATCGGCGGTCAACTTGAGCTCATCGATCCGAAGAATGCCGATGTGATTCGCGACAATGTTTCGAAGAAGATCGCGGTCCTTCAGAGAATCGATGACGACTATCGTGCCGGACTCGCTTCGTGCTCGATTCCCGAGATCGTTTCATCTCATGATGCATTCGGGTTCCTTGCAAAGCGTTACGGATTCACTGTGCACAGCATCGCCGGGATTTCTCCAGAGGATGAACCGTCGACTTCGAAGCTTGTCGAACTTACTGATCTGATTCGATCCCGTAGCATTACAACCGTATTTTTCGAAGAACTTGCGAGTCCGGCATTAGCGAAGACGCTCGCCGATGAGACTGGTGCAAAGAGCGATGTGCTCGATGTAATTGAGAGTTTAGCCTCGGAAGAATCCGAACGCTTGGAATACCCTGGTATCATGGAGAAGAATTTAGTTAAGCTCAAAGCCGCGATGGTATGCCAGGAATAGTGCCGATTCTTTCATTACACAATGTTTCGTATCGCATCGATGGCAAAGATATTTTGTCGAACATTTCGATTGATATCGGGCGCGGCGAATACGTGGGCATCATCGGCCCGAATGGTGGAGGAAAGACAACGCTCCTTCGACTCCTCCTTGGCCTCGCGAATCCGAGTCACGGCACGGTTGAAGTGAAAATTCCAAAATCAAAGATTGGGTACGTTCCGCAGCGTTCAAGTAGTGGGGAAGTCACATTCCCAGCGACTGTGCATGAGGTTATCGAGAGCGGAATCTTCGACGCGAAATCAGCGCACGACCGCGATCATCGTATTCATGATGCAATGAAGACGACGGGGATCTCTCATCTTTCCAATCGCCGAATCGGCACGCTTTCCGGCGGCGAACGCCAGCGGGCGATGATTGCTCGTGCATTGGCCGGTAATCCCGACGTGTTATTTCTCGATGAGCCGACCTCGGCGATTGATCCTGGAAGTCAAGAAGAGTTCTACGCATTCCTCCGCAAGCTCCATGATGAAAAGCGATTAACGATCGTTCTCGTTTCTCACGATACCGACGCCATCGCTCATCAAGTTGAACGTGTGTTTTGTTTGAACCGACATCTCGTCTGCCACGGACACCCCGACGACGTGATGCATAAAATGGAACACTATGGGCATTAAACGATGGGGTCAGGTCTTGTGTTGTGTATTTTTACTTGGATTGGTCTTTTTGATGTCGCCGATGGCGCTTCGGGCTGAGGTTGTGAATCCGTCTGCGTCCGAGGCGCCGGCTGCGGATTCGGTTTTTGCGGCTTCGCCGTCGTACTACACGGGGAAAGTAACGATTATCTTTAGCGAAGGTGAGAATACCGATCCTGGATTCAGCGAGAAGTATCAGCGTGTGAATGTTCGATTGAACAACGGGCCAGACGCGGGAAAGGACGAGATGATTGAATACTCAACGTCGATCAGCGCGTTTGAACAGCAGAAACTCGCGGTTGGCGACACGGTGATTGTTGCGCCGGATACCATCGGCGGATCAGGATACGTCATTCTGGATAAGCTCCGTATTCCTGGCGTGCTCGTAGGCCTCGCGGCGTTCTTTCTTCTTGCGATTCTCTTTGGCGGCATTCGCGGAGTCACGTCGCTCTTTGGCCTTGCGGCAAGTTTAGGCATTCTTGCGTACGGCGTTATCCCAGCCATTATCGCTGGCCACGACGCATTAACCGTTAGCGTCATCGGCGCGTTCTCGATTGCGGTGATATCGATTCTCCTCGCGCACGGCGTGAATAAACGAAGCGGCATCGCTCTCGGATCGACACTCGTTACACTCATCGGTGCTGTTGTGTTTTCGATTATTGCCGTAACACTCGCGAAACTCTCTGGATCGGGAACTGAAGAGGCTGTGTATCTCCAAATTGGATCATTGCCATCGTTGAACCTTCAGGGTCTTCTCCTTGGCGGCATGATTATCGGCACCCTTGGTGTGCTCGACGACGTCACGACGGCGCAAGTTGCTGCGGTGGAGGAAATTGGGATTGCCGATTCATCACTGACAAGAAAAGAGCTCTACAAGCGAGGGCTCCGAGTGGGAAGGGAACATATCGCGAGCCTTGTGAACACTTTGGCGCTCGCATACGCCGGTGCTTCGTTCCCACTGTTTCTCTTATTTGCCGCGAATGGTGGCCCGCCACTGTGGGTTGTCTTGAACGCGGAGTACGTGATGGAAGAAGTGGTTCGTGCGATCGTCGGCGGCGCCTCGCTCGTTATTGCTGTTCCGATTTCGACGTTTGCCGCTGCGTGGTACTACGGTAAAAAGCACTAATATGTTTGCAGACTTCTTTGCCTACGATTTTCTCACTCGAGCGCTCATTGCCGGAGTCATCATCGGCACCGTGGCACCAATTCTTGGAACATTCCTGACGGTTCGCCGATACGCTTTGATTGCCGACACACTCTCGCACGCATCGTTGGCTGGTGTCGCGATTGGCATCATCCTCGGGATTAATCCGATTCTTGCCGCGATCGTCGTTTCGGTGATCGTTGCGATCGGTATCGAGAAGCTGCGACTATCTGGAAGGTTCGGGGGCGAGGCGGTATTAGCGCTGTTTCTCTCTGGAAGCCTCGCGTTCGCCGTCGTTGCGATGAGCGTGGTGGGGAAATTCAACGGGGGAGTGCTCGCATATCTTTTTGGAAGCATTACAACGGTAACTGTGGATGACTTGTGGATGATTGGTGGAATAGGTGTGGTTATCGTGGGGGTAGTGATAAAAATGTATCCCCAGTTCTTTCTTCTTTCCTTCGACGAAGACATCGCCAGGGCAAACGGCGTGAACGTCACGCTCTCGAGCATGGTTCTTGCGATCCTCACGGCCGGCATGGTTGCTGTTTCGATGCGGGTGGTTGGAATTCTTCTGGTCGGCGCATTGATGGTGATTCCTGTGCTTGCAGCAACGCAATTCAACCGCGGATTCAAAACAACGATCGGCATTGCGATCGTCGTTTCTTTGCTGAGCGTCCTCCTCGGCCTCGGCCTATCCTACTCATTCAATCTCGCAACCGGCGGAACCATCGTGCTGTGTGCTGTCGGCCTCTTCATCGTCAGCTTCATCGGAACATCGGTTACGCGCCGAGCGTAGTCGAACTTGTGGCATAATGGAGCTATCATTTACTAAATAATGATTATGGCAAAGGGAAATAACGCCCAGAAGAAAGACAAGAAGAAACCAAAGGGTGGAGTGAAGAAGAAGTAAGTGCCGGGGGGGGCCCCAAAAAAAAAA
>JBBTSM010000008.1:0-156 GCA_038064675.1 Patescibacteria group bacterium | reverse complement strand
GCAAATTTGAGCGTCTGGCAATGTGTGGATTCTTCTGGTACGTGGCATACAAAAAATACCATGCAACATGCATGGTATTTTTTGGTGCACCCGGCACGACTCGAACGTACGACCCTCAGATCCGCAATCTGATGCTCTATCCAACTGAGCTACGGG
>JBBTSM010000007.1:0-1040 GCA_038064675.1 Patescibacteria group bacterium | reverse complement strand
TCCCGTGATGATTATCGCTGGCATGATCATTATGCAGCGCGCTGGAATCGAAGAAGGTGTTGCGTGGTTCCTGGTTTTGGCGCTTATTCGTGGCGACGGCATCGCATTCCTGTTAGCCGGAATTGGCCCGGCACTCATTTTGCAGATCTTTACCACACGATCCGTATACGCGCTGCTCGGATTCGGCGCCGTGGCATACAGCGCCGCGAGCATTATCTTTATCATCGTTGGCAATATTCTTGATCGCATCCTCGGAACAGCCATTCTGTTGCCACACCCATTCATTCACACATTCCAAGAACTCATGCTCCTCATTCCTGGGCTGTTCGTGGGCGTCATAGCTGTTCGAAGCATTGAGCGACGAGTGCTTGCACTCTTTACGTTTAAATCATTCTCATAATGTTTAAAAGAAAGACACGCGATCGACGAATCTTTTCTCTTCTCGATGACGACACCATCGGACAGATTTCGGATTCCGATGCGGACGCAACGTTCGACGACACGTTGTCTGGCCGATCCATTGCGGAACTTTCAACAGGAAGCTATGTGGGAAACTTTGCCGCACGTCGGGTAAAGCGATTCGGGATCGCCGTGCTTTTGGTAACATTTGGAACGTTCCTTTTCCGCATCGGTTCATGGCAAGTCGTTCATGGGCAAGAATATCGTGAAATCGCGGACAACAATCGAACGCGAACGCGAACCATTCTTCCGAACCGCGGCGTCATCACCGATCGAAACGGCGTACTGCTCGCGTGGAACACTCCCGCATTTCACCTTGTTGCCAACAGAGCAGATCTTCCAACCGATCCCACACTTCGTGCAACGCGATTCGTCGAACTCGCTAAGCAGCTTTCCATTTCTGCTGATGATTTTGAAATTCGATACCAAAGCGCACCGTCAGACCAAACGGTTCTTCTTTCTGACGCTGTACCATACAACGCCGCCATCGCATTTCTTGCGCATCAAGACGACACCATTGGCATCTCCGTCGAGCTTGCCTCAACACGCACGTATCTTACAGATGCAATTCCAACACTTTC
>JBBTSM010000006.1:0-86404 GCA_038064675.1 Patescibacteria group bacterium | reverse complement strand
GTAGTTTGACTGGGGCGGTCGCCTCCCAAAAAGTAACGGAGGCGTTCACAAAGGTATGCTTAGCCCGGATGGAAATCGGGCTGGACGTGCAAGCGCGTAAGCATGCTTAACTGCAAGGCCGACACGCCGCGCAGATACGAAAGTAGGAGCTAGTGATCCGACCGTGCGACATAGGACGGCGGAAGCTCATCGGATAAAAGCTACTCCGGGGATAACAGGCTAGTCTGGTCCAAGCGTCCATAGCGACGACCAGGTTCGGCACCTCGATGTCGGCTCATCGCATCCTGGAGCTGGAGAAGGTTCCAAGGGTTTGGCTGTTCGCCAATTAAAGCGGTACGCGAGCTGGGTTCAGAACGTCGTGAGACAGTTCGGTCTCCTATCTACTACACACGTCGAATATTGCGAGGACCCATCCCTAGTACGAGAGGACCGGGATGGACGAACCTCTTGTGTACCGGTTGTCCTGCCAAGGGCATCGCCGGGTAGCGAAGTTCGGTTCGGATAAGCGCTGAAAGCATCTAAGTGCGAAGCCGACCTCAAGATGAATATTCACTAAGACCCCTAGGAGACTACTAGGTTGATAGGCCGTAGGTGTAAGCGCGGTAACGCGTTCAGCCGAGCGGTACTAATAGGTCAGGACTCTCCACTCACTGATTGTCGCGATAATATCGCGGCAGTAAAGTTCTCTATACAATTCGCAAAAAGAAAAGATATTTTGTCTTGGTGGCACTTCCGGCAGGGTCACACCCGTTCCCATCCCGAACACGGTCGTTAAGCCTGCACGGGCCGATGGTAGTCAAGGTGGCGAGAGTAGGTGGCCGCCAGGACAGAGAACCCTTTCACAGTCAGGAACAAACCGAGCCCCAGTGGCTCGTTTTTGTTTTTGGGAGAACGGTGTATGATCCGCGAACTATGGATTCTCAAGTCAAAGCCACCGTCCTGCAGGAAGCCAAAGACCATATTGAGACGGTTCGCGCGGCAACAGTTACTGAGATACAGAATACATCTGCACATATTGAGCAGTATCGGCATGCGGGAAACGATCCTGTTGCCCAGAAGCTGTATGCACACTTTCTGAAAGATTAGACGAACTCCACCACCTTTTTCCTAATCCATATTTCGTTCGATGTGACGTGTCTTCGAAAGAGGGAATATTGCAGACTCTTCGATTTGGGAAATTCGCGTTTATTGAACAAGGGATTTTCTCGTGGACATCTCCTGCCGCCACGCTCCGATTCGGAGACATCGGACCAATTCAGTACAAGTCGCATGACGGGAAGACGTGGTCTGGGAATCTTTCGCAAAAAGATCAGTTGATGATTTCCGGCGGGAATATTGTCTTTATGACGAGTGAGTCGTCGGAATACGGGCGAACGTTGGTATACCAGGAGCAACTTTCTCGTAGAAAATCAGGATTCATTCTCCCGGAAATCGTTGCTCGCATGGAGCGAGCGCAAGATGACGTTATTCGTGCCGGCTATAGAGGGTCGTATCTCATTTCTGGGCCGGCTGGATCGGGTAAGACCACGCTCGCATTTCATCGTATTGCGTATCTCCTGCAGTCACCAGATACGGCGCAGATCTTTTCGCAAGACAATGTTATTACTTTTGTGCAAGACGAAGGAACTCGTGCGTATTTTAGCCAACTCCTCCCAGAACTTGGTATTCATAACGTCACCGTCACTACGTTTGCGTCATGGGCATTCGAGCGGCTCAATATAGGCGATTGTACCTATATTCAACGACCGAATGGTGTTGATGAAGCGGTGGATTCATATGAACTCGAGAAGCTTTCTGCGCTTCGTTCGGATGCAAAGCCTTCATCGAAAACCGGAACGTTCTCAATTCTCCGAGAAATTTATGCCACAAGGATGAGCGAAGCCAATCTCGCGATATTCGATCAACAAGCGAGAGACCGCGTGCTTGATCGTTACGATCTCACGGTACTTTTATGCAGAGAACAAGGGTACGGAGGGTTCACAAAGGAAGAAGAATATTTTGAACAGAAGAAAAACTTCCGCGTTCAACGACATAAGCAGGTCGTTCCGTTGAAATACGGTCTCATTGTGGTAGATGAAGTACAGAATTACCTTCCGGAACAAATCTCGATTCTCCGATCCTGTATCGATGACGCCACGCAAAGCATGTTGTATGTTGGCGACTTGGCACAGCAGATTTTTCTCGGCACTATGCGCAATTGGGACGATGCGGGCGAAGCACTTTTGGACGATAGAAAAGTTGTTCTCGACAAGGTGTATCGCAGCACAAAACAGATCATGCGATACATCCAAGATATCGGATTTCCGGTATCTGTTCCTGAAGAATTGCGTGACGGCGCCGATGTCGTTGAAGTTGAGATTCCAAACGTCGAAGAGCAAATTGCTTGGGTTCGTGAACACGTCGCAAGTCAGAAACCGGAAGCACAGATTGGTATCCTCAGTTTCTCTGCCGATACACTTTCCGCTCTTTCTCAAGCCTTCACGTCCCATCCGAATACTCACGTTCTCGCCATTCATCAAGCTCAAGGCGTCGAATTCGACGCGGTATATGTTGTTGGCGCAGATTCGAATATCTCCGCTAAAACTAGCGAAGAAAGAGCAAAGATCCAAAGAGATCTTCTGTACGTTGCTCTCACTCGTGCTATGGACCAGTTGTATATTGTGGGTGGAAGGACATTGAAGGGAATACTATAAATACGATTAGAGCAGATGTTTGAGCTCTGGTGGCCTGTTTTTATTCGGCCGAGTAAAATATTGATATATGAAAACTGTTCTCATTACCGGTATCAGTCGCGGAATCGGCAGGGCACTTGCTGAACGATTTCTTGAAAATGGCGATTTCGTTATTGGAACATCAACAACGGGGGAATCACCAATCGTGAACGATCGATTACTGACGTTCCAATTGGACCTCGCAAATCCAAAAAACATCGAGGCGTGCGCGAAAGCAATTGTTAATTCCGGAAAGAAGATTGATATCCTCATTAATAACGCAGGGACTTGGTCTGGAGTAGAGGATAGCCCGACTATCCGTGTCGATCTTCTGCGAAAAGTACTCGAGGTGAATCTTTTTGGTACTATCGACTTTACCGAGTAAGTTATTCCCGTTGTGAATAATGGCGGGCACATTGTGAACATCTCGTCACGAATGGGTTCTTTAGAATTCACGAAGGCTGGATATATTGATTGGCCAGATTATAAAATCTCAAAAACTGCGTTAAACATGGTTACTCGAATTTTGAGTGTCCGATTACAGAACCAAGACATCATCGTTTCCTCCGTTCACCCGGGTTGGGTGAAAACCGACATGGGTGGTTCTGGTGCGGATATTGAGCCCGAGGAAGCCGCAGAAGACATCTTCAAGCTCGCGACCTCGAGGCCAGAATCCGGACAGTTTTGGTTTAGGGGCGAAAAGTTTCCTTGGTAACCCTCGCGTGCTACCATTTCTGCACTATGCCTACCACTCGTGTTGTTATCCTTGCTGCAGGAAAGGGAACCAGAATGAAGAGCGATATTCCAAAACCGTTGATTTCGGTTGCTGGGGAGCCGATGATTACGCGTCTTGTGCGGAGTGTGAAGGAGTCTGGGATCGATGAAAAGCCTGTTGTTGTGGTCGGATCCTGGAGCGAGGTCATGTTTCGGGATGTATTAAAAGATTCGGTAGATTACGCGGTGCAGATAGAGCAGTTGGGAACCGGTCATGCACTTCGATCCGCAAAGGAAGCGGTCGGAAACGCGGATCGTGTGGTGGTGTTATACGGCGACCACCCGTTTATCCGACCGGAAGTCATGAATCGTCTTGTTGAGATCCAGTCAAAGAATCCGGTGTCCGTGGCGATGCTGACGGCAAAGGTGCCGAATTTTGAGGATGTTTTTGCAACGTTTGTGAAGTGGGGGAGAATTTTACGCGATGCCGATGGGAACGTGACGGCAATTCGCGAGGCAAAAGACGCAACGCCGGACGAGCTTGCGGTCACCGAAGTGAACCCGGCAATCTTTGCCTTCCCGGCTGAATGGGCATGGAATCGGTTGGAGAATCTGAAGAATACTAATGCGAGCGGCGAATACTATCTGACCGATCTTATCGGTGCCGCGATGGAAGAAGGTATAGTGATCGTAACGGCCGACGCTGATCCAATGGATGTCGTCGGTATCAACTCACCAGAAGAGCTCGCGCGAGCTGAGGCGATGCAGGGATAACTGTCAGTGATTTCGTTGACACTGCCGGGCCCGTTCGGTACGCTTCTGGCATGGAACGCTACGAATCACTTTTCGCAGCACTCGGATTGGCTCCAAAAGAGACAAAAGTCTATTTGTCTCTCGTCAAAGAGGGGCCGAGCAGTGTCCGACAGTTGGCTGTCGCGACGGGGATGAACCGCGGAACCGTCTATGATGTGCTTAAAGAGCTCCAGGCCCATGGCCTGGCGCGCTTTTATAATGCGGAAACTCGGCAATACTTTGTGGCCGCGGCGCCAAAGCGGCTTGAGGAGATGCTGCTTGAGAAGGAAGAGAATCTGCATAAGGCGACGAACGAGCTTTCCTCGGTTGTTTCACAACTCGAAACGCTGTACGACGGAGGAGATCGTCAGCCGATTGTGCGAATGTATGAAGGCGCCGAGGGAGTTCGGCAAATTCTCGAAGATGTTCTCGCATCTGTTGGTCCGTCGTCTGATCCTGAGTATTACGTCTATTCTGCGAGTGCGGTTCGTAATGCCGGGCTATACGTTGGGTATCCAGACTATACGAAGGATCGAATCGAACGAGGAATTCATGTAAAGAACATAAGTTTCGGGAAGTCTGGAAAAGCTGCAGGGCTCGACGAGCGCCGACATGTAGAAGGTGCAGCTGGCGCGCCAACATACGTACTGATTTACGCTGGGAAGGTTGCAAACATTTTCTTGGACGGTCGTGGTGAGTTTATGGGCTTGATTATCGATAATCGCGCGATGTACGAGACACAGAAAGTCCTCTTCACCGAGCTTTGGGAGCGCCTCCCGTCGTAAGAGCGAATTTGGTACCATTGGTGAATATGGATCTTCTTGTTTTGCTTAAACATCAATCAACAAATCTTCGGGACTTTGTATTTGCGTTCCGTGACGACGTCATGCGACTCCTTCGGGCTTCTCCGATCTTCGGCGGTATTGTTCTTGCAACAGGGGTTGCGCTGGGATTTGTCCCTATTCTTCTTTGGCAGTATTTTGGAAACTTCGTGAATGCATCGTTTGCTTCTCGTGGCGTTGGAACGATGACGTCTGACCTTTCGCATAGTGCGGTACTCGTTGCACTCCTGAGCGTTTTGTTGATCGCCGCCGGAGCGTATTTTCTTCAGACGAAAGCATTGTCGCGAACAATCGCTTCAACGATCGCGGTTGCGGCTATCTTCGTGACGCATATCATCACGCTGTTGCCGATCGAAAAGTCATTCATCATCTTTCTCGCCGTTCTTGCGATCGGTTTTCACGTCGTCCGCCATCGGGCTGCGCTGATTGCGGTAAGCGGAGTGCTCATTCTTCTTTCGATATCTGCGATTTCAGACATCTTGTATATGATGTCGCATCGGAGCATGACTGTAGGAAGCGCAATGGAGTACTGCTTGGTCATTTTGACGCTTGCTGCAACAAGCGCGTGGATCGCGCATCGAAAGTAGTATGCGCATCATCACCGACTGGCATCTGCACTCTCGATTCAGTCGTGCGTGTTCACCGGATTTAACGTTAGAGAACAATGCATTGTGGTGCGAAAAGAAAGGGGTGAATATTTTGGGTACGGCAGATTTTACGCACCCGGTGTGGTTTGCGGAGATGACTGAGAAGTTGATCGAGGCCGAGCCAGGATTGTACGCGCTCCGATCCGGAAAGTTTCCATCGATGCGCTACATGATGACCACGGAGGTTGCGCAGATTTATAGTCGAGGAGGGAAGACTCGCCGCATTCACAACATTATTCTCGCACCGTCTCTCGAGACGGTAGCGAAGATCAATCAGTGGCTGGACGACGCTGGATACAATCGGCGCTCCGACGGTCGGCCAATCCTCGGACTCGACTCCGAAGAATTGTACAAGCGTCTTCGTGGCATCGACGAACGTATTCTTATGATTCCAGCTCACGCTTGGACACCGTGGTTTTCCGTATTCGGTTCAAAATCTGGCTTTGACTCGCTCGAAGAATGTTTTGGAGAGATGACGCCGTACATTTATGCTATTGAAACCGGATTATCGAGTGACCCGTTGATGAATCGATCGCTGTCAAAGCTCGACGGCGTCATGCTTATTTCGAATTCCGATGCGCACTCACCGCGAAACTTTGGGCGTGAGGCAAATGTCTTCGAAATCGATTCCGCGAAGTATTCGTACGAGGAGTTCATTCGCATTTTACGTGAACGGGACACGAAAGCATTTCAATATACGATCGAGTTCTTTCCAGAGGAAGGGAAGTATCATGTCGACGGTTGTGCGGCTTGCGGATTCTCATGCGAGCCGATTCAAACGAAAGCGATCGACGGGGTCTGTCCAACATGTAAGCGACCGCTCACGATCGGGGTTGTTTCTCGCGTGAGCGATCTCGCTGATCGCTCGATCAGCGTCATGCCGTCGAATCATGTTCCATTCAAATCGATCGTGCCGCTGCAAGAAATTATTGCCGAATGTGTTGGCGTCTCATCGACGGCGGGGAAGAGAGTACAGATGATGTACGAAACAATGATTCGTGATATCGGAAACGAATTTCATATTCTTCTCGATGCTGATACAAACTCGATCGAGGGCGTCGCGGGCAAGCTCGTCGCCGATGCGGTTATTCGTGTTCGATCTGGCAATGTATCAATCACGCCGGGGTACGACGGAATATACGGAAAAGTGAAGATATTTTAAGGAAAACAAAAACATTCTCTTTCGTGTTGATGAAACTCCTCCAGGACTTTCACCAATACTACTTGAGAATGTTTTTTTGAAACTAGGCGCGAGCCTTCTTTGCAACCTTGCGCTTTGCAGGTGCCTTCTTTGCTGCCTTCTTCACGGTCTTGCGCTTTGCAGGTGCCTTCTTTGCAACCTTCCGTGCCTTCTTCTTCATTGCCATAAAAGTATGACATTAGTTATTGGCGCACGAAATAAATATCGTGGCCAGTGTCATCACGAAGAAATCTTCATGACGCTACCTGAAGTATAGCAGTGAAAATGCGTCGTATAAAGTATTTAGACAAAAAACATTCGAGTTATGCACAGGATGAAATATTTTACACAAAGATTTTGCATGGCAAGTGGAAAAAAGATTACTCAACAACATTCACTGGTGTGCCGACATCGGTCCAGTTGTAAATCCACTCTGAATTTTCTGCATTCATGTTAATACATCCATGACTCATTGGATGGCCAAAGTTGTTGTGCCAATATGCCCAGTGAATATAAATGTGATCGTAGATTTGAAGATTCCATTTTACGTTCGGTACGTTGTAGTTGTTTGGATCTCCAATTCCCCAGATCCACTTGTAATCGTGATACAAGAGTTTTGCTCGCACTGCAGTTTTTCCAACCGGAGTATAAAATCCTTTCTTCGCGGTGGAAACAAGAAACGTATATACAGGAACTCCATATTCGTAACTTGTTAAACGCTGCTGTGATTTATCGACATGAATCGATTTTGCCGACACATCATCATTCATATGCGGAGCAGCATTTGCGACAACGATACCAGTAGTTTTCGCATCATCTATGATTGGTGATGCGACGAGTGCATCGGTGCTGTCGGATGCGTATGGTGCAATGGTTTGTGTTTCTGTTCCGCCCACATTCATGAAAATAATTTTTGGTACTTGATGTCCGTTGGTGATGTATCCAATGTTCCCGTCAACAACAATCGGTGATATGAGTGCATTAGATGACGCGACGTCTACAGCTGATGATACGGCGCTCAATGATGATGTTGTTTCGTCGAACTCGAGCGTTGTAATAATCGGATTCGTTTGATATGTCATCGGCGATGCGACGATCTCATCAGTACCGTCACTATCGATGTCGGCGACCGCTACGCTTACTCCAGTATTGCTCAGCGCACTACCAAGAAATGTTTCAGCAATCTTTTTTCCTTGTGCATTGAAGACGATGATGTCTGGTCCGCCGCCAGCATTCGCGCCAACAACAATGTCGCCAACGCCGTCGCCAGTCACGTCGCCGCATGCAACGTTTACTCCACCGATGAACGATTCGTTGAATGCGAAGAAACCAGGATTCTTCAGATTGCCCATGGCGTCAAAAATGCGAACATGTGAACCGCCATACCATGCGGCACCAGTGATGATCTCCGATACTCTGTCACCATCAACATCGCATGCTGTAACGTTCACGCCGCCACGGTAGCCCTTGTCGTATGCAAGGAACGATCCAATGAATGATCCATCTTGGCGAAACACCGAAACGGTTGGGTCCGCATCTTCTCCAGAACCGACGAGGATTTCGCTTATTCCATCTGTTCCAAGGTCCGCGCTTGCGACACTTTGAATCAGTGCGTTTGGGTCGGCGTAGGGGATAAAGATCGTGACGATATTTCCGTTGACATCGAGAATGCGAACGTCGGGTTGGGAAGCAGCCATACACAACATCGGAGCGAAAAGCGCAATCGCCGATAGGAGGAGAACGGTCTTGATCCTGAACATAGATGCAGGTAGTATACTGCCTCTTGCTCTTCCTTTTTATGAAACTTTCTCGACGCTTTCCATTTTTGCACGTTGTGAGCATTTGGCGCTTTCGAGCCCTCCGCTGGTTTCAGTGGATATTTTTTCGTCGTTTAGCCACGGTGCGCCGTGCGCAGATTTTGCCATTCAAAGTGGCATCGCACGAATCGGTTCTTCTTCGAAAGCTCGGAGATGCCGATATGCGGCTGCAGCACAATAAGATCACGAATCTGAAGCTTGCGTGTGCCACAATGGACGGAGTCATTATCCGTCCCGGTGAAACGTTTTCATTTTGGAAACTTGTGGGCTGGCCGACGGTGCGAAAGGGATACGTGACAGGGATGCTGCTTTCCAACGGAAGGGTTCAGGAGGGAATTGGGGGCGGATTGTGCCAGTCGGCGAACTTGCTGTATTGGATGGCGCTGCATTCTCCGCTCGTCATCAGAGAGCGTCATCGCCATAGCTACGACATCTTTCCAGACTCTGGCCGCGTCTTGCCATTTGGAACGGGTGCCGCCGTGTACTATAACTATGTCGATCTGCAATTCTATAATCCAACGGATATTACGTTTCAGATCAACATCAGGGCAAGCGAGACCCATCTCCACGGAGAGATCCGATCTGACATCATGACGTCGGTCTCGTACAAGATTTTGGAACGCGAGCATCAATTCCTCCGTTCGAAAAAGACAGGAAAGGTGTTTCGTGAAAACGCTATTTTCCGTCAATCCTTTGATAAGCGTACGGGGAATATGCTTTCCGACGAGCTCCTGTATCGAAATCATTGCGAAACGCTCTATGCGTTGCCGGCCTCTGTTCCCGCGGTCGAAATTGCATAAATAAAAACACCTCGTCTTGCGATGAGGTGTTTTTATGGTGGACCAACAGGGACTCGAACCCTGGACCCTCTGCTTGCAAAGCAGATGCTCTACCAACTGAGCTATTGGCCCTAAGCGCGAGTACTGTATCAAACCCGGGGAAAGGCGTCAAAGGCTATTTGACGGCGTTTTCCGGAACTTCTCCGGCCAGGAATTCCTCGATATTTTTGACGACCTGTTTGCTCATGGCGATTCGAGTTGTAAGGGTTGCGCTTGCAGTGTGCGGTGTAAGAACGACATTTTGAAGCCTTCGAAGGCGATCCGCGATTCCAGGATCGACGGCGATATTCGGTTCGCCCTCATACACATCAAGACCCACTCCTCCGAGATTGCCATGTTCAAGAGCGCTAACCAGTGCGCTCGTATCAATAATTGGTCCTCGAGCCGTGTTGATGAGGAGCGCGGTAGGCTTCATGAGCGCAAGTTCTTTTGCGCCGATAAGATGCGTGGTCGACGGGAGAAGGGGAACGTGAAGGCTTACGATATCGGCTTCGGAAAGGAGCGATTCCTTCGTCCGGTATTCTGCTCCGAATTCAGCCTCGAACTTTGGATTCGGTTTGATGTCGTTGTACAGGATTCGTAAGCCAAATCCGTCTTTCATTCGTCGTGCAAGACCGGAGCCGATCGCGCCACCGCCGATGATGCCGAGGGTTTTTCCGGCGATATCGGTTCCAAGGAGAAGTTCTGGCCCCCAGCCATGATATTTTCCTTCACGAGTGTATCGATCGGTTTCAACGATACGGTGCGCTAGGGCGAAGATGAGTGCGATGGCATGCTCGGCAACGGATTCATTGATTTCTGGTGTTGGGGCATTGGTGACGACGATGCCGCGCTTTTTTGCTTCGGCGACATCAACATTGTCGAACCCCACGGCGTAGTTCGCGATCATCTTCAGTTGTGGGCCAGCAGCGGCGAAGACTTCAACATCGATCTTGTCGGTAAGAATTGAAACAAGGATATCGATTCCTGCAACGCGCCTGAGAAGCTCATCCCGAGGGATGATTTGATCTTCGGCATATGAATCAACCTCGACATTCGGCAGGGAACGGAGAAGCTCAATTCCAGGAGAGGGAATATGGCGGGTAACAAAGATTCGTGTTGGCATATACAAAAAGCAGACGATGATTCGTCTGCTATTGTAGCACTATGGTTACTTTACCGAGGCCCAGTTGATTGAGGAGAGCATAGTTTCCCATTCGCTGTCGGTAACATTGCTCTGTCGCAGAAGCTCAACGACGTTGGTCTGTGTGCGGTATTGCAGGAGCGTGAACGGGCCTGAATACGCATCGATGCCGCCGGGGTCGAAGGAACCTTTAACCGTGACTAATGTTCCCGTCCCTTTTGCTGTGCTCGTTACCGTGACGTTGCTTACTCCAGTAATCTTTGCCAGATTTGCCTTGATCGTCGATTCGTCTGTTGAGCCGAGAGGATATCGCGGCGCAACTGCTGTTTCAACGATGCCGAGATTCGCAATCACGTCTCCAGCCATTGAGAATTGAGAAGGGAAGCCCACGCCACCGCATTCGTTGCAGTTCATGTAGATTCCGGTTGTCCCTGCGAAAGTCGCTCGTGGTCGGACTGGGTCTTTTGCATTGTTTTCAAAGCCACTTCCGGTCCAGTTTATTGGTAGCGTTAACGAGGGGAGATAGTCGTTGCCAGAAAAAGGGATGCCTTTGGTGGTATTCGCTGATGCCGTTACTGGTTCCGCGTTGCACGCTTCTGAGATACGGGTCAGATTCGTGGTAATGCCATTGATGGTGCCGTTTTGGCAGGCTGCGGCCATTTCGGACGATGAGAGCCCGTTCGATGAGTTCCTTGTGAGAAGAATCCCTACGATCACAATGGAAAATACCGCAATCCAGGTGAGTAAAATGAGCATCCAGGTGTGGACTTTGCTTGGTGGGGTTTGTGTCATGTCGTCCATACGAAGATTACGATTACACTTTTCGAATTCGGTAGGCACCGAGATCATTTTCCTTTGGCCATGCGCGAAGTATACCAGCCTTCGCGCCGATATGTTGAATGACATGTTCGGCATTCATTGTGCCAAGCCGCAGCGCGTCTTCGATACTCAGGTTGCTTGCGATTGCTGCGGTAAATGCCGATCCGAATGCATCTCCAGCTCCGGTGCGGGAGGTTGATGCGACGCCGGTGGTGCGGCAGTGCCAGGTGGATTTGTCTTTTCGCGCCCATGCGCCATTTTGACCATCGGTAATAACAACAATTTGCCCTGGCAACGCGAGGAGCTCACACTGCACTTTTGGATCGGTCGACGGCTTTCCGCTGAGGAGCTGCGCCTCTTGAAGATTCACGATAAGGACTGCGACGAGTTTACGAATCGGATCGAGCCCGCGCCCGCTTTTCAGTTCTTGCCCGCCTGGATTCCATGCGAGCATCGATCCTTTTCTCTCGCATGCTTTCGCGATCCCTAATGCGAGTGCAATATTCCCCCCGAGGGACGTGAGGTACACGACGTCTGCGGCAATTTTTGAAAACTTGATGTCCTTTTCGCTGAAGTTTGCGCTTGCGCCGCGGAATACTAAGACGGTTCGCTCGCCACCCTCCGCGGTAAGAAGTGTGCTGTATGCGGTCATTTCCTTTTTCGCGACCGACACGAGCGAAGTGTTGATTCCGCGATCAGCGAGCTCGGCAAGGATATCGCGGCCATTGGTATCGTCGCCGACGCGGGCCATGAGGCTCGTCGCGAATCCAAGATTTACAAATGTTGCCGCGGCATTCGTTGCGCCGCCGCCGGTTGCGATGGTGAGTTCATCGACATCGATTTTCGATCCCAGCGTCACGCATTCCGCCACCACTCCCGGGTTTCCCGGCATTGGCATCACTTTGAAGAGTTTTGAGAACAGAAACACATCACGTGTTGCAGAGCCGATGGTAAGGACGGTGGGGGAGGACATATTATGTTCGAGATCGATTCCAAAGCTTTACGTAATGCATGTAGTTTTTCGCAATTGCGTCGATGGCTTGGGTTTTGGTGAATTTCTTTTCCGTGTACTTCTTGATCGGTTCAAAGAAAATGGTGCGTCCAATCGCGAAGCCGTCGACCGCGCCGCTTTTTGCCGCAGTAACAACCCAGCCATCAACCTCTTTCATCGATGCTCCCCGGCCGAGAAGGATCATTGGCGCTTGCGCAACAGTTGCAAGCTTTTTCCAATCCTTCATCGTTGGTAACATTTCGAGCTTCCAGACAGTTGGACGGATTCCGTGCTTTTGCATGTCTTTGAGCGCGATCGTCGCGCGCTTGAGCGGAGAAGCTTTTCCGTGAATGAGCGGCTCGAGCATGAATGGAATGTTTTCTTCGATACAGAAATGCGAAAGCTCTTGAAGCTTCTCCATTTTTTCCTCGTTGAGTTCTTTGTCGCCAACGTTATAGTTTACGAGCGCCTTTGCAAATGTTGGATCGCGCTTCACTAACGCTCTACCGAAACCACGTCCATGAATGAACTGAAATGTCGCCCCACCGCTTTTCTCTGTGGAAACGATGTGGGTAATGCCAAGCTTCTTCGCCTTTGCCAAGATTGCTTCGCCGAATTCTTCATCGAGGAGAATACCGCAATCGCCTTCGTCTTTGATCTCTTTGTACGCCTTAAGGAATCCGTCGAAGATGATGGATTTGAGTGCAACAATTTTTTTTGCGATTGCTGGGCTTGGCGGATACGCCACCTGAAACAGCTCGTGGGTAAGCCCGCTTCGATGGTCAAAGGGAAGGATGAACAATGGTTTCATAGTGTTTTGGTTGTGTATGTTGGATTGGATGCGAGGGTCTTCTGAAGGTCGGCGAATGTTTTGAGTCCGGCGGTCGGGCCAACTTGGCCGATGACTGCGGCGGCATTTGCTGAGCCGAATTGGAGTGATTCGCCAAGGGGGAGCTTGTGAAGCATCGCACCAAGGAATCCCGCGGAAAATGCATCTCCCGCTCCAGTCGCCTCAATGCGGTCGCCGGAAAATATAGGGGCAAACGTTAGCGTTGTGCCGTCAAAGGCGTATGCGCCGTTTGCGCCGTCGGTAAGAACGACGATTCCTGCGCCAAGGTGATGGAGTCCTGCAACGATGCCGTGAACGCCTTCTCCGTTTTGAATGTGGAGGAGTGATCGTGCTTCGTTCATGTTGACGAACAGAATATCGGTGACGCGGAGAAGGCTGAAGAGCGCAGTTTTCTCTTCAGCAATCTGCACGGTGCCCGGATTAAAGCTGATTCGTGTTCCATGATGCTTTTTCATGGCGATGGCATCTGCATAGAGCTGTTCGTACCCCTCGCCAAGTTCGGAAATATGAACCCACGACGCGTGCTTTGTGGTGTCGGGCAAGCGATATTCAACATGCGCGTGGTCGACGAATTGTGTGGACTCGCCTTTGTAGGTTAGAACGGTCGCTGCGCTTGATCGGACGCCGGGTTTTGCAACAACGTGCGTTGCGCTAACGCCGTGGCGTTTAAGGAACGCTTTCGCGTGCGCATGAATATCGTCATTGCCCATAACGCTGACGACGCCGGTTTTCTTTTGAAATTTCGCTACACCAACGGCGACATTTGGGGCGGTTCCGGCAATTTCTGCCGTCATGGCGGTAACGGGAATCTTTTTCCCGTATGCGATGCATAGCTTGCAGTCCGGCATGTGGAGCGCACACATCACGCTCGCGTCGGGCACCAAAATAAAGGTGTCCAACTTGATATCGCCAACCGTCATCAAATCGAGCATACACAGGGAGTATACCGCGAGGGGAAGGTATGAGCGATCGGGATTACCCTTGAGCGAGGGAGGATTACCTCCCGAGCGAATTGAGCGATAAACAAAACGTAAACAGCTCCCATCTCTTCACCCGCCCAATTTGCTCAAGGTGTAATCGCCGATCGCCCAAGCGTAGCGATCGCTCATTTATAGTCCCCGATATACGTACCACGGCACAAGTTTTTCGCCTTTGATCGTTTGGATCGGTTCGATATCGGGCAACGGCCAGGCCTCGATGGCGATGAGGGCGTTCGGTTTCAGCTCGCGCTTCAGCGTTGCGATAAACTTGGGGTAGGCTTTTTGCATGAGAAACGCTACGACCACGTCGGCATCGTTGAAATGTTTCTTGAAGAAATTTCCAAATCGGAGTGAAACGTTTTTATATTTTATCGGATGACGAAGTTTCACCATCATTCCGATGAAAAGGGGAAGAAGCGCAACGTCGTAGCCGATGCAACGAGCGTTTGGATACCGATCGGCGAATTCGAAGAGAATCGATCCGGATCCGCAGCCGAGATCGTAAATGGTCACCGATTTCTCCCCCTCCTTTCGAAGGAGGGGGTCGGGGGGAGGTATGACGAGACTATCAACCAACAACTTCCTTTGCGCCGAAAGGGTTGGCACCCACGGAGCCGCAAGAATGGAGCCCCATGCCATGGTGCCTACGATGACGAAAAGTATCCAGAAAAAGAACATAGGGTTAAGCGGTTAAGGCGGTGAAAACGGTTATTCCGGATAACCATTTAACCAAGGGTAATCCCGATTAACCAAGCGCTAGCGATTAACCGTTATCTCGGTCCCAACATCGCGAGAAGTTCCTTTTCCTCGCCCGGTGTGAGATGGCGCCACTTTCCCTGAGGGAGTCCGCCAAGTTCAACATTCATCACGCGGATACGCTCAAGGTTTTTGACGTTCACATGCATCGCCTCACACATGCGGCGAATTTGGCGGTTCTTGCCTTCAACGAGGGTAATCGCAAAACTCATGTCGCCGAGCTTCTCCACTTTTGCTGGATAGGTTTTCCGGCCCATGATTTCGATTCCCGTCGACATCTGATGAACGAAGTCATCGGTAACAGCGCGGTCGATGGTGACGACGTACTCCTTTTCGTGCTTGCCCTCTGCGCGAAGAATCTTATTCACGATGTCGCCGTCATTCGTAAGCAAAATCAAGCCAGACGATGCCACGTCCAAACGGCCAATGTGAAAAATGCGCTCCGGATAGGCCACAGCCTCAATGATATTGTCCTTTGCCTTTGGATCCGACGTACAGATGATCCCGACGGGTTTGTGATACGCGAGATACACCCGTTTCTGGCTTGGTTGGGCCACGCGTTTGCCGTTCACGGTAATAGATTCGGTCCCATTGACCTTTATTCCAAGCTCCGCCTTTTTCCCATCGACCACGATTTTCCCAGCCACCATCAACCGATCTGCTTCCCGGCGGGAGCAAATCCCAGCATCCACGAGATATTTGTTGAGACGCATGAGTTCCATATGGCGCGTAGTGTAGACAAAAACTCATTTTTTTGCTAATCTGAGTGCGGTTTCGGTGCTAAATCTCCAACGTGGGGCTAGAAATGAATCTGCTGTTGTTGAAAGAACTCGTTCAAGAACTTCAGATCGCCGTCGATGAGCTCGACGGCCGGCCGCTGACAAAAGCGGTAACTGGCATGTGGGACGACTTTCACGCTGCGCTTGTGGATCATCCCCAAACGTTGCAAGTGTTGGACCACATCAGGTGCGATCGCCCGGGTTCGGCGCTTTCGCTGGCGAAGAGCATCCTCATGAAGGAGTGCAACACTGCATCGACCGGCAACATTTCGGTGGCTTCGGCCGCCTAGGAACGAAGAACGACGGCCACGCGTGCCGTCGTTCGCTGCGTTAAAACACAAACACCACCCATTGCTGGGTGGTGTTTGATGAAAACCGCTGTGAGAGAGATACAGCGACTTTGAAAGAGTTTTCCCTATACAGAAATCCCTCAACATATTGCTGGGGGATCCTCAGGAATACCGTACATACGAACGAAAGATTCGCACGCCGAGAGAGAGGCATGAGAAATTCCGACAGCATACGTTCGGTATTCATGAAGGCCTCTACGCCCTAGGGGGAGTAGAGGAGGGGTGTCAGGTTTGCTTGCGCAGTCGCGCCCACTGCGCAGGCACTTGGCCTGCGGTGGTGATGCGATACCCCGTGAGTTCAACGAGAGCATCCACCATGACGAGTGACCCGGTGTGGTCCCATCCTCCGACGCCGCATTGCGACTCTCCGGGGAGCGCTCGCCGCTCACCTTTCCAGGCGTAGGCGATCTTCTCCCCCTTTTCACGGAGGAATTTCTCGGCTTCGTCCATCGCCGTGGACTGGGGGCCGAGCACCCAGGTGATTTCTCTGAGTGTTCCAATAAGAGAAACCTGTTCGCGAAGTGTGAGGTGTTCGATTGGAAAACCGAAATCTTTGCTGAGCTGCGTTCGCATGCCAAGATCAAACGTAAAAGCAATATCTTCTGCAACATCTGGTCGCACGAGGTCTGGATGTTGAGCGAGTGGAGTGACCGCTCCGTACTCGGCGTCTCGTACACCTACAAGTCGACCCATGCGATCGTACGCGCCAACGTTTTCGGGAGAGAGTTTGACGATCACGAGCGCTGGATCATCGGACGACTTGCGTAGCGCGGAGTCTTCTTGCGCTCGCACCTGCTTTTCCCATAAAAATTCCACCACCGCCTCTTCGTCAAACCATGGTTCAGGTATGGCAAGAAGATCTTGATCAGTTACGCCTTCGGCGAGTCCTTCCCAGTGGGTTTTCCCATTGAGTTCGTATGGAGCCTTGAACCGCGTAAGGATCTCTCGGCGCAACCCTGCGTCTGGTGGCCACCAGTTAGTATTTCTCGACAGCATCGCCTCGGCCTTGCGTCGGAGAAGGGGATTGGCTTCTGGTGAGCTAATGAGTTCGTCGAGCGTATTTTCGCTCACGATGTCGAGATCGTCATGTTCGCCGGCGTGTTCTCGCGCAGAAATTATCGCGGTATCCAGCAGCGTTAAAAGTCGCCCGTTTAGTCGAGCGTTGGTATTCCAGTGCGGGAATTCGCGAAGGACGCCAATACACGTGTTTTCAACAAGGCCCCGCATCAATCGATCACTGCTCCAGGCGTCGTCGGTTGTGAGTGTTGTGGTTACCGTTTCAAGAACGGTATTCCATCGGGCTTCGGTGTTTTGATGTGGCATTGGCTGCTCTCCTCGGCGTTCATCGTCGTATTCGGTCGCTGGCGATCGCAAGTGCAAAAATTGCAGGGCGTGCAATTTTTCATGGTAGCGCTCTAGGCCTTCAGCGGCCGAAGGTTCCGGAACCTTCAGCCCTTCATGGGGTAAAAAGTGATCTTCATACATACCTATCGTCGTTTCATGGCTTGCTTTGCCGCCTTCACAATCCACGCTGCAGTGAGGTGATAGTGTTCAAGGAGTTCATCCGGTGTTCCAGACTGCCCAAATGTATCGTTCATTCCGATTCTTATGATCGGCACAGGGCATTCTTCCGACAGTAGCTCGCACACTGCGCTGCCCATGCCGCCGGCGATCTGCGCTTCTTCGACAGTTACGACTGCGCCGCATTCTTTCGCTGCCTTTACGATCGTCTCCTTATCGAGAGGTTTGATCGAGACACAATTGATCACGCGCGCATCGATTCCAGATTTTTCGAGATCGCGTGCCGCTTTGAGCGCTTCGTAGACTTGAGGGCCACAGGCGATAATCGCAACATCGTTTCCCTTCGTCAGAACTTGCGCCTTACCGATTTCGAAAGGGGACTTTTCTGTAGTGAAGATCGGTGTCGCCTCACGACCAAGGCGAATGTAGACTGGTCCATCGATTTCGGCTGCGGCGATGGTTGCCTTCTCTGCCTCAATCGCATCACACGGCACAAGAACCGTCATGTTCGGCAACACGCGCATGAGTGCGATATCCTCGGTCATTTGATGTGTTGCGCCATCTGGGCCAACGGAAACGCCGGCGTGAGCCCCAGCGATTTTGAGATTCACGTTTTGCAAGCATCCCGTAGTACGGATTTGCTCCCAATTTCTGCCAGGGGAGAATGCGGCATAGCTTGCGATGAATGGAATCTTTCCTGCGAGTGCCATGCCGGAAGCGATAGCCGCAAGCGATTGTTCGGAAACACCCATCTGAACGTACCGATCCGGAAATGCGTTCTTAAAATCGAGCACGCGAGTGGATTCGCTCAAGTCTGCACAGAGTGCCACCACGGATTCGTTCCGTATCCCAGCTTCAACCAACCCTCGACCAAAACCATTCCGCGTTGGTTCGGTTTTGATGGTTTTCGCAAAGAGATCTTTGACGAGTTTTGCGCTGGCGAGGGTGGACATGCGCGTATTGTAACATTCTAAACCCCCTCCGACTCCCCCTTGGCAAGGGGGAGGGGTATCGCCTCCTGAATTCGAAGAAGAACATCGTCGATATTTGAAAGGACTTCGTGATTTGAGAAACGCAAAACGTTTATTCCAAGACCGATCATGAAAGCGTCACGCTCGTCATCGTAGGTTCGTGCATTTGGGTGTGCGTGTGATCCTCCGTCGATTTCGATGACGAGCTTATTCCTTGGAGAGTAAAAATCCGCGATATATGGACCAATGCCGAATTGTCGTCGAAACTTTATACCGAGCGATTCTCCTCTCGGCGCTTTCCATAGCAACTGTTCCGGTCCGGTCATGTTTGATCGCATGGATTTTCGTCGTTCTATACTCCATTCCTGATTGTATATCCGTGTCATGAGATCAGATTCAGTCGATAACTCTCCCCCTTACCAAGGGGGAGTAAGGAGGGGGTCGAGTTACTTTCTGCGCTTTGAAACATCTCGACGACGAGTGATGAGCCAGTAGATGAATGCAACAAGACCAACAGGAATGCCGACGGCGGTACCGATGATAGCCGCCCAGATCAGCACGGAAAGTGCATGCTGACCAAGGGTAATAACGAGAGCGACTGCAGAGTTTGCATCGCGCGCAGGATCGAATTTGCTGTCGCTCGCGGTCTCTGCGGTTGGCTCTTCAGAAACCACGATGCTGATCGTTGCGAGATCGGTGCGGTTGGTGAGGTAGTTGACTTGGCCCTGAAGTGATTCGATGTCTGCACGAACAATCGCAAGATGTTCTTGAACAGCGAGAACTTCGCCAACGGTGGTGGCACTCTTGAGAATGATGAGATATTGCTCTTCCTGCGCCTTCGCAGCGGCGAGCCGAGCGGAAACGTCGGTGAACTGTTCTGTGACGTCTTCACCGGAAATCGATTCGTTATTTACATGCACGCCAAACCCTTTAATGTCGGTCATCGTTGCATCAAAATCGCCGGAAGGAACTCGAAGAACAATGTATGCCGAGGTTTTTCCTTGTTCATCGTCGCTCGTTGAGGATGTTTGAACAAAGCCACCCCGTATTGTTGCGAGGTTCGAAACGAGGCTTACCGTTGATGGCACGTCGTTCGATGTCATGTCGATCGATCCTGTTTTAATGACGCGCTGATCCACGGTTGTCGTTGTTGAAACGTCCGTTGTTGTAGTCGCTGATGGCGCCGGTGCGGTTTCTGGCGCGATGGCGTATCCCATCATTCCTCCGCCGAAGGAATCCGATGCACTGACGCTCCCGGACGACGAGCTTGTGACAGCGTTCCGTTCGGTTTTATCCCACCAGCTCATCATGGAAGACGGTCGTGGCATGCTTGCATATGTTGCGAGCAAAATGAGCGCGACGAGCACTAGGCCGGTAATGAGCATGAGTCGAGCGATGCGTGCAAGGAACGATGGGGTACGGGTCATAGACTTTCGTTAGATATTTTTCCTCCTAAGGTTCGTAATTCCTTGAGTGCTGCACCAAGTTCTTTTCGGTCTTTCGGTGGCTTTCCGTGCCAACTCGGCTCGCATTCCATGAAACTGACGCCTTTGCCGGGAATGGTATGGGCGATAATGACCGTTGGTGCCTCCCAGGTACTTTCTCCACGGTCGCAGGCATTGATGATGTCGCGAATATTGTGGCCATCAATCTCCAGAACATTCCAGCCGAATGCGGTAAATTTATCGTGGAGTGGTTCAAGCGGCATGATATCTTCTGTATAGCCGTCGATTTGGATGTTGTTGCGGTCGATGATCCACGTGAGATTGTTCAGCTGATTTTTCGCGGCGAAGAGCGCAGCTTCCCACGTAATTCCACATTCCAGTTCGCCGTCGCTCATGACGCAATACGTGTGCCATGGTGATCCATCCATTTTTGCGACGTATGCGGCGCCAACAGCTTGCGACGATCCATCACCGAGCGGGCCGGACGTGTTTTCGAGCCCCGGGAGAAATCGCATTTCCGGATGTCCTTGAAGGCGAGAACCGAACTTTCGTAGAGTTTTGAGTCCGTCGATGGGGAAGTAGCCAGCGTGTGCCATGGTGGCGTAGCGAACAGGGACAATATGACCGTTGCTCAGAAATAACCGATCGCGCTCGTCCCATGTTGGCCGCTTCGGGTTGTGATGGAGAATGTGAAAGTAGAGGGCGGTGAAGATATCTGCCATTCCAAGAGGTCCGGCACTATGGCCGCTGCCCGCAGTAAGAAGCATCTTTAAAATATCCTCACGGATGCTATTCGCGATGAGCTCGAGTTTGCGGACGTCGCCATCGGTAATGGCGGAAATGGTGTGTCGACGTTGTGGCATAGCCGAAGTATATCAAGAAACAAAAATCACTCGCAGTGTTGCGAGTGATTTTTGAACCGATCTGACAGAAGGTTTTTCATTTGTGACGAGTTTGGGTGCGCATCGAGCAAATCTTGTGAGGCGTACTTCATGGGTACGTTGAGCAAGTTTGCCATGAGGCAAGCCCAAAATCGGCCAAATGAGAAAGCTTCTTTATTGAACGTAGATCGCGCCGGTGTTGCCGCTGTCGTAGCTATCGAAGAAGGTATAGGTTCCTCCTTCAGAGAAACGATGGGTGAATGTTCCACCAGCTTCCATGGTGCCGGTGCCCCATGAGAGATCGTCACTCGTTGCAGTGTGCTTTTCGCTGTCCGTGTTTGTGAACGTGACGGTTTCTCCGGCGCTGATCGTGACGTCGATTGGGCTGTAGCCGTTGCTCGTGATGCTGATGTTTGCTGGAGCGGTGAGATCTTTGTCGGTATTGATGCTGGTTGCGGCTGCAGTTTCGGTTGTTGATGAATAGTCGCTCGACGATTCAATCGCAGCACCGATGCTGTAGTTGCTGAAGAATCCATCTGGTACGTCGTCGATTTTTGTGTTCCATGTGCTGCCGTAGAGCGTTGTTGCAACGGATTCACTGGTGACGTGGCGGAGTACGCCACCTGCACTGATCGCGTAGGTTTTTGGATCAGAGTTAATCTTGATCATTTTGCTTCCTGGCTTGTAGGTGACGTTTCCGCCCATCTGGATATTTGCGAGATCGGCGTCGGAAAGGAACTTCACGCTGTCGAAGTTGCTATACCAAGTGAAATACGTCTTGTCGTTTGGAAAAACATAGCGGAAACCGTCGGCGCCCATGTAATACACGGCGGAGAACGATGTGCCGCGGATCAAGTCGCCCGACACAACGGTGGACGATGCTTGAACGCGATCTGTGTGCCACAGACCTACCGCGCCAATAATGGCAGCAATGGCGACAAAAGAACCAATGAACGAAAATGCTCGTTTAGTCATAGAAGATATTGTTACTATGATGATATCAAATCTTGTGAATGCCGGGAAGCGGAGTGCTGTGTGTGAGATGTTGATATGCGTCGTGAGGCCGTTTTTCAGACCAAATTGCGTGTGTAGCGATGAATGCATTCGCTCCAGCCGAAACAGCGGATGGTGCGGTTTCCATATTCATCCCGCCATCGACCGCAATGGTAAGTGAGTGATACAGCGATCGTGTTCTGCGGATTTTTGCAAGAATTGGTTCGCTAAGAAATGTTTGCCCCGACGCTCCCGGTTCCACACCCATAATGAGGACACGATCCGGAAGCTGTGGAAGATCTCCAAGAATGTCTGGCGATGTTCTTGGACACAGCGCGACGCCAGTCTCAAGCTCGAGCTCGCGAATTTGATCGAGAATTGGTGCGATCGGTCTTTCGATTTCCGCATGAACGATGGCGCGAATCGTTTCGGGCACAATCGATTTCCATTGTTCGATGATCGACATGGGATTTTGGACCATGCAGTGGAGTTCGATGGTCGGCAGACCGGAGGGGGAGGTGGGGACCGCTGCGATCGCCGCCGCATCACAAAAACACGTCGCGCCAAACATTGTTCCGTCGAGAATATCCACGTGTGCAGTCATTCCAGGCTGCCAAAAGCCGGGGAAGAAGAGTTTTTCCCGAAGCTCTGTGGCGTCTTGGGCGAGAATTCCTGGGAGGACCTCGATCATAGTGTTATTCGTTTTCCTCAATTTTTGAAATCTCTTTCACGCGCCGCTCATGCCGCTCTTCACCAGAAAATCCGGTATCGATAAACGCATCGACGATTGCGAGGGGCTTATCGACGGCATCGATTCGACCAGACAGACAGAGCACGTTCCCATCGTCATCGTTTCGCAGACTTCGTGCAGCGGGAATCGAGAATCCGATTCCGGCGCGGATCCCATCGAACTTATTCGCCGCAATACAGATGCCTTCGGCGCTGCCGCAGACAAGGATGCCAAGCGATCGCGGGTTTTCACGCACAACCCCAGCCACCCGAGCGGCATACGTCGGGTAATCGTCGTTCATATCAAGAACGTGAGCACCAAGGTCTTCAACATCAATGTTCCGATCCTGAAGATGGCGCTTTACGCTTTCTTTGAGCGCATATCCGGCGTGATCTGCGCCGATATAGATGACGGAAGGGGAAGTCATGCGGGTAGTATAGCCCAATTGAATATTGAAGATTCGACCCCTTTTTGCTACCATCGTTTCATCAAAACTAATCGAGCCCGAGTATTCGGTGTCTCACTATGCCTGATATGCATAAGACTCACGCGCAAGAAGAACAGGATCTTTTAGAATATTGGGCAAAGCATCGCGTCTTTGAACGTTCCGTGGACCAGCGAAGCATGGACCGTCATTACACGTTTTACGATGGTCCACCATTTGCTACAGGGTTGCCGCATTACGGTCATATTGTTGGAAGCATCATGAAGGATGTGGTGCCACGGTTTTGGACCATGAAGGGGTATCGCGTGGAGCGAAAGTGGGGTTGGGACTGTCATGGATTGCCGATCGAAAATTTGGTTGAGAAGGAATTTGGATTGGAATCAAAGAAAGATATTCTTGCGTACGGTATTGGGAATTTTAACGATCGCTGTGAAGCGACGGTGCTGACGTATGTTGCGGAATGGAAAAAGATGATCCGTCGTCTTGGCCGGTGGGTTGACATGGAGAACGCGTACAAAACCATGGACGTGGAGTTCATGGAATCCATTTGGTGGGTGTTTGCGGAGCTTTGGAAGAAGAACAAAATTTACGAGGGCAAGAAAGCGATGCACGTGTGCCCGCGTTGCGAAACCACGTTGAGCAATTTTGAAGTTGCGCAAGGCTATCTGGACGTTACCGATATCTCTGTAACGGTGGCGCCGATGTTAACCGGTGGCCAGTGCGCCGGATCGCGAATGCTTGTGTGGACGACAACACCATGGACGTTGCCAGGAAACGTGTTGCTCGCTGTGCATCCAGAAATGACGTACGTCCGCGTGTCGTTTGAGAGCCAGACGTACATTGTTGCAAAAGCATTGGTCGAAAAGGTGTTTGCGGGAAAGGAATATTCAACTGTCGATGAAATGACCGGTCTCGATCTCGTGGATTCAGCCTACGAACCGCTGTTCCCAGTGTATGCCAATCACAAAGACGCGTTCCGTGTGGTGGCGGCAGACTTCGTGACCGATGCTGATGGAACTGGTGTGGTGCATATTGCGCCGGCATACGGTGAGGACGACATGAACCTTGGCGTTAAACTTGGTGTAAAGGGTATTCAGCACGTGGGCATGAATGGCCAGCTTGCGACTGAGGTCTCGGAATATCTCGAGGCTGAGGGCTACCACGTGAAAGGAATCCCGGTGAAGGCAAAGGGGGAGTACAGCCTTGTCGACATCGAAGTCATTAAATACTTGGCGCATCACGGAACGTTGTTTGCAAAGCTGAAATTTACGCACAGCTATCCGCACTGCTGGCGTTGCGACACGCCGCTCTTGAACTTTGCAACCAGTTCCTGGTTTGTGCGCGTTGCAGAAATGCGGGATCGATTAGTGGAAAACAATAAGGCGATTACGTGGGTGCCGGATAACATGAAAGAGGGACGGTTTGGAAAGTGGCTGGAAGGCGCTCGTGATTGGGCAATTTCCCGTTCCCGTTTTTGGGGCACGCCATTGCCGGTATGGAAGTGCGGCGATGAAAGCTGCGGTCATATCACTGTTATCGGTAGCGTCGCGGAGCTTCGAAAACGATCGGTGAATCCAATTTCGGATACACCGAACTTGCACAAGCATATTGTCGACGAACTGCATTTCAATTGCGAGAAATGTGAGTCCGGAATCATGTCTCGAATTCCTGAGGTGCTCGATTGTTGGTTTGAATCTGGTTCGATGCCATACGCGCAGTTGCACTATCCGTTTGAAAACTCCGATCAGCTCGCGGGCCGGTTCCCGGCGCAGTTTATTGCTGAAGGTCAGGATCAAACTCGTGGTTGGTTTTACACGCTTCACGTGTTGTCTACCGCGTTGTTCGACAAGCCGGCGTTTGAGAACGTCATTGTGAACGGAATTGTGCTTGCGGAGGACGGAAAGAAGATGAGTAAGCGCTTAAAGAACTATCCAGATCCAGCAGAAGTCATCGAAAAGTACAGTGCCGATGCCGTGCGCTTCTACTTGATGAGCACGCCGGTGGTGAAGGCAGAAAACTTGCGGTTCACAGAGTCTGGAGTGGATGAGGTGAGCAAGAAATTCATCACCATTCTGCGCAACGTGTTGTCCTTCTATCAGTTGTATCAGGAGCACGACACATTCGAGCCGGCGGTACCACGACATGTGTTGGATCGATGGATCTTATCGCGCTTAAATGAAACACTTGAAAGCGAAACGCAGTCGTTGGAGCAGTACGAGCTCTCTGATGCAACGCGAGGTCTTCAGTCGTTTGTGACGGACTTGAGCATTTGGTACCTTCGCCGATCTCGCGATCGTATGAAGGACGCCGGAGCCGATCGCGCAGAAGCGCTTGCAACGTTGCGAACCGTGCTCGAAACATTCTCTAAGATGATCGCGCCGTTCATGCCATTCTTGGCAGAGTACGTATACCTCGCTGTTACTCGTGGGGCGGACGACCGGTCCGTGCACTTGGAACTTTGGCCAGAAGTACAGCCAATCGAGCAGTCGATTCTTAAGGAAATGGGGGAGGCTCGCGCCATTGTATCCCGAGTGATGGAAGCTCGTGATAGCAGTGGTCGGGCGGTAAAGCAGGCACTCGGATCAATGACGATCGCGACGCCTTCTGGTGAGATCGACGAGAATATTCTCACTGTTATCCTCGATGAGGTGAACGTTCGAAAAGCGGTAGTGATGCAGGGGGAGGAGCTGATGGTGGACGTTGATACAAATCTCACCCCAGAACTCATCCGCGACGGTATTGCCCGCGAAGTAACGCGTCGAGTAAACGGTATGCGCAAAGATGGTGGGTTAACGATCGCCGACCGCATCGCACTCACGATCGATTCATCGTCCGACGAAGTAAAAACCATGTTCGCGGAGCACGGCGACGCCATCAAAGCCGACACGCTCTCATCGACCATCGAGTTCGGATCGATTTCGGAAGGCGCAACGTCTGTTTCGTTCCGCGTCGCGGAGCAGGATGTTACAATCGGAATAGTGAAAACCTAATGAGATTCTATGAATCCAGGCGAGCAGATTGGAGAAAGAAAGGAAGGCTGGCAGCATGAGAACTGGCGTATGTCGGAGCTCCTGGCTTTTACTCGTAAAGCTCATGCGGCTTCGCGTCCAGACGCCGAAGGAAGAGTGGTATATGATTCGTCTGTAGAGCTTCATTATTCTGGAGGAAGCCCGGAATCGTACGGGTACTGGTTGGTGGACGAGGAGTTGCCGGAAGGGCTCCGCGTCGCATCCGAAACCGTGGACGTGTTGTACGACGCTAGTGGCGCGCCAGTAAAGATTCACGGGTACGTGAATCTTGATCGCGGTCAGGGAACTGATGTGTATCTCCAGGGCAAGGCGCTCGCAGATTATCTAGGGGCGTAATCGCTAAAATATTGTTCTTCACAACATCCCCAAAACCGGGGATTTTGTGTTTTATTATTTGGCTAATGTTAGCCATTATACTTGACAGAAGTCACTTTTTGTGGCATAGTAGCGATATGGCAAGTCGTACCTCAGAAGGGTACGGAGCCTGTCTCTATGGCTTCGGGTGATCTCTGTGAGTCGTAATACCGTGGTTCACATCCTTATCTTCCTTACCGGCTTCGGAGGCTCTATCCTCTTTGTACGGATGGTTCCGGGCGGCAAGAGCTCTTTCAATCCGTCTCTCGTGTCGACTGCCTCCGCCAACCTCTCCCGTGAGGAGCGGGCCCTCAAGGACTGCGCGGATCTCGGCGGTGGTCTGTGGGTGGAGGATAGGGACAACGACGGCCTCGCACCGGGGTTGAAGAACGTCAACTTCACGGACAACTGGGTCTGTATTGTGTCCGGAACCCTCAAGGGCCACGTGCACGTATCGTCGGTGTTTCAGATCGGCGCCGACCGCGACGACAGTGACTCCAACATCCACTGACCGCCTCCGTAGGCGGAACGCCCTCCCACCCAGGCTCTCGCCTCGCGGTGGGAGTTCTGATTTTATGGAGCTTCCTCCATGTCTTGGGGAAAAATTGCGGTACAATGTTCGCATGTCCCTTGATCCACTGACCAGCATTATCATTTCCCCAAGGAACGACGTGGAGTCGCTCACGATTGTTTCGCTTGCGGAGGCGTTGCATATTCCGTGCGTTGTTTCGGCGCAGCCGCATGGGGCAACGCTCGATGCGGAACCGAACCTCATTGATCGCATTCGCGAAACGAATCCGGTTGCGCACGATATTGTTATTGTGGAGATGCCGAATGTTTCTACGGAAGACAAGCTGCGTGAGCTTGGGTTTGATGTGCATATTGTCGACCATCATCGGTACGAATCGCTGGACCGAATGAAGAAGGAGAGCTCGCTAGAACAGATTCGTGCACTGTTCGACATGGACGATACGACGTTGCGCATTGCGGGATTCGATCCGGTGCTTATTCGTGGCGTTGGTCTTATCGATCGCGGCTTTGTGTGGGAATTGGCAAAGGAGAATGTTCCAGAAGCCGATCGGAAGCGCATGATTGCACATTATCGCGAGCAAAATGCGGTGCTCGATCCTAGTCAGGCAAAGGAGGAGAAGGCGGCGTTGAAAGCATGGAAGAATAAGGAAGTTATCGAAGGCGTTATTGTTGTAACGATTCCCGATCCGGCACTTCGTATTCGCGAAGCGATTTCATTTCTCGCTGCTGAAGACTTTGCCGAAGCGCCAGTAACGGTGATTTATCAGCCCGGTCGAATCGTCTACATCCAAGAAACGCCGACAGCACTCGCGTTGCAACAAACGTTTGGTGGCTTCACTTTTGGACAGAATTTGTGTTGGGGCAAGCCGATTGATGCCGATGGAAATCTGCCAACGGTCGATGAAGTGATCGCGGCTCACCGTTTGGCGCTTCTCACGAGCTAGTATGGATTTTCTTGCAAAACCCGAGCACCGATCCACACGATCGGTCCAGACTCTTATCGATGAAATGCTCACGGAACCTCGATTGCACAATGCTCGAGATCGGTTCGGTGCGGTCGTACAAGATATTCCATCGATTTCGGTGTTGTCGACCACACCGCAAACCGCGCCGCGCCATTGCGAAGGGCCGTTTGTTGCGGATCACATCATCCGAACATTCGCCGCAATCGATGCAATCGCGAGCGGGGAATCGATGCGAGACTGCGAGGACATCGCGACGGATCCTGTGCTTTCCCTTGCGCTTCTCGATGCGGAGGAGGCGATTCGCGATTTTCCAGACGTGTTTCGTGCGTTTGCCGTCATGCACAATATCGCGAAGCCGGATCGATTATTGTTGGTCGCGGAATCCGGGTCGGTAGGGGAGAGAGAAGGATTTGTTCGGTTGAATCGCCGAGCAGATGAATATTCAACGTCATCCGAGCTTCATCGCTACGACAAAATGCGACGGGCACATGGTGGTGACAGCGCATCGTGGTTTGCACAATCTGGAATTGTTGCAACATACGATGACGCCGATCGCGCGGTGATTGCGCCACAGTATGCCGAGGCTCGCGCAGCGATTGTTCGTTGCTTCAACCTTGAACATGCGTACGAAAAGTTCATTGCAGAGCTCTGTTGGAGTCACGACGACGTCGAAGAGTTTTTTATAACCCCTGGAAACGAATCGGAGTTCGGCGTGTTTGCGGCCCGTGCAGGAAAAGCAGGACTGAATGTAGAGAAATATTTGGATGCGCTGCTCGCGATTGCGTTGCTTGATCACGATATTGGTCGGATAGGTCTTATTCGACCTATTCCGTTACCAGTCTTTCGAGCATTTGCGCTTGCCGAACATACGGCGATGTCAGAACGATTCGCTGCTCGTGAGGCTCGGCAGGCTCACGCTCGAAAACTTCGGATCAAATCAATCCTCGGCGATTCTGGTCTCGCGCCCGAGGTGATCTTTGCACTCTTAAAGACGCCGATCGGCCCAGAGCGCGGCGTTGTTATGGAACATGTGTACGAAGTGACTCGTGGTGAGTCGCAAGGCGAGGTGTTCGGCGATCACGCCGGGCATATTTGTGAATGCGCCCACCGTGCACAGAAGCTCCTCGCGGCTGAAGGCCTTTCCGTGTAGTAGGACTTCCTCATTTGGCCTCTTTTCGGCTTGTCGCATCGTCGAATCGCTCTACGTACACACGAAGTACGTTTCGCGAGTTCTCCTCGCTCCGCACCGAAAATAGTCACAAATGAGAAAGTCCTATAAAATTAAGATATGATCGCCTATTTAGACGGAACAATTACTGGGCTTGAATCCGACGGCGTTCTCTTGGAAGTGAACGGCATCGGGTATCGTGTTTTTGTTGCGCGACAGAAATGCGAAGTTGGCGATCGGATTCGATTCTGGATCAGCGAGATTATTCGCGAAGACAAGCACGATCTCTACGGATTCGGTGATCGATCTGATCAAGCACTCTTCGAGCAGTTCATGGGCGTGTCTGGTGTTGGGCCGAAGCTTGCGCAGAAGATTTTGGCTTCAGGATCGGCGGAAGACATCATTCGCCATATTCATACAGACGACGTGGCGTTTTTTAACGCGATTTCGGGAGTAGGGAAGAAGACGGCGCAAAAGATCATTCTCGATTTGAAAGGTGTGCTCGTCCTCGAGGACAAGACTGAGTCAGGATCGGTGCAATCGGATGTTGCCGACGCACTCGAAAGCCTTGGGTATTCAAAGGCTGATGTGTCTGGAATCGCAAAAGATATTACTGGCGAAACCACAGAATCTCGCGTAAAATCTGCGTTAAAGCTTTTGTCTCGCCACGTATGACGACAGAATACTCTCAGCGCGAATGGGATGCATTGGTCGCACGTTTTGCTCCAACGAGCGGCGCATTTTTGCAGAGTTTTGCGTGGGGGGAGTTTCAAAAGAGTCAGGGAAGAGAGGTTCGGAGGATAGCCCTCCCCCTTACGAAGGCGCTCGACGAGTCCCGAGCCGGACGAGGAGAGTGGTTGGAGGGGGTCTGTATCGCGCAGGCGATGAAACTTAGGGCGCCGCTCGGAATTACGTACTGGCTCGTGCCGAAGGGCCCAATTGGCGACGCGGCTCCGGAATCGATGCGCGACGCATTGGTCGCCGAGCTCGGTGCCGGAACGGATTACCTTCGGACGGAATCGATTACGCAGCTTCCACGATCGGTTTCCACCAAAGAAACCCATCCAAAAACCACGCGGATTCTTGATTTGACGAAGGGCTACGAAGCGGTATTCGGTGAGTTTAACTCTCGAGTTCGGTACAACACGAGGCTCGGCGTAAAGAAGGGCGTTATTTGTGAATTCGTTGGCATCGATCGATTCGATGAGTTCGTGGATTTGATGAAGCAAACCGCAGAACGCGACGCATTTTCTATTCACGAAATTGCGTACTACAAATCCATGGTCGAATCCCTTGGAGCCGAACCATCGTGCCACGCGAAGCTTGCGATTGCATCGAAAGACGAGGTTCCTCTTGCTGCAACGCTGACGATCGATTCTTTTGGTACGCGAACGTATCTTCACGGTGCGTCGGGCAATCAGATGCGCGAGCTCAAGGCGACGCATGTGCTCCAAGATTTCGTTATCCACGATGCGATCGACTCCAGGATGATTCGCTACGACTTCTGGGGCATTGCGCCCGAAGGATCATCCGCAAAGCATCCCTGGGCCGGCATCACCGAGTTTAAAAAAGCCTTCGGCGGCTCCATCTACGCCACCGCTGGCACGTTCGACATTCCCGTGAACGTTCCAAAGTATTGGATGTATCGAGCTGCGAGATTTGTGAGGGGAGTTGTTGGACGATAGCGGGCTTTGATATGCCAAAAGAGTCTGAGAAAGATTTAGGAAAGGCGCTCGGGACATCGGCTGAAGCTTTAGAAATTCGGCGTGACCATGAATCGATCGATGTTGCGGAGGTTCCTGATGGACGAGAGGTGAGAGAGCGGTCTCGAGAGAGCGACCTTGATACTGCGGATAAGGTTCGAGAGCGATTGCTTGGCGAAGACACGGCGATAGTCCCTTCGAAGCCTAGCTCCGTTGACGCATACATCGAGAAGAATCTTCCAGAACGTTTTCGTGAAAAGCAGTTTTTCGCTGGAGCGCTCCAAAGGGTCTCGAAAAGCATTTATAGTGCTTTCGAGGCGCTTGGACTTTTTCATATCCGTGGTCGGGAACATGTTCCGCTAACAGGCGGATGTATCGCTGTAAGCAACCACACTCGACTTTTTGACCTGTATAAAATTCTTGCACTGCTCGGCCGTCCTGCGCATACGCTTGTTGCAGATATGCACTTTGAGGCAGACCCCTTGCGACGATGGTTTTTGAATGTTATTGGAGCGATCGAGGTAAAATCTACGCTTCGAAACTTGTCAGAGGAAAAGAAGGCAGAAGTATTGCAGCGAGCCCCGAGCGGCGCTAAAGCGTATTACGCAAAAGTGATTGAGCGAGATCGGAAGCCGATGGATCGCGAAACCATGCGCGCTCATCAGGAATCGATACAGACTACAGCCGCCGTGCTTTTGAAGGGCGAGCCGGTTATTCTTTTTCCTGAAGGGCTTTGGTTGTATGAGGGAGGAAAGATGCGAAAAGCGTATGGTGGCATTGAGCACATCGCTCGTGAATATCGCCGGCTCACGGGAAAAGATCTGCCGATTGTTCCGGTCGGAATCACCAAGGGAAGCGCGACAGCGGGCGAACCCGTGGTACTCGGCGAAGGACAGAGTGTTCACGATGTGATGAAGAAGGTTGCCGAACTGCTTCCAGAAAACGAACGCGGGTATTACGGAGAGGAAAAGGAATCTTAGGCGAAGGCTCCCATCACTAAAATCAGTCCAATCGACACTGTCGCGAATACGAGAACAATGGTGAGGGCGAATTTCATATTAGGGGAGCATGCTGAATTTTTCTTGGTGGATGTGGTGGTGGGGAACGTGGAGGGCAAAAAGTTGATCACGCATGGCTTTGACCATGCCTCCTGGGCCGCAGAGGAAGACGTCGGTTGATGCGGGGTCGAGCTTGCTAAGCGCCGATGCCGCGGTGAGAAATCCCTTTTCCTTGCTGTTCCACACGACAATATCGAGGTTTGATTTTCGTTTCGCAAGATCGGCGAGATCATTTGCGACGGCATTCTCAGTTTCATCGGAGATTGCGTAGTACAGTGTTGCGCGATAATCGTCCGGTAGCGATGCTGCGAAAGCGAGGAATGGCGTAATGCCAATGCCGCCAGCAATCCAGCATTGAGTTTTGCCTCCGCTGGTATACGTAAAGCTTCCGTACGGTCCTTCAACCATCGCTTCGTCGCCAACCACGATGTTTGAAAGTGTGTTGGTAAAGTCGCCGAGTTTCTTCGTCACGAAGCGAATCGATCCGTTCGGTCCGGAGCCTGCAATCGAGAATGGATGTTCTTCGGCTTTCACGCCGTTACTCATGTAGGTGATGTACGCAAACTGACCGGGCTTTAGATCGAATCCACGATCTTTTGGCGTGAGTGTTACATCAACGAACTTCTCATTGATGATATTCACGCCGCTGACGACATATGGTGTTCGATGAACAAAAAGACGATTAAAGAGGACTCGGTAGAGAATGGCAACAACGCCAAGTGCGAGGAAAATAATGAACAAAAGCTTTAAGAGTGGCATGGTTTGAATATCGCCACCAATCATGACGCCGTGCATTGCGCCGAACACAAAAGCGAGTGCGAGGTACCGATGAACCTTTTTCCAAATGTGATACGGCAGACGAATGTAGTACGTGCAAATGATGCACACGGTCATGATGATGAGGCTGAACAGGCCAAGGTTCTTTGCAAGGTCGCCGATAGGCAAGAGGAAAACTGCGGCATCCTTGAATGAAAGTTGAATGTACTGCCACGCAAGAAACACCGGATGGAGCACGAGTGCCATGAGGGCGAGAGTTCCGATTGTCTGATGAAAACGATACGATTGACCAAGATCGCCAAAGATTTTTTCTTGAAGTGGGATGCGAATGGCTAAAAGAAGTGCAAGGGTGAATGCCGCAAAACCAAACACGCCAAGAATTTTTCCAAGATACGAAATCGACGCAGTGGGTGGCTCGGCAACGAGCCAGAGTACAAGGGGAAGCGCAAGAAAAAGCGATGTCACCAACGTACCTTTTGGAAACGTCATAGATGCCACAATGATAGCCGATTTTGTTGCCAAGGGTAAATGAAAATACAAAGATCACGGGCGTATGCTGTGCATATATCTTAAGTTTTGAGCGTTCAATATGCTAAGATCTTTTATATGAAAAATGGAATGAAAGTGGTAGAACTCGAGCTCGAGCTCAGGAAAAAGCCAGAGGCCTCACGTATTAAGGATTATCCTATCGGCCCTGCTGAATACGTTAGCTTGGGAGGTTTCGGTATCTGTAATTTAAAAAAGGTGGGGGATGTTCGGGCCGGAGAGCTTCTGAGGCTCACGTTTGAGGAGAATGCGGTGCTTGTGTACGTTTTTTCTATTGAATCTTGGAATGAGCGTGAGAAGTCTGCGGATTGTGCGGTGTATTTGGTGGGGAGAAATGAGGACTCTTCAGATTTGATGAAAGAAAAATTGGCCATGTTGCAAAGACTTGCTCTTCCGGATCGGGAACTTTCGCTCTCGGATCTCCCACTCTTCGATGATCGGGTTAGCACTCTTGAGTACTTAAGAAAACAGCTTTTCTTTGTTACGGAAGAGAGTCTCGGGAAGGTGGCTGATAGAATTCTTAGCGCTCAACAGCGGGGAGAAACAGGCTTTCGTCTGTTAGGTTTTGTCGAAGACTTGATAACAATGTGGCGGCTAGATGCTACGAGGATTCTGCTGCAAATCCCAAGTCGTGGATTCCCGTCGGACGGTTATGCATTTGCCATGCAGGGTGACTTTTATGATTTGTGCCAAAAGATACCGTCAGCAACTCACTACTTCTAAAGCGAGAACACCCCGGCTTGCGTGGCCGGGGAGGGTCATCCAGGCTGCTCATGATGTTCGTCCGCCAATGTTCCGTGGATAACTCATCGTTGTACACAGTTTGTGCATTACGTTGAACACATTTTGTCCACACAACGTGATAAAATAGGGTCATGAGAATCGGAATTGACGCAAGATTCTACGGCCCGCGTGTTGGAGGCGGCGGCCTCGGCCGTTACACCGCAGAATTGGTGACGGCATTGCAGGAGGGAGACAAGGAAAACGAGTACGTGCTTTTTTTACGCAAGGAAAACTTTCACGAGTGCGCCATTACCAACGGAAACTTCACTAAACGCATGGTGGATGTTCCGTGGTATTCGTTTGCAGAGCAGCGCGAAATGCCACGTGAAATTGCGTTGGCCCATGTGAATCTCATGCACTATCCGCATTGGAATGTGCCGATATTTTCCCGCGTGCCGTTTGTGGTAACGATTCACGACCTCATTCTCCTTGAGGATCCGGCGTCGTCGCGCGCCACAACACGAAATGCATTTCTGCACGGCATCAAGAGCATTGGTTATCGCATTGCGCTTGAAGCGGCGATTCACCGGAGCAAGCATATCGTGGCTATTTCCGAATACACCAAGCGATCGATTCTTGAGCACTTCCGAGTGCCTGGGGGAAAGATTTCGGTGGTGTACAACGGGGTTCGCCCGCCGGTAGGTGCGGAAAAGGCATCGCTCGCGGAACTTGGTGTGCAACAGCCGTATATTCTGTCTGTTGGCAATGCGTATCCGCACAAAAATCTCGAGACAACACTTCTCGCGTTCCGCAAACTGTGTGCTTCCGACGAGCGAACCATGCTTGTGCTCGCGGGGAAGCGCGATATGTTTGTGGAAAAGCTGGAGGCATTTGCACTGGAGATTGGCATTCCGTCGTCGCGTATTCGTTTCATCAATACGCCAACGGACGCGGTGCTTGCGCGGTTGTACCAGGACGCCGCATTACTCGTGATCGCCTCTCGTATCGAGGGCTTCGGCATTCCGCCGCTTGAGGCGCTTGCGCTCGGAATTCCTGTGGCAGCAAGCCACACATCTTCATTGCCGGAAGTGCTGGGGGATACGGTGCGGTATTTCGATCCTGATGACGAAGACGCGCTTGCTCGATTGATGGTTGAATCCGTCCATCAGCCAAGTGCATGGCAGAGTTTGAAGGCTCCTGGCATTCGCCAAGCAGAGAAGTTCTCGTGGAAAAAAACTGCGCTTGCGATGCGTGACATTTATCGAAATTTTGCAGACCGACGATTGTGAAGCTGAGCCGCGACAATACGAACCAGTACGATGACGCTCTGCCTGAGCGGTTTTCTGATATTCACCGTTCTGACGACGCGAAGAAACTCCACGTCCACCAGGGTGCGGGGGAGCCGTCGCCGTATATTGTGAAGCTTTCTCGCGATGAAGCCGTTGTGCGTGCACCGATGAGCGTCGCTGAAGAGATTGAGGCGCTCGCAAAAAGTCTCATCATCGATGGTGACGATGAGCAGATTCCGCTGGAATCGACTACAGAACACGAAGATCTCGGGATTGACTTCGCGGATATTTCCGGTCAGCTTCGCGAATTCGATACCGTAATGCCACGCACAGAGGCACCACGACCGAAATATATTTCTCCGAAATCGACTGCGCCGAGTATCTCGCTGGACGACGCGCTTGCCGCATTTATCGAGGCGCCAGTATCGCTCGAAGCATTGGTGCCGATGACGAAAGTTATCGAGGAACAGTCTCTGGAATCGATCGCTGAAGAGCAATTTACCTCTAGCACACCATTATCGCCATGGGTTGTTGCATCGCCGATTGTTCTTCGTGAAATGCCACCAGTCTATCGTGCTCCGTCGTCTACCATGCGGAAGGTGTTGCGGTTTGAATGGGGCTTTTTACAGCATGCGCCGGTTCGTGCTCTTGCAGCGTTCGTGATGTTATCGTTTGTCGTCGTATTGCCACTCCACGCCATGCAAACGCTTTCGGGCACTGCACATCAGGTTGGTACGGTACAAAATATCGGCATTGCTGCCTTGGATGACGTTTCTCGCGCAACGTCTGCGTTGAGTGTTCGTGATTTTGGTGCAGCACAGACCGATTTCTCCGCAGCAGCAGCGAAATTTGCAGACGCGCAAGATTCGTTGAACGATTTGCATGCTGGTGTTGTGGCGATCGTGAACGTTATTCCGCAAACAGATCGAACGTATGAATCGGTGCGCGGTTTGGTGACCGCTGGTCAGGAGTTGTCGCAAACTGCGTCCATTATGACGCAGGCGGGGAGCGGTGTTTCGTCGCAATCATCGACGGACATCGTCACGAAGCTCAATCTTTTCGGTGCGTATATTGAAAACGCGCTTCCTCACGCGTTGGCAGCTCAGGCGGCGCTCGCGAAGGTTGATTCGAGCGTTGTTCCGGCGCAGTACACAGACAAGATTGTAAAACTGCAGTCCGAAACTCCAGCCATCGCGGCATCGATGCAGGAATTCTTGAAATTTGTGCATACGCTGACGTTCCTCCTTGGCGGCGAGAGCAAAATGCGATACCTCGCATTGTTCCAAAACAATACAGAGCTTCGGCCGACCGGTGGTTTTGTGGGGAGCTTTGCGGAGGTGGACATGGATAATGGCGCTATCGCGAACATGCGACTCCCTGGTGGTGGCACATACGACGTGCAGGGGCAGCTCGATACGTTCGTTGCCGCGCCACAGCCGTTATCGCTCATCAATCCTCGTTGGGAGTTTCAGGACGGAAACTGGTTCCCAGATTTTCCAACGTCGGCAAAAAAGATGCAGTGGTTTTATGAGCATGCGGGTGGACCAACCACCGACGGTGTGGTTTCTGTAAACGCAACGTTCATTGAAAAACTTCTGGACATTGTTGGGCCAATTGAAATGTCAGAATACGGCCTTACGATCGATTCTGAGAACTTCCTGTTTGCGACAGAGAAGGCTGTCGAGATTGATGCAGACAAATCACAAAACACACCAAAGGCGATTTTGGGCGACATGGCACCAAAACTTATTGAGAAGATTAAAGCAGCCGACGCGAAGACGCTGGTGAAGATTGTGATGCTCCTTGAACAGGGGCTTATTGAACGTGATATTCAGGTGTATTTCCGCGATAACGATGCACAGAAGGCGATGCAGGACTTGGGCTTTACCGGAAACGTTGAACAGACGGCGGGTGATTACTTGATGGTTGTGGACACAAATATCGGTGGTGGTAAGACGGATGCGGTCATTGACCAGGCGGTGAATGTTGAAGTGAATATTTCCGAGTCCGGCACTATTGTGGACGACCTTACACTCACCAAGACGCATCACGGCATGGCGAATGCGTTATTCAATGGAAAGAATAACGTGGATTATGTGCGGTTCTATGTGCCAGAAGGCAGCGTATTACTCTCTGCCGACGGTTTTGAGCCACCGGCGCAGAATCTGTTTGAGCTGTCGGATATTCCATTGAGTGTGGACGACGATCTTTCGATTGTGATGAGCAACCAAACGCGTGACGCGATTTCTGGCATGGATATTTGGAATGAGTTTGGCAAAACAGTATTTGGCGGCTGGGTGCAGACTGCGCCGGGAGAGACACAGGTTGTTCACGTGTCTTATCGCATCCCTCAAGTGCTGTTCTCCGAAGATTCGGACACGTCGTTCCTTGCTCGTGCACGCAGGCAGCTCGGATTCGACAATCACGACGGCTACTCCATGCTCGCGCAAAAGCAGTCTGGTGTGGTGTCGCGTGCAACAACGGTGCATATCAATTATCCGTCTACGTTTAAGACGTATTGGACGAACGTTGCCGGAGAAGACGCAGATACTGCCGTATTCGATAACACACGCGATGTGTTCTCTGGTTGGATTTTGAATCGGTAATCTATGCTCACTAAACGTCGCCATTCGCATCGCGCGGACGCTCGGAGTCCAAAGGATTCTGCGCAACAAATGGAGGCGGACATCAGCGCTGGCCTTTCGGCGATTTACGGCGACGAGCGCGACGACTTGAAGGTGGTAACAAAGGGCGGGTCTCGACTCACACGATTTTTGCTTCGGGCGATTGTGGCGTTAACGGTGATTTGTGTGCTGACGCTCGGCGGATACGTGGTGTACTCGCGCTATTTTGGTCCAGAACAGCAAGGAAAGCCTTTGGCGATGGCGTTTGTTGCTTCGGATGATATGCGGAGTGGTGCTGATGCGACAATCGAATTCGACTACGCGAATCAGACATCGTATCCGCTGACGAACGTGGAGATTGATATGAACTTGCCGGCGGGATTTGTTATGAAGTCGTCAACGCCAGCGGTGACGAGTGCTGCGGACATGGTGTTTGATTTAGGAACGATTTCTGGGAAGAGCGATGGAAAGATTCTCATCGAAGGTATTTGGAATGCCGATGTTCCAAGTACCACTGGTATTCAGGCGCTCGCGTCGTATCAGCCGGCAAACTTTAATGCGCAGTTCCACGATATCGTCACGAAAACAATCGCAACGAATACGAGCACCACGATTGTCGCCATCGACGCGCCAGAAACAGTAAATGTTGGCGAAACCGTTACGTATACCGTCCATGTACAGAATGCGGGGACAGAAACGATTGTTGCTCCACAAGTAAAGCTCACGTTACCAAAGGGATTCTTTGTGCAAACGAGTGTGCCGCCATTGGCTGCCGGCGGAGCGCCAACCTATACATTGCCAGACATTCCGCCGGCTGCACCGGCCGCCGATTCCGTTGCAACCGACGGATCGCCCGTTGCTTCTGCTGTGCCTGTTGCCCCGATTCCTTCAGAATCCACAATTGTTGTGACCGGAGCCTTTGCATCTGACGCATCGGGCACGCAAACGCTCACTGTGGTGAGCGGCATTGCTGGCACGCGATTTTCTCCGCAGACTACAACAACGGCGCTGACCGATGTGAAGGGAAGCGCGTTGTCGCTTCTCATGGTTGGAAATGGATCACAAGGAACGGTAGTTGCAGATCCAGGATCGTTATTCCGCATTGCGCTTCGTATTGATAACACCAGTGATACAGCGATTGCCGATGCAACAGCGTTGCTCGACTTTACCGCGGAAGACAACTTGCCGATTGATTGGGGCACTGCGGTGCTTGCTGGCGGAAAGGTGACTGCTAAGGGTATCACATTCGACGCGAAAACGATCGGTACCGTTGCGGCCGGCAGCCACAAAACGCTCGACCTTGCGTTTCCGATGAAGCTCGATCTTTCCGCGGTGAGCAGCGCGTTTTCCGTTGCCTTTAGCGCCACACGAGGAGCGATAACGGTTCAGTCTGCTCCACTAACAGTACAGCTCAATTCCGATGCCGCAATCCTCAGTACATTGCGATACTTTGATGACGACGGTGCACCACTCGGGAGCGGTCCGCTGCCACCAATGGCGGGGAGTACAACGCATTATCGGGCGACGTGGACGATTGCGAGTGGTTTGCATGGCTTGGATGCCATCACGGTTTCTGCAACGCTTCCAGAAGGGGTGACGTGGGACGATTTTTCGACAGCAACGAGCGGATCGATGTTGTACGACGTCGGAACACGAATCGTTCGTTGGACCATGTCGAGTATTCCAGCAGGATCCGCGGCTGTTACTGCTCGATTCAGCGTATCGATCACGCCAACTGCCGCCGATGTTGGTTTAGCAAAAACATTGGTCGGCAAAACAGTTTTGAATGCCAAGGACGACATGACAGGATCGGTACTCGAACGATCAGCTGATGCCGTGACCACCGAATGTGAAGGCGATGTGCTGACAACGGGGAAGGGAACGGTGAAGGCGTCGATATAAATGCAAGTGATCTGATCTTGGATGGGGCGGGGAAGGACGGATGAGATGGCGCGCGTGATTTTTTGGTTTGGGGTATGGGTTTTTGACTTTTGCGAGTGTAAAGACCTCTTTACACACATTTCTCCACTTTCGTTGGGCATTTTGATCGGAAAAGTGTAAAGAGGTCTTTACACTCGCAGATTGGGAAAACACGTATGCCGAGCCGCCGATGATGCGCGCTTTCGTCCTCTGCTATTCCATTCACCAAGAGAAGCGTTGCGCGCGAACGATAGAATTCGTAGTTCTAGGATTTCTTTGGTTTCTTTGCTTTCAGTTTTAGAGGGCGGTGGTAGTCTCTTCGTATTGACTCACGATCGGCAGAATATGTAACTAAACAACTATTGAGATTCCGAATGGCATATTCCATGCCCGAATTGAAGACCCTACCTTCGCCTAGTTGAAGTGAAAGTTCGAGATTCCTTTTTTCGATTTTTTCCTTATCAACAGGAAGAACTTTTAGAGGTTGTAATAAATCTATTCCGAGTTCTTGAAGCTTTTTCAATGTGATGATGGCTCGTTTTGTGGCGTCTTGCTCAAGGATAATTGTTGTCGACCGAAGCAGAGCGCTGATAGTTTTCGTGTGTGGAGCGACGGTGCGCTCATACTCCTCTCGTATTTCCGCTTCTGTTGCACGTTCGAGTGCGCTCTTTGTAAAAGCTTGACGATACGCTAAGACGCTTTCCTGCATTTTTTCCGAGAGGGGACTCTCGTCGCCTTTTAAATGAAATGGAAGAAATATCTCTCGATCTTTCGTTTTTTTGTCGTGTGCAGGAATCTTGAGCAAAACAATGAGCTCCTCCGGTGTGATATCGACTCCTAAAGTTGTGTAGCCTTCTGTGCCTTGAATAAAGTTATCAATATAATGTTTGATTTCTTCTTTTGGTATTTTTTTGAATTCTTCAATCCAGTCGCTCATTTGGATTCCGCGATCTCTGAGCATGCCTTCAAAATCCTCTTCATCTATGGATGCGCGTATCAGTGATAAAGATTCCGTGAAGTATATTCGATATAATGCTCTGAATATTTCCAATTGCTTCCCCCAGATTTGATGGGCTTCATCTTGCCGATGAAGACAGCTATCGAGATCTCCTTTCATTGTGACGAGTTTCTGAACAAGGGCATGATCAAGTTTGAAATTTGTGAGAGTATTGAGTTTTGCAATCTCATTCGCGCTTGCGATATCCTTTGGAGAAAATTTTATACCCATTCCGTACCCAAGATCGGAGAAATTCTTTTCAAAATGCTGTAAACTATGCCCAATTTCATGTGCGAGCGTTGCGAGTTGAAGAGGTGTGCTGAGTCCCTGTATAACAATCGTAGATTCCTTGTGATCACAGGCGGGGTCTCCGTGTTCGTCAATTACGATGCGGTAAGTTTTTGGAAGTTCCATGAATTTCAGAAAATCAATACGCTCCCCTAACATAGAAACGAGAAAGAGACTGCGTAAAATCGTTTTTTGTTCTTCCTCATTTTCAACAAACTCTATCGTGGCTTCAACATCGCAAATTTTTTCATCTGTGGCATTTCGGTATTCGTATTTTTCAATTCTTTCAGAGGTATTTTCCTTTTTTGGTAAATTATTTGGCCACGTTTCTCCAGGCGTAAGTATATGTGTGTATTGTAACAAATTTATGAAGAAATTTCGTGAAGTACCTTTAGAACGGTCTCGCTGGTTTTTTTCCAGGAAAACCGTTGCGCGCGTTCAATACCGCGCGTTTTGAGAATTTCTTGAAGCTTTGGACCATGCGGTTCGTCGAGAAGTTGGTGGAGCGCCTGGACGATGTCGGTAATATTGAGAGGATCGACGAAGAGTGCGGCGTTGCCGGCAACATCGGGAAGGGAAGATGTGATGCTGGTGATGACTGGGGTTCCACAGGCCATCGCTTCAAGAACCGGAAGACCGAACCCTTCGTAGAACGATGGGAAGAGGAGTGCTTTTGCACCGCGAATCACCGCGGCTTTGTGCTTTTCTGGAACATACGCGACTTCGCGGATATCGTTGCGATACATTGATGTAGTAAGTGCGGCATCGATGTGACGCGTTTTCCATCCTTTTGCACCTGCGAGCACCAAGGGAATCGCTTGCCCGCCTTGCTGACGGAACACGGTGTATGCCGTAATAACGCTATCGATGTTCTTTCGTGGTTCGCGCGTAGCGAGCGCGAGAAGGTACGGTCGATTCAGATCGTATGCGGCGCGATACGATCGATCTGATGATTGTTCACGCGAACTATAGACGTCGTGATCAACGCCAAGGTCTGCGACGGTAACACGATCGAGAGGAACACGGTAATACTCTGCGGCATCTTTCTTGCTGTGTTGAGAGACGGCAATAACCTGTTGTGCATTTTGGAATACACGGTCTTCGTTCGTGATCCGAGCTCGCAGATGATCTTTGAACGTAAAGAAGTTTGGAACAGTACGGAGCGCAGCATCGTGAAAAATGACCGCGTAGGGGAGCTTTGTCTTTAAAAGATGTGCGTTTGGAAAGAGCCAGGCATCTGGAACTTCGGGGAGGAACCGTTCCATCGTCGGCCCAAATGGCAATGCCCAGAGCATACTCGCGATCTTGTTTGGGATTGTTACCGGCGAAAGAACAATATTGTGTTCGCGAAATATTGGAAGATTCATGAGTGTGTCTTCTGTTCCTGTCGCGAAGAGAAAAAATGTGTCATTCGGTGCTTGCGCGGCCAATGTTCGAACGAGCGATTCAGTGACAATACCCACTCCAGTTTTATGGGGCGCCGTTAATGATCGAATATCGATAGCAATCTTCATGATCGATTATGCATTCTTGGATTCCCAGGCCTTCGTTACTACGTCGTGCATCGCCTTGCGGAAATTCGCGAGCGAGAATTGTTCTGCGTAGGCCTTGATTGTACTTGGATTGAACCTCTTTTCATCAAAATGCAAAATCGTATCTGCAAGTGTCTCCCAGCTCTGTTCTTCGAAGAATGTTCCGGTGACGCCTTCGACAACGGTTTCGGTTGCGCCGCCTTTTTTGAAGGCGATGACTGGACGGCCCGCGGCCATGGATTCTACGGCGGTTATCCCAAAGTCTTCTTCATGAGGATGAATGAATGCAATGGCGTTGGAAAAAAGCCGAGCACGCTCGTCGTCGGTTACACGCCCAACGAAGCTGATGTTGTCATTTGCCATGGCGCGGAGTTTTGCTTCTTCCGGGCCATTGCCAAAGACGATAAGCGGAATGCCAAGGCGGTTGAACGCTTCGATCACGAGATCGTATCGCTTGTACGATACCAGCCGACCGCCAATAAGGAATGCAGTTTTTGGCGCAGTGCTGATGGAAAATTCTTCCGTGTTTACTGGCGGGTGAATAACAATGCTGTCTTTGCCGTAGTACTTTTTAATGCGCTGACGAACGGTTTCGGAATTTGCAACAAAAAGATCCACGCGATCCGCTGCAAGACGGTCCCAGCTTCGAAGAACGCTTTGGAGAATGGGAAGAAACGCTTTCACGAATCCTGGCGCATGAAGTTCGTCCACATAACTCGCCGCGTCGCTCCACAAATATCGTGTTGGGGTGTGGCAGTAGCAGACATGCACTGCATTCGCACTCGTTACCACGCCTTTCGCGAAGCTGCTTGCGCTTGAGACCACAACGTCATACTCGTTCAATGGATAGTGCTCAGTGGCAACTGGCATGAGAGGGAGCAGCCAGCGCATGCGTCGAATCGCGCCTGGGATTTTTTGGAGGAACGATGCGCGAATATCTTTGTGACCAAAGACGGGATCCATGGCGGATGCGTCGTAGAGGAGGGTGTATGTTGGTGCAAGCGGCCAAAGGCTTTGCAGCACTTCAAGCACGCGTTCTGCTCCACCAAGTTGCGTCAGATGATCGTGGACAAGAGCAACCCGCATACGCGTTCAAGAGGTTAATAGGCGCCGCTTCGGAAAAGGACTGCCAGTGGAGTTTTTATCACAATAACCAGGTCTAACCAGGGGCTCCAGTTCTCAATATAGTACATATCTAGTCGGACTTCGTCATCGAAGTCAAGCGATGCCCGTCCGCTCACTTGGGCCATGCCCGTAATGCCTGGTTTGATGGTGAGGACCTTTCGCTGGTGTGGCTTATACATCGCAACCTCTTCTGGAAGGTGTGGACGAGGCCCCACAAGGCTCATGCTGCCCATAAGCACGGAATAAAACTGCGGAATTTCATCCAAACTCCAGTTGCGAATAAACCTGCCAACGCGGGTGACACGAGGGTCGTTTTGCAGTTTAAAGAGGGGGGTGCCTTCACGTTCGTTGCCGTACGTTTTGAGAAATTTTGGATCAGATCGGAGCGCATGAGCACCTTGCACCATCGATCTGAACTTTAAGAATGAGAATTCCTTTCCGCTTTGGCCAACGCGAGGACGGGAGAAGAAAAACGATCCTGGATTCTCAATGACGATAGCGAGCGCGATAAGAATCTGGAGGGGGAGTGTGATAATAATGAGAATGGTCGAAGCGACGATATCGAAAATGCGCTTATAGATTGCGCCCCAGCCGTCCAATGGTGTTTTTGGCACTTCGATAACCGGTTGCTCGGCGAACGTGTGCATGATTGGCCGAAGTGTGCTGCCAGCAAAGAGATCTGCGCTGTACAGGAAGGTGCAATGCTCAATGTCGGTGAAGACTTTGATCGCGGTCACGTCAACACGCGATGCATCGGGATCCGCAAGCACGACAGCATCGAGTTCGTCGTTTTTCCTGAGCTCCAGGAGCCGTTCACGGCTTTCAGTGGTGAACTGCGCAATATGGGAAACGACGTGGTATCCAACACTCGGGTGCGTTTCAAAGAAGCGCTTCAATTCGTTGCCACTCTTCGTTTTTCCGATGATTACCACGGAATGTACGCCGATATTGAATTTTCGGAGCGATCGCTGGAGCATCCGAAGGAGAACGCGAATTGTGAGGACAAAAACAATCGCAAGGACCCATGCGGCGAGCACGATGAATCGGCTCTCGAAGAGTGCGCGGGAGAAGAACGCGACGGCAAGGATGAGCGCGATACTTGTGGAAACGCCGGTAACGACGCGGGTCATTTCCGACGCAATGCGGCGGGGATGAATAACGTACAAGCCCGACACGGCGAAGATTGCCATGGTGATGAGTGCCATTGGAAGAATGACAGCGACGTATTGTTCGAACGATAGTGCAAAGAGCACCGGTTTGATAGATGTGAAGAGCGAAGTAAAACGCAGGGAGTATGCCGCCATTGCTGCGGAGACGAGCGCAAGATAATCGAGCGGAATGAGGAGTGACGCAAATGCTAAATCTGCTCGCTTCATATGGCAGTAGTTTACACCAAAAACGAAAATCACGACCGTCTGGCCGTGATGTTCGATGGTGCTTTCCGTTGGGGGATACTGGTAAGCCGAATTTTGTCATAGCGCACATTTCCCACCACGGAAATGGTTGCCGGGACGATCATCTCTCTGTGCGAGCGACCAATCTTGCTCTTGCACCAGCGTGGGTTTGCCACACGTTCATGTTGCCATGACGTGAGCGATGAAGCATGTGTCTTACAACAGCACACACCACCGCACTTTTCACTTTTGATCAGGCCGAAGCCCGACTTGTATGGTCTCTGTGGTACTTTCCCTCGGTTTAAGCATCGTGTTTCAGGGCGATGGTGCGCCGGTTCTGAATCGTCATGCCGTATGCCGGGTCGTCGTTAACGACACACTGTTTCGCTTGCGATTGCTCGCAAACGGGTGTTCGGACTTTCCTCTCTGCACAGCCCCAGTGGAGCCATGCCGAGCGACCGCCTTATATCCCCAGCGGAAGGCAAGAATAGCAGAAAAATGGGGGAAAGTAAATGAAAGAGATCAAATAAGGAAACCTGAAACTGAAAACCCCCAGGACACTCGAGAATCTCGAATGTTCTGGGGGTCGGTCGAGGCGTTTTCGTCGCCTCGACCCGTTGTCACCCGCACCGGAACGTTGTCGAACTAGCCATGCGCCGGCGCTGCCTTGGGTGTCGGTGCATGGCTGCTACCGCCCCTGCCTCCGGGGAGGATTTGCTTGTACACCACGCCGCCCACGATGATTCCCCAGAGGAGCTCCGGGGAGATGACGTGGTTGGCGATCCAGTACACCAGGCTCTCGGGGATGGCCCAGAAATACAGGTGGACGACGCAGCCGATCAGGAAACCGACCAGGAACTTGTCCGGCGGGCACCCGTCCATCTTCTGGAACGGGATCGAGACGACGTCTGCACCGAAGTGCATCACGCTGTCGAGGATTCCGTAGAAGAAGTTCATCAGCCCGACCAGGACGAACCGGATAGGGCCGATGCCGTGGAAGTTGGGGGTGTTGTTGTGGTCGTGGAGGAAGACGCTCATGATCATCAGGATGACGATCACGATGGCGACCTTCTTGTGTTGCCACCCGAGCTGGAGGACTCGGATAGGCAGGAGGGTCCACCACACCATCCAGCCGTAGATCCAGCTGATGACCGGAAGGCCGAGGAACCACGAGAGGGCATTGCGAAGGGATTTCAGCACGGGGAACTCCGGAACGAGGATGGGAAGTTGAGAAGGGCTCCAGATGAAACAACGTGTGTTGCGCCTTCTGGTGCCGACCGATGCTCCGCGGGGGGAACATCGGTCTGCGTCGTAGATTCGAAGGTCTCACGCCCGTTGATGACCGAGTGGGAGAAGGAAGAATCCAACTCCCACGGCGACGAGAAGCTGATGCCCGAGGATCTCGAGGTTCTCTGTAGAGGCCTCGAGGAGCCTGAGCCAGGGGCGTCGCAGGGCGAACAGGAGGTAGGGCGTCATGACAGCCAAAACAAAAAGCGGCTTTTTGAACATGAATTTCTCCTTTCGGGGAGTGAGGCCCATCGAAGTACCAAAAATATTATAGCAGAAAAACGCCCCTTTGTCAATGCAAAAAGGCGCTTTATTTGGCTAATATCAGCCAAGCGTTCTGTTTATAACACTAAGCCCATGTGTGCTTTTGCGAGCTGGACTTTGGTGTTTGCCTGGGCCGCTGCTTTTTCCGCTCCCTCGGCCAAGATCGCGATTAAAGCAAATTCATCTACGAGAAGTTCGGTCATCTTCTGTTGAATTGGCGACAGGAAGTCGATGAGTGCTGCTGCAGTCGCATCTTTGAACGCTTTGTTTCCCTGGCTGTCGAACTCCGCGGCGATGTCTATTATCGATCGGCCTGTTGCGAGCGAGTGAATCGTGAGGAGGTTCTTGAGGCCCGGCCGTGAATCATCCACCGTGATACCTGGTAGGGAATCGGTGACGGCTGAGCGAATCTTTTTCGCTATTGTGTCGGCATCATCGGTGATCGAGATGTAGTTCTTCGTACTTGCCGCGCTTTTGCTCATCTTTTTATCTGGATTATCGAGCCCGAGAATTCGTGCGCCTTCCGATTGAATAATCGGTTTTGGCACAACGAATGTTTCGCCAAAATCGCGATTGAACCGCTCTGCAAGGTCGCGAGCGAGTTCCATGTGCTGTTTTTGATCTTCGCCAACCGGCACAACGTCGATATCGTGGAGCAGGATATCTGCAGCCATGAGCACCGGATAGGTGAAGAGACCAACGGAAACATTTTCTTTCTTAGTCGTTGCTTTGTCTTTGTATTGTGTCATTCGTTCAAGTTCGCTCATGCGGCCAACGGTTTGCAACAACCATCCAAGCTCGGCGTGGGCGGGAACTTGCGACTGTTGGAAGAGAACGGTTTTTTCTGGATCGATCCCGGCTGCAAGATAGGCTGCCGCAAGAAAGAGAATATTCTTTCGAAGCTGAACAGGGTCTTGCGGAACGGTGATGGCGTGTAAGTCCACGATCATCATCGTCAGATCGTACGTCTTTTGCATTTCTACGGCAGGCAAAAGCGCGCCAAAGAGGTTGCCGATGTGCAGGGTATTGGTAGGCTGAATTCCGGTAAGTGCTCGCATATGGAACGAGTATACGGGGCAAAATGGGCAATGGGCAACGTGGGCATGGGGACACCAAATGAAAACAACGTCCGAAAAGACGCTGTGTTCATGGTGCGAATGGAGGGACTCGAACCCTCAAGCCTGTAAGGGCATAGGCTTCTGAGACCTACGCGTATACCAATTCCGCCACATTCGCGAGCTCGCCGTCGGCATGGTAGCTCAAAAGCTCACTTTTGTCTTGCGGTACCATCCTTCCACATTTGCGAAGCGGTCGGACGGGGTGGTGACGTTTGCCACCGTGGTGCCGTAGAGCTTTGGACTGAGGGCGTAGAGATACTGGGGCTGATAGAGCATGAGCGCTGGTTGTTCTTCTGCGAAAGTACTCATGAGGAGCTGCCCGGCTTCCACGGCTTTTGTAGGATCCGCACTGGTTCGTGCGGTTTCGATTGCGGTATCAACCTTGCGATTCGCAAATCCGCTCAGGTTTAATCCCGGGTATGCGCTTTGCGACGAATGCCAGAACGGATAAAGGTCTGGATACGCACCGTATCGTTCGCCAGCAAGCAGAACATCGAAATTGTGGTTCTTGATCACGTCGTTTTGAAGTGTTCCTTGATCAACGACGGAAATACTGACGTTCGCGCCGATTGCGACCCATTCGCGCTGAAGCTCGTTTGCCGCGGCAATAAGATCGGGCGAATCAAGGGTGGTGATGATGAGCGCGAGTTCAGTTCCGGATTTTGTGCGTATCGTTGCACCGTTTGCCATGGTCCAACCCTTGCTCTCCAGAAGGCCTTTTGCGCCTTCAATGTCGGCAGCGGGAATTTGCGTTGCGGCGTCGTATCCTGGCATGCCCGGAAGAATAGGGGAGACGAGTGGCGTTGCGTAGGATTCTGTGGATGTTTGGGCAACGAGGGTGCGGTCGGTTGCCAGGACGAGGGCTTGGCGAACGTTATCGTCGGCGAGTACTCCGGATTGTTTCTGATTAAAGAACGCTGCAGTAAATTGCGAAAGCCGTGGCGAGCCAAGTGCGATGACGCCGTCGCGCGAAAGGCTTTGTGCGTCTTGTGCCGCAAGAACAGATGCGCCTTCAACGTTTTTGTTTCGGACGGCGTCGGTAAGTTCCTGGAGGCTATTGTAGAACTTCAAGGTGATGTCGTTGAGATAGACTGTGCCACGATAGAAGTGTGGGTTTCGTTCAACGGTGTAGCTTCGAAGTGAGCCTTTGTTGTCTTTGACGAGTTTTGAGAACATGAACGGTCCGCTGCCAATGGGTTTAATGTTGAGCTGCGCAAGCGGAGCATTTTGCGGGGCGACTTCTTCCCAAAGGTGGGCAGGAAGAATGCCAACGGTGAGCGCGGCAAGGAACGGCGCAAAAGGCTCGTCCAGCGAAAACACAACCGTTCGTTGGTCTGGAGCCTCAACAGTCAATCCGCCGAAGCTTACCGCAAGCGGGCTGTGGTATTCCGGATTTTGAATTGCATCAACAGTAAAAAGGACGTCATTGCTTGTGACACGCTCCCCATCGTGCCAGAGTGCGTTGTCGCGAAGGGTGAACGTATAGGTTTTTTGATCGCCGGAAATGGTGTAGTTTTCTGCGAGGTCTGGAACAAGGCTGTGGTCTCCGTCAAACCGCATTAAACCAGAGAACATGAGGCGCGTAAGGTCGCTATCGACGTCGCTTCCAATGGCGTAGAGCGGGTTAATGTATTGCGGCGAACCAAGGGCGCCTTCCGTGTACGAGCCGCCGACGGAGGGAAGGAGCGTTTCGTTTGAAAGCCAAAAACGTGTTCCCAGTAGCCCACCAGAAAGCACACAAAGAACGAGCGCTCCAATACAGAGTTTTCGTTCTTTTTCTGAAAGAAATCGTGGGAGCTCTTTCCACTGCCTCCACGTAGGGAACCGGCTGCCGCGAAGGCCAACGAGTTGTCGAACGGCGACGGTATTTGCCGAAGGGGATCGGCGCTTTTGCACAAAAGAGCGGATCGAAGCGATCCAGCGAGAACACTGGGCACGAAGAGAGGAAAAGGAAAACGAAATATGGAATGGGGAACTAGACGTTGAAGAGGCTGTTTGCCAGTGCTGTTCCAAAGAAGAGTATCGCAAGAACAACGGTTGCGACGTGAAGCTTCTTTTCAATGCCGCGGCGGGTTCGGTAGAAGTCTCCGCTGCCACCAAAGGCCAAGCCAACGCTCGCACCACGAGCTTGGAGGAGAATTGCTGTTGAGAGAAGAACAGCGAGAACGGCCTGGAGAATATCGAGAATCATAGTGCGGAAAGCATACCAAATTGGGGTTGTGTCGTAAAGATCAGTGCATCGCATTATGGTATAATCCGGGCAGATATGGAGGAGACTGAGGAAATAAACATGCTTCCCGTACAGACGCCGCCACCAGCGAAACACCGGTGGTCTCCGGCGCGTCTTTTGGGTATGTTTGGATTTGTTGTTGCGCTTTTCCTTGTTTTGGGTTTTTCGTGGCGGGTGTTTTCTTTTTACCGTGGAATTCGAGACGGCTCTATTAACCCGGCGTTGGCATATACCACAACAAACTTTACTCGTGCGGTAACGGCATTCGCGGCGAAGGCGGCGACGAATACGGATTCCGCATCGCTTCTTGGAGCGAGCGACCCATCACTTGGAAATAAGAACGCAAAGATCACGGTTGTGGAGTTCGCCGATTTTGGCTGCCCCTATTCCCAGGAAGTCGCTCCTATTGTTCGTGCCATTGCAAAACAATATCCGGACGATGTTCGCGTTGTATTCCGAAATTATCCGTTGGAGGAACTTCACTCCGGTGCAACCATTGCGGCGCAAGCTGGGGGTTGCGCCGCAGAGCAGGGAAAGTTTTGGGAGTATCATGATGCAGTGTTCGCGAGCAAAGAACCGCTCGGTGTGGAGACGTTAAGCGGAATCGCCGACACACTTGGGTTGGATAGCGATCAATTTGCGCGTTGCTTGGATTCCGATTATTACGCGAACGATGTAACGGCGGATAGTTCCGACGGCGCAGCTGCGGGTGTTACCGGTACACCAACCTTTTTCTTTAATGGTCAGAAAGTAGAAGGATCCATTCCTTTTACCATCTTTACCCAAATTCTCGATGCCATGCGTCAAACGTAGTCTTCTTGCCCTCGCCGCCGTGGCGTTGCTTACCTTTTTTCCAAAGGCCACGTTTGCGTCGACGGCAGCAACGTGTGAATGTTTTTGCGGATCGGCTGGGACTGGCGCGGTAGATGCGGATCAAATGACGAATAGTGCCTGTCAGCAAACGTGTATCGATACGAATACGCGATTTGTTGGGTGTTTTAACGATCCCCAGCAGTACCCCGATCGGAATCCAAAGTGCTGGACACAAGATCAATGCGAATCATGGAGCGGATACAGCGGCGCAACATTGATCGGTGCGTCTTGGGCTGGGGGAGACATGCCGTACGACTGTGCGGTGACGAAAACAAGTAGCTTGCCGCAGAAATATTGTTATGCAGACGACGCTCCATACACGTTAAACGTGGCGATCGGCAGTGTGACAGAAGTTGCGAATCTTCCCACATACATCAACGATATCTATACGTGGCTTTTGCCGGCGGCATCGCTTATTGCCGTGGTGATGATGATGCTCGGTGGTTTGCAGTACGTTATGTCCCGTGGAAAAAGTAAGTACATTGAAAAGGCAAAGAAGCGCATTACAAACGCCATTACTGGGCTTGTTATTCTGCTGAGTATCTTTGTACTCTTGAACCTGATCGATCCACGCCTCACCGCACTTAACGCCCTGCGTATCCCGATGATTAAGGAAGTAACAATTCTCGATGCGGAGTCTTCCTGCGAGCGCTTAACGGATGCCGATGTTGGATACAGTGTCGCCTTGAAAACCGGAACAGCGGCTTGCGGTGGAACGGGGACGATCTCTGGAACACCGGTGGAAGGGACGATTGGATCGTGGAAGGAAGATGATGTGTGTAATTACACAAAATGTTCGGGTGCTGATGCGGGGAAAGTCTGCGTGAAGGATGGCGAAACGAGTGTGTGCAAATCGTGTGCACAGCTTCCGAGCCCAACAGCGAGTTCGTGTAACGCACTTGATGATACGGCGTCCGGCGGCACGACGTATTGCGTGTTTAATTCAACCCTGAATAGTTGTGCAACGGCTGGAGATTCTTTGGCATCGGCGCGGGGCATTAGCTGTCCAAGTATCCTGTTCGACGCCACGCAGGACGGCGACACGGCGGGCGTTCCGCGGGGCTGTGGAGTGTATGAGGATTTGGACATGGCATATTCTGCACAGCAGATTGGGGATGTAGCCGATCCGGTATACATGCAGCTTCCGATTAATTTCTCTGGCGGAGCATTGCTCCTTCAAACGATATGTAACGCCGACCCGTGTGGCGTTGCGGCGGCGCTTGGTGCTTCACGCTGCGCGTACAACGAGGGTGCGGCAAGCGACACAAGTCGAACAGTCGCCGAGGCGCTCAAGGACTTCTTTGGATTGAGTACGAGCTTAGGGGCTGGATACTTCTGTCACACATTTTAGGACCGACTCTGAGCGTACAATACAAAACCCCGGCTCGTGAGAGCCGGGGTTTTGATGAGATTATTTCTTGACGACGAGTTCGCGCAACTTGCGGCCGAAGTCTTTCATGAAGTTCAACTTGCGCTTGCGGACCTTGTATCGCTTCACCACTTCGATCTTTACGATAACTGGGGAAGAGGTTGGGAAAATCTTTTCTACGCCGAATCCGTTGCTTTCCTTGCGGACCACGAACGATTTCGATGCGCCAGCACCGCGGGTGCCGGTCACCAAGCCTTCGAAGATTTGGATACGCTCACGTGGTTCGCCTTTGGCGTTCACGTCCTGAATTTTTTCGTGGAGACGGATCACCATGCCTGTTTCAACAACAGTAGGGGTGACGACTGCTGCTGGAGCGTCGGTGATTTCAGTGGTTTCGATGGCGTCGGTCATAGGAGTATTGAGCGATCGGCGATTACGCCTTGGGCGATCGCTGCGCTTGGGCAAATTGAGCGAGTGAAAGGTTCCGAACAATGGGCGGAGTGTAGCGGAATTATGGCTGAGGGTCAAGATTTTTGGGGATGGCGCTAAGGATGGCGTCGATGATCTCTGCAGGGGTTCGGTGTGTGGTTTCGACGATGAGGTCGTATTTCCCGTCATTTTTCAGGGAAAAACCGTACCATTTTTGATACCGAACCTCACTTTGAGCCACGCGATCGGCTAAGATTCGCTCCGTTTCCGCGACCGATGAAAAGTCTGGCTCGTCGTCCCTTCCTGGCTCGTTCTTTTTTGCGTTGTAGATGCGTATTGCCGCAACCGTCGGATCCACCGTCAACTGCACCTTGAAGGCGTGGGGGATGAAGTGCCACGAAAGCCAGCCGTCGATGATGAAATTGTCTTCAGTCCGTCCGAGTTTTGTTTGAAATTCGTCTACCTCACGATCTGTCGATGCATCGGTCATGCCTTGGGCATTGAGTTCGTCGATCGTCACGCCGCGTTCCATCGCCATCTTCCCTCGAAGGTCGCCCATTGAATACGACCGCAAGCCAAGCCGTTCTGCGAGGAGGTTCTTGATGGTGGTTTTTCCGGTGCCAGAAAGACCGGAGAGCGCGATGATCATAGTGAGGATGATTTATCGAGACACACGTTGAAGATGGGGTTCTGCGAGTTTGGTGAGGGCGAGTTCGAGTTCTGGTGGCAGTGGCGCTTCGAATGTCTTTCGTTCGCCATTCGGGAGGTCGATCGTCAGTGCGCGAGCATGAAGGAACAGTCGTCCAAGCGGGATCTGCTTGATTCCACGGATATTGTAGAGCTCGTCGCCGGCAACCGGACGGCCAAGCGCAAAGAAGTGCACGCGGATTTGATGCGTTCGGCCAGTTTCGATGTGAACGTCGAGCAGTGTTGCACTGGCATAGCGATGAAGGACGTCGAAATGCGTAATAGCGTCTTTTCCTTCTTGTGAGCTTGGTCGTGCCGCCATTCGAGCGTTGGATTGCGACCGTGCAATAGGGAAGGTGATGGTTCCGGAATCGTCGGTAACATTGCCCATAACGAGCGCAGTATACCGTTTGTCAGTAAGGCGTTGAGCGAATTGTGCCTTGAGATGCGTGAATGCTTCAGGAGTTTTCGCGACGATAACAACTCCGGATGCGAGTTTATCGAGACGATGCACAATGCCGGCGCGAGCTTTGTCGTCGCCAACAGCATCAAGACCAGGAATGTGGGCGCGAAGAAGGTCGAGCAGGGTTGGTTCCGTGCTTGCGGTGGTTGGGTGGACGAGGAGGCCAGCTGGCTTGTTTACGACGAGAACGTCTGCGTCTTCGTAGAGAATGTTGAGGGGTGCGGGCGGTTTTGCGTTTGGATCGATCATCGGCGCTTTTGGCTCGGCGATCTCGACTTTGGAGGCTGAAGAGACGAGTTCGTGGGCATTTGCCTCGGAACCATTCACGAGTACGCGGCCATCGGAAATGATCTTTTGGGCCTTTGAACGGCTCAATTCAAGGACTTCCGCGAGGGCGATGTCGAGACGTTTTGGTTCAATGCTCAGGATTTCGATGGTTTTCATGGGCGGAGTATCGCACAGAACCCATGAATTTGAAAGCGTTATACTTGAGAAAGGCTGCGATCACGAGTATGCTGTTCGCGTTCCTCGATAGCCAACCAAGGGTCTGTAGCTCAGTTGGTTAGAGCAGCGAGCTTATACCTCGCCGGTCCCTGGTTCGAGTCCAGGCAGACCCACCAAGCGTATGTATTTCATTCCTCCTCTTCTTCTCTTTCTCGGCGTTGTTTTTGGTATAATGGGCCGCCAGCACCATAACCACGAGTTTGTCGGCTTGAGCTATATCTTCTTCCTTGCGGCGTTCGCTGCGGGAACCGTGCTGTTCCTTGCGCTTTCCGCGCTCTAATCTTTTATGACCGCGAATCCCACAACCGCACTTCTTGTTCTGTCGCTCTCGTGGTTTATTATCTATTGGATTTTGGGTGGCGTGGTGTTTTCGATCATTGCCGCGGCGCGGGCGATGCACATGAAGAAGGCCCGGTTTAGCTGCTTGTTCACCTTGGGCGCCGCTGCAACAGCATTTGGCGCAGCGTACGCGGGGATCATTCTTTCCCGTCCGCACGGTCTGCGATGCCCAGACGAACTTGTTACTCGGGGAACATTGCAAGGCGCTGAGCACTTCAACATCCAATCGATCCTCGTGTGCGACTTCCGTGCCGTTCTCGTTGCCGGCGGGATGTTCTTCGCTCTTCTCCTTGCCGCCGGCATGGTGGCGATGCTCCTCTCCCGAACCGAAAAGCAGCGGTGATTGCACATTGACATTGTCCCTTGTGAATCGTATCCTTCCGGTCGAGAATTCAGAGAGTGAATCGATGAGGGCTGTTCCAGTTTAGACGAGTTTCGGTGCGCAAGGAGCACAGTTCGCGAGGCGTACTTCTTGGTACGTTGAGCGAATGTGCGACGTAGCAAGCCGAAAATCGGCAAACTGGAGCAGCACTCCGAGCGCGCATAGCTCAGTTGGTTAGAGCGTCACATTGACATTGTGAAGGTCCGTGGTTCGAGTCCACGTGCGCGCACCACAAAACACCGTCCATTGCGGACGGTGTTTTGTTTACTCGGACCAAGTCCAACTTTGAAGAAAGGCCGTGTCTCTTCCCTTGCGAAAAGAAGACGTTTCAAAGCTTTGCAGAAGCTGTTCGGGTGCGCATTGATAATCAGAGAGTCCTGGAACTTCCATGTCCCGCGTGTTTCGAAGTCTCCCGTGCTTGAGATCGACATAGACAAGTCCTCGTTTTTCATCTGCAGGTCGTCGTGGATCCTTCCAGGTGCCGCGTGCGCCGGTCATTGATCCGTCGAAATACACTCGGTCTTTTGGAGAGATTTTCATGCCCGCGTGAAGAATGCTGATCGGAAGTGTTCGCAGGGCAGTTTCATCGTCTGCGATGGTTTTTGAAAATGTTCGTTCGTCGTGCATCGCGAAAGCGAATTCTTCCGGATTCGGTCGCACGTCATTCGGATTTACAAGTTCGAGTTTTCCAGTTTTGGGATTTTTCATTTGTCCTGAAGCCTTTCCGTGAAAATAAAACAGACTGTAGGGCTTAGTGGGATCCGGATACGGAAAACGAAAGAGGACCGCGGTATCCACAATGCCACCAAGGTACTGCTTTATGGAGAGAGGAATGCTCTCAGCCCAGGTTCGGAGAATGGGAATCGTGGTTTCGGGTCCGTGAAATGTTTTCGTCCCGAAATCGCTTATTTCGTAATTTGTCGCAATCTTCTTCCCCATGCACAAACGGAAAAAATCCGCCTCCTTTGCGATAAGATCCGATGTCCTTTCCACGGCTTCCCGTTCTTCTCGTGAGAGCGCCAAAAATTCTTTTCGCGCTTCCGGATTGCGAAAATGCTCAAGGCGAGGATCGTTTGCTGCGTGTTGTTCCCAGGACATAGGGCGTTATGACTGTTGTGCTGCGAGATAGCGTGCAAAGTCGAGAGCGGCGGCGCGACTAGAAAGATAGCCGTCCAGTTGAGCGCTGCGGATTTTGTCTAAGATTCCTCGGAGATGTGCGCCGGGGGAGTAGTTGAGAGCAAGCAGGTCGCGACCGCGGACGAGCTCATCAGGAGCTGGGTTATTGAGCCAGCGATCACGTTCGTTTCTGAGGTCGACCAGATTCTCACGAGCGATGCCGTGTTCGTGTTTTGCGCTTGCGGTTGCATCAAGAAGCGCGAGGAGTTCTGCGCCGCGTTGGCCGCGAACAAGTCGTTCGCGTTCGGCGGGGGAGAGATCGGTAGCGTGGCCTTGGGTGAGGGTGACGGTTTTGTTGAGCATCCATCCGGCATCCGTATGATCGAAGTGTAGACGATGGTCATCAACGGCGTGAAGGTGTAATCGGGTAACGATGTTGCGGAGCGTTCCCATTGCGCGGTCGTCGAGAAGGGTGAGGAGACCGGCAAGGTACAGCGTCGCACTCTTTTTTGCCGTGCCGTATGCCCGAGTGATGTCGTGATGCTCGAGGATATCGAAGAGACGGTTTGTTTTCTGCCAACCGGTTTCACCGTCGTCATGAATGGTTGCGCCATGGTGAAGGAGCTCTGGGGCGAGGGATTCTAACGCGCCACTGTCTTTGAGGAGTGCGAGTGCGTATTTTGGATTGTGTGCAAGCGCCATCAAAACATCGTGGCCAAGTCGAACGCGGGGGATGACGTACTGATTGTTGCCGTTTTCGTCGTGATCCGTGCGATGAACGGAAGAATGATGACGGGGGATTGCGTTCCACAGCGCCTGGTCGAACGTGAGTCCGTACTGACTTGCTAAACGAATCGCGCGAGAAACAAGCGCCGGTTCTTGGGAGAGGTGAAGCTCTGGATGATGAAGCGTGCGAATGGTTTTGCGGTTGATGAGATCGTTTAATCCGCCGTGAGGATCATGAAGAATCCCGTTTTTCAACGAATATGCCATCGAGTTCACGGAGAAATCGCGGGCCGCAAGGTCGTCATGAAGCGATCGTTCGTGTGCGGGAATTCGAGTAGCTGTTCCGGAATGATCGAGGGTTCGAACGTGTGGTACGGAAATGGAAATCGCTTCGTGTGTGCCGCGAGGGGTGACATGCCAATGTCCGTTTGTGTGTTGCGTAACCGCACCGTTGGCATTGAGGAATTTGTTCAAAAGCGGTGGCGCGACGTCGCGAACTAACACGTGCGCGCGGTGTGGAACGACGCCAAGAACCGCGTCGCGAACTGTTCCACCAACAAGATACGGATCTGCTGCAGGAATGTCGCGAACAAGCTTAAACAACAGCCCGAGCGGAGCGGTATCGGCAATATACGCACCAACTCTTCGATGAGCCGGCATGGCGCGTGTTGAGTACCAGAGTGAGTCCATGGATACATTGTAACATGAGCAATTCGGCAGATCGATGGTGCGTGATACGATTTCCGCATATGCAATCTATCGAATCCGAGTGTCCGTTGTGCAGCGGCAAGGAAACATGGACCGGGGTTACGGAACCGCGCGACGATCAAACGTATTTTGAAATGAAATGCGGGGACTGTGGATCTGTGGGGTTTGAGTGGAATAGGGAATAGGAGGAGTTGAAAGACGGTGGGGTCAGGTCTTGAATCTATGCATTTTTGAAACTAAAGAGACCGTGCGAGCGATCCCTTCGTTGGGGGCCGACTCGACGCGGTCTGAGATTCCGTTCCTATTCACGCCTCGCTGTCATGAAGTGGGAGACGGCCCACCCGATTGACGAGGGGATGAGGAGAATCACGGCGAATCCACCGTAGACGAAGCTGTAGACGATCGTGTCGGCGCCGTGGGTGACGGAGCTTCCCCAGACCAGACCACAGAGCGCGATCACGATGGTTAGGGTTGAGCCCCAAACGACGGTTTCGCAGGTCTCCTTCACGTTCTTCAAAAGCATTTGTCGCTCCCGTTCGTTTTGCGAACTGCAATATTGCACGGAAAACATAGTGCAATCTTTGTGGATCGTCAATAATATTCGCGAAAAATCCTGTAGGGAAAAAAGTAAAAACACTTATTTCAAACTTGTTTTGAGATGTGAAATAACAGCACGTTCTGCGGAAACGATGTCGGCTTGGGTTAAGGAAAGATGTACGGCTTCGCGGGTGCCGGTGGCACGGAACGGAGCACCGAGAACGAGGGCGTCGAATGGCCGTTGCGCGAAAAGCTGGCCAGCGATGGCGCCGTTATACGCTTCAAAAAGGATGAGGGCGACTTTGGCGGAAGGAGATGTCATGAGGAGCTCGTCAGCAATGTCGCGAAGGGCTTCGGCATTGGCGCCGGCAGTAACGAAATCCTGTTTGGTGATGAGCGTCCACACGAGGCCGATTGATTCATCAGCCTTGAGTCGAGCAAGCGCACGGCCCCACAATCGGAGTGTTTCTACTGATCGTGTTCGATAGAGATGCTCCACAATCTTCTCGCGATCCGCTTTCTTCTCCATGAGTTTTTGTGCAATCTCGAGAGTTTTTGGCGAAACGTTTGGCGCGCGGAAGCTCTTCGTCTTGCTCATCATGCCCGTGAGAAGTGCGGTGGCGATATCGGAGTTTACGATCGACGCATCAATATGCATGAAGAGGTTGAAACACACTTCAGACACGCTCGTCGCCGTAAGGTCCACGATGTTGATGGTGCCGAAGTGTTCGTTCTCTGGGCCGTGGTCGATAACGACGGTGGGGGTTTTCAAAAAGAAATCCGCGTAGGTTGAAAAGAGTACGCCAAGGCTGGAACGATCTGGGGCACCGAGCGCGATAATGAGATCGAAACGGTAATCGTTACTTTCAATACGAACATCGCTCGGCTGCCATGCGCCAGTTTTTGGCGTAATGGTGACGACGAGATCGTTGCCATCCACGGCGTACGTGAGCCCATCAACTTTTGCGCGATTGAGATCGACACGAAGGGTGAGTGCGTTGATATTCCCAAGGTCGCCGGCAACGTCTTGAAACACGGAAAGAAACTTCAATGCATCTGGTGCTCGTCCGCCGCTCGTAACGATCGAGCAGGGAACGCCAAGGGTCTTACACAGCGCGACGATGCTGAATGCAGAAGTAAAATCGTCCACTGTTGGGGAAGCCTGAAGAACGACCACAGGGCGTTTTGCCCGTTTGAGTGCCTCATGAAATTGTTGAAATAGCGCCAACGACATGCAAGAGATGAAGGAAGTGTGAGGAACTAGCCTATCGGCTGCGAGGGTTATGGTCAAGAAGTTTTTCTTTCTTCTGTGGACATTTCCGCCAAGGTTGGCTAGGATTTACCGTCCGTCCGCATCCAGCGGCGGCAAGGAGTCCTCATGACCCGTCTCGTTCTTCCTACTCCGTCATCTGTTCCGCTCGACGTTCTCGCGATGTCGGTCGATGCGCTTCTCGAGCGTGTTCCGACGGCAGCTCCGCGCTCGTCCAGTATCGTTACCCGGCTCGCGAATGTCTGTCAGCGCGCGGGCATCGAGCAGGTGTGGATGCTTGCAACCCTTCCTCGGGTGCAGCTCTGTCGGCTCAAGAACTGCATGAACGGCACCGTGAACTTCGCCGAAGCGGCTCTCAAGCCGGCCGGGTGTCGCCTCGACATGTTCCCGCAGCTTCGCGAGATCATCGAGGCTGTCGTCGTCCAGGCGTGCAAAACGCCGGATCTGAAGTGGTTGACCCCCTTCGAAGTACTCATCGCGCTCGCCGGCACCGGCGACTGGGCGAAGGAGCCCGCGATCATCGCTGCACTCGCCGAGCACGGACTTCGTCCCGGAATGCCGCTCGAGCAACTGTTCGTCTACGATCCGTCGCTCGCGACGCCGATCGAGCCGAAGGAGCTCACCGTGGCGGAGGAGGTCGCCGCATTCATGGCGCTCACCGTTGCCGACGTGCTCCCGCATGAACTACCGTCGGCGAATCTCATCCCGACCATGACGATGGGGGAGCTCTCGCTCTACCTGGCCAGCGTGACGGACGAGATGCAGGAGACGAAGGTTCGTCGGGGACTCCTCTACCACGCAGCGAACTCGCGACTCAAGGAAGAGACGATGCGGGCGCTCTGTATCCCGCCGGGGGTGTTCAGTATCTGAATGACGACACGACGGGCGGCCCACGGGTCGCTCGTTTCTGTTTTAAAACGAAACGACTCGACCCCCCCGAAGGAGCCGAGCCGCGAGCTGTGTAGTTGCTGTCCCCCCTCACGCTTTCTATTTCGACCACTGACCCCAGCTGATCGTTGATTTTCCTTCACTGAAGTGTTCGGTGAGCTCCAGTGTTACGAAAGCGAGATCTCGCTTGAAGGCGTCGAACTTCACGAGGAAATCGGCGGCGTTCTTCGGGAGTTCTCGTGCGAGGTCCTTCGACGCGTCTCGTAGGCGTGAGACCTGGAGCTGATCTTCGCGTAGGTTGAACGGAAGTTTGAAGATCTTGATCTCGATGTAGATCTCGGCGACGTTGCGGTAGGGCCTCCGATCCGATGGGAAGTTCACGATGAACCGAACGTTCGCATCTTGCTTCAACTTGTATGACTCACTGAAAGTGTTGACGATGAGGCGCTCGAAGTCGCGGAGTCGATCGTTGTGACGGGACCGTTCTTCTACCGACAGCACTTCAGTCGGAGTGGAGGGATTGGCTCTGTCGATCAGGCAGCTCGGGATTCCCCACACATTGACGACGATGGGGGCGATGAACGGAGCGGAATTGGAGTCAGACACGAAAAACCTATGTGAACGACGGCGGTCCGGCCGTCTGCGGTGCCCTAGGGATTGCCCCCACGGACAGAGAATCCTACCCCAAAATCGCCTTTTCGTCTACACTGCGTGCTATCTATGGCGAACGAAATGGCAAAAGCGTACGAGGCGAAGTTGGTGGAAGATGGAATTTACGAATCTTGGCTAAGCTCAGGCTTTTTTACGCCAGAGAATTTGCCGAATGTTACGGATTCCACTGAGGCGTTCACTGTCGTGATGCCGCCGCCAAACGTTACCGGCGTGTTGCACCTTGGCCATGCGCTGGAAAATTCCCTCATGGACGCGATGGTTCGCTATCAGCGTCTTTTAGGGAAGAAAGCACTTCTTATTCCGGGAACCGACCATGCCGCGTTGCCAACGCAGGCAAAGGTGGAAAAACTGTTGATGGCCGACGGGATCAAGAATCCTCGCCAAGAGCTTGGACGAGAAAAGCTCGTTGAAAAGATTCGTGAGTTTGCCGAGCAATCGAAATCGACGATTTTGAGCCAGGTGAAAAAGATGGGAACCAGCGCCGACTGGAGCCGTTTGGCATACACGTTCGACGAGAAGCGAAACGTTGCGGTGAATGAGCTTTTTACGCGAATGTACAACGATGGTCTTATCTATCGCGGATTCCGGGTGGTGAATTGGTCGGTGAAGGGACAATCGACGTCATCCGATGACGAAATCGAGACGATCGAGCGAGCTTCCGTTCTCTACACGTTCAAATACAGCAAAGATTTTCCAATTGCGATTTCGACGACACGCCCAGAAACGAAGGTGGGCGATACGGCTGTTGCGGTGCACCCGGCTGACGATCGTTACACGGCATTCATCGGAAAAACATTCAATGTTGATTTCGCGGGGTCGAAATTGACGATCAAAGTTATCGCGAGCGAGGAGGTTGATCCATCGTTCGGTACTGGCGCTCTGGGCGTGACGCCTGCGCACAGCCCGATCGACTTTGGAATGTACGAAGTGCAGAAGGCGAAGCAGGATCCGATCGAGATTATCCAAGTGATCGGACTTGATGGGAAGATGACTGTCGAAGCGGGGCAGTTGGTTGCTGGACAAACCGTCGAAAAGGCTCGAGCAACTGTTGTTGCATGGCTTTCGGGGCAAGGGCTTCTCGAAGACTCAAAGGACATCATTCAGAACGTTGGAACGTCCGATCGCTATGGCGACGTCATCGAGTCGGTTCCGATGACGCAATGGTGGCTGAACGTGAACAAGGAAATTCCAGGACGTGGAAAGACGTTGAAGGATTTGATGCGTGATGCGGTGACGACAGGATTGAATGGCGATGCATCACAAAAAGTATCGATCACGCCAGAGCGATTTACAAAACTCTACCTTGATCGCGTAAACAATCTGCGCGATTGGTGTTTGTCGCGCCAAATTTGGTGGGGTCATAGAATCCCGGCGTGGTATCGCGGTGAAGAGATTGCTGTTGGTGCAAGGCCAGAAGGCGATGGTTGGGTTCAGGACGAAGACACGCTCGACACCTGGTTCTCAAGCGGTTCGTGGACGTTTTCTACGCTCGGCTGGCCTGAGAAGACATCTGATCTCAAGAACTTCCATCCAACGAATTGGATCCAGATGGGGTATGAGATTTTGTACCTCTGGTTGATGCGCATGATTTTGATGAGTTCGTATGCGTTGAATCAAGTTCCGTTCAACAATGCGTACATGCACGGTTTGTTGCGTGATAAGGACGGGAACAAGTTTTCAAAATCATCGGGAAACAACATCGATCCAATCGAAGTGATCAACGAATACGGCTGCGATGCGCTTCGGATCTCCGTCCTTTCTGGTAACACGCCAGGAAACGATTCGCGGTATTACACAGAGAAGGTGGAAGCTGCGCGCAACCTTGTGAACAAGCTGTGGAACATTTCGCGATTTATTATCGGAAATGTGGGAGGAGCACGACACGTAGACGTCCCCTCCAACTCCCCCATAAATGGGGGAGAGACGTCACTGACGCTCGCAGATCGATGGATTCTTGCGCGTTTTAGCGAGACGGCGAAGAAGGTAAGTTCACTCATCGATCGTTACGACTTCTCGCTCGCCATCGAAATGTTGCGTGATTTTACCTGGAACGACTTCGCGGACTGGTACCTGGAGATCGCCAAGATCGAGGGCGAGAAGGGCGATGTTCTTCTCTACATTCTCGAACGCCTGCTCATCCTTTGGCACCCGTTCGCTCCATTCGTGACTGAGGAAATCTACAAGAATTTCAACTCCGGAATGATCATCGTCGCAAAGTGGCCAACGGTTGAATACGAATTGTCGTCGGAGGATCGATCGGCGTTTGATCAGGTGTGTTCGGCGGTGATTGCGATTCGCAATTATCTCTCGGAACACAAAACATTGCCGAAGGATGTGGAGTCGATTGTAATGGTAAATGCAGGAGTTTTGTCGGGAATGGAATCGATCATCGGCGGTTTAACGAAAGTGAAAGCGATTCGTTCGGGCGAAGAGCGTCCGGAATCGATTACGCCGATTGTGGTTGGATCTGCGCAAATCTTTGTGCAATTGCCGGCTGTTGATGCGGCATCGGAAAAGGCGCGTATCGAATCGGGAATCGCCGAAGCAACAAAGTTCATCGCCGCCCAAGAATCGAAGCTCGCGAATGCGGATTTTGTTGCTCGTGCACCGGAGAAGGTGATCGCGGGGGAGCGACAAAAGCTTGCGGATCTTCAGGAAAAACTTGCCGCGCTCCAAAAAGAGCATGCGGCGCTTGTGTCATAATGCCTTGCATATGAACGTTATTACCGATGAACACAACATTAATCGATTGCTTACACGCGGTGTCGCGACCGTGTATCCAACCGCTGAAAAGTTGCGTGAGCAGCTCATGAGTGGGCGACGATTGCGCATTTATCATGGCGTTGATCCAACGGCGCCGTTCTTGCATATTGGCCACGCGGTGCAGTTTCGGAAACTTCGCGAGTTTCAGAATCTCGGCCACGAGGTGATTCTGTTGTTGGGTTCGTTTACCGCAATGATTGGTGATCCAACCGATAAGCTTGCAACGCGAAAGCAGCTCACCAAACAGGAGGTTCTCGATAACGCCGCAACGTACAAAAAGCAGGCGTCGAAGATTCTCAAGTTTTCTGGCGACAACGCGGTGAAGCTCATGTTTAATGATAAGTGGTTAGCAAAGATGAACTTTTCGGACGTCGTCAATCTCGCAAGCCACTTCACCGTTCAGCAGATGATGGAGCGCGATATGTTCGCGAAGCGTGAGGCAGAGCAGAAACCAATCTATCTCCATGAGTTTTTTTACCCGCTCATGCAAGGCTACGATTCGGTGGCGATGGACGTGGATGTTGAGCTTGGGGGAAACGATCAAACCTTCAACATGCTTGCAGGCCGCACATTGATGCGGGAAATGAAACAGAAAGAGAAGTTTGTGGTTGCGACATCGCTTCTTACGAACAGCGAAGGAAAGAAGATGAGCAAGAGCGAAGGCGGAATTATCGGCCTTACGGATGCGCCGGAGGATATGTTTGGAAAGATTATGGCGATGGACGACAGCATGATCGTTCCATACTTCAAGCTCGCAACCGACCTCGAGGACGAGAAGATTGCTGCTGTCGAATCTGCGATTGCTGGTGGTATGAATCCACGCGATGCAAAGATGCACTTGGCCGAAACTGTCGTTGAGATGTATTACAACAAGAGCAAGGCAAAAGCAGCGAAGAAACATTTCTTGCAAGTGTTCAGCAACAAGGAAATGCCGGATGTTATTCCAGAACTTTCACTGGGCGGTCGACCACTCACGATCGTCGAGATCCTTGTGGAGGCTGGATTCGCGCCGTCAAAAGGCGAAGCGAAACGGCTCATTGAACAGGGTGGTGTGAAGATCGGCTCCGAGATTGTTTCTGATCCGATGTTGCAGGTGTCTCCTCGCGCTGATAGCGTCATTGTGCAAAAGGGTAAGCGATTCTTTGTGAAACTTCTTCCATAATATGACCGCACGAAGTACTGCAAAGAAGGAGGTCTATACCGCGCTGAAAAAAGCGTTGGGAAAAACATTCACGCTCACGGCCGACATGATTGTGTCGCCGCCAAAGCCGGGATTCGGCGATTTGAGTTTCCCGTGTTTTACCTTGGCAAAGGGTATGGGTCGCAATCCGGCCGAAATCGCAACCGAACTTGCGGCGAAGATCGGGCCGTCGAAGATGATCAAGAAAATTACGTCGGCTGGGCCGTACGTCAACTTCACGTTCGACGACGAAGCGTTCGGTACACACGTACTTGATGATGTTGCAAAGGCGAAGAAGCGGTATGGACGTGGCACAACGGGGAAGGGGAAGCGTGTGCTTGTGGAATACGCACAGCCAAATACGCACAAGGAATTCCATGTTGGCCATTTGCGCAACGCGATTTACGGACAATCGATCGTAAATCTTGTTACAGCAAACGGATACGACACGATTGCTGCGGCATACATCGGCGATATTGGTGCACACGTCGCAAAAGCCATCTGGGGATTTAAGAAATTTTACGGTGATGAAACGATCGCGAAGGAGGATCGCGCGAAAGTACTCGGCGATGCATATACCAAGGCGACGCAGTTCGTGGACGAGCATCCAGAAGCGAAGGAAGAAATTTCTGATATTCAACGAAAGCTTGAGGCTGAGGAACAGCCGTGGCTTGGATTGTGGAAGGAAACTCGCGAGTGGAGCCTTGATGAGTTCCGGAAGGTATTCGCCGAACTCGGAGTAAAGCCGAGCGTGTGGTATTACGAAAGCGAAGTAGAGAAACCGGGGAAAGAGCTTGTACGAAAGATGCTCACCGACGGAATTGCAAAGAAAAGCGAGGGCGCAACGATTGTGGATCTCGCTGACGAGAATCTCGGTGTGTTCTTGGTGCTTAAGACGGATGGTTCGTCGCTCTACGCAACGAAGGATCTCGCGCTCGCGTTACAAAAAGATCACGATTACGCTCCGGATCGCCAAATCTTCGTGATTGACGTTCGTCAATCGCTCTACATGAAGCAACTGTTCGCGACGTTGAAGCGCCTTGATTTCCACAAGGAACTTGTACACGTTGGGTACGAAATGGTCACACTTCCTGATGGTGCGATGTCATCTCGGAAAGGAAATATTGTTCGCTACGATGAGCTTCGCGATGCGATGTTCCAGGCATTGGTCGATTCCACGAAGCTTCGTCATCCAGAATGGAAGGAGAAAGTGGTGAATGCGAATGCGCTTACGATTGCGCTTGCGGCGATGAAGTTCATGATGCTTCGCCAAGATCCTGGAAAGATTCTCGTGTTCGACATGGAAGAGGCAATGGCGACGGATGGATTTACTGGGCCGTATATTCTCTACACAATTGCACGTATCAATAGCCTGCACGGAAAGACGAAGGTATCAGCGTTCCCATTGGCATCGGCGTTGATTGATCCGCAAGAAGTCCAGTTGTTGCGCAAAGTGTCGGAGTATCCCGATATTGTTGCACAGGCCGGAACAGAGATGCGTCCGTCGTTGGTGTGTTTGTTCGCCTTCGAGCTTGCACAGATGTTTTCCCGGTACTATGCCGAGGTACATATGATCGACGAAGAACAGCCATCGTTGACCGCCGCGCGCTTGGGACTCGCCGATGTCGTGAGCTCGACGCTCACGAACGCGATGGAACTTTTGAACATCTCAGTTGTGAAGGCGATGTAATCGTGGTACTGAAGAGCTAAGTAATTTCTATCTTTATGGCTAAAGGCACCGGTCCAGAAACAGTTATCGCGCATGGTGTTCGCTTGGAAGGTGATCTTGTTGCAGAAGGCGATATCGTCATCGAAGGTGAGGTGCATGGAACGGTGAAGACCAAGGGCGATTTGCGTATTGGCGATCAGGCGTTGGTGGAGGCGAACATCGAGGCAACAAATGCGGTGGTGAGTGGTGAGATTCGCGGCAACATTGTGGTTCATGGAAAGTTTGAATTGTTTCCATCATCGAAAATGACCGGCGATGTCATTACGGAAGTGCTCGCAATCGGTCCTGGCGCACAAATGAACGGCAACATCAGCATGGGCGGCGACGTAGTAAAGGGAAAGAAGCGTGCTGAGACGGTTGATGAATCCTAAGTGTGTATTGCTACGTGTACGACGAGGCGCTGCAAGACCGAAAGTTTGAGCGAGAGCTCGCTCAGATTGAAACGCGCTTAACGGACTTGGGCATTGCCGGCAAGATTGCTCGCTTGGCCTTGTTTCGCGAACCGATTGATTTGATTCGTGACGAAATTCGCGGGGGAGTAACGACGGTGGTTGCGGTGGGGAACGACATGACGCTTCGTCGCGTGATTGATGCGGTGCAAGACCGAAAAACCGTTGTCGCGCTGCTTCCTGTTGGCCCGCAAGGCGGCATGGCCGAGCTCCTCGGTATGCCAAGCGGTGTTGCGGCGTGCGACGTGCTGAGCGCTCGAATCGTGGAAGAACTCGACGTTGGCGAAGTAAACGGCAAACGATTCGTGCAGTCCGTCCACATCGAGGGGACTGACTTCTCAATCCATCACGGCAAGCAATACGTCATCACGCCGCTCCGCAAAGCCTCGATCGAAGTCCGAAACTTCGCCGCACCCGACGATGCCGGCATGATTAGTCCGGTGGACGGTCGGCTTTCTTTGATTATTCGCCTGCCAAAATTCTCATTATTTAAAAGCAAAGCCGACGTTGGTTGCATTCCTTTCGAAGAAATGTTTATTGCCTGCGAAAAGCAAATCACCGCCACAGTGGACGGTGATCAGCTTCAGGGAAAAGATTTCTCTTTCCGCGTTATCCCAAAGGCGCTCCGATTGGTGACGGGAAAGGCGAGGAAGTTTTGAGCTCGTGTTAGAATTCGTGTATATGAGTTTTGAAGCTTTGGAGCCTAGTTTGAAGAGAGATCCCGCGTTTACAGATCTCATCGAGGCAGGGCGTGAACCCTCGGTGACGTGTAAGGAATTGATTGCAACGCAAGAAAAACAATCGAGTATTGTGACGGGCCTAGAAACGCCATATTCAGAAAATTGGGATCATGCGCTATCCCTTTTTGGTGATCGATCCGAAGAAGAAAAGGCGCTTGTAGAGAAGGAACGGGGATATTTTAAAGAACATTTAGAGGGCGCGCCATTTGTAGATGTTGGTGGCGGCTTTGGAAGAATGTTTAGTTTTGCGGTCGCTTCCGGATCATCGATGTACGTAAATATTGATCGATGGCGTTTTCAGAGCGAAGAGAGCGGGCCGAATCCGATGGTGCCGTTTTCGATTCAGCGCATTGGAGATGATGCACGAAGCATTGTCCGTGTGAGCGTTTGTGCGGACATGCTCGATGTTCTTTCTCGGATGAAGGATGATTCTGCAAGCTTTGTGATTAATGGTATCGATTTCATGATGGTAAAAAACGAGAAATATCACGAGGCACTCGCGAAGGAGGTATATCGAGCCACGAGGCCGGGAGGATTAATATTTGGTATCGAATCTCCGGTTTTGGATATTCTTCTTCGTCAGACGAAAAAAGGAGAAATACATGTAATTGAACATCGGTTGCCGAGCGAACTCGCCTTACACATGGGAGAAAGAATTTTCCAAAAGTCTGAAGCAAAAACAGTATGAACTTGGGTAATATTCAGCTCGATCTTCAGTTCGAAAAGGCGGTGAAGCTTTTGGTTCAATACATGCCCGTCGGCGAGAAACGGAAGAAGCCGCTTCTCATGCATGTTCTTCGCGTTGGAATGTATCTTTACGAACATGACTATTCGGCTGACATCGTGTTAGCGGGGTTGCTTCACGACATTCTTGAGTGGACGGAGGCTTCAGAAGGTCTCGTGAAGAGCGAGTTCGGCGACGCAGTTCTTGCGATCGTGAAAGCGAATACGAAAGATCGCAGTATCGTCGATCCAGCAGAACGTCGAAGAGAATATATTGATCGGTGTATTGCGGTTGGTGAATCGGCACTTATCGTGAAAACAGCAGATACGCTTGATAGTTACCGATTTTATCGATCAGTGGATAACACAGATGAAATTGCGAGGAGCGTTGATATCGCAAAGACGATCCTTGAGAAGATCCCGAATGAGTTCAAAGATCCGATTTTTACAGAACTTCGGAGTGTGTCGACTTCGTAATGTTCTTTAGGTGCTCGCTCGAGAAAAACACAATCGAAACCACGAACATGGTGGTTGAGGTGGCGGCGGAGAACATGCAGTACTGGCAGATGGCGTGGATGACGAAGAATTGGAGGTAGACGAACCAGGCGGAGAAGAGAAAGCCGAAGGTTGTGGCGATGGCAACGAAGCGGAGGTATTCCGTTTTTTTCGTTTCGAGAATGACGTAGACGGCGAGGAAGATCGCGAGGTAATAGACAGCGCCAAGAACAGAAACCGGAATGCCCATGATTTGCGAGTATTCGCTTTTTGTCACCAAGTCGCAACCGTGGGTGATGGTGCAGGGGAGGGTGAATTGGGTGTAGTGCTGGATTGTTAAGTATGCAGCGTCGAAGAATCCGACGATGCTCACGCCGAGAACAGTGAATGGATACCAGCGGGGAGCGGTCATAGCTTACGGCGTGGTCGTCACTTCAATGCTCGATGTTGCCGGATCGGCGACCGGAGTTGGCGGGAGGGCTGCATCGATGAGTACCTTGAATGGCTCAAGGCCCTGGGGATTCTTCTCAATCCGCACACCATTCAAGAAGAACGTTGGCGTGGAATCCACGTTTGATTTGTCTCCGCTTCGAATGTCGTCTTTTACGGACTCGAATGCTTCATCGCTTGTAAGGTCAGTTTTGAACTTTTCAACATCAAGACCAATAGATGTTGCGTAGCCGATGAAGGTGTTCGTTGGGTCGGTTTCTGTACTCCATGTTTGTTGGTTGCCAAAGAGCAGATCGTGCATCAGAAAGAACTGTTCTTGAATGCCAGCAGCTTCTGCGGCCTGTGCTGCGAGTTGGGCGTTTGCATGAATAGAGGCAAGCGGATAGTTGCGGTAGACAATCTTGAGCTTGTCGCCGTACGCCTCTTGAAGGCCTTTCATAACAGGGAAGTACGCGCCGCAGGCCGGGCACTGGAAGTCGCTATATTCGACGAGCACGACAGAAGCATCTTTTCCACCCTCAAACCAGTCATTGTCATTGGCCGCGACCTCGAGCTTTTGTGGTTCTTTTGCGCGGTCTTGGGCATTACCGATCCACGCCATTCCAGCAACGATTACTACGATTGCAGCAAGAATCGTCAAAATCCGTCCCACAAGCCCAAATTTCATGTTTGCCATAGTGCCATAAGGGTATCAAAGAACGGGAAAACGAAAAAGAAGTCCGTTCTGGACTTCTTCATCGATGGTGCGCGGAAGAGGACTCGAACCTCCACGACCTTGCGGCCACCAGCCCCTCAAGCTGGCGTGTCTACCATTTCACCATCCGCGCGCGATCACTAAAGGAACGGGCAGAAGCATAACCTCAAGATTGAAAAGATTCAAGCCTTCGGGTACTATTCCTCGGCGATACGTATTTGGACGCCTAGCTCAGCTGGTTAGAGCATCTCGTTTACACCGAGAGGGTCGAGGGTTCGAATCCCCCGGCGTCCACCAGGAGAACGTGTTTATTTGGTCAATCTTGAACTTACGCCATCGCAAAGTTTCTCAACGTACCAAGAAGTACGCCTCGAAACATTTGCTCGCCGTGCGTCCAAGCTTGACCAAATAAACCCGTTCTCTTCATTTCTCGGGCCGTTAGCTCAGCTGGTAGAGCGTCTGGCTGGCAGTCAGAAGGTCATCGGTTCGATCCCGATACGGTCCACCATCGAAAATGAAGCCTGACCGGGCTTCTTTTTCGTTTGTGATAAAATAGCGCTATATGTTGCAGCGAATTCTTATTGGCCTCTTCATCACTGCGATGGGATGGATGATGGTATGGAAAACGCGGTGGTTTGAAGACATGCTCGGACCAGTGGCATGGGCTGAGCAACATTTGGGTACAACCGCATTCTTCTACAAGCTTCTTGGAATCGCGGTGATGATTCTTGGATTCATTGTAACGCTCAACCTCTTCGATATCATTATTGGCAGCTTTGTTCGCTCTATTTTCTAATACATGGCTGGTAGCGCCTTACTCGATGCAAATGTAATCCTCAAGATTGCAAACCTTCGCCCCGGTTATCGTGTGGCGGATTTTGGTGCTGGGGGATCGGGACACTTAGTTTTGCCAGCAGCGCGATTCCTTGCCGACGATGGTGTGGTGTTTGCTATCGATATTCATCCTGAAGCGTTATCGATGCTTCGCGGGCACCGATCGTTGCACTCGCTTTTGAACTTGTATCCAGTCCGAGGAGACATTGAACGGTTTGGAGGTGTGGCCGACATTGAACAGGGTTCGCTCGATCGTATTTTCCTCATTAACACGCTGTGGTCGGCGCGTCGTCGTGCATCGATCGTTTCGGAGGCTCGTCGTCTGCTTGCCCCGAATGGGCAGATTATTGTCGTCGACTGGGAGCCGCAAACTCGTCATGCCGTTGCACCGAATAGCGCCGATCGTGTTGCTCCGTACGCGGTTGATCGGTTATTTTCCGAAGGTGGTTGCCAGGAATGCGGACAGTTCAGAGCGAGCCGGGATCATTGGGGGAGAATTTACAGTCACTAGATTTTCCGCTACTATCCTGCCCATATGAATTTTCTCTCCCCACTTTGGAATTTGAGCTTCTGGTTCGACCTTACGCCGATTCGTATGGCCGCAGCGTTCGAGGCAGGTTTCTTTGCCTTCTTCGCACTCGTAATCATCGCAGGATCAGTAATCCGCATGATGATCCGCAATGGGAAGTACGATCGATATCAGGCGATCGTCCTCAAGAAGATCGCGACACTGTGTTCGTTCTCTGGTCTTGTTGGCTTGGTCTGGTTCTTTCTCACGTTCGAAGAGATTCAATTCTTTGGTTCCCGATTCTGGTTTTTGATTTGGATCGTTGGCGTTCTCGCCGGCGTTGTTTCAATCGTCCGCTACGTGAAAACAGAAGTTCCGGCGTTGCAGCATCGCGAACAGTCACGTGCTGACGTGAATAAATATTTGCCGAAACGATCCCGGTAATCGTTATGGTGGATAAGAGGAGGATTTTTGGAAACGCAGCTGAGCATGATGCCGCTGCGTTTTTGAAATCAAAGAAGTTTCAGATTATTGAAACGCAATATCGCAACCGTTTCGGCGAGATCGATATTATCGCAAAAGATGGGGAGGAATTTGTCATGGTCGAGGTGAAGGCGCGCAACGATCACGAATTCGGGTATCCCGAAGAATCTGTTACCCGATCGAAGCTTCGAAAAATCGCCATCGTCGCCGAACATTTCATGTCCGATCACCCCCAATCCGAATGGCGCATCGACGTGATTGCGATTGAATACGATCAATCGCCCCCACGAATCACCCATATCGTTGGGGTGGGGTAGAATGATCGTGTATGGATCGCAATGAGCAGAATTTTGAGAGGAGAACAGTGGCGCGGACTGCACAAGTTGGCGGATTGATCCTTAACGTCGATCGATTGATCGCGGATAAGGGAAGATTTCCTGATCGCGTTATGGCGCGGACGGATTTCTTAGACTTTCGATCTCACGATCGCGGTTGGAGTCTTGATAATGGTGGGAGTATCGGGCCAAAACAGTTGATTGATCTTGCGGAAACATGTGAGGGAGACTACACGATCATGGCGTCTCGCGAGCCTGAGTGGAGCAGTCATATCGCCCGTGCTCAGAGAGTGAGCCTTTCCGAGCCGATTCTTGTAACTGAAGATGGCTCGATTATTGACGGCGCCCATCGTGTAACAAAGATGTTCATCGAACACGTCGCAGAAATTCCTGCAAAAGTTGTTGGTCGCGATGAAGTTCAAACATATCGGGTGGTTGAGCCGAAAGAACACGATATCGCGAAGGAAAAACCCGAAGTCCGCATTGCGACCGTTGCTGATGCGGCGGAGATTGCGCGGATTCAGCATGAGTCGTGGTTGGCGACGTATCCGAACGAAGTCGGTGGGATTTCGCGTGAGGATATTGAAAGATATTTAAAAAGTGTCGATCAGCAAACGGCTTCTTGGCAGAGAGAATTGCGTGATGAGGGGGTGCTGGCAAATATTCGGACATTCATTTTGGAGGATGCTCAAAAAACTCTTGGATTTTGTAGGGTAGGAAAGACGGCAGAATTTGGTTTGGTTGATTCGTTATATCTGGATCCTGCGTATATTGGAAAAGGAATCGGTGGCGAAGTCTTTCGGCGTGGATTAGAATGGCTCGATGCTGATACGCCCATTCAATTAAAAGTCGCATCGTACAATAATCAAGCGATTCGATTTTACGAGCGATTCGGATTCCGAAATCAAGGCGGAGCGAAACCGTTGCGGTTATCGGATACGAAAGTCATTCCGATAACGCTGATGGTTCGCGATGTTGTGGAGAAATGAAATGACGACGAGAAATATTTTTGGTAGGCTGGTCCTAGTCCCCACGAATTTTATTTTTCATCGTATTTTTATGCTTACAGCAAAAGATGAGAAAACAATGCGTGGTTTGGTTTCAGAAATTGTTCGCGATGCACTGATCCAAAATAATGAGGTCTTTGGCTCTCAATTGAAGCGTGAAATACGAGACGAGATGCACGCCGTTGTGAATTCTGCGGTTTTTGCGTCAGAAGAGCGTCTCGGTAAGAAGATCGATACTTTGCGGGACGATATCCTCGATCTTGTGAAGGATGAAATTCTTCCGCAGATCGAGAAAAATCGGCAAGACATTGTTCATCTCAAGATCGCGACGAATATTGCGTAGTCGATCGGGCTGTGATATTCTTTTTGCATGTTGAAACCTGGCCGCAATGCCAGGTTTCACTGTTAAACAATTTAATAACAATCTAGTATGGCAAGTGCAATCGAGTTAGCGATTCGTCAGATTTGTGACGAGAAGGGCCTTTCGTATGAAAGTGTCATGACCACGATCGAATCCGCATTGGCGGCGGCGTATCGTAAGGATTTTGGCGACAAATATCACAATCTTGAAGCGAAGTTCGATACGGAAACGGGCCTTGCTCGAATTTTCGACGTGAAAACGGTGGTCGCAGATATTACCGCAGAAGAAATGGAAGAGGTGAAGAAGATTGAGGCTGAGGAATCGGCTCGTCGCGAAGCAATGAAAGCGCTTGGTGACTTTATGCCACCAACAGAAACACCGGTGGACGAGATTGCACCAAAGTTCAATCCAAAAACGGACATCATGATTTCCGACGCGCAGCTCATGAAGATGGGTGCAAAGGTTGGCGACGTGTTGCGTACGGAGCTTCCACAGGCTGTGGAATTTGGTCGTATGGCAGCGATGACCGCGAAGCAGGTTATTACCCAGAAGCTTCGTGAAGCAGAGCGCGAAATCATCTTTAACGAATTCAAGGGTGTCGAAGGCGATGTAATTGTGGGAACGGTGCAGCGTCGTGAAGGCCGTATTATTCTCGTGGATATCGGTCGCACGGCTGGAATTATCAAGCCAGAAGACGCGATGCCAACGGAACGCTATCGCTCTGGAGACCGTTTGAAGTTCTACGTTCGCGAAGTGTCGCTCGGTTCGCGCGGTGCGCAGATTTTGCTCTCCCGAACCAGTGAAGAGTTGGTAAAGAAGCTGTTCATGGTGGAAATTCCGGAAGTCGCCGAGGGCACCGTCGTCATTAAGGCGATTGCTCGCGAAGCTGGCGCGCGTACCAAGATCGCCGTTGCATCTACCGATGCGGGGATCGATCCAATCGGAGCATGTATCGGGCAGCGCGGAAGCCGTATCCAAACGATTACTGGAGAGCTCTCTGGCGAAAAGATCGACATTGTCCAGTGGAGCGAAAATCCACGCGAACTCATTACGCACGCGCTGTCTCCGGCAAAGGTGCTCGAGGTAAATCTTGATGAGGCAGAACACGCAGCAATCGTCGTTGTTCCAAGCGATCAGCTTTCCCTCGCGATTGGTCGCGGTGGTCAAAACGTCCGTTTGGCGGCGAAACTCACTGGTTGGAAGGTAAACATTCAGGAACGTCAGGCTGATGGTGTTATCGCTCCAGTTGAAAATGTGGACGCTGTTGCGGAGCCAGTCGAAGCCGTCGCTGAGGCTGCGGTCGAGACACCTGTAGTTTCTGAGTAATATGGCTTCCTTCTTCTTTACGATTCTCTACCAGCCACTCTACAATCTTCTCGTCTTCATCTACAATCTTGCGCCGTGGGGCGGACTTGGGCTCGCAATTATCGTGATGACCGTCATCGTGAAGAGCATCGTGTTGCCACTGACGTACAAGTCCATGAAGGCACAGAAGGAGCTGCAAGAGATTCAGCCGAAGATTGCGGAGATTAAGGAGAAGTATAAGGACGACAAAGAGACGATGGCGAAGGAACTCATGAGTGTGTACAAGGTGCACAACGTAAATCCTTTCGCCTCATGTTTGCCAACAATAGTGCAGTTGTTTGTGTTCATTGCGCTGTACAAGGCGCTTGAGGCTGGAATTCATACTGTTGATGCCTCGATTTTGTATGGCTTTATTCCAAGTCCCGGATCGATGTCCCCGTCCTTTCTGGGAATGGATTTGAGTAAGATCTCAATTCCTCTCGCCGTGGCGTCCGCCGTGGCTCAGTACTTCCAGGCTAAGCAGATGATCACTCGTCGTCCGCCGGCAGTGGCGCGCGGAACGAGCCCAGCGCTTGATGAGGACATGACCGCAACGATGAACAAAATGATGGTATATATGTTGCCGATCATGATGTTGGTTCTTGGCGTAACGACACTTGTTGGGGGCGTAACGCTCTACATCTTCGTGAGCACCGCGTTTACCTACGCAATGTACGCATTATTTTTGAGTCCAAAGAAGAGCTAGCGGGTTCGTGTACACTTGTTCCATTATGGCTCAACGTGTCCCGTGGCGTATTCTCGGTGTTGTCTTGAGCGGCCTCCTTGGTGTTGGGTTGTTGTACGCGCTTCTTGCAAAGGAGGGTTGGGCGAGTGTTCTGCAAAACATGAGCACGTTTGGTGCATGGCCGTTCGTCGGTCTTGTGGCTATTTCGATGCTGAACTTCACGCTGTACAGCATCCGTTGGACGATCATTTTGCGCCGGCAAGTCACGGAAAAGAAGCATAAGCTTTCGGTGTGGCGGATGTATTGGCACCGCATGACGGGGTATGCCGTTGGGTATTTGACGCCGCTCAACCAAGCAGGCGGTGAGCCGGTTCGTGTTGCGCTTTTAATGGCGGACGGCGTGCCAGGGAAGAGCGCAGTAGCATCAGCGACACTCGATATTGCTTTTGAGCTTTGTTCGTACGTCGTCTTCATCGCGCTCGGCGTGATCTTTGCACTTGTGGAGCATCAGGGAGGCGCTGGGACGTTGTGGATTATGGCCGTTGGCCTCGCGATTGCTTTTGGCTTGCTTCTTTCATTTTTTACGGCGCTCGGTCGGGGGAGACCAATGGCGAAGCCGCTCTTTCATCGCTTACGGTTGGATCGTGTGAAACGATTCCGTGGCGTTGAACATTGGCTGGAAGAGACGGAAGATTTGATGCGTGGCTTCTTTGCTGGTGGCGGCTGGGTGGTGTTCGGCATTTCTGCGTTATCAATGACGATGGTGGCATTCCGAGTTGTCGAAACCCTCTACATTGCCTGGGGATTTGGCGTGACACTGAATTTCGCCCAAGCATTCCTTGCAAGTTCACTTCCTGGACTCGCACTTATTCTTCCGGTTCCTGGTGGCCTAGGGATCTTTGAAGGCGGATTTGCTGCCGTGTTTGCTGCGCTGAACGTTCCAATGGATCCATTAGCTTTTGCGTTGATGATTCGTTTGCGCGACGCCGTATTTATTGTGTTCGGCGTATTTCACATGATCCGAACCGGATCAGGTTGGGTGCTCAAGAAAGTAAAGGCGTAAGTATGCCAACGACACTCGAGCAATCGTTGTTCCGGACGCTCGCGTACTTCGCCTATTTTCAGTTTCCTCTTACAACGCTTGAGCTCTGGAAATGGTGCGATGCGCCAAACGTTACACTCTTTGAGGTCGAAGTAGTGCTGATGTCGTCTTCTTGGCTTCGATCGCGGGGCTGCGTATCGGACCAAGGATTCTTCGCACTCGGTGACGCTGCCGAGTGGCGATTGGAGCGTCTTTGCCGCGTGACTGATGCACTGCGCAAATCTCGTCGTGCATCGCGATTTGTGAAGTTTGCATCGCGACTGCCCTGGGTGAAGATGGTTGCGGTGTGCAACTCGTTAGCGTTTTCATTTACGAACCATGAGAGTGACATAGATCTTTTTATTGTGACCGATCGGGGAAAGATTTGGTCTACACGGTTCATTCTTGCGGGCGCCTTGGCGCTCATGCACGCACGGCCAGGCGAACGCGTAAAAGACCCGGTATGTTTGAGTTTTTTTGTTACTGATGATCGGCTCGATTTTTCGTCAGTAAAGATTGGATCGAAAGATCCGTATTTGATGTTCTGGATCGCGACGCTCTCTCCGCTTTTGGATCGAGGAGACATGCTCGCGAAGCTTCGTGTGGCGAACGGTTGGATGCGTCCCGATGTCCCTCGGGCACACGGTGTTCGCAGAGCTCAGTCGTACGCTGCAACGGCAGTTCGAACGCTCCCGAATGTTTTCAGTATCGAAGGCCTGGCTGAACGAATGCAGCGGGCGCGATTCCCATTGGCATTACGGACGATGATGAATGCCGATACCCGCGTTGTTGTGACTGATGGCATGTTAAAATTTCATCATAATGATCGTCGACAAGATATCCTTCAGGCTTATGAAACGCTTCTTTCCAAATTGGACGACGCTGTTCCTGTCCATAACGATCTTTCTTCTGCCGTGGCAAACGCGATGGATGTATAGCGAGGTTTCCATTGCTGGCGCGCACACAGAGTTCGGCGTGATGAGCTTGTATGCGGTGGAGCTTCTTCTTGCGGCTGCGCTCATCGGGGGGAGTATTCTTGATCGGAAATGGTGGACGATCGACGCGAAACGTCAGCTTCCCGTTCGTCTCGGCGGGATTGTTCTTATCGTTGCGGTTCTTGGTACGGCGTTTGCGGATCGATCAGCGTTTTCATTGTCGACGGTCACGCATCTTGGCCTTGCGTACGCGCTTTTTGTTGCGATTCTCATTGATCGCGTCAGTGTAAAACATCTGCTCTTTGCTTTTGTCGTGTCGTTGGCTGCACCCTTCGTGCTCGGTCTCATTCAAGTATTCGGCGGTTCTTCGCCTGCGAACTCATGGCTCGGTCTTGCGTATCGCGACGCTTCGCAGCTTGGTGATGCCGTATTTACAGCCAGCGGTGAGCGCGTTCTTCGTACCTATGGAAGTTTTCCGCATCCGAATGTATTTGGGGGATTCCTCGGTGTTGGGCTGTTCGCTTGGTGGGCCTTCATGGCTCAGGTGAAATCTCTCCCCCCATTTATGGGGGGAATCGGAGGGGGGCTTTTTCGTCGGAAGATGATGGTTATCACAAGCATCGGCACGGTCGTTCTCATCATCGGTATGCTGCTGACGGGATCGCGTTCGGCATTTCTTGGATTGTTCGTGGGCCTCGCATTGGTATTTGTGGTGAAGTCGATTCCGTCGATGAAGATTGCCCGACCAGCTGCGGCGATTCTTGGAATTGTTGCGGTATTCGGCTCGCTTCTTGCATCGTTTTATCTTACCGATTTGGCGTCGAGCATCCGTGGCGGGGGAGTGAACGAAGAACGTTCGCTCACTGAACGTATCGCGCTTTACGAAGATTTTGTGCCGTTCATGGCTTCTACAAATCTTGTTGTTGGTCATGGACTTGGCTCTTACGTGTTGTCATTTTCTGATTTCGAGTCTGGCAAGAGCGTCTTCGATTATCAGCCGGTGCACAACGTGTTTTTATTGATCCTTGCTGAGCTTGGATTTCTCGGTCTTGCCGCAATGCTGTGTTGGGGCGCAAATGTTGCCTGGATTAATGTTTCCCGATTCCCGCATCGCGATGCACTCTACGCCTTTGGCATGGGAAACGTGGTATTCATGATTTGCTTTTTTGATCACTATCTCTGGTCGTCATGGTCTGGCCTTGCATTGATCGCATTCGCGATGGGAATGATGGTGAGACTTGGAGAAGAGAAGGAGGGGAGGTGAACCTGATCTGATCCTTTGAATGGGTTGAGACGAAATAGCGCAGAGTTGGGAGTACGGGGTACTGCGACAGAAAACGATACCCTCGTTTTTTGAGGTTTTAAAACTGAGCAATACAGTGGTCGCCGATCCTGCAATCTGCAGAAAATGAAATCGATTCCGCAAACCTACGATCGCCGATCGTAGACGACACCATCGTCAATCTCGGAGATCATCAGGATCGACCAGCGCCTCCCAAACGCAACTCAGTTGCATTAGCAAAACACCCATTTTGAAATCGAGTACCCCCACGCTCGCCGATGATGTCTTGCCGCCATCTTTCCCATCTCGTCCCAACCCCTTCAAAGGTTCAGTTCTTTTCTAGCACTCTCGTTCCTTGATTGCTAATTATTAGATTTCTTTGTAACATTCGCTCGTAACTATTTCACATTTTTCTCTATGCAACTTCGCCCACTTGGAGGTCATATTATCGTTGAGCCACAGGAAAGAGAAACAAAAACAGCTTCGGGAATTTATCTTCCGGATGCGGGTGAAAAACGCCAGGGTCAAGGAACTGTTATCGCCGTTGGTCCGGGAAAGCTCGAAAAAGGGGATCGGCAACCTGTTGAAGTGAAGGTTGGAGATGTGGTGGTCTTCAAACAATATGCGCCAGACGAAGTGAAAATTGAAAACAAAACATTTTTGATTGTTTCGGTGGACGACGTTACGGCAGTAATCGAATAATTCTATGGCAAAGACTATTATTTTTAGTGACGATGCTCGGAAGAAGATGAAAGACGGCGTAGATCAGCTTGCGAGCGCGGTGAAGGTCACGATGGGTCCACGTGGGCGAACCGTCATTATTGATCGTGGTTTTGGATCGCCAATGGTAACGAAAGATGGCGTGTCGGTCGCGAAGGAAATCGAACTTGCGGATAAGCTTGAGAATCTTGGCGCAACACTCGTAAAGGAAGCGGCAAGTAAAACAAACGATGTTGCTGGAGACGGAACAACCACTGCGGTTGTCCTCGCGCAGTCGATTGTCTCGGAAGGTTTGCGCGTGGTGTCTGCCGGCGTAAATTCGCAGGCGCTTCGTCGTGGAATCGAAAAGGGCGTTGAGGCGATCGTAAAGAAGATTGCGGAGATTTCGACTCCGGTTCATGGCAATGCTATCGAACAGGTTGCGTCCATTTCGGCGAACGATCCCGAAATTGGCAAAATGATTGCTGAGGCGATGAAGAAAGTGAGTGAGAATGGCGTGATCACCGTTGAGGAGGGACAGTCATTCGGAATCGAGGTCGACGTGGTCGAAGGCATGCAGTTCGATAAGGGCTACGTTTCGCCATACATGGTGACGAATTCTGAGCGCATGGAAGCCGTGTACAACGATGTACCAGTGCTCGTGACCAGCGAAAAGATTAGCAGCATGCAGTCGTTGATGCCGATTCTGGAAAAGTTACTCGGTACTGGTCGAAAGGATCTCGTGATTATCGCCGAAGACGTTGATGGTGAGGCGATGACGGCGCTTGTGCTCAATAAGCTTCGTGGTGCGTTGAATGTGTTGGCTATTAAAGCGCCAGCATACGGCGATCGCCGCAAAGCCATGCTCGAAGACATCGCGATTGTGACTGGCGCAAAGTTCATCTCGCCAGAAACAGGGATGAAGTTTGAAGCACTTGAGCTCACTGATCTTGGTCATGCTCGTCGCGTAATCTCGACCAAGGACACGACGACAATTGTTGAGGGCGCTGGCGATAAGGCCGCGATCGCAGATCGTGTCGTGAACATCAAGGCACAGCTCGAGAATTCGGATTCTGACTTCGACAAAGAAAAGTTCCGTGAGCGTATGGCAAAGATTTCTGGCGGCGTTGCCGTCATCAAGGTCGGCGCAGCAAGCGAAGTGGAGATGAAAGAGAAGAAACATCGTATCGAAGACGCGGTTGCGGCAACAAAGGCGGCCATCGAAGAGGGAATTGTTGCTGGTGGTGGCGTGGCGTTGATTCGTGCAAAAGCAGTCCTCGCTGATCTTGTTGTGAGCGTAGATGAAAAGATTGGTGTGGATATTCTGAGCCGTGCAGTTGAGTCACCGCTTCGTCAGATTGCGGAGAACGCTGGTCACGAAGGCGGTGTTATTGTAGAGCGTGTGAAAACGATGACTGGAAATAACGGATGGGATGCTGCTCTGGATAAAGATGTGGATATGGTTGCGGTCGGTATCATCGATCCAGCAAAGGTAACGCGATCTGCATTGCAGAACGCAGCATCGGTTGCGGTGATGATTCTTACCACCGAGGCGGCGATTACTGAAGTTCCAAAAACGGAAAAAGAAAGTGCTGGTGGTGCAGGAGGAGGAATGGGAGACATGTACTAAAATTCGATGAGCCCGGCTTCGCAAGAAGTCGGGCTCTCGTTGTTCTGACCGGCGCCGTTGGCACGATCAGTTCTTGCTCGTCGCGACCTGCTGGCACTTGCGAGGAGCCTTGTCTCCTCCGGTGCAGGGCACCGCGTACTCGTCGCCCTCGTAGAGCGTGTCCACGGCGAGCATCTCGCCGTGCCACTCGCTCACCCTGCCGAAGAGCTTCCCCTTTGGCTTTCCGGCCGACCGCACCGTGTTCTTGCGGATCAAGTCGATGTTCGCTGCGACGATGTCCTCGCGGCTCACGCCGTACTGCTTGCCGACCTCGACGAGATAGTCGCCGGAGTGCGCGACCATCTCGACCGACGTTGGCATGCGGTTGGTCGTCGGGGGCGGCGCGACGACAGGCTTCTTGTCTGAACCTCCGAAGAGGAACATGCAGAGCACCACCACGATCGCGCCGAGCCCGACCATGATCCCGCGCTCGGAGGGGTTCTTGGCGAACCACCCCCAGATTGCCGCCCAGATCCCGCCAAACCAGGCTACAACGTCGGCGAGACCGTTGGTGCTGCGCCTGGCCTTTTCGGAAAGGCCGTTGCCGCTCTCCTCGACGATCTCGAGCTCGAGAGGACCGTCGTCGTTTCCTGAACTCATCTTTCCCTCACGAAAAAAACGTTTCTTGTTTCTGCCGAGAGCCGGCTACGGAAATTACAGCATAAACAGCAAAGCCCGTCAATAAAAACCGCTAATATTAGCGGATTACGGGTGCTTTTATGGTGGGAACCAATGAAACTTGATACCCTTTACGCATTCCTAACCCCTATTTTATGGACGATATGAACGATGGGAACGCTCAGGGTTCGGTAAAGCCGGCAGAAGTGGTTTCGCCAGGAAAAGATGCTTCAGGTGCATCAAACGACCGGTTGATGGCCGCACTTGGATACGTTGGGGCGTTGTGTCTTATTCCGCTCATTTTCGCTCGTCACTCCGCGTTCGCCCAGGAACACGCAAAACAAGGCCTAGTACTTTCACTCATCGCCGTTGTCGTGAAGGTGTTGGCGTCTGGCTTGTGGCGTATTCCGTTTGGTGGTTTGTTGGTGATGATTGTTGGTCTCGCAATTTTCGTTGCGGCGGTCATGGGCTTTATCAAAGCATTGCAAGGAGAGCACTTCGTCATTCCATACGTGAGCGATTGGGCACGAAAGATTCACTTCTAATGTTCGTTCATGTCGCTTTTGGACGATAAACTCAAAAATCTCGCTGAGCGCCATAGCCTTGCGGTTGTGGCGCTTGGGCTTGAGGCATCTCGTGCTCGGGCTATTGAGCTTGAGGGGGATATGAGTGATCCTGGATTTTGGAGCGATCAGGAGAATGCGCGAAAGGTTGCGCAAGAAGCATCGGATTTGAAAAAAGAAGTTGAGGCATGGGATGAAATCGGCAAGCAGATCATGGAAGCTCGCGACATTGTGGCGATGGCGGAATCCGAAGGGAACACAGAAGACAAACATGAGGCCGATTGTCTTGTTGTCGATCTTGAATCGCGATTCACTGGCATGGAATTTCAGATGCTTTTTTCCGGCGAGTACGATAAACGCAACGCGATTCTTTCCATCCACGCTGGTGCCGGCGGAACCGATGCAAATGATTGGGTGGCGATGCTTCTGCGCATGTTCATGCGTTTTGCTGAACGAAAAGGATTTGCTGTCGATATCCTGGACGAATCGCGTGGGGAAGAGGCGGGCTATAAGAGCGTCACGATCGCGGTGCGTGGCAGATATGGATATGGTTTCCTTCGATCGGAAGCCGGTGTCCATCGTCTTGTTCGCATCTCGCCGTTCGACGGAGAGAAGATGCGACACACCACGTTCGCTCTTGTTGAAGTGCTTCCAGAGTTCGACGCCATGGACGCTGCGGCCGTTGAGCTTGATATGGACGACGTTCGAATCGACACGTTCCTTTCTTCGGGAAAGGGTGGCCAGTCGGTGAACACCACATACAGCGCGGTTCGCGTCACGCATACTCCGACCGGAATTTCCGTGAGCTGTCAGAACGAGCGATCCCAGTTGCAGAACAAGGAAACTGCATTAAATGTGCTCAAGGCAAAGCTCTTCCAGCTTATGGTGACGGCACGTGCGGAGAAGCTTTCGGATATTAAGGGCGAACACAAGACGGCAGCCTGGGGGAACCAGATTCGCAGCTACGTCCTTCATCCGTATAAAATGGTGAAGGATCATCGGACCGATATCGAGACATCGGATACGGACGCTGTTCTCGATGGTGAGATACTGTCATACATCGAAGCGTTCCTCAGAAATGACGCCGCACAACGAAATACATAATATGAAGTATCGCTCAGCAATCGTGACCGGAGGATCAGGATTCATTGGCTCGCATCTTGTGGATGCGTTGGTTGAGCGCGGTGTAGCAGTGACCGTCATCGACCTTGTTTTGCCGGCAGACGACGTGAAGAATGCGAAAGCGACATACAAAGTTGCGGACATTCGGAGCGCAGAAATGACGACGGTATTTTTGAGCGTGATGCCGGAAATGGTGTTTCACTTGGCGGCGCATATTGATGATCGCGCATCGGTGCTCGACCCGGTGTTGAACGCTGAGCACAACATTCTCGGCACGCTTCACGTTCTCGAAGCGACGCGTAAAGCTGGTGTGAAGCGATTCGTGTTCGCGAGCACAGGAATCGCGTATGGTCGAGCGGATGTAATTCCTACACCGGAATCCACCGTATCGAAGCCACTGACTCCATATGCGGTGTCGAAGTTGACGTGTGAACGATACTTGAAATGTTACGAAAGCGTTCATGGGCTTTCGTGGATGGCATTGCGATTTGCGAATGTGTATGGTCCACGACAAGATGGAAGCAAAGAGTGTGGTGCGATCGCGATTTTTACCAAACGTATTCTTGCGGGTGAGTCCATCATGATGAACAACAACGGTCAAACGACTCGTGACTACGTGTATGTGAACGATGTCGTGAACGGGCTCATCGCTGCGGCGGATTCCGAAGCGTGTGAGGTCGTTAACATTGGTACCGCGCAACAGACCGCCACGGAATCGCTACTGAACCTGGTCGAGGCTGCAGTGGGAAAGGCGTCTGAGCATATTCCCCGACCAGATGTTGCTGACGAAGTAAAAAACTGCGCACTTGCCATTGAGAAGGCGCGAAAGCTGTTGAATTGGGCGCCAATCATGGCGTTGAAGCCGGGGATTGAGGAAACTGTCGACTGGTACAAACGTCGTCTATGAAGATTGCTGTTACCGGTGGCGCGGGTTTTGTTGGCTCGCATATTGTGGACGCGCTCGTGCTCCGTGGTGACGAGGTGATTGTGATTGACCATTATAAGCGCGAGAAGCTCCGATTTGAAAATGCGGGGTCGCGAATTCACAAACTTTCCTTCGGCCATGAAACGGTTGAACAGATCTTTGCCGACGAGAAGCCTGATGTTGTCGTCCATCTTGCGGCGCAGATTAGCGTCACGGCGTCGATTACGGATCCTATCGACGACGCTCAGCGCAATATTATTGAATCCTTGAAGCTGGTGCGTATCGCGGAACATGCTGGTTGTAAACGATTTGTATTCATTTCCAGCGGTGGAGCGATTTATGGTGATCATCCGGTTCGTCCAACGCCGCTTCTTGATGACGCGTTTCCGTTGTCTCCGTACGGTGTGGCAAAGTTTTCTTTTGAACACTACCTCGCCGGATCGAGTGCACGGTCTGGAATGAAAACGATTGCGCTCCGGTTTGCAAATATCTTTGGCCCACGTCAGCAGCTCAAGTCGACTGGTGAGGGGAACGTTATGGCCGTGTATTTGTCGCGTATGATCAGCGGCGACCCACTCGTCATCTTTGGCGACGGTACCGCAACGCGCGACTACGTGTATGTGCGCGACGCTGTAGACGCAATTCTTGCGGCGATCGATTCAACTGCGGAAGGTATGGTGAATATCGGCACAGGGGAGGGCGTCTCCGTGCAGGAAGTTTACGATACGATTATGGATATTCACGGCAGCAAGCATCCAATGACGTACGAGCCGTTTCGAACCGGTGAGGTGTTTCACAGTGTGATCGATCCAACGACGGGGTTCGAGGTTCTTGGCTGGAAGGCAAAAGTATCGTTCCGCCAGGGCATGCGAGAGATGTACGATTGGTTTATGGAGACGTTTGGTCGTTAGAGTCCGTCATTGCGAGGAGCGTAATCGCGACGCGGCAATCCAGGTCAACCAAGATTGCTTCGGCTGATTACAGCCTCGCAAAGACGAAAAAATATGCCTCTAAAAAAATCCTATGGCCAACATTTTCTTCACGATAAAAATATTATCGCGAAAATTATTGCTGGAGTTTCGGTCGAGACCGGCGAATTGCTTATTGAGGTTGGGCCTGGGGCTGGGGCGCTTACGGAAGGGCTCGCCGATCTCGCCGGAGGAGGTCTAGCCCTCATTGAGGCTGATCGTGATCTCGTCCCATCCCTTCGTGATCGATTCCCTCAGGCTGATATTGTCCAAGCCGATGCCGCAATCGTCGATTACGATGCAATTACTCAAAACCGGCCCTGGATTTTTGTGAGCAATCTTCCATACAACGCCGGGAATGCGATTCTCGAAAAGATCTTCACCTCAAAGAATCCTCCGCGTCAGCTGGTGGTGATGGTTCAAAAAGAAGTGGGGGAGCGCATGATGGCAAAAGCGGGGGAGATGAGTGTGCTTTCTGTGGCAACGCAGCTGTACTGCGATGTTGAAAGACTTTTCATCGTGAAACCCGGAGCCTTCGTCCCTCCGCCAAAGGTAGATTCCATCGTATTGCGGATGACAACGAAGACCGGAGAATTCGATCGCGAATCTATCATCGCCCTTGCAAAAATTGGTTTTGCGCATCGCCGAAAACAGCTTCGTCAAACTCTCGCTCAAGCCAATGTCGCATATCTCGTAGCCGT
>JBBTSM010000005.1:0-85188 GCA_038064675.1 Patescibacteria group bacterium | reverse complement strand
TATGGACCAATCGAACGCTGGTGCATCTTGTCTTCCACCATGTGGTTCAGCTTGATCATGTACATGATTCCCACGGTCACCTTGTGATGGAATGCTTCTCCGGTACGGCCATCGTACAAATGGAGCTGTCCGTCGTCTGGGTATCCTGCCTTCTTCAATTCGTCCTTAATGTCCTGGTCCTTCACGCCGGCCAACACTGGAACCGCAACCTTGTAGCCAAGCGTTGATGCCGCAAGACCAAGGTGAACTTCCAGAATCTGACCAAGGTTCATACGGGAGACAACACCAAGCGGGGTGAGAAGCACGTCCACCGGCTTGCCGTCCTGAGTGAATGGCATGTCGGCGATTGGCACGACATTGGAAATGACACCCTTGTTTCCGTGTCTACCTGCAACCTTATCTCCAACCTGCAACTTACGCAGATCAGCGATGGTCACCTGGATCGATGTGATGACTCCTGGTGGCAAGTTGTCACCAGCTTCGCGGCTGAAAATAGTGATGTCTACCACTTTTCCTTTGCGGCCGTGCTCCAAGTAGAGCGAAGAATCGCGAACATCGCGAGCCTTGTCGCCGAAAATTGCGCGAAGCAATTTTTCCTCAGCAGACAATTCCGTTTCGCCCTTTGGTGTGATCTTTCCAACAAGAATGTCGCCAGACTTTACTTCGGCTCCGATACGGATGATGCCTTCTGCGTCGAGGTTCTTCAGCTTCTCTTCTGACACGTTCGGAATGTCGCTCGTGACCAATTCTGGTCCAAGCTTGGTGTCGCGAACATCGAGAGTGAGATGCTCCAAGTGAATCGTAGTGAAACGATCGTCTTGCACCACGCGCTCAGACACGATGACCGCGTCTTCGTAGTTGTAGCCATCCCAGCTCATGAAGGCCACGCGCATGTTCTGACCAAGCGCCAGTTCACCATTTTCAACGGATGGACCGTCGGCAAGCACGTCGCCCTTCTTTACCTTCAATCCCGGCAACACCACTGGGTGCTGCGTGATAGCGGTGGAGTTGTTCGAGCGCAAGTACTTATTGAGCGTGTATGTTTTCTCACCGGCCTTCTTGTAGTTCATCGTAATCTTTGCACCGTCGGCTGCAACCACTTCGCCATCTTCTTCCGCGGCAAGTACGTGGCCAGAATCGAGCGCAGCACGGCGCTCCATACCAGTTCCGATGATTGGGGACTGTGGTTTTACTGGTGGCACTGCCTGACGCATCATGTTCGTTCCCATGAGGGCGCGTGTAGCGTCGTCGTGCTCAAGGAATGGAATGAGCGCCGTTCCCACAGACACAATCTGTGTGGAAGACACGTCCATGAAATTAATGTCTGTTGCTGGAACCAAGCGAGGATCAGCGTACTTACGCGCCTCAACGTATTCCGCAATGATGTATCCATCCTTATCAAGTGGCACGGTTGCCGGACAGGTGGTGGATTTCTCTTCCAAGAATGCGTTCACGTACACAATTTCATCCGTCACACGTGAGCGACCCTTTTCCTGAACCACTTTGCGATATGGAGTCTCGATGAATCCGTAGGCATTCACGCGAGCATAACTGGCCAAATGGCCGACGAGACCGATGTTTGGTCCTTCTGGAGTTGCGATAGGACAGATACGACCATAGTGCGTTGGGTGAACGTCGCGAACTTCGAAGCCAGCGCGTTCACGCGTAAGACCACCAGGTCCCATCGCAGAAATACGGCGCTTGTGTTCAAGCTCGGCAAGTGGGTTCGTCTGGTCCATGAACTGTGAAAGCTGTGAGCTCATGAAGAACTCACGCACCGCGCCAATAACTGGACGAGCATTGATAAGCTTTCCTGGCGTAAGCGAATCAATTTCCGTGGTGCTCATGCGGTCGCGCACAATGCGCTCCATACGAGCCATACCCACACGGAAACGTGACTGGAGCAATTCTCCAACGGCACGCACACGACGGTTACCCAAGTGGTCCACGTCGTCTGCTTCTTCCTGGCTATTGTTCAAGCGAATAATTTCGCGGGTGATCGCCACCAAGTCTTCCTTGGTCAAAATGCGATTCTCTTCCTTTGCGACTTCTTCGTCCGTTCCTTCCAAACCAAAGCGCAAGTTGAACTTGTAGCGTCCAACGGCACCAAGGTCGTAGCGCTCGTACTTAAAGAACATCGCGTGAATCAAGCTGCGAGCATTGTCTGCCGTCGCCAAATCCCCTGGACGAATACGCTTGTACACTTCTTTCAAACCTTCTTCTTCATTAGTCGCAGCATCCTTTGCGAGCGTGTTCTCGATGTATCGGATGGTAGGGTGAACATCGATGTCTGCAAACAATGGAAGAATTTCTTCGTTCGTGGAGAATCCGAATGCACGGAGCAATGATGTGACCGCAACCTTACGCTTGCGATCAATCTTTACCCAAAGCACGTTCTTTGGATCGGTCTCAAACTCCAACCATGCACCACGGTTTGGAATAATCTTTGCACCGTAGTGACGACGAGCACGAATCACTTCCGCTGTGAAAAATGCACCAGCAGAACGCACGAGCTGCGCAACGACCACACGTTCCACACCGTTGATGATGAACGTTCCGCGTGGGGTAACCACTGGCAAATCGCCCAAATAAATTTCTTGTTCCTTCACGGCTTCCGTGCGGAGGTTCTTCAAACGTGTCTTTACACGAAGTGGTGCTTCGTATGTGACGTTCTTTGCACGCGACGTGACCTCGTCGAACTTTGGTTCGTCGAGGTAATAATCGCCAAGGGTCAACTCAAGATCGCGACCCATGGAGTCGCGGATTGGAGTGACCTCGTCGAACAGTTCACGAATACCGTGTTCCAAGAACCATGCGTATGCGGACTTCTGCACCTCGATGAGGTCTGGAAGATCCATTGCATCGCGCAACGGCGTAAAATACTTTCGTGTCATCATAACGAAAAAATCGCCGCAAAAGCGACGGTATTTAGGGTTTCTTCTGGGTCGTAACGGTGCGGCCTGTGGTTGGCATGCACTGACGAGTGAAGAATTTGGTGAGCTTTGTTAGCAGTCAGGGGTCAATGCTGCCCACAGCAGCTGCCCGGAGACGACACAACGAAGGTTCCCAAGTGGTCGCGAGGATATCACGAGGCTGAATTCGCGTCAACCAAACCTGAGTGGACAACTTCCCCATTTCACCGCGAACGTTGGCGGAAAATTCACGAATTTTCTTTGACAAAAGCCCGATTCTTTGCTATACTACGCTCGCATACTGGATCAGAAATGCTCGGAATCTTTCAGCTTTTCCTCTCCCGATTCTTCTCAAGGCCCAAGATTCAAACTCATCTGGTTCTATCGAACGGAGATATCATTCGGACCGAAGAAGAGGCCCGGGTGATGTTCCAGGTGGAGTTCCCCGCCTCTGCCATCCCGACTGGGTTGGACAGCCAAGGATTGATGCGTGCAACGATCAATCGACTGGGGATCCCCACCTCCCAGACTGTGATCGTCACCATGGAAGGAGCCGACCCCGAGATCTTCGGAATTCTCACGATCGGCGTCCAGGAAGAACGAGCCATGAGTCTCGTGTTCCCGATGGGCGCCGCCCTGACCGAGATCGGAGGATCGGTACTGGAGTTCTCCATCGTTCACGGTCGCCGTCTCTGAGGCGACGACGCAGACCAACGACCGCCGGCGCGAAGCACCCTAGCTTCGGCTGGCGGTGTTTCGTTTTAGTGCGAACCTTGGCGGAGAAATGGGGAACTCCCATTAACAGGCGCCAAAGAGCCACATATCTTTTCTGTACACAATGGACTGGAAATGATCGGTTTTCTCGCACGACTCTTCAAGCGCGGCTCCCCCACTCCCAATACCCCGGGCGACAGCTTCGTCCAGCTCTCCGACGGACGGACCATCCCGGCAGAAAAGGAGATCCGGGTAACGATCGAGATCGAATTCCTCACCTCGACAATCCCGGTCGGCAAGACTGCCAACGAGCTGATCACGACGATGGTTGAAGAATCCGGGATTCCGACCACCACGATCCGGATCAACGCAGATGCGGTTCTCGGGGTAGTTCACGCCGAAGTCACCGTCGGCATCGAAGAGAATCGAAGCGTCGAATTCACGGACGCCATGCGCGGCAGGCTGTTCCAGCATAACGGAAGGATTCGTGAATACCACATCAGCTACGGTTCACGACCCAACCCCTGACCCTCGGGTCAACACGGCCGCCCGCGCGAAGCACCCCAGCTTCGGCTGGCGGTGTTTCATTTCCAAAACTTTTTGACATTTTCGCTAATTTCTGCTATTTTATATGCGCAACTTCGAGGTTTCATGATTCTCTTTCTCATCATCCACCCCGCAGAACCCACCAACGAACCCGACGCCGCGGAGAACGGCGTGTGCCGTCGGCACGGCGTACGGACGAGCCCCTGTATCGCTTGTCTGGAAGAACTTCAAAACGTGGCCGCGGCAAATCCGGCTCCGATCGATCTCACAAGTCGGTCGTTCGCTCCCTGGATGGCGGTCGAGATGGCAAGCTGACAGCCTCACGCGCACTCCGTTCGCACGAAGCCTCTACTCGCTTCGGCGGGCGGGGTGTCTTCGTTTGTAAAGATATCGATCGAAAAACACTCCGAAAATTCGGAGTGTTTTTCTCAATCAAGATGCAGGAAGAGAACGAGCGAAAATATATCTACGATGTCTACGAACGAAGGAGAGAGTCATCTTACACCGTTTGTGTAAGGCCGTTCGCGACTGCGCAGAAGATGCTTGTCTCGTCCCGCAACTTGAGGGCAGAACAACTTCCTCATTTGGCCAATTTTGGCCTTACAGCATCGAAAACTTTTTCAACGTACCATGAAGTACGTCTCAAAAGCTTTTCTCGCTGCGCGCCCAAACTTGTCGCAAATGAGAAACTTGTTATCAGTTCTGTCCTGTCTCACTATACGGCGTTTAGGCCTCTTCTGCAACAGCGTCCTTTTCATCAGGATTAGACGTTGGACGAGAAGCGAAGCCTTCGCTCTTTAATGCTGCTGCTGTTGTCGCTGTACGCATTTCCGCGAGGGTCTTTGGATGCTCGCGTAGGTACTGCTTTGCCACTTCGCGGCCAACGCCAAGCTTTTCCTCGCCAAAGAGATAGCTGTTTCCGCGTTTGTCCACCGATCCAACCTCAACCCCAAGGTCGAGCATATCGCCGGCAATCGAGATGCCTTCGTTGTACATAATATCGAACTCGCACGTGCGGAATGGTGGAGCAACTTTATTTTTGACAATCTTCACTTTCACGCGGTTCCCAACAATCTTCTCACCCTGTTTAATCTGCGCAGCACGACGGATTTCCATACGCACCGATGCATAAAACTTCAGCGCGTTTCCACCAGGAGTGGTTTCTGGATTACCGAACATCACACCAATCTTCATACGAATCTGATTGATGAAAATCACCACCGTTCCAGACTTCGCCACGATACCTGTAAGTTTACGAAGTGCCTGGCTCATCAATCGCGCTTGCAGACCCATGTGCGAATCGCCCATGTCGCCTTCAATTTCCGCTTTCGGGACGAGCGCGGCAACAGAGTCGATCACCACAACATCGATAGCGTTCGATCGAACGAGCGTCTCAACAATCTCCAGAGCCTGTTCGCCAGTGTCTGGCTGCGAAATAAAAAGCTCGTCGATATTTACACCAACCTTGCGTGCGTAGTCTGGATCCATGGCGTGCTCAGCATCCACGAATGCCGCAATGCCGCCCTGCTTCTGACACTCTGCAATGATGTGTTGCGCGAGTGTTGTTTTTCCGGAAGATTCCGGGCCGTAAATTTCCACCACGCGGCCACGAGGAACACCAAGCGCTCCAAGCGCAAGATCGAGAGAAAGACACCCAGTTGGAATCGCGTCCACATTTGTAGACTTCTGATCCCCAAGTCGCATGATCGACCCTTCACCGAACTTCTGCTTGATCTGCCCGATTGCCGCGTTCGCAGCAGTCAGCCTCGCATTCTCCTTTGCCATACACAATTATGTAGATGATTCAGCACGTCCGCTCAAAAGCGAACACCTACCGAACAGTCTACACTACTTCGAAACGAAGCTCACCTCAGATATCCCCACTATTTCCCCATCATTCTTCTCGTCGAACACAACACGGCGTACTTCTGTTGCTTTTTGCGAGTATCGACGGGTTCCTTCAACAGTAATCACATTCAGTCCAAGGGAAAGATCCACTGTTGTTGTAAATGTCTTGTCGTCATTCACCACGACCTGATGCCCGTTTACCATCAACGTCACGTCGTCATTCTCAACGCGGCCGTGGACATCAACCAACGCGCTGTCTGCGGCAAACCCATCAGCCGGACTTTCAATAACGATATGTGGTGGGCGCAACACGCCCCCAACCTGCCACAAAAAATACCCCACAAATAATGTTCCGATAACGGCAAACGCAGAAAATTTCAAAAAGGCTGCGGACGAAAATAGCCACGCCCTCCGAACACGCTGTCGAGGCAGTCGATGCGGTGCAAGCAAATCCGTGCGTCCACTTTCCTGCTCGTACAACTCCAAGAAATACGTTTCGTCAGCACCGAGCACGCGCGCGTACGCCTTAATAAAATTTCGGGTATACAACGGTTCTGGCAATTCATCGTATCTTCCTCGTTCGAGCGCTTCAAGATACCGCCGTTGAATATGTGTCGTCTCTTCAAGCATGATGAGGCTCACCGCCTGCCCACGTCGAAGCGCGCGGAGTTTTTCTCCGAGCGTTTGCGGAACGCGGTCGAGCTTACGCATCACGAATACCATACTTAGAGCTTCACTTCGTCATCAGTTGCCCCTTCCTCGTCATCAGCCGTACCAATATGCGCGTTGATCGTTGGTTCGTGATGTTCCTCCTCGGCAACGTCGTCTTCTTCAACGTCTTCATCCGGAATGTCTTCATCCACCATTTCGGATCCCGCCGGTGGCCATTCACTGACGAGAACTTCGCGAGGTTTTGCACCGTCGGCCGGACCAACCACGCCAAGCTTCTCCATCAAATCCACAATGCGCGCAGCACGAGAATACCCCACCTTCATGCGGCGCTGAAGGAAAGAAGTGGAGACTTTTCCAGCGTCGATCGCAATTTCAATCGCATCGTCAAGCAACGTATCTTGATCCGCTGGATCCATTGATACTCCCCCGGCACTCGAGCTGCCTTCTGTAATTTGATAGTTATAATCCGGTTCGCTTTCTTCTTTCAAGAATGCGACGACGCGCTCAATTTCAGACTCGGCGACGTATGCACCCTGCGCACGCTTTGGCTTAGACAATTCTGGTGTGCTCATGAGCATGTCTCCGCGGCCGAGTAACTTTTCTGCCCCGCCGACGTCGAGAATCGTCTTCGAGTCCACCTGCGATGCAACCGCAAACGCCAAACGCGTTGGAATATTCGCCTTAATAGTTCCGGTAATAACATCGACGGACGGGCGCTGTGTTGCAAGGATCAAATGAATGCCCGCCGCACGAGCCATCTGCGCAATGCGCACAATAACCGCCTCAACGTCGCGCTTATTCTGGCTCATCAAATCTGCAAGCTCGTCAATAACAATGATGATGCGCGGCATGCGCTCCTTGCTCTTGGCGTTGTACGAATCAATATCTTTCGCGCCAAACTTTGAAAGATGGTCGAGCCGGCGCTCCATTTCACGAACAGCCCACTTCAGCGCATTGATCGCCTCGTCCGCTTTCACGATCGGTGGAATAAGGAGGTGAGGAATTCCCGCGTACACCGAAAGCTCAACACGCTTTGGGTCCACCATAATGAACTTCAAATCGTCCGGACCATTTTGGTAGAGCAATGAAATAATAATGTCGTTCAAACACACAGACTTACCCGATCCGGTCGCACCGGCAACAAGCATATGTGGTGCACGTTCCACCATCATCATCTGCGTTGCGCCAGTAATATCTTTTCCAAGTGGAACACTAAAACTCGACTTGCGATGTTTAAACTCTTTCGATTCCAAGAGTTCACGAAGACAAACGCGACCAATCGTCTGGTTCGGCACCTCAATTCCCACGAGCGACTTTCCCGGAATCGGAGCCTCAATACGAATAGGGTGTGCCGCAAGCGCCAACGCAAGGTCGTTCTGCAGCGCAACAATACGCGCAAGCTTAATACCTGCCGGTGGTTTCAGCGCATACTGCGTAACCGTTGGGCCAACACGAACCTCTTCAACCTCAACGTCAATACCGAATTGGTGGAGCGTCTTGACGATAAGCTCTGTTCCCCGTTCAAGATCTCCCGACTTCGCCTCTGAGCTTTTAAGCTCAAGGAGCTCAAGTGGAATTTCGATCGTTCTCCGTTCCTTGCTCGTCATGACGTGCTCCTGATTGCCGGTAAAAATCTTTGGCGTCTTCTTTTCTGGCTCCTCGTCTTCTTCCTCATCGACCACATCCTCACTGTCGGCATCCGATTCCTGTTCTTCCTCCAACTTCTTTCGCTCATCAAACGGAAGATCCTCCTCTTCACCGCCCTCTTCATCGACAGCCTTGCGCTTTACGCCGCCAAACAGCGTCATTGGAACGTCCAAAATCGATTTCAGCGACGCATTAAAGAGCAACACGCAAGAAACAGAGAGCAATGCGAGAGCAACGATGAATGCCGCAAAGGAACCCATCGCTCCAACAAGAAATTGCGACACGAGAAGTCCAACAATGCCACCGGCGTTCTTCAACGCGTCGCCCTTTGTGACCCCGTGAGCAAAAAGCATGTTCAACATGCCATTCAGCGAGATCAGAAGGAGAAGAAATGATCCCGCGCCACGGAACGTGATGAGCTGCTTGTCACGAAACACTACATCGGCAGCAATCAAGAAAAAGATCACCGGAACAATTGCGCGAGCAATGCCAAGGAGCGCTGCAAGATGACCATCGATCCACGACCCAACATTCCCCGCAAAGCCAAAGAAACTCAGCGCAAGCACTGCGCCCAAGGCCGCGAGAATAATTGCCATGACACTTTGCCGAACATCGTCGCCCATGAGGGGTTCATCAAGTTCCACCGCAGATTTTTTCAACTTTTTTGCCATAGCGAAACAGAATGCGGTTGCAATGGCTCTATTGTACATCGTTCTGCCACAAATCCCGTTGTGGAGAACCTGTGAACGGAATATCGAGCTCCTCCAATGAAATACTCAGAAATCCTGTTAGGATATAGCTATGGCTAACGTCGTCCTCATTCACGGATACGCTGCGGGGCTTAAAGCCTCCGTGTTTCGAAAACCATTTGGTGAACATTCTGGATTCGTTGCGCTTGATGCGGAAGTGAAATCCGGAATCGCGAAATGTTTCCGTTGGAGTAAAAATATTTCGCTCACGATCGGAGAGTGCCCAAATCCTTTGAAATATTTTCGGTTGTATCGCGACGAAGAACTTCTTGCGGAATCATCGACCACGCAATCTGCGCTTCGTGAATTTCTTGATCGCTCCGATACGACAACGATCATTTGTCATTCACTTGGTTGTCGACTCATGATCGGCACAATGAATACGTACGGAATTCCGGAATCGGTCACGAAAATTATTTTCCTTCAGGGCGATGTGCCAACATCGGCGACGATCACGAATTCTGCAATCCGAGATCGAATCGCGAACAGAACGCTCATCATCAAGAACTATTTCTGCCCGTGGGACCAAAGCCTCCTCACATCGGCGATCCTGCATCGTACAAACCGAATCGGACTGATGGGCTGGAATGAACCTGGTGTGACGAATGTGTTTTATCCGCTGCTCAAGCCGATGAATCTGCACACGAGTCCGATGAGGGATCGAGAATTTCTCTACGGACTCATCACCAAATAACAAATCCCCCGACACCGGAAGGTAAAGGGGGATTTGTGCTATTTCTCAGAGACGCTCCAAAGCATTTCGAACATGCTCCTCCACATTGCAACAAGATGTTCGTCTTCGATGAGTACGGCAACGGGAGTTATCGGTTGCCAAAAGATAGCTTTATTTGCGAAAAGATAAAACGAGCACGTAAACGGAGTCGCCGATTTCAGAAAGCGAATCTCGCGAAGCTCCTCAGTATCTTTCTTCTGAAGTGCTTCGGCCTGCGCTGATGGCAGCGCGAGCGCGCGAATTTTTATTCCTCGCTCTACTCGACGATCGATTCTTCGAGCTCCGAGATCTGGACTAATCTCTCGCAAGAAATCATCGTACGATCCAAGAAACTGGATCTCCCCCTTCGCCTCCTCAAATACCTGCACATACGCGGCAGCGAAATCTTTTCTCCCCCGAATCACCCGCATATTCGCCGGCCCCTTCCCTTGATCATACTTCGCAAGCAAATCGGCAATCTCACCAGAAAGCGCCTCATCAATGGAACCGAGTTCCTTACGTTTCTCTCGTAATTTCTCCATCACGACACTCGGTGATGCCACTTGAAACGATTTTATATACCGCTTCCCTCCCCCAAACGTTGCCAATCCCTTCAGTTCCAGCCCCCGAATTACCTTATAGATGTTCGGCCGTGAAATCCCCATTCGTTCCGCAAGCGTAGCAATACTCGTCGATCCAACAGAAAGCGACACGGAATAAAGCTTCCGCTCCAATTCGCTTGTCCCCAGCTCCACCAAAGCGGCGTTTATGGGCGAAATACGGATCTTTTCTTGTGGCATAGCAGTCCTAGTATGTTTTGTATATAATATAGATACGAAGTTCCTTCTTGTCAATATTTGTAGGAGTTTTGTCTTGATCCTTTTGTATGTTTATGGTATTTTAGTTTGTCGAGGCATACACGGCATACCGCCGAATACCCTCGAACATAGGAGCAATCATGGAAGATACCTTCGAAATTACAATGGGTCTGAACGAATTCCTCAACAAAGTGGTTAAGCGCGAGCTATTCACGATCAATCTTGACGACGGCTACGAAGTGCGGATTGAACATCTAGACTTTCCCCCAACCAAACCTGGAGACAATCCCAGAGATCCCAACGCAATCCAATTCATGAAAGCCGTGATCGTGAAAGGAGATTGCAACGTGAAACGGGAAGACGGAAAAATCGTCAGGCGCGCCGCCCATACCTTTAGCGGTTGGTACAGCAGTGGCACGCTGCGCTTCAATCTCAACCGCTATTGGCCAATGGGTGACAGCTGGGACGATCGCGATTAAACCTCCGATGGTCACAACGAAAACGAAATCCCCCAACGCCAGGAATGGCGACGGGGGATTTGCGCGTTTCGGTGAAATTATTTCTTCCACCGTGGAGCGAAGCGAATCATCCAGGCATAGAACTTCGCAAGAAGTGGATTCATACCTTTCGCGACCATTGCGTCATACGTACACTTTTGAAACGCCTTCAAGTCGTCTCCCCCAACAAGCTTCCCGTCTTTAAAACAATAGCTGCAATACTTTTCGTTTTCCCTTACTCCAGGATCCTTTGAGAACGGCATCATGCAACTTTCACACATGGAATTTGCCATACGAATGTTTTAATAGATTATGTCTCCATCGTAACAAAAGAATCTCGTTGCCGAGATTCTTTTTACACCGCTATTTTGCAACGCGCTCTACGTAGTCACCGGTTTCGGTGTTCACGAGAACGTTGTCGCCTTCTTTCACGAAGATTGGCACACGGATCACCATGCCGTTATCGACAGTAGCATCCTTGAGCACGTTGCCGCTTGCAGTGTCGCCCTTTGTTGCCGGTTCGGTCTGAGTAATAACATATTGAATCTTCAGCGGAAGCTCGATCGAGATCGCCTTCTCGCCGTGCATGATGACGGTGACGTCCAATCCTTCCTTGAGGAACTTCATGTCGTCACCAACCATGTCGTTGCTCAACATCACCTGGTCAAACGTTTGCCCGTCCATACAGGTAATGGAATCGGCATCGCTGTAGATGAACTGCATCTTGCGATTGTTCACGGTTTCAAACGTGAGTGTTTCCGCGCTCTTGAAGTTGTTCTCTACCACCTTTCCGGTTGCGAGAGACTTAATGCGTGTGCGGACGAATGAACTTCCCTTTCCTGGCGACACGCGCTGGAAGCTGGTAACGACCCACAAGTCGCCGTTCAAATTGATGACTGTCCCTTTCTTGATGTCATTTGGTGATGCCATAGAAAACCTAGATTGCCACGTCGGATTACCTCCTCGCAATGACGGAAGGAGACGGGACTCGATGATTAATACCGTGACGAGGGTGGGAAAAGGTGAACGCTGTCGATGTCGTTCGCACCGGCCAAAAGCATAACCAGCCGATCGACGCCCAGTGCATTGCCGCACGTGGGAGAACGCAAGGATGGTAACGCGGCGAGCAAGCCTTCGTCAATTGGGAACACTTCTTTTTTCGCTAATCTTCGCTCCTCAGCCTCAAGGCCGAATCTGCGACGCTGCTCTGCGGCATCCGTAAGCTCCGTAAATCCATTGCACATTTCGAGTTCACCAACGAATGCTTCGAACCGTTCAGCGTACCGTCCGTCCGAGCTTACTTTCGACAACGAAGCGCATGGAACAGGGTACTCGCAGAGCATGAATCGTTCGCGAGGAACGATCGTCGGCCAGATGATGGCCTGGAATAATCGATCGATGATTTCATGAACGGGTTCGTCGGCTGTTGGCTCGGCGACCGCAAACTTCGTGCACACCTCGACCAACCGATTCCGATCGCCGTCGTGTGGCACAAATCCAAAAACCTTTTCGAACTCATCAACGTAGCTTACGCGGATCCATTCATCGGACCGACCGAGTACCGCGTTCATCAACTCCCCCGTCTCCGCCATCAAATCTCGATAATCTTTCCCCTGGTGATACCACTCGAGCATCGTGAACTCGATGCTCCATCGCTGGCCTGGCATTTCGCGATCGCGAAACACGGGAGCGAGTGTGAAGATTTTTTCCATTCCTCCACCAAGAAGCTTTTTCATGCTGTACTCCGGGCTCGTGATCAAGCCCATTCGCGTGGAATGCGCATTCGGTCCGTCGGTATGCACATCAACAGCGAGCGGCGACAAGTTCGGTTCCATTCCCGGCGACTTCACCACGATTGGCGTAACGACCTCGATGTACCCGCGCGATCGAAAGAACTCGCGGATGCGATCTGTCGCTGTGTTCCAGAGCTGCGCACGAAGTTCGAGGTCGGATTTCGATAACGACATATTCGGGAAACAAAAGAATGGCTCATCGCCACTCTCTTGCTGAACTATTATACGATCACGAATGGAAGCAATGCGATGATACGAGCGCGCTTGATTTCGTTCGACACTTCGCGCTGGTGCTTTGCGCACACGCCGCTGCGCTTGCTTGCAACGATCTTTCCGAATGAGGAAAGGAAGCGCTTCAAGACTTCCGTGTTCTTGTAGTCAATCACAGTGTCGCGGTTTACGCAGAAGTAGCAGTAACGCTCTGCCTTATTGTTTGCTGATGGGTTTGCCATAATGGTTTAAAATGGAATGTCTTCGAGTTTGATTTCGTCGTCTGGATTTGCGGCAGGTTCGTCGGCCATTGCTGCAGCACCCACGCTCATTGGAACGGCACCGGATTGGGCGCCACCTGCCATTGGGCTTCCGCCACGATCAAGCATGATCATGTTTTCGGCAACAATTTCGGTTCGGTATTTCTTCTGTCCGTCTTGCCCTTCCCAGTCACGTGTTTGCATGCGGCCGTCGATGTAGACTTTTTTGCCTTTCACCAAATACTGCGCACAGATCTCTCCCAACTTTCCCCATGCAACAACGTTGTGATAGTCCGGTTGATCTTTCTTTTGACCGCTTGCATCCGTATAGACGCGATTGGTGGCAATAGAGAAGGAACACACCGACTGCCCACTCGTCGTTTTGCGCAATTCAGGATCGCGCGTGAGGTTGCCAATGAGCATGGCTTTATTGAGCGAGTTTGCCATAGAACGGAATCAACGAGACTTTAGATATTCTTGAGGATATCAGAATCGAGGATCTGGTCGAGCTTGTCGTTGAGTTCTGCAGTGGTGAGCTTTGCCTTCTCTGCAACCGCAGCTTCTGCTGGGCGCTCGGAACGGGTGCGAGGAGCATCTTCACGCTCACCAGCACGGCGACCTTCTGCGTTCAATGGTGGCTGGTACGACGTCATCTTGAAGACGGTTGCTGGAATGCCTTCTGGACGAACGATAATGATGTGACGGAGAACGTCTTCCGACAATCGGAGGTCCTGATCGATCTTTGCAACCTTCTCACCGGCAACCTCCACGTACGTAAGGATGTAGGTTCCAAAGCGCACTTTGTCGATTGGGTACGCCAACTTGATTTTACCCAAGTTTGTCGTCTTCTTCACTTCTGCGCCTGCTGCGGTGAACATCTTTTCGATGCTCGCCACCACGCCTTCAATCTCAGAATCTGAGAACTTCGGCGGGATAATGGACATGATCTCGTAGATCATAGGATTTGCTCGGCCCGTGAAAACGGGCGGCCCTGTGGGCCATGGACAAGAATAAGTGCGAAGACTGTAGCGGACGAAACCCTTTACGTCAAGGTAAAAAAGTGCTAATCTCAGCCGTCCGCTGCGTTCGTTGCTTTCACCTTGAAAGCGACTGATGCGCGGCGACGCACCTTCCCAAAACCGTTTCCCCACATTTCCCATTCGCGTCCGGCGATACCGGATATGGAGGGCCCCATGGCCGACGCACCCTACATCCCAATGTACCAACCCGGCCATATGCTCGAGAACGGCAAGTATCGTCTCGAGCGCATGATCGGCGAAGGCACCTATGCGGAGGTCTGGAAGGCGACCGACACCGCCGACGGAAGTTTCGTCGCAATCAAGATCAAGAAACGGCGGATCACTGCCGAAGTCACGATCGGTCGCTTCGAAGACGAAAAGACCGCTGCAATGAAGCTCGGTAAGAGCCCCTACATCATCGCGGCCCGCACCTTTCTTCGCTGGAGGGAGGGAGACCGCGAGATGCTCGCCATCGTGTACGAGTACATTGAAGGCAGTGAGACCCTCTGGGATCGAATCTCCACCCATGTGCCCTCCGAATACGAGGCGCTCCGCGTGGCAAGCGACATCCTGAACGGGCTCGCCGCCGCTCACGCTAAGGGCATCATTCACCGGGACCTCAAGCCGGAGAACGTGCTCATAAACCCGGAGACGGACCCTCCCACGGCGGTGATCGGCGATTTCGGAGTTGCGGCAGTGTCCAACCACGGCGGCGACCGCCGAACTCGGGCGCAAGCCCAGTTCGGAACTCCGGCGTTCACCGCTCCGGAACAGTGGTTCGATGTGCGGCTCGCCACGCCGCGGTCGGATCTCTTCTCTCTCGGCGTGATGATCTACGAGCTCCTGTACGGAGAATCGCTCGCTGCCGATGGCGAAGTGAATCGCTGGATGGACGAAGTCCGTCGACAAGCGTGGCTCGTCAATGCTAGCAACCCGCGTATCCGCTCTGTCATCGAGCTCGCAACGATGAACGAGCTCGTGGAAGGCAAGGTGGTGGAGCGGCGGTTCTCGTCCGCGAGTGTCATGCTCGTGGCCCTGGAAGCGATTATGGCGGAAATGTCGAAAGACGATCCGCCGTGGACGCCGCGGGAAGTTCCCGAACCGTCCGCAGCGAAGGTGAACGTGGTGCCGCTGGGCGGGACCGCAATCCCCCCGGAGCCGGAGCAATCCGAGCCCGTGCGTCGCTACGGCACGGACATCGACCGTAGCGTTCCCGTGCCGCCGGCTGAAGACGACCCCGAACCGGAACCGCCCTCGCGGCGGGGATGGATCGGGATCGTGGCCGGCGTCGTCGGCCTGGCCGTGGTGATGGGTGTGGCAGCGATGTTGCTTCGGCCGACGGGGCAACCCGACGTGCCGAAACCGTTGAAGGCGGTGGCGACGGTGGAAACGCCGATCGTCGAACTGCCGGAGCCGGATTCGCAGGCAGAGGAAGATCCTACGCCCAAACCGCCGGTAGAAATGACACCTCAAGCTGAACCGACGCCCGAGCCGCCGATCGTGACCCCGACCCCCAAGGTCGAAGTCGCGCCGGTAGTGAAGGCCGAAGCCAAGCCCGAGGTGAAACCGAAGCCCGAGGTGAAGCCCCGGGCAAAGCCTCCGCCCGAGGAACCGAAGCCGGAAGCGGCCAAGGTGACGACGACAACGGCGACGATCACGACCCACCCGGCAACGGCAAAGGTCAAAGATCGCATCGAGATCGTGGCGAAGGTCGCGATTCCGGACGGGGCGACGGTGAAGACGGTCAAGTTCTACTACAAGGGCAAGACCGGCGCGTACCAGAACACCGTCCTGTACGACGCGCATGATCCCTCCAAACAGGATCGCGCGAAGTTCGACGGAACGACCGCCAGAGCAACGCTCCCGATCAACGTCGGGTTCGGGGCTACGGTCTCGTACAAGTTCGATGTTCGGATCGAGGGCGACAACAGCCCCCACTGGAGTGCCGAAAAGGAGACGCAGATTCCGACGCAGTGACCACACGCGGCGGCCCGGAGCGAAAGTTCCGGGCCGCCCTCGCGTTTTCCAAGAACCGTTTTATTTTGCCCACTTTCAGCTTGCCTCGTCGCAAATTCGCTCAACGTACCAAGAAGTACGCTTCGCGAAATTTGCTCGATGCGCGCAGAAATTGGTCTAAAATAAAACAATTCTTCTCTTCAAATACTTTCAACTTTCCTTAATTTTCTCTACACTTCGCGCAATATGCAAACCTTTGCCATCCTTGGAAGCCACCCGACTCTTTCGCTTGCCGAGCTCGCCGTCATCACGGGCCAGAAACCAACACAAACCGTTGGCGACGTTGCGATCTTCGACGACATGAGCGAGAACCTTGAAACGCTCAACGCCAAGCTTGGCGGCATTCAAAAGATCGGCGTCATCATTGGATCCGTCCCAACCTGGAACCATGCCGATCTTGCCGAGTTCCTTGTGAATGATCTCCTTTCCGAATCTGCTGAAGGCAAAATTCATTTTGGAACCAGCGTGTACAATCTCGGCAACAACAGCGGGACCGAGAACGCACGACGTAATGCATCCAAGCTTGGCATGGAAATCAAGTCCGAGCTTCAGAAAGCCGATCATCCAGCGCGCTACGTCATCTCTTCTTCCCCAACACTTTCATCGGTGGTCATCACAAAGAACCATCTCCTCGAACGCGGTGCAGAATATTGTTTCTTTGTGAGCACAACAGAAATTCTCATCGGCAAGACGGTTGGCGTACAGGACGTGGATGCTTGGGCTGGTCGCGACTTCGGCCGCCCTCGTCGCAATGCAAAACAAGGCATGCTTCCGCCAAAACTCGCCCGCATGATGGTAAATCTCTCCGGCGCCGACGTTTCCTCATCGACAGTCATGGATCCATTCTGCGGATCTGGAACCATTCTCATGGAAGCCGCGCTCCTCGGTGCGCAGTCCCTTGTTGGAAGCGACATCAATGCGGAGGCGACAGCTGACACCAAGGAAAACTTGGAGTGGATGCGCAACCAAGGAATGCCAATGCCGCCATACAAGCTGTATCCAAACTCCGCACAAACCGTCAGCCTAAATCTCAAACCAGGATCAATCGACGCCATCGTCACCGAAACCTATCTCGGTCGTCCACGAAAAGGCACAGAGACGCATCGCGAAGTAGACGACGCCATTTCTTACGTTGCAAACCTCTACCGCGAAGCGTTCACTGCGATCGCGCCGAGTCTCCGATCGGGAGCAATGCTCCTCATCGCCGCCCCAGTGCACACGTTCGAGGGCAAAGACATCGCGTTCGATGCCCGCACCATTCTTGAACCCCTCGGCTACACGCATTCCCCGCTTCCGTACGAACCCGTCATCTACCGCCACGATGGCCAGCTCGTCGGCCGTCGCATGTGGCGGTTCACTAAAAACTAATCAATCATCAAAGACGAGCCTAATCGGCTCGTTTTTGATGCAAATGTTGTGTCACACCTTACGCGAGGCGCATTTTGAATGCGACCAATCCTTTCTCATTCATCTCCCCCGGCGTGTAGTGCGTCATCAACTGTTGTATAAACTCAAGCTCGTTGCCGTAGTCACCGATATCGGCAAGATCGATCTTATCAAGAAGTCGTTGCACGTTCGTAAATGGAACTTTCTCCTCAACGATCATTGGTAATCGATCTTCAAGCTCGGGTCGGCGCATGAAAACAATTTCGTCACCGACTCCGATGCATTTGCGCTTATCATCGTTCAAGCGGACTTCCCAAACCGTCTTTCCTGATTTGAGTCGATCAAACGCCTTGCGCTCCGATCGCATGACAACAGAATTGGCCATAGTCGATTCAATTTAGACATTCACTCTAAAGTGACAAACATCACCGTCCTGCATAGTATATTCCTTTCCCTCAATCCGTAGTTTACCAGTATCGCGAGCACCAGCCTCACCATTGCAGGCGATGAAATCCATATAGGAAATGACTTCAGCGCGAATAAAGTTCTTTTCGAAGTCGGTGTGAATGACCGCAGCGGCTTGCGGTGCCTTTGTGCCAACCAAAATTGTCCATGCACGCGTTTCTTGTACTCCAGTTGTAAAGTACGTGATGAGATTCAACAATTTGTAGCACTCGCGAATCACGCGATCGAGTCCGGATTCTTTTAATCCGATATCTGCCAAAAACATTTTGGCATCTTCAGCAGAAAGGCCGGCGATCTCTGCTTCAATCTTCACCGAAATTGGAATCGCCATACGCGTTGGCCCAAGTGGCGACACCCAATCTGCACGTGTTGCATCAGCTTCGTCCACGTTGACGACGTACAAAATTGGTTTCGCAGTAAGCAACGACATCGTCTTCATGAACATCGCTTCGTCATCGGTAAACTCGACGCCCCGTGCGAGTTCGCCTTTCAACAATGCGATCTGAAGTTTCTCAAGCGCCGACGCCTGTGCGACGAGATCGGCATTCTTCCCCGCCTTCATCTTCCCCGTTACGGTGCTCAGCATTTTCTCGACCGTTGAAAGATCCGCCATCGCAAGTTCAAGCTCGATAACTTCAACATCGCGCTTCGGATCGATCGATCCATCCACGTGAACCACATTTGGATCCGGAAACGCCCGAACCACGTGAACAATCATGTCAGTTTCGCGAATGTTCGCAAGAAATTTATTACCAAGCCCCTCGCCCTTATGTGCTCCCTTAACGAGACCAGCGATATCGACGAATTCGATAGCAGTTGGAATCAATTTTGTGGTGCCCGAAATTGCCGCAAGCTTTGCGATGCGCTCGTCAGGAACCGAAACCGTTCCAACATTTGGTTCAATCGTACAAAATGGGAAATTTGCGCAGTCCACTTGCTTCTTGGTGAGCGCGGTGAAAAGAGTCGATTTTCCGACATTTGGCAGCCCAACAATTCCAACGTTTAGCATAGAAAGAAAAATTACCCGTAGCCTACTCTCAAATTGACCTTTTCGCAATTTTCGGCTACGATTAGCCCTCCCTTTCGGGGGTTCAACGACAACTCGCTCCTTTCCGGAGGCTTAAAGCCATGACCAGCCTGCTCCTTCTCCTCTCCACTCTCCCGGCCTTCGCAGCCACCCCCGCTCCCGCCGCACCAACCCCAGCTCTTGCCGAGGAACACCTCGTCGAGATTGCCCCATTCGGGGGCAAGGCGGAGAACACGGTACTCGCCGTGGTGATGGAGTGCTGGCCTACGGACACTCAGAACCAGCTCAAGTACACCACGGCTGTGCAGGACTTCGCGATCGATGCCCACGCCGCCGCGGACGCGCTCAGCACACGCAACGACACCCGCGTCGTTCGACTGTTCAACCCCACGCCTACGGAATTCGACGCCACCATGGATGTCCTCCACGCCGAACTCGGCGAGGACGGGCGCTACGCGAAGCTCGGCTTCCTGTACGCCGGCCTCGCCAAAGGCGGCGACATGAACGACGAGGTTGCGATGTGCCCGGGCGGTGGCATCCCATGGTCGGACATCACGACCCGCATGAAGACCCTCAGCGACGTGGCGATCGGTGTGCTGGACGCGTCGCACGACGTGTCCAAGTCCACCAGCGACCTGGGCCCGACGTTCGGCTTCACGGCCAACGATTGGCGCGATGCGGAAATGTCGGATGGGTTCGCGATCAGCGCGGGCCCGGAGGGCAAGTACAGCGCAGGTGGACTCCTCACAGCCTTCGCCAAGACCGTCGCGGCCAGCAAGGGCGGAACGATGAGCATGGGAGACCTGGTACTCGGGCTCCGCACGAATGCTCCGCTCCTGGAGATCGCGTTCTCAACGGGCGTGGACCCGAACGACCAGTGGACCGACAACACCGGCCGCCAGATGTTCCCCGGCGGCGGCATCAAGAAGCCCGTCATCGTCGCCACCCTCCCCACCACGGCGCTCACCAAGCCCAAGGGCAAGGCGCCGATCGGGTGGATCGAGGTCGGCGGCGGCGCAGCGTTCAGCGTGGCGTCCATCGCGCTCGGCGCGACGTCGGGTCACAACTACGATCTCCTCGTTGGCTACAACACCAACGGTGGGGAGACGCAGGCGCAGCTCGATGACGCAGTGGGTGGCTACCGCAACGGTCTCATCGGCTCGGTGGCGACCGGAGTCCTCGGACTCGCGGGCATCACGCTGGGGACGATCACCCTGATCGACAACGGCCACGGCCACACGGCCACGGTGGTCCCAACCGGCAACGGGGTGAGGATCGGCGGAACGTTCTAGTTCCGGTGACCTGACGGTGACAACGCCACGACGAAAGCGACCCGGATCTCCTCGGAGATTCGGGTCGCGATTGGTTTTAAAGAAAAGAGAACAATCGCGCCCGTTGCGGGGCGCGATTGCGTCGTTGTTGTGTGCGGCTAATTTCCGCCGCACCATTCTTCGTCCTGCGCCGTGATGCGCAGGGTGTCGATCGCGGACTGGAGATCAGCGTCCGTGACGGTGCTCGCGGTGCCAGTCTCCTCAGGATCCGTGAAGATGTCGTACGTCTCTACGTTCCCCTGAGGCGTCCGATGTTGTTTCACTCCTTCCATGTTGAGTGCGGCGTAGTGGGTCTTGCCACTCATGTCACACGCGTAGAAGTCCTGGATCCGATCGCTGGGAATTTCCCAGACCGCGCTCCCGGTCATGTCCGGCGACACTTCCAGGCCGAGCGCCCCAAGGAGCGTCGGCGCCACGTCTCCCATGTTCGTGGGGATCGTGACAGTCTGCGGGGCGATGTCCGGCGCCCAGAAGGCACCGAGCACGTGGTTGAGCACGCCGTACGCGTGCCGATTGTGTCCCCACTCGCCCTCGTGGTCGTTCAACTCCTCGCCGTGGTCGGAGACGAGCACGACCACGGTGTTGTCGAAGGCTCCGGAAGAGAGGAGCTCTTCCCAGAGATTCTTGAACACCACTTCGTCCGTCCACGCCACCTGGGCGCCGTAGGCGCAGGTGACCTGGTCTACGATGTTGCTCTTGGTGTCGTCGTCGTAGGAATCCCACGCGTCCGCCACCACCTCACTCATCTTGTCGTCGTAGAGCGACACGTCGTCCGGGAGTTCATCCTTGCCGTCCGTGCACGCCGCGTAGAGCGCGGCGTCCTGGTCGGCATCGATATACGGCGTATGTGGCGCAATCGGATGGAACCACGCCAGGAACGGGGTACCTGTAGCATTGAGTGTGACCACCTGGGCGGCGAACGCCGTGACGTCCGCGGTGAGCGCTCCCTTCCCAGAGGTGACGTCGGAATTGACGTACGTCTGGAATCCCTGGCCCGTGTTCGTTCCCCCGCCGAACAGCGAGTTCTCGGTCAGCAGGTACGTGCTGTACCCGCTTTCCTGCAGAATTTCGGGGAAGAGCGTTCGGGAATCCGGAACGACATTGAACCCGACGCCACTCCCGAATCCCAGGATGTCGGTTCCGAGGTCCGTCGCCTGACTTCCGGCGACGAGCGATGCCATGCAGGGCGGAGTCCAGGCGGTGCTGCAGTTGTGGTTCTGGAGCTGGACGGATTCCTCGAGGATTCCATCCAGGTTGAGCGTGTAGCCCGTTCCCACCCAGTTGGCACCGAGGGTATCGACGCTGATGACGACGACGTTCCGGCCCGCGAACACATCGGGGCCGAGCTCGATCAGATCGCCGCTACCGGTCTCTCCGGTTTCAGCCGCTTCGGACCCGGTTTCCGAATCCGCGGGGATTCCGGAATCCTGGGCGTAACTGTCAATGGCGGAGTCGACCACAGTGTCAGTGATGTGGCCGAAGGACGCGTCGGAAACCGACGTACAGGAAGAAATGATGAACAGAAACAAGGAGCACCTCGCTCCTTGAAGGTAGCATATTTTCGCTAATATTTCAAGCAATACACTCTTTATGGTGTTACTGGCGCGTCCGGAAGTGTTGAAGATTCTTCCGTGGGCAATGGATCTGGAATTGGTGTTGCCGCTTTCTTTCCTGCTTTCAACTCATCAATCTTTTTCTGAACGGTTTCATTCGCTGGATCAAGCTTCGCGATCGTTTCCAGTTCGATAATTGCGCCGTCGATATTTTTTTCTTGTTCGAGAACCGATGCAAGGTACCAATGTGCGTTGGCGAAGTTTGGCGAAATGGCGATGATGCGCTCAAGTTCCTGTTTTGCAACGTCATTCTTTCCCTGGCGTAAGTAGAGCAATGCAAGCTGTAGGCCGACCCCGACATCGCTTGGCGCAGAGCCGCGAACAATCTCCATACTCGCGACTGCCTCTGCAAGCTTCCCTTGTCGTTCCTGAACGAACGCAAGGTAATAGCGAGCCTCAGCGTAATCTGACTTGAGCTCAATCGCTTTCATCAAAGAATCATTCGCGCTCTGCAATGCAATATCTTGCGCAGTCTTTGCCTGTTTTGCCACATCAACGTCGTCACCCTTCACCATTGGCGCGAGTAAATCGGCAAGCGCCAAATATCCACGAGAAGAATCTACCCGATATCGCGGATTATTCGGCGCGAGTGCAATAGCTTGATCGTACGACGCGATAGCGAACTGGGCCGCATCGGTGATCAATGGCGAAACTTCACGATAGATGTCCCCGCGTAGCTCCCAGTTCGTGACATTCGTTGGGCCAAGGTCGGTTGCACGCACGCCAGCATTCACCGCCGCACCAATGAATGACTTTACGAGTTCCGGATCTGCATGAGCACCCTGGGCAACGGTAATAACCTTATGCAGCAACGCGCTTCCAAGGTTTCGGTAATACAGATCGCTCCAGCGATTCGCGGTTGCTGCAGTATCAAGCCTCGCGATAACATCGTCGATATCACCGCCCTGATGATCAATCGTGACGGCCTGTGCAAACGCAACTTCGGCTCGATATCGAGAAATGGTAGAGAATGCCACTGTCAAAACGAACACCGCACACAGAACAAAAGCAAATGCCGCACCAAAACCTGCACGTGGCGAACGTTCAAATGCCAAAGTCTTCCCGGAAGAAAGCGCAGAACGGAGCACAAGTGCCGTAAGCACCCACAGCATCGTCATGAGAGTGAAATTTTGAGGATACACGAATAGCGCAGCAACCAACACCATCCATGCTGCAGCAATAGGAAGCATTTCCGATGGAACATTCTTTGCGTACGCTCGAAGCATGCGGAACCCAAGAAAAAAGAGTGACGCGATAAGTGCGAGCGTACCGAGGATTCCCAGTGTAGAAAACATCGTCAGCACCGCAGATGATCCACGATCGAACCGTGTATCCCAAAATCCTGAAGAATTCAAATCCGCTGAATGATATCGTGCAAAGGTCATCGCAAATGTTCCCGGGCCAGTTCCAAAAGCCCACGCTCCGTTGCTCCACGCTGCAGTCGTCACGTCCCACGTGCTTTTCGTACTCAAAGACACTTCTGTTGGAAATGGACTTGCGATCACACTCGGAAGAACCAAGAAAAACAGTGACGATACACAAAGCAACATCGGTAAAATATATCGACCCGGTCTGATAAGAAGTTCCGAACGCACTGCGGCTAGCGCGAAAAGCGAAACGCTTCCAAACAATGCAAGTCCCCAAAGTACGCTGTAATCAATAGCAAGAAGCGATACAACTGTAGTAATGGTTGTCACAACCGTTGCGATGTTCAGTACCATACGCTCTGATCGCTTGTGCGATGCATCAGAGACAATCAACGCGCCGCACCCAAGAATCGTCATTGCGAGCAGGTACACAATAAGTGCATTTGGCGTGCCAACAACGTTCGTTGGAAGTCGACCAAACGTTACACCGAAAAATGCGGCCATCGCACAGAGGCCCACAATTGACGAGCCAATCAACGAGAACAAGAGCACGCGATGCTGTCCTCGATTATCGAGAACATGCGCGCCAACACCGGCCATTCCAAGCATCAATGCGAAGGTAACGGCGCTGGTATATTCCTGATTTGCCTGCCCAAAAAGACTTGTGTAGGCCTCGTGCGATATCCCGGCAGATACTGCAATGCAAAGGATGCACACGAGAAAAGGGAGCCAAAGAATGTCGGCACGCAACACGATGCGTCGTGAATACAGCGCCTCACCAAGCCACGCAACGCACATGACCGCAACAATAATGAAAAAGAATGTTTGCTTATTCACATCGAGCGGATCCACCGTCCATGGAAGCGCAAGGATCGGCGTGACGAGTACGAGTGCCTCGAAAGACTTCCGAACAAGTGCTCGGAGCATTCGCTCTGCATCAAAAACCATACGAAGGAATGTTATGGGGACACCTCACCGCCTGAGGAATCTGCGCTTGGTGCTGGAGCCGAAGGCTCAGAAGCGAGCACATCCGGGATACTCGGTGCTTCCGCAGGAGTCGATGCTTCTACGGCTGGCGCATCAGAAACAACAGTATCAGATCCCGCGTCTGGAGCGATTGCTGCATCCACAATTCCATCCGATGTCGTATCTGGAACAATCGAATCAACCACCGAAACAATATCGCTCGTTTCCGATCCGGATTCGCTCAATGGTGCCAGCGCGTCGGAAGACACCGCAGCATCGGAGTCTGGACTGAGATCGATGGCCGATGTTGGAGTCGATGAAACAATAGGAATGGTTGGAATAGCCGTTGGAGCGTAATCACGGCGTGTTGCAATCACCAACCAGTCCACAGAAACTCCATTCGATGCCGCGCCAGATTCCGTAATAGAGAATCCATGAACTGTTCGATTCGTCACATAGAGTGCGCCGGTTGCTCCGTATGGAGTGACCAATGCTCGATAGGTCGGGTTCGTATCAACAACGTCAACAAATGAAGGGTCAACATCCACAAAATGGACATCGGCATGACCGTTCACCAACGTCACCGTTCCGGAAAGTTGCACCGTCATTTGTCGCGACGTTGCGGCGTATGTTTCAACATCGGTTCCTTGCGCAGAACGGACAAGCTCAACCAACCGACCAGACGTTACAAGATCGCCATCGCTTTCCAAGCGCCATGTTCCATTCGCACTCGTCATCGATCCAATCGCGAGGAGCTGTCCGCCGTTAAAGTTGAGCGTTCCCGCGGTATCAAAGTTCTCGATATCCTGCGTGAGCTGAGAAATAAAATTATCCGCTGCTGGGCCTTCGGTTACAGGCGCGCCGCTGTAATACGAAACATTCACATACACAACAACGCTGCCCATGGATCCAGAAAACGATTCAGCGGCATATCCAAGAATGGGCCCGGCCTCTGTTGCTTTCATGGCATAGCCAGGATGCGTCGACGTCGTAAGAGGATCGCCGATATTGATCGCGCCATTCTCGGTAGAAACCAATGTTGGAACACGACCAGCAAGAGCGATCGGATAGTTGCCCGAGCGATTTTCACCAGCCAAAAATCCTGGGCGCGTTGAAACGATTCCGGCAATGGTTTGACTATAGGCCTTGCCCGTTGAACGTTTTACTTGCTGGCTCGCATCACCAAAGACCACAATTTCTCCTGGCATTAGCACATCAGGCGATGGGAACATTTCCGCAAAATCGTACGAACCCGTTGCCCAACCCGCAGAATTTGTACGCATGAAGTCTCCGCCAGATCCCGACGATCCGTCGTAATAAATATACTTACTCTTCTGCGATGCGCCACGATCAGACGGATAGAGACGACCGGCAATAGCAAGGTCTCCAGACTGGTTCACTGACGCAACCTCTGTACCAATACTATTCGCAACAGACAGTCGATAATCATTCACTGCGCTTACCGCGGTCTTCAACGACATCCCAATGATTTGTGCCGACCCTCCAGCCCATGCAGAGCCTCGAAGAGAAAGCGTTCCGGAATCGACCACGGTCGTTGTTGCCGTTGCGGCAGTCGTCGCAGCAATCGCCAGACTTCCCGCAACCTGCGTTGCGGATCCCGTCGCCGTCAACACGTCTCCACCATACCATTGCGGACTTACCAACACGCGAATCACGCCCGTACCACTTGAAAGCGACTGCAGAGCGAAACCCACAATACGCACCGGACCATGCGCTTTCGATCCATATCCCGCAAGTGATGACGATGTTGAAATAGGATCTCCAACCGCAATTGGACCGTTTGCTGTACTTACCTTTGTATCGATCTGTCCGATTAAACCAACCAATCGATAACGAGAGTTTCCTCGATAATCCTCTGTACCATCGCCAATATTGTTTCCAATAAATGCTGGATTCGTCGAGACGACGCCAACAATATTTGTCTCACCGGCGTCGCAACGCTTTACGTTCTTTGCAAGAGCACCGTCCAAACACACAATATCCTGGTCCCCAAGCGCAGTATCCGCCGTGGGGAAAAATTCCGCAAAGTCAGCACCCGCGCCAGTAAATGCACCGTCGACGAATGCATCACCAGCGGTCGTAACACGGAATTCTGTATCCGGCGTGCCGTCTGCATCCGAACGGAACACAATTGCGTCGTCACTACTTCCAGTTTCATTTGTGTCAATGCCGATGATTGCGTGTACGATCTGATTTGGCACATGAGCTCCAGTTGAATCCTGGGAAATCCACATTGCTGTTGAACTTCCTGCGGCCGAATTCACAATACTCACCGCCACAGCATCGCTCGTTGCAGAAGTGTTTTGTTGCAATACCTGTAAAAGACTTCCATCGTAATCAGCGCCGCCAGAGGCTCTTACAATTTTCATTCCGACTCCAGTTGTTAAAGCAGGAGATGTAACGGTCATCGATGTTCCCGTTGTTTGTGCGGATGTAAAAGTAAACGTGTCGGTTCCGGTTGAGTCACCGAAGTATGCACTCCCATCTGCTTCAATGGTTCCCACGGCGTAAATGTCGCCGGCCGCCGTTGCGAATCCAGCAGCATCTGGTGTGGAGTCATCATCAACCTGCAGCGCCGCACCCGTAAAATATCCGGAATAATTGTTTGTTCCACCGGAAGCGTCACCGTAAACACCATACCGAGTCGTTCCCTCCGTTGTATCCACAAATTTACCTCCGTAACCCGTTGTAAAACTTCCTGCTCCAGAAGTAACCACCCCATACACCGCAATGCCATTAGTAAATGTACCCCCAGAACTCCCAATATGACCGTAAATTCCGTAACCGGTCGCGATTGTCTGTCCTCCGGATTGCAAAACACTAGAATCAATACCCGCAAGAAAGCCGCCAAGATCAAGAAGGGACGCGGTAGACGCGGTGTTTGTTACTTGAGAGAAAAACCCAATTCCATCCGCAAGCGTCGTTGTCTCGCCGTCAATGGTTAAAAAGGACGACGATCCCCCCACAAGATTGCTCGAAGACGATCCATTCATTCCTGTGTACGTCGTTCTGGCACGCAGGGTGTACAGCTGATTCAGCACGTATCCGTCAGGCGAAGTTCCGCTAAATGTTGAAAAAATATCGTGGTCTGCGCGAGCACTCAACGGAGCTGTTGGCATGGTTCCAAGACCAACATGCGAGAAGTTTCCACCAGTAAAGGAAAATGTATCACTATCGCTATAGCTCAACGAACCACTGTCAGTCGCATCTGAAGCGTAAAATGTAATAGTTGGATCGTTCGCGTCACTTGTGCCATCACCGATACGGAGTGTATTTGCACTTTCATCGATGGAAAAAGGGGACACAAGAGACGTGCCCCCAACGGCAAAGTCGTCCCCGGCAGTAACATAGACCAAGCCGGTTCCATTTGGACCGAAGCTAATGTCGCCACCACTGGAAGTGATTGCGAGTGCCGATGACGAAGAGATTCCTCCACCATTCACGGCAAGATTACCCAAAAGTACACTGTCACCTTCAGCGTCTATAGAGAATCGAGAGGCGTCGCTTACTGCAACACCAAGAAGGATTTCGTTTGCCGCGACAACACCAGTAGCGGGATTGATATATAACGACGCCTGGCTCACACCGGTTCCTTGCGGCGAACCAGTAATGACAAGATTTCCGTTAGTGTCCGTGATTGGAACCACGGAAGATGTTGCACCAACAAGCGAGGTATCGTATCCGTCAACTGAATCTGAATTCATCGCATATGGCGCAGAAAGCATTGCCTTTCGTGGCACAAGTGTCTCGCCATTCACGATGACTTCAAGATATACGGAGGCATTATTTGAAAAAACTGTCGAAGCAATTGCAGAATACGGAGTAGCCGCGGCAGTATCGCCAAGCGCCTCTGAAAAAAGACCGGACGTAAGCGTAACCGTTCGCGCAACAACCGATGCGCATGTAGGAGAATTATTCGACCATAAACATGTTCCGGCGCTCGCCGCATCGTAAAGTGCAAATGAAATACTTGCTGTTGCATCAGAAACCGGAACGCCGTTGCTATTCAATAGCCGCCCCTGGTACATGACAATCCTCGGTGGCGTCGCCGCGGCCTGCACGCGAACTAGTCCAGCATATCCGGTTCCAACCAACACGCACGCAAACACAAAGCTCGCAAAGAAGCGCTTTGCGAGTGAACGGATGGAATTCACCGAACGACCCTCCCTCCTCATACTGGTGTTGTTGGCGTCAACGGAACATCGATCGCGATGGCATCGGGTTCTGTTTTCTGCCGATAGTCGATTGGACGAACAATATGCTCGTCGAAACCCTCTTTATTTGCTTGAACAAAATATTCGTTCGGGCCAACAAAGAAACTGTACCGACCGAGACTATCCGTCAGCGTTGTTTCGACGAGTTTATTATACTTCGGTTCAAAGAGACGCACGACGGCGTTGCCCACAGGCCGATGATTTGATGAGTCAAAAACAATGCCCCAACCGCGTGGGCGACGTGGTTGTGCAAGTCGCCAAAAAAGAAGGAATACAATACCCTGACTTATTGCAAGAAGTGCAGTCATCAACGATGGTTTTAGGAACCACACCGGAATCGACAAGAGAACGCCAGAAATAGAGAGAACAAGCTGAAATTGTCGCAAGAATCGTCGACGCACAAGGATCTTCTGTGTAAATGATACCGATAATTCCAGCGGATCAAGTGGAATATTCGCCGCAATGGTTGCATCTTTTTCCGTTACCTCAATCGTTTGCCCGGTGTACACATCAAGATACACACCATCATCTTTCACATTCTGTAAGTATGTGCTTGGAAAAGCAAAATGCTGAGCCGCAACACCTATTCGATATTGACCAGGATTTGCAATAAAAAAGTATCTTCCCCGTGCGTCAGTAACCATTGAACGCATTAAACGATTCGACGTGGCGTCGTATAACCGTACTGTCACAAGTTCGACACAAACCTTCGTCATCGCGTTATACACAACTCCGTACGCTTTCCGTTTCCTGCGAGCAAAGAACAAAAATGGAGAGGTAAAAAGGAATTGGAGATAGGATAAAAGACCAAACGATGTGGCAAGACCAATCGCGGTTATTATTGAAGCGACAATCGCAACAGGAATCGCGATAGTGATTGCGCGTTGAACCTCAGGAACGATACGAATATCTTCAAGAGTTGTAGAGATGTTTGCAACTATTTCAATAAAAGATCCCGACGACGTGGTGGGCGATTCCGGCGAGGAACCTGGATTCGAGGGTGCCGTGGTACTTCCGTTCGATCCAGAAGACACCGGTACCGCACCGCACAACGTATCCAAAGGAGTTTCAGCGGAACACTCACCGCTACACGCAATAGTTCCCGCATTCGTCATGCCGCACGAGTTTGCAAGGGTCGTGCACACATTCCCCTCATCCTCGACACAGGATCCCGTTATGGAACTACACAAATCGTCGGAGGGGCCCGTTGCAGAGCATTCGCCACTGCACGCCACGGTTCCGGTATTCGTCATGTCGCACGAATTCGAAGAGCTCGTACATGAATCGCCTTCATCAAGAACGCAGGATCCGTCTGCTGAACAAAGAGAATCCGATGGTGCGCTCGCCGAGCAGCTTCCGCTGCACCCAATCGATCCAGTATTCGTCATGCCGCACGAATTCGAAGAGCTCGTACAGCCACTTCCTTCGCTGGCACTACACGATGTTGTTGGACAAAGATCGTTATCAGGGGCGTTTGCTGAACAGTCTCCGCTACATCCGATAGTTCCACTGTTCGTCATACCACAAGAGTTTGCGGACGAGGTGCAGCTCGAACCCTCGCTTGCGCTGCACGTTTCTGGACATTCACTTTCGCTTGGTATTGAAACCAAACAGCTTCCATCGCATGCAATAGTCCCGCTATTCGTCATACCACACGAATTTGCCGAGGAAGAACAAAAATCGCCCTCGCTTGCACTGCACGTTTCTGGGCATTCGTCGTCGCCCGGCGCCGAGGCAGAACAACTTCCATCGCAAAAAATCGATCCAGAGTTTGTCATGCCGCACGAATTCTCAGATGACGTACATGAATCACCATGACTTAACGAACAATGATCACCCCCCGGGTCTGTTGGCGGTTCGGGTGGCGTGTCCGACGAAGGAACAGTCGCGCTCACGCCGGCACCGCCATTCGTTGACGTTGCGAGAATAACTGAACCTGAATTTCCGCTCGTCCCAGTAAGATTTACAAACCAGGAACCAGCAGACGACGGATTCGTAATCTGGTGAATGCCGGATCCTGAAGAAGACGCATTCGTTCCCATTTCAACAGTCACAACGCTTCCACTTGCAACAGCTCCGCCATCTCCGGCACAAATAGTCAACGTAACAGTCTGGCCCGAAATTCCAATCGACGCATGATCAGATCCACTGCAATCGGCATCAGTAAGCAAATCAACGCCGTCATCGGTGATATCAATATCGTTTTCTGTGAATGACGATAGAATAAACCCCGTCGGAAAAACAAATTGCATCGTCTCGCCTTCAGAAAACGTATCGGCGAGCGTAAGAATAAATTTATGATTTGACCCAACAGAAATCTGTGACGAAGAGACCTGATCTGTAACGTCGGTTACCGTAGTAGCAAACGTCGCAAACGGAAAAAAAATCGCCGACGCAGCAAGGACAGTGTACAGAAGTTTTTGCAATGTTCTCCTCATGAAATACGTCGTCGAATACACAGCGTCACCACACCGAACGCCGCGATTCCTATACCAAACAGCGGCAACCAGCGCGTGCCAGCATCAATATCGGCACAGGGATGTTCGCTAAGCTGCGCGTCGCGCAAGGAGTACGAAAATGAACCCATCGCCCACCACGGAATCGTTGGCAAAGAAACCTGCCACGTCCGAGTTTGTCCTGGCGGAACCCGATGAAATAGCGGATTACTCGATGTGCTCCCTAAGCGGATACCAAACATTCCGCGAAGAATAATCTCACCATTGTCATACAGTATACCGCGCCCACTGTTCGATAGAGAGACACGCCCTTCGCCGGAAGGACTTTGAACGAACGATTCACAAGAACCCTGTGGCGATACATCGCCAACGCTCACGAATACCAGCGCCGCAGAGCCATGAATCAGCGAAATATCGCCATCAAGTTTTTCAGCAGCAACAACAGCGAGAGTGACCGTTTGAGACAAGGCGTTTTCCGGCGGATGTACCGCAAGCATTACGGGAAGCGATGCGCCAGATGGAACGAAAATAGATGAAGAAGAAAGTGTAATCCACGAAGTAAACGCAGGAGAAAGTTGTTCGAGCTGAGGCTGTTCAACTCCTGGCTGAAACGATGCGGACAACAACAGTAACGAAAAGTCGATGTCGGCAGGTCCAGAATTTGTTATCGGAATTTCAACATCGACCGTTGATCCTGGAGCAACAACAACATCACGAGTCGCAGGAAGCGACGCAGCAAAAGACAGCGAAGGAATGCCAAACAGCGCGAGCGCAATGCCAGCCGCATATCGAACAATAGAGCCGTGTATGTTCCCAACCATACAGGTAGTGTACTCGAAATACGAATCGAATGTTTCAATACATTACACGAAAAGAATCCTAGTAATCTCCAACAAAAATCGTTGTAAGTGTTTGTGCGTAGCTTCCACCGTTTTGCGTTGCAGATATTGCTGCTTTCAACGTAAGAAAGCCGCTGCTGTTGAATGACGAGATCGATGTACTGCCAACAAGTACCGGTTCCGTTGAGAACGCCGTGTCTTCCGTATCAAATGTGGACGTTGCGAGCGATGCGTCTGAAGACCGAGCGCCGTATTCACTGTTACCCGCCGTAACGCTACCATCAACAACACCAGCAAGTGTGGCTGATTCCGACTGCAAAAGGCCATCAACGAAAGCATATACTCCAAATCCCTGCGAAACGTCCGCGGAGGCAACCCAACCAACGATTTGTGTTGTAACAACAGATGAAGAAAGTGTTCCCAATGCATTCGACGCTGTAGGAGACATCCGGTACACAAGATCGTTTGTTCCATCAATGGTGGGAGTATTTCCAGAATATGAGGAACGGATCGTAATATCCGAGCCCGAAATTCCAGAAATCTGACCCATTGCGGCAACCTGAGACGCTCCTTCGTCTTGAATAATAACGATCCAGTCACCTACAGAGAACCCCGCCGCTGTCGTCACGGTAACTGTATTTGAAGCGAACGCTGTCGCAGCAACTTGTGTACTCCGATCCTGCACGTAGGGAACAAAGTCGACGACCGGATCATACACACCGGCCCGAAAACCCTGATCGATCCCATAACTTAAAGAGGTTGTTCTGCTTCCGGCTGCAGAACCAGCCGTGCTGTCGCGAATATTATAGGAAGATGAAGATGCGTCACCGCCGCCAGATGAAAGCTCGTCCCATTGAATTTGATAGTTCGTCGACGTCATCGCCGCAGAGGCAAAATTCAAATGAAGCGCAAAGAAAAGCGCTAATATTAGCAAACTAACCTTTTTCAACCACATACCCATAACACAATGATACACGATGATGAACACAAAAAGGCGTCAACAAGCATCGAAAAACATGGCTAACTTTCGTAAACTGTGGATAAAAGATGGATAACCCTGTTTATAAAACGTGATAAGTACAAACTATATCTATCGTGTAGCCTGGTGTAGACAAATACTGGCGCGGATATTGTCGCTTATCAACACCCAAGCCGACACCTGCAAATTGTTTCACGTGAAACATCCATAACTTCAACAAAAAAGGCAAATGATTCTTCACCTATTCCAGCGCCGAAGTCGCTTGATTCGGAACGATTTTTGCGACGTTTTCCCGTAAAGTAATGTGTAGAAGGCCCAATTGTTTCACATGAAACAATTGGGCCTTGTTTAACCATGAATTTCGTTAGTAAAAGCGGATAAAATACAAAACACTGTCATTTGCTGCCAGTTTCGGTGTGCTAGGAACACAGTTCGCGAAACGTACTTCACGGTACGTTGGGCGAATGTGCGACGCAACAAACCGAAAATAGACCAAATGACAGTGTTTTGTGGTGGACCTGAGCGGATTCGAACCGCTGGCCTCTGCAATGCGAATGCAGCGCTCTACCAACTGAGCTACAAGCCCGGAAAACCGGCCCAAGTTCGTCATCTACTGCGTCAGATTTCTCCAGGCCCCCTCACCGTACACATAAAGTACGCCTCGTCGGTCCTCGAAATCTTCCTTGTATATGACGAACTTAGCCAGTTTTCCATCAATTTCGATTCAATTTTTTAAAACGTTTTCCGATTGTTTCACGTGAAACAATTAGACTCCCTAAATATCATTGGTCATTTAAACGGCGAAGTACAAGGAGCCACGAGGAGCGAAGTAAGCTGCACATAGACGTACAGCGCGCGAGCACCGGAGTGGCGACAACGCAATTCGTTGTTTAAATGACCAATGGTGACCTCGGCGGGAGTTGAACCTGCAACCTTGTCCTTAGGACGGACCTGCTCTATCCAGTTGAGCTACGAGGTCGCGGCTCTATGTGTCGTAAAATATATCATTGATTCATGATATACTGTATGAACGCGAGAGAAGTATACGTATCGCTGCAACGTCGCGTCAATAAAATTCTATGGAAACATCCACCGCAATCATCCTCATTATCGGTTTCGGCGCAGTGATAGGAGCACTTTTCTGGTTTCAAAAACGCAACTCAGGCGATTCTGTGGCGTCGCAAAATCTTCTTATCGAAATTACCCGTATTCGCGAGGAATTATTGCGTGCCACAACCGAACAACGCCAAGAAGTTCAAATAAAGCTCGACCGAGTGAACGATCAACTGTATCGAGGTCTTGCCGATTCACAAAAAACACTTCTCTCGCAACAGGACCTCGCTCAAAAAAATATTAGCGCGCAATTCGCGGAGACATCGAAGATCATCCAGGCCGTCACCGAGAAACTCACAACTCTTGATGCAACGAATAAGCAGGTTCTCGATTTCTCATCACAGCTCAGAAACCTCCAAGACATTCTGAAAAATCCAAAACATCGAGGAATTCTAGGAGAATATTATCTTGAAACGCTCCTGAAAAACGCAATGGAGCCAGGAAGTTACGCGATGCAGTATCGCCTCGGCAAAGATGAGGCAGATAAAGATCTGATCCCGGATGCTGTCGTCTTTGTTAAGGATAAAATTATCCCGATTGATTCGAAATTTTCACTTGAAAACTACAACCGTATCTCCGAAACCGATGACGCTACAGAACGGGAACGACTTGAAAAGTTATTTGTGAACGATCTAAAAAATCGCATTCTTGAAACATCAAAATATATTCAACCAGGAAAGGGAACGATGGATTTCGCGTTCATGTTCATTCCACATGAAGCCATTTACTACGATCTTCTCGTAAACAAAATCGGCTCAACACAAGAGGACAACGAGAATCTTATCCAACGCGCCGCAAGCAAATATCACGTCATCATCGTGTCACCAACGTCGTTCCTCGCATATCTTCAAACTGTTCTCCAGGCCCTCCATGCAATGAAAATCGAAGAGAAGGCACAAGATATCATTAAGCGAGTGGCCGATCTTGGAAAGCATTTCAGGACCTACGCAGAATATCACGGCAAACTCGGCAATGCCGTCAGTACCGTGGTGAATCAGTTCAACAACTCAAGCAATGAACTCAAGAAGATGAGCAAGGACGTTGTGAAGCTTACCGACGGACCAGCTGAAGACATCATCGAAACCCCTGGCATCGAAAGGCCGATTCTTGAATAAAAAAATCGCCACGCATTTGCGTGGCGATTTTAATTTACTTTGATTTCTTTGCGACAACTTCTTTCTTTGGCGCTGCAGCAGCCTTGTTCAAGGCGAGCATGGTGCGGGACTTTACACGAGCTGCGGTGTTCGCTTTGAAGACATGCTTTGTGACCGCTTTGTCCATTGCCTGGTCGAGCTCACGAACCAATTTCTGTGCATCTTCGATCTTTCCAGCTTCCAAAAGCTTACGGAACGAGCGACGCATCGTATCGATATGACCCTTCACGTTTGCATTGCGAACGGCGCGAACGCGGCTCTGATTCAACGCTTTCTTAGCATTTCGAAGATTTGGCATAGATATCGTGAAGAAATTCCCAATAAGAATGAGCGAATATTAGCGAAGTATACTAGAATCGTCAAGCATCGCCGCAACCAACCGATCTACCGCCACATCTGCCGCAAGGCCTCGTTTCATCGCAAAATCTAGATCCGACGCCAAACCGTGCCACTGTTTCATTCGATCAAACGATCGACGACGGGCCTCTCCGAGCACCTTTTGCGCAACAAATGGGTGCAAACCCAAAGCGTTTGCGACATCCTGTTTTCCAACAGTCGGTGACTCATCACACAGCGATCGAACTTGGAGCAACAATCGAATCTGCCGCATCAACATCCCAAACAACGGGAATTCATCAGCTCCAGCAACCCGTTCCTCATGCAGTTTCTTCAGCGCAAACGATGCCCGATCCGCACTCATTGCATCCATCAGCGCAAAGATATCTTCCCGATACTCGCTCGAAACAAGTTTCGCGATCATCTCTTCCGAAATCGGCGCATCACCAGCATACGCCGAAAGCTTCCCAATTTCCGTTTCTAGCCTCCACGAATCATTCCCAACACGATCGACGAGCGCCGAGCTCACCGCTGGAACCATGACCGCGCCATGCGTCTTTGCTCGATTCGCGATCCACGTCTGGAGTTCCGATCCCGATAACGCAGGTAATGGATAGCTATGAACATCTTTCATTACCGAAACGCGTTTCCATACCTCAGTCTTCTCCACCTTTTCTTTTGACGATGCATCAACCAACACCAAAATCGTTGACTCGGGAACGCGTTCAAGCATAGCAGCCCAAGGCTCCGCATCCGGTTTGGTCGTAACGGTCGAAAAAATTCCATCAACACGAACCATGCGCTTCGCGGAAAGAAACGGAGAGGCCGCAATCGCCTCCGCGACACGCGCCAAACTCACATCGTCCTTCTTCGCAAACACAAACTCGTCGATATTCATCCGCGTCGGATCGAATTTCTCTGCAAACTTCTCAACAAACTCTCGCGATCGCTCCTTCACGCGAAATGCATCGTCACCGTAAACAAGCAAAATCATACTTATTCCATGTCACCCCAAGAGTTCGCAGTATCGACATCCACAACCAACGGAACATCGAATTCCGCGATCGACGCCATGATTGATCGGATATTCTTTCCAAGCTCTTCGGCGTCCGACTTCTGAACTTCGAAGACAAGCTCATCGTGAACCTGCGCAATCATCCGTGCGTCAATCTTGGACGCTCGGAGATATTCCGCAACTGCGTTCATCGCCATCTTAATAATGTCGGCTTGCGTTGCCTGAATTGGCATATTGATTGCCATGCGTTCTGCGGCAGCAACAAGTTGCGGCATACCGGAATTCACATCAGGCAGGTATCGTCGACGTCCAAAAAAGGAAGTCACAAAACCATCTGCATGCGCCTGAAGCTTTGTTGCATCAAGATAGGATCGAATTCCTGGATGCGCCATGAAATAGCGATCAATGAATTCCTTCGCCTCTTCAAAACGAACGTTCGCGCTCTTCGCCAACGCTCGAGCACCTATACCATACAGAATACCGAAGTTAATCGCCTTCGCCGCATATCGCTGCTCCTTCGTCACATCATTCTCGTCAATGCTCCACATTTCTGCCGCGGTACGTTTATGAATATCTGCGCCGTCGGTAAACGCTTCAATAAACGATCGGTCCTTTGCGATCGATGCCGCCAATCGAAGTTCAATCTGCGAATAATCGGCGCTCAGCAACACACAACCCGGCGCCGCAACGAATGCTTTTCGGATTTCGCGTCCAAGGTCAGATCGAATCGGAATATTCTGCAAATTTGGATCCGATCCCGACAATCGCCCCGTTGCCGCAACGCACTGATTGAATCGCGCATGAATTCTGCCGTCAGCCTTGACCAACTTCGGCAATGTGTCTGCATACGTTCCCTTCAGTTTTGCAAGTTCTCGGTACTCCGAAATCTTGTTCACAATTGCATGAGCATCAACGATCTTCTCAAGTTCTGGCGCAGCAGTCGAAAATCCACTCTTCGTCTTTTTGATCCCCTTTGTTGGAATCGCGAGATCGATAAATAGGACATCGGCGAGTTGCGATGGGGAATTGATGTTAAATTCACGGCCAGCATCGATATGAATCGATTTCGTGAGTTCCTGCAGTCGATCATCGAACTTCTTCGACAACGTTGCGAGATGCTTGCTATCGACCGCGAATCCATCTTTTTCCATCGCGAACAGTACAGAGATGAGCGGCATCTCAATCTCGTCTGCGAGTTTCTTCATTCCTTCATCAGCAAGTCTCCGATCAAGGATAGTCGCAAGCGGCAACAGTGCACCAATCATTTCTTGAGCACTCGCATCCACCGAAATCGATGCACCAAGTGTGGATTGAACGATCTCTCGATACCCAAATTCGCGATCACCGGACGCAAGAAGATATGCCGCAACCTGTGTGTCGAAAAATGGACGACGAAGCACGTCCGCAAGATTGATTCCGAGATCATCGATGATGTGCAGAATGGCCTTAATGTCATGTGCGATGATCGTCTTCGCCTTGCTGATGATTGCAACGATCTTCTTGAGGTCATCCGCGACAGGATCATTCATCGACACAACATTTCGACCATCGGTAACCGCGATAGCGGCGATTGATCCACAAAAAAGATCTTTTTCCTTTGGCTGAATAACGACACCAATCCGATCAAGCTCGAGATCGGCCAGCGATCCGGCAGGAAGAGAAGCGTGACGTTTTGACGAGCCCCTTGATGGAGCGACGTTTTTCGCGATCGGGGCTTCACGATCGGCTTTCTCATCTTTTCCCTCGTACTTCTTCAACAGTGTCTTGAATTCGAAATCACGCAGAATCGGAAGAAGCGCCTCAAGATTCGGATGCTGAATTTTTGCATCGTCGCGTGAAAATCCCTTGAGTGGAACGTCGCGAACCACCGTCACCATTCGCCTCATCTGTGCGGCATGTGTTTCCTGATCTTCGAATTTCTTCACGAACTTCTCCGGAAGATCTCCGCGCTTCATTGCATCAAAAATCCCATCAACGGTCTTAAAGGTATTGATGAGTTCAACCGCGCCCTTTTCGCCGATTCCGCGAATGCCCGGAAGATTATCCGACGTATCACCAACCAATGTTTTGTAATCGATGAGTTGCGAAGGATTCAATCCGTAACGCTCCTTCACTGCGGCGTTATCGTAGAGCTTCGTTTGCGACAATCCTTTCACAAAAAAGACCACGTGCGTCATCGGCGTCACAAGTTGCAAGGCATCGAGATCCCCAGTCACGATCAGCGTCTTCACGCCATTAGCCTCGTTCATCGCGCTAATCGTTCCCAAGATGTCATCACCTTCAAATCCAGGAACGGAAAGCGAAGGAATCCCGTACGGCTTCAACAGTTCCTGAATCATCGGAATCTGGTCGTACAGCTCCTGCGCCTTCTTCTCTCGCGTCGCTTTATACTCCGCGTATTCCTCATGTCGGAACGTTCCGCCAGGCAAATCCCATGCCACGGCCATGAAGTCTGGCTTCAGCTCGGAACGCATCTTCTCAATAACCATCGCAAAGCCGTACACCGCGTTCACCACGCGGCCGTCCTGTGTTGTAAGCGGCGGAACCGCATGCCACGCACGATGAAGTAATGCGTTTCCGTCCAAGATTAGAAAGGTCTTTTGAGCCGTCATCATATTGCGCAAAGTGTATCGGAAATTCCACCAGACGCCAAAAAACCATGAAGGCTTAGCCAAATTCTCCTTTCCAAAAGCGCAAAGGAATGCTAAGATCCCACCGCGTTCTGCGTAGGCTTGCGCTCCGATAGCTCAGTTGGATAGAGCAGGGGACTTCTAAGCCCAAGGTCGGTGGTTCGATTCCACCTCGGAGCACCAATCTACGCCGAATACACGGCATTCCCGTCTTGCAACAGCGAAAAAAAGCTGGTATTCTCGCATGCGTTATCAGTGAGAGCGTTCCCAGTTTAGATCAGTTTCGGTGCATGTCGAGCAAAGCTTGCGAGACGTACTTCTCGGTACGATGAGCAAGTTTACGATGACATAAGCCGAAAATGGGCAAACTGGGGACGCTCTCAAACATGGCGGCTATAGCTCAATGGTAGAGCACCGGGTTGTGGTCCCGGCTACGAGGGTTCGATCCCCTCTAGTCGCCCCATCAAAAAATCTCCCTTTCGGGAGGTTTTTTGCTTTCTACTATATGAATAAGATTCAATTTCAAACAACACGAGCGCGGCCACAGGGACCGCGCTCAGCACGTCATGGGACCGGATCTAGCGGAACCCGGCGGCCCGTCGAACGCAAATAAGAATCCCCAACAACGCTCCCGTCGTCGTGTCCGACGGCGGCCGTCCGGGAAGCCCAGACTCATTCCACTGAACCATCTGCCCATCCCGGAAAGTCACACGGAAGTTCCCCTCACGCCCGCTTTCGGCAACCGAAATCGTCTCTACGAGCGATCCGCCAGTACGGGAAGCCCTCCAGTCGGTTCGCCAGTACAGGACGCGATGACTCTCGTTCCCAAAACACCCCCGAGGAGAATCCGAATGCTCCCCGAGCTTGATCGATGATTCGTCCCCACTCAGAGGGAGGTTTCCACACCGATCCCCAAGGGAACCACAGACATCAAGCGCCACAGGCGTGACACGATTGAGCCACAAAAGAGCCCAAACCAGCATAGCCACGGCCGCGCAGAGCAGAACACACGCTGCAACAATCAGATACAGAACCAGATTCGTCATCGTAAACCCCTAGCCTCTGGAGAGTAAACCTCAACAAAATAAAGGTCAATTCACGTTCTGTTTCCCATGAAACTTTGAATACACGCGCTTCAATTCTTTATCAGTAATGTGCGTATACACCTGCGTCGTTGTGATGGATTCGTGCCCGAGGAGTGATTGGACCGATCGGATGTCTGCGCCGTTGCGAAGAAGATCGGTCGCGAATGTATGACGAAGCGTGTGGGGAGTAACGGCCTTTGTGATGCCGGCGAGACGGGCGTAACGATCGACGATGCGCTGAACGGAGCGCGGTGTAAGCGGGGCGGGGGATTCGACGTTGTGACGAGCACGGTCGTGACGAACGAAAAGATAATCGGAAACGTCGCGACGACGTTCGAGATACGCCTTCAGCGCGCGCTTCGCGTCGTCGGCGAGAAAAACTACACGATGCTTGCTCCCTTTTCCCTTCACCGTGAACTCCTCTCGCTTCAAATTCACCTGGTCGATTCGGAGTCCGGCACACTCGGAGACTCGAAGTCCGGTCGAAAACAGGAGTTCAAGAATTGCCTTGTCGCGAAGCCCCACCAATGAGTCGTCGCCATCGGGTCCGGTTAAAAATCGAGTCAGCTCTTCTGGTTCAAGGAATGTCACATGCCGCGAGCCTTGTTTTGCGAGCTCGATCTTATCGGCAGACAGCGTCTTAATATCGCGCTTCGCTAAGTATTTCAAAAATGCCCGCAACGCGATGAGGTGATAGTTTTGCGTGTTCTTCTGCAACGACTCTTCGTCGCGCCCCGCAATTTCTCGATTCAAATACAAACGATACTTTCGTACCATTTCCAGCTCAATCTCCCCCGGATTCGGCCATTTCGCCCATTCCGCAAACCGATGGAGATAAAACGCATAATTCTTCGTCGTTTTATCACTTCTTCCTCGCTCGATTTCGAGATACTCACAAAATTCCCTCATCAAATCCTTCAGCGCCTTTGCCATATTTCGCCATCATACCAAATTTTTGCGACACATTACGTCAAGAGACTTCTCTAGGTCCGCTAGATGACCACTATTTTAAATGGTGTTAATGATGGACAAATTATGAAAAATGAGCTTAAATACCAGAGCAATCAAGGAAGGAAACATGAAAAGAACGATCGAGGCCCTCATCATCGGACTCATGCTCGGTCTCGCTACCGTCGTAGGCGTCCTCACAGCCTACGGAATCGTCCATCTCTTGCATTGCGAGTGACTTCTCATCTCCTTGACGCACTCTGCGCGCGTCCGAACCGTTCGAAGCCGTCCTGGGCCTCACGGTCCGGACGCGCTTCTCATTTTATGAAACACTGGACAAGAATTCTGAAATTCTGTACGATTTTCCGTCGGTTACACGATTATTCGGCGTTTGTCGAATTTCCGACCGCCCTGCCGTCTCACGGTCGCGACAGGATGAACACGAAAGGCTGCCGCGCTCGAACACTTCCTTTGTGAAGAGTCCGGGCGCGTGTCTTTTTATCAAAATCTTGCCTTTTCCCCTTACTTCAGGTACGCTTCTCCCCGTTAATATCCTCCGTTTTTCGTGGTTTCGGGGTTCAGCTCCCGTTACTCCGATAATCGGCTAAATTTTTCAAGACTATGCTGGACAAGGCCACCAAGGAAAAGCTCATTAAAAAGTTCCGAACACACGATTCGGACACGGGTTCCCCACAGGTGCAGATCGCCATTTTGTCTGCCGAAGTGAAGGAGCTTACCAAGCACCTCAAAACCCACCGCAAGGACTTTAGTTCCCGCCGCGGTTTGGTGAAGAAGGTTGCAGAACGCCGACGTTTGCTGAAGTACTTGGAGCGCGAAAACGCTACAGCGTACGCAGAACTCATCGAAGCGCTCGGTTTGAAGAAGTAACACAACATCCCACGTTCTCGCATCGTGATACGATGCTGAGGCGTGGGATTTTCACTATTTATCCGCGGCCCATTTTTCCGCCGCATATCACTATGGCTCTTATCGACACATCCACCCGCCGCGTCGGCGTTTTCATCGACGTTCAGAACATGTACTACAGTGCGCGCAACATTTACGGTGCGAAAGTAAACTTTGGTGCCATTGTGAAGGCCGCAGTTGGCAATCAGAAACTTATTCGCGCTATTGCGTACACCATCTCGACCAAAACCGGTGAAGAACGGCCATTCTTCGAAGCCCTTCAGGCAATGGGCATCGAACTCAACACCAAAGAACTTCTTGAGTACGATAGCGGACACAAAAAGGGAGACTGGGACGTTGGTATCACAATCGACGTCGTTCGTATGCTCGACATGGTAGACGTTGTGGTGATGGTTTCTGGCGACGGTGACTACTGCGCGCTTGCTGATTACGTGAAAAGCCGCGGCCGTATTTTCCACGTCGTATCCTTCCGCGAATCCACATCAAGCAAACTCGTCGAAGTCGCCGACATCTACACAAATCTTTCGCAAGACAAGAAAGCGTTCCTTATCGGCAGCGCAAACGGTCACCGACCACCACAGCATCACCTATCGTCGTCCACTGACACCTTCGATGATGTCATCGCCGAGCAGGTTGCAAACAAAGCAATCGAAGTACCAAAAAAAGAACTGGCTGAACGCGTGAATCCAAAACAAACAAACATCCTCACCGCCCCACCAATCGCAGCAGTCCCGATTGCTCCAATCCGTTTCAATAAGAAACCGGAAGCTCCCGCACAGAACAAACCACAAGGCCGCGGTCGTCCACGCAAGCCACGTCAAAATCCAAACGTCCCACAGCTTCCGATGAATGCGTAGTCGATGCGGTCGAGAAAAACCTCTCGACCGCAAACATCACTCATTCATAATCGAGTCTCAGCATCGGACATCGAGCACTTCATCGCCACGGCGCGATCGAGTCCTTTTGTCTTGTGCTGTACTCACAATCATCACTATGGAAACGCCAACATTTCAGATGGAAATTGGAGGAAAGACACTCAAGGTTCAGGTCGGGAAGTACGCAAAGGCTGCAAACGGAAGCTGTACCGTGCAATACGGAAACACCGTGGTACTCGCAACGGCAGTCATGAGCAAAGAAGCTCGTCCAGGAATGGGGTATTTCCCGCTCATGGTGGACTTTGAAGAGAAGCTCTACGCCGCCGGTCGCATTAAAGGATCGCGCTTCATCAAACGCGAAGGTCGCCCAACCGACGAAGCTGTACTTGTTGCGCGCTTCATCGACCGTGCGATTCGCCCCTTGTTTGATGCCCGCATTGAGAACGACGTTCAGGTGATTCTCTCTGTCCTCGCATTCGACGGCGAGAATGACGCCGACATTCCAGCGCTCATCGGCGCTTCGCTCGCGCTGCACATTTCTGACATTCCATGGAACGGTCCGATCGCTTCAGCTCGCGTAAACGATGTTGAGGGCAAGCTCATCATCAACGGAACATACGCACAGCGCGAAACCGCAAACTTCGATATCGATGTTGCCGGAACACCAGAGAAGCTCATCATGATGGAAGCAAACGCAATGCAAACGCCAGAAGCAGATGTTCTTGCTGCAATTCAATTCGGCCAGGAGTCTCTTGGTCCAGTTATCGCATTCATCGAAAAGATTCGTTCCGAAGTTGGAAAGACAAAGATAGATCTCTTCACCCCAAAGAACGACGAGCAGCGCGCCGCAGTTGCACGAAAAACAGAGATCACTGCTCGTGTAAATGCCATCATGAAGCCATTGATGCAGGAACTGTTCCTCGACGCTCCGAAGGCAACAAAGACCGAGCGCGCGGTTGCAAAAGATACGATGAAGAAGCGCTTAGTTGAGACGTGTAAAGCAGAAGGGATGGAAGATGCCGATATCGCGATCGCGAAGTCTGCACTATATCCATTTATCGATTCTGAAATTACCCGATTAATCCTCGACGACGGCAAGCGCGTGGACGGTCGCGCAATCAACGAAGTGCGTACGATCGTTTCCGAGGTTGGCGTTCTTCCATGTGTTCATGGAAGTGGTCACTTCATGCGCGGTGAAACACAGGTGCTCTCAATCACCACACTCGGCGCTCCTGGCGACAAGCAAACGCTCGACGGCATGGAGTTGGTAGGCGAAAAGAGCTTCATGCATCACTACAACTTCCCACCGTTCTCGGTTGGCGAAGCAAAGCCGCTCCGTGGCGCCGGTCGTCGCGAGATTGGTCATGGCGCACTCGCTGAAAAGGCCATTGAGCCAGTTCTTCCAAAGCTTGAAGACTTTCCATATTCCATTCGCGTCGTGTCCGAAGTCCTCGGATCGAACGGATCGAGCTCTATGGGCTCAACGTGTGGAACAAGCTTGGCACTTATGGATGCCGGAGTTCCGATTACTGCACCAGTTGCTGGCGTAGCCATGGGCCTTGCAAGCGACGGCAAGCGATATCGCGTAATTACTGATCTTCAAGACCTTGAAGATGGCGAAGGTGGCATGGACTTCAAGGTGACCGGAACCGAGAAGGGAATCACCGCCATTCAGCTCGACACGAAAACCGACGGGCTTCCACGCGAAGTTGTTGTTGAAGCGATTACCGGTGCTCGTGTGGCACGATTACAGATTCTCGATGTCATGAAGAGCGCAATCGCCGCTCCGCGTGCCGAGCTTTCCCCAACCGCTCCACGCATCTTGAAACTTCGTATCAATCCAGATCTCATCCGCGTTGTCATTGGTAGCGGAGGAAAAACCATCAACGAAATTATCGCGAAAACCGGTGTTACCGCAATCGATATTGAAGACGACGGCCTTGTGATGATCACTGCCGTGAACGGCGAAAGCGGAAAGGCAGCATTTGATTGGGTGTCAAACCTCACTCGCGAAGTAAAAGTTGGCGAAACATTCGATGGGGAAGTCGTTCGCCTGATGGACTTCGGTGCATTCATCCAAATTCTCCCAGGAAAAGACGGTATGGTACACGTATCCGAACTTGCGCCGTGGCGCGTAGAAAAAGTCACCGATATTGTGAATGTTGGCGATAAGGTGAAGGTCGTCGTGAATGAAATCGATGAAAAGGGCCGCATCAACCTCTCCATGAAAAAGGCGGAAGGCAACGTGTATACTGACGAAATGCGCGCAAAGGCATCCACCTCTGCACCGAAGCCACGTAGCCACTAGTCATGGAACTTGCGCTCAACATTCCCATGAGTGCCAACCCCACCCGCCAGAAATTCTGGCGGGTGTTGCGCGTTGTTGGGATCATTTTCGGAGCGTGGAGTATTGTTACTGGGATTCATCGGATTGCATTCGAGTTCAGCTCGGTTATTCCGCCGGCCGATGCCGTTGCAATACGTATTCCACGTAACGACAGCACCATCGCCAATCTTCGATCACTCACAAAAGGAATGAACGTCGTCCCCGGCGTTCCGCTCTCGCTCGCCGATGCACTGAACAGCACGAACCGAACATTGAATGTGTGGTTTGCTCCCGATGGGGGTGTCACACTGATACTCGATCGCGAGTTCAGCGATTCCGAAGCAACAGCAATAGCATCGTTCGGTGCAGGCGTCTCTCGAGAAAACGGTCTAACGATTATTTCGGACCGGCTCACCGCAACTCCAGTTAGCCAAAGCGTTTTTCAAAACATTTTCCCGGCACTACTTTCTGGGAATTCTGCCGTTCTAACCCTAAACGATCGCAGAACAGACATATCGATCGAGCCAGGAAAAATCACTCTTCGCGGAACAGCGTTCCTTGCTGCGCCAAATATCGATGAACCCGTCACCGCGAATACGGTTCTTGCTGTAGACATTCCTGCCGCGGATATTTCCGCACTTCTACCGCGAGCCTTTACGCAAAATACCCCGGGGTTTTCTTCGCTTTTCCTGCTTGCCGCACAAAATGGCGTCTCTGCGCATATCAGCCTGAATGGCGATATAGCCTCCTACACTCTCGCACTTCCGCTCACCGCTGAAACACAGCTCTTCGCAAACGAGGATTCTTTAACACACATAGCAAAAGAGCTTGTGGAGGTTCCAACGATTGATGGTATTACTACATTCCTGGACGACGGGAGCAGAACAACCACGCTTCGGTCTCGAGAAGAGGCAAGCGTTTTGGTACGAGATGACGCACCGTATCGGTTTGTCACCGCAACATCGTCGTATGGCACAATATACATCACACAGATACCAACGCTCCTCACGGTAAGCAATCACGTTCAAGATACCAATACACCACACGCTCGCGAAGCCTCGTGCCTTTCTGACACAATCGCATTTGCGCAACCAAAAAAACTATTCTCGTCGATGGAATCCAACACGTTCTATCAAACATCGTCACTTTCAAACCTTTTGTGGCGCGCAAGCGAAGTCGCAAGTACACTTTCAACAACGCGTATCTGCATCGATGAATAATTTCGTGATATAGTTTTCATAGTTCCTTCTACAATTCCTTTGCCACTTGGGAGGTCGTTTCCCGAAACCCCCACAAACTCGTTTCGAAAAACACCTCACTGCTGTACGGAGTGCAAAAGCATTAGGGCGCCCATGGATTGAAACAGGAATGTACGCTGAAACCATGCCAGCCCACACACCAGTAGAGCAGATTCGTATATTGGAACACCCATCGCATAATGTCCGTGTGGTATTGAGTTCTAGCGATCACCTTCTGGTGTGGCCGCAAGAATCCAATGCCCCACTGTAGGCTGAATCTCGATGGTCCGTTCTCTTGAGGGCGCGCCCGGGACGAAACTCTGCCTTGTCGCACTGTTCACAGCCCGAAAGACGCCCTCTTGCTATTTCTCGTCTCTTTCTCTATCCTCAATGAAACCTAGCGAGAGCCTTACGTTTCGCTCTCTGACCAATATCTGTATGAAAAAAGCATTCCTCGCAGAAATGGAAGCCCGCCTTCGCGCCGAGCGCGAAAAGCTCGTTGCTGAACTTGTTCGTGTTTCACCACATGTTGCTGCAGGCGACGCTTTTGATGCCGACTACAACACCCTTGGCGACAAGGAAGACGAAAGCGCCGATAAGGCTGCAGAAATTGGCGACAATCTTTCCCTGGAGAATGAGCTCTCTTCCGCACTTCGCGACATCGACAGCGCATTGAAGGCAATCGCTGCAGAAACATACGGCACATGTAAGTATTGCAAACAGCTTATCGACGAGGCACGCCTCCAAGTTCGCCCCACGTCCACATCGTGCGTTGCCTGCAAAAAGACGCTTACCCAAGAAATGTAACATCCACATCGAGCTTCGGCTCGATGTTTGGTTTTATGCGAAAGGGAATTTTTATCGTCGGGACGATCGGAATCCTCGCTTTGAGCCTAATCGATTGGGCGACGAAGACATTCGCAATCGAGCGATTCATGGATGGTCATTCAACGCACATCATCCCATTCGTCGACTTCTTTCTTCACCGTAATCCCGGAATAACGTTTGATATTCCGGTTCCGATCTCCATCGTCGCGTTCGTGACCGTCGGCATTCTTCTCTTTCTCATCGATCGCGCATCGGCGTCGTATTCGTCCGATTCCGCCGTGACACTCAGCGCGATTGCTGTCATCGCCGGCGCAACAAATAACCTTGTCGATCGCATCGTCCACGGATTCACAACGGACTATCTCATGTTCTTCAGCACATCGATCATTAACGGATCCGATGTGCTTATCGTCCTAGGCGTCGCGAGTATCTTTTGGTACACTCGACACAATCCCCACGCGCTGCGCAACTTTATTCAGCCGTCCCCGCCAAAGTATGGCGTCATTTCGCGTATGTTCCGCAGCGTTATTCGGTTTGTCTGCAACCCCCGTCACAGTTGAGGCAGATGTTTCATCTGGACTTCCTCGTTTCCAAATCGTCGGCCTCCCCGATGCCGCAGTAAGCGAAGCAAAAGATCGTGTTCGTGCAGCAATTAAAAATTCAGGGTTCCCGTTTCCTCGCACAAACGTCACCATCAACCTCGCACCAGCAGATACGCGCAAACAAGGCCCGCTCTACGACCTCGCCATCGCGCTTGCGATCCTGGGCGCACAAGGAACAATTGTTGACTCAAAACTCCTTGAACGCACCGTCGTCATCGGCGAGCTAAGTCTGGATGGAACCATTCGGCCTGCTCGTGGCGTGCTTCTGGCGTCGAGCATGGCAAAACGAGAAGGGTATTCCGGCGTGCTTGTCGCGGAGGAGAACATCAACGAGGCACGGCTCGTTGAACCGCTTCATGTGTCGTCCGCACGATCGTTAAAAGACTGCATTGATCAGATTGAAACAGGGAAGTGGCGACCGTTGCTCGCGCCTGCCGAAATCGAAACACCCTCAACTTCGCCCTCAACCGATCATGGTGACGATTTCGCGCTCATCGCTGGGCAGCTCCACGCAAAACGCGCATTAGAAATCGCTGCAGCCGGCGGACACAATATTCTCCTTTCTGGCCCGCCGGGAAGCGGAAAAACCATGCTCGCTCGCGCGTTCGCGACGCTTCTCCCGCCACCAACAGTCGATGAGTCGATCGAGATCACGTCCATCCATTCCATCGCGGGACTTCTTCACGGCCGCCGCATCACCGTTCGCCCGTTCCGAGCACCGCACCACACTAGCAGTGGCATTGCGCTCGTTGGCGGTGGCACGCAACCGCGGCCTGGAGAAATTTCTCTTGCCCATCGTGGCGTGCTCTTTCTGGACGAATTCCCAGAATTTTCACGAGCGGTCCTCGAAAATCTTCGCCAACCGCTCGAAGATGGCACTATCGCCGTGTCTCGAGCATCTGGAAGTGTCACGTTCCCCGCACGATTCATGCTCGTTGCGTCGATGAACCCCTGCCCGTGTGGATTTATTAGCGATCCGGGTATCGCATGCACGTGTACGCCGGGAAACATTCTCAAGTATCAACAAAAAATCTCCGGGCCGCTCCTGGACAGAATCGATCTTCGGGTTGAAGTCCCACGCGTCGCCTTCGATGATCTCTCTTCTGCCACGCCGAGCGAATCGTCTACCGCCATCCGCGAACGAGTGACTGCTGTACGAAATCTTACACAAGAACGCTATGCATCGTTCGGCATATTCACGAACGCGGAACTTAAACCGTCGCTCATGAAAAAATGGTGCACACTCACAAACGACGGCGTAGCGCTCCTAAAATCCGCAGTTGATCGGCTCCATATGTCTGCTCGGTCATACGGACGAATTCTCAAAGTTGCACGCACGATCGCTGATCTCGCACGGGAAGAAACGATATCCGCCGCACATCTTGCCGAGGCGCTACAGTATCGCATCCGAAATGCTTAGCGGATGTATTCTAATGGATTGCGGTAATCCTTTGATCCGTTTGAGCCAATAACTTCAAAGTGCAAATGCGTTCCCGACGAATTTCCCGTCGATCCACAGCGAGCAATTGGAGTCCCTGCGGTAACCTGCTGCCCAGACTTCACGTAGATCGAGTAGTTGTGACCGTATCGCGTTGAAAGACCATTGCCATGATCGATGATCACGAGGTTTCCGTAGCCACCGGCATACCCACTAAAGCGCGGCCCAGCAAACGTCACAATACCGTCGGCCGCAGCATAGTTATCATCGGTCGAGGTTCCGTTTGCATGTCCATTGCAATCAATGTCGACACCGGTGTGGAACCAACTCAAACCACGAACAATACCATGGCCATCTGAAGGCCAAATCATACGCGAGCTGCCTGAGACTGCGGTGCCAGTCTTGTTTGGTGCTGGAGAAAAAATAGACGCAACGGATGTTGGGCGCTTCACGGGTGCTGGTGTTGGCGGCGTGCCACCGGGAATTATCAATTTTTGCCCGACGGTGATTGCGCTCGAATCGGCAAGCTTGTTTACACTCAGAATATTCGTCGCGTCGCTATTGTATGTGCTCGCAATCTTGATGAGCGTGTCGCCACTCTTCACCGTGTGCACTACGCCAGACGCCGGCAGTATCGTCAACGACTGCCCGGGTTTCAGCACGCTCTTCACGCTTAAATTATTCGCCCAAAGCACGGTATTCACAGAGATACCAAATCGCGCAGCAACAGTCGAAAGCATGTCGCCCTCAGCGACAACATATGTCTCGATGCCATCACGGGGCGCAACACTGGCGCTCGAACCAGAAAGCACCGGCACCGCAAGCGCGCCGCCACCCGCAAGCGACGCTGTATTTACAAACATGGAGTCCTGACCATCTGAAGCGCCAAGCACAGGGGAAAGTGAGCCTTCAGAAAGGTAGCTCGTCGCGTCGCTTCGAAGGGCCGCTATGTCCATATCGGCGTATTCTTCAACGACCGGGGATTCCTCCTGGGTAATGACGGCATACGCCAAACTCTTATTGAACGCATCGAGCGTCTCGGCGCGCACCGCGTCCATACCAAGATTGATTGCAACCGTTCCACCAACCACACTAAGAATCGCCACATGCATCATGGCGCGATTCGTCACAAAAAACATAAACCGGCTCTTTGCTGGCCGATACCAGTGCACAATATGCCGACGAGATGCAAAACCTGCGCGGTATACCGGAACGAAAATCAGCGACAGGATGCCCTTTGTTAGTGGACGCGCCGCAACAACAAGGAGTCGCGCAAAACGAAAAAGGATCGCCTTCGCCGCAAGAAGCAAGCGAACAACAACGAGACCTGCTCGGACAATAAAACGAGAAAAAGAGGTGCTCACAGCAATCCCAGCATAGCAATTCCCTGGGGTTGTTACAATAAAAACTCCTACTTCTTGGCTAACCTTCGCAGGATTATTGACGCCAATTCCACGACGGATATACTACTCAAACTTCATCTGCTTTCCCTATGTCGCACACCATCGAACACGTTGCCGATAACCAGATCAAAATCACTGTCGTTGTTCCAAAAGACAAAGTCCTTGCTGCAATGCACGTTGCCGCAGACGAACTGTCTCGCGTGATGAACTTCCCAGGATTCCGCCCAGGAGCCGCAAGCTACGAGGTGGTGAAACAGCGCGTTGGGGAAATAAAAATCCTTGAAGAAGCCGCCGAGGAGCTCATTCGCGCATCGCTTGCATCGGCACTCATCGAAGAAGATCTCGACATCGTTGGCGCACCGCATTTCACCATGGACGTGATGATTCCTGGCGAGGACCTTATCTACAGCGCCGACATTGGGCTCATGCCGAAGGTGAAAAAGCTCGCAGACTACACAAAGCTCACTGTTGAACGGAAGCCAACGGAACCAACGCCGGAAATTATCGACACTGCAAAGAAAGATCTCGCTCGCATGCAAACAAAGGAGACCCGTGCCACAGCCGGAAAGAAACTGGAGCAAGGCGACAAGGCGGTCGTGAACCTGACAATGAAGAAAGATGGTGTTGTTCTTGAGGGCGGCGAAAGCCAGAACCATGGCGTATACACCACCGAAGCGCACTACATCGACGGTTTCGTCACGCAGATTCTTGGTCTTGCAGAAGGCGAAGAGAAATCATTCACGCTGAAGTTTCCAAAAGATCACTACCAAAAGCACCTTGCAGATAACGATGTGGATTTCACTGTTCGTTTGAACGAAATCTTTACCATCGAAACTCCAGAAATCGATGAGGAGTTCGCAAAACGTCTCGGATTTGAAAGCGCATCGATGCTTGAGGAAAAGCTTAAAGAAAATCTCGCCGCAGAAAGCGTTGTTGAGGAACGTCGTCGCCAAGAGCGCGAATGTCTCGATCTCCTTGCACAGAAATCTGAATTTGATGTTATTCCCGACATTCTCGTAAACCAGGAACTCGAGCGCATGATTCGTGAACTTGAACACTCCGTTGGCGAAAATGGCATGGAGCTGAAGGATTATCTCAAGTCCATCGGGAAAACCATCGCCGAAACCAAACTTGACTTCACCCCAACCGCATTAACCCGCGTGAAGGTCGCGCTCATCATTCGCGAAATCGGCAAAAAAGAGAACATCGACGTTGACGCAAAGGCCGTCGATGCCGAGCTCGATGTGATCGCCGACCGCCTTGGCGACGACAACGAGAACCGCGCTCGTGTATACGAACCCGAATACCGCGACTTCGTAGAATCCCAAATGAGAAATCGTGCAGTTGTTGATCACATCATGGCAGCAATGGTGAAGTAGTTCACACAAAAACGAGATCGTCATGATCTCGTTTTTGATTTCATCATATAGATACGCTTGCGACCGCGACCACTCTTCAAATTCGTATACTTTCGAAATTCGCAACCAATTCCTTCCCAATTCTCCGCCGACAATCGGAGCGGCACGCCGTCGATTGTGATTCCCGGATCAAATGGAATCAACGATAGCCTCACGGCGAGATCGACGGGGTCCGCGGTGCGATTAACCATGCGCATTGTCGGGATCGATCCTGGACCAATGGGGAACGCGGCAAAGAGATCTATGCGTTCGGGGTATTGATAGGCAACATCGATAAGGACCTCGGTCCAAAGAAAATTGAGGTTGAATCCGAACATCGGCAGAATCTCTTTAACGCCATCAATTACGGATATCGATCTCCACGTTTCGATTTCGTTCGCGATCGACTTCATAATCGAAGGCAAATATTCACAGATGAATCGCTCCCGATTCGGCGTTGCGCTCTTTTGAATCGTCGAGATCGGGAACACATACGGTGTGCCGTATCGAGGTCGCGATGAAGCCATAAGCCGATCGTAGAGTTCGCGATTGACCTCAAGATCGAACGACAACAAACCAACGCTCTCAACCGTTTCCGGTCGCGCAACCATGCGACAATAAAGCATGTTCAACAACCACAGCGCGAAATCGTCCCGCAAAGGATTGAGCAATGTGTGAAAAGCGATCGTTTGTTTATCAAATTCACGAAAGACATTACAGAAACGATACTTCTGCAAGATTGGATCTCTCGTATACGGTATCGGCTCATTCGATATCTTCTTTTGCCAGATCGATAATCGCTCGTGCGCAAAATTACAAATCTCTTTTACGACCGGCAAGTTGGCGAGATCAGGTTTCTCTGAGGAATGAACTCGCACAACATGATCAGGCCAGTGGCGATAGAGTTTGTGGATGTGTTTTGGAAGCTCCATAGAATTCGCACTTCTCCGAACATTTGAATCCATTTTTACACATCTGCCGTAACCGCGATACTGGTAGGATTTTGGATATCACAGTTTAGAATCACAATTTGTGATCCTAAAAAAATGGAGGTGCCAAATCGCCACCTCCAAATGAAAACATCATAATTATGGCAATGATTCTTCCGATAGAAATAGTCGAAAACAAAATATTTGTTCTTCGAGGACAAAAAGTGATGCTTGATCGTGATTTGGCAAAATTATACAAAATCGAAACCAAAAGATTCAACGAGTCCGTTCAGAGAAACTTACGCAGATTTCCAGAGGATTTCTCATTTCGGCTTACAGAGAAGGAGTTTTTCAACTTGAGGTCGCAATTTGCGACCTCAAGTTGGGGAGGGATTCGATACCCGCCACGAGCCTTTACCGAATCCGGCATTGCTATGCTTTCGAGTGTTTTGAGTAGCGAAAAAGCTATTGCGGTAAACATTCAAATTATTCGTGCCTTCGTCTATCTTCGAGACATGGCGCTCGAACATTCCGATCTCCGCCTGCGCATCGACTTCCTAGAAAAACAATACGACGAGCAATTCAAAATCGTGTTCGACGCATTGCGACAGACGATTGATGACGAATCGAAGAAAAACAAAATCGGTTTTGAATCCGCATAACAAAAGCGCCGAGCCCGAGGATTGCTCCCCGAACTCGGCTCGTACGCGCGTGTACTCACACCTACCGCCTGTCAGGAAAACGATCGAACGAGTGACCAGGCCACCATTCCTTCGGCGTGATGCCCATGAGCTTCAGCACTGATGAGTCCTTCTGTTCGATATTGAGTAGGGGTGCCAGCTTTTGAAGCCGCGGGGCACCAGGATCGTCAATCCAGGCCCATTCTCCCGCCTCAACCGCCTCACGAATACGGCTCATCACGGGTTCCTTGTTGTTGGTGCCAAGGTCCCACGAACGGAGGCTGCGAGCGACATCAAGCGACATCTCGAGAATCCTCATTCCATTCACACAGCACCAACACGGCCGATAGAAGCCGCAATGGTTATAGGTCGATCCGAATGCAAGGAGCGTTCCATGGTCGCGCTCATCGACGACGAACATGAGAACCCCGAGGTATTCACCAACCCTCCCAACCTGCACAACACGTTCGGCGCCGAGAGCATTGAGCCTTCCGACCATGTCGAAGGATTTCAGCGCGCGATCAGGCACGGTTTCCACCAGCCTCCTGGCCCCGAAAACCCTCGTCTCGGCTTCCTCGATCTCCGCTTTGGCTTTTGCCTTGATCTCCTCGATCTTCGCCGCTGCCTTCGCGACCCCAGCCTCAGCATCAGCACGAAAGGAGACAAGAAGGCTATTGAAGTCGCTGGCGATAGAACTGCTCATCATTTACTCCGTGCCGAGCGTGTCGGCCCGTGGTGTTCATCGGGTGCGTTGAGCGAGATGCCCTCCGTCATCCCAACAGAACACGATACCATATCTCTTGGTTTGTTTCAATAACATATTATTGATAGAATGTGTTTATAAGTGCTATTTACATTATATCTATTATATTTTATACTGTTTGTATTTCTAACAACTATGGCGATTTCTTTTGGAGACGTTTTGCAGAAGCTCGGATTCTCTGAAGAAGAGGCCGCGTTGTATGTGGCAAATACCGAACTGGGGGAGGCTCCGGCGAGCGTAATTGCGAAGAAGACGAGAATGAATCGCTCCACGACATATGTGTATTTAAAAGCAATGGAGCAAAAGGGACTCGTAGGGTCCACGGATGTAAATGGAACACAACTTTTTTATGCAAAAGATCCGGAAACGGTTTTGAAACACGCGGAACAATCGGTGAGAGAATTGAGAAATGCATTACCAGATTTTCGTGCACTTAATGGACGCGCGAGCGCAAAGCAGCCACGAGTACAGTATTTCCCTGGGATTGAGGGGATTAAAACGGTGCTCGACGATACACTGACGGCCAGAGAAACTATTTTGACGTTTGGGGACGCGGATATGATCGTCGCGAATCTTGCGGAATATTATGATGAGTACATTCGCAGGCGCGTTGCCGCAGGCGTTCGGACGCGTGCCGTGTTAAATGCGGGAACCGTCGGAAAACGCTTTCTTAAAACAAGTCATGATGAGCTTCGCGATGTCCGACTCGTTTCAGAAACATTCGCGATGCCCAATGAGATAAAAATTTACGATGGGAAGGTTGCGATCATGTCGCATAAAGCGCCGTACGGGGGGATTTTGATCCACGATGGTGCAATTTACGAAACCCAGAAGTCCATTTTTGCGATGGCGTGGGAATTTGCCAAGGAGAAATAACAAAAGCGCCGAGCCCGCAGATTGCTCCGCGAACTCGGCCGTTGTTTTCATCGCCACTCACGTCTTCGGCGTCCAGCTGAGGCCGACGAGCAAGCTCGGGGACTTCGCCTCCGGGTCGTACAGCGGCGCCGCCCAGAGCTCGAGATCCCAGCGCGACACGGCGATGCGCGGGCCGAGGCCATCGAATCGCTGTGCCATGGCGCCGATCGAGACCGGACCGATCGTGTAGGAAGCGACCGCCTTATACCAGAGCCCGCTTCCGCCGTACTCCACCACTCCGAGGATATGAAGGCTTTTGTAGTTCGCCGTCGAATAGGCCATCACGCGCCACGGATCGTCCGCAGTTTCCATGCCGCGCCGGCCACGCCGAGGGAGAAGTGCGCGGTCGGCGACCAGGTGGGGCCAACGTACACCTCGCTGTATCCCGGCGACACCACGAACGTCGCCGTCAATGAGAGATGGTCGATCACACCGATGTCGACGATCGCCTTGGCCTTCGGAACGACATTTCCGCCGAGATCGACCCGATTCTCGGATCCGATGAGGACGAAGGGATCGGCGAGGGCGATGGAGGAGAGGAGAGTGAGCATGGGCACCTTTTGAAAGCGCGTTCGAGTTTCCTGCCGGAGATCGGCGATCACTCTCGAACGGGTTACGATATCGAAAAACCGCCTTTCTGTCCATAAGTTGTGGGCTTAGTATTCATATAAAGCCCATTATATAAAGCTATTCCTACTGTTGATGAGTTATTGACAACTTGTCCACATTGGGGATAGAATGTGGGGATGTCAAAGCAAGTTCTGGGAAAATTGGGGTTCAGCGACAAGGAAAGCGAGGTGTATCTCGCTCTGCTTCAGCACGGGGCAATGACACCAGCGGAAATCGCAAAACTCACGCGGATTAGCCGGCCGACGGTGTATAGCGTATCCAAAGAACTCGTAAAAAAGGGTGTTGTCGTCGAAGATCTCGGCGGTTCGTCACGATCACTCATCGCAAAGCAACCCGAAGATCTCGCCATTCTCGTGAACCGCGAGCAAAAAGCGCTCGACCTCAAAAAAGCGACCGTGCAGTCTGCGATCGGTGAGCTCAAGAAAATTGCACAAAGTTCGAAATATTCGATTCCAAAGATCGTTTTTATTCCGGAAGAAGAAATCGAAAGTCATCTCTATAAACAAACACCGGCTTGGAATAAAAGTATCATCGAAACCAAAACACATTATTGGGGATTCCAGGATCCGGGTCTCGTCGAACATTTTCAAGAATGGATTGAATGGTACTGGCAAGAATCGAACCCGCCAATCGTTCGACTTCTTAGTAATGAGTCGAATGTCGAAGAACTCATGAAAACAAAGGGCTATGCAAAGCGTCACATTCGCTTTTGGAGCGGCGCGGCAGCGTTTACGGCGACAACGTGGGTGATGGGAAATTACATCGTAATGATCAACACAAGACATCATCCATTTTCTCTCATCGAAATCCACGACGCGATGATGGCAGAAAATCTGCGACAATTATTTAGTGGAATTTGGAAATCACTAGAGAGCTAAACAAAAACTGAGCTTCCGGGCGTAACCCCATGGGCTCGGTTCATTTTTTTTAGCGAGATACGATTTCCAGTCGACCCCGCCCGTCGTCACGAATCATCGCAACGAACTCCGCCCAGAACGGACGTTCAGGGGACTCGGCGAATAGAAGCTCGAGGATGTCGCAGTCTCCGTGAAGAAAGCCGCGGATCCTCCATTCCTTTCGGGGAGGAGAGCCCTGTTGCGAAACGTCGACACGCTCGATCGAGTCTGGGTAAAACGGCATCGTCCGCGCGTAACTGATAGACGTGCTCCCTGAAACGCGTACGCTCACATTCCCCACAAAGACGAGCGGGGATCTCCCATCGATCAACGCCCGTATCAACGAGACTCGTCACGATTCGCAGAATGGAAGGGGATTGATGAATCAGCACCTCATCCTTCTTGCGCAGTGAGGGATTTCGTTCCCTCAGAAGTTTTTCAAGATCCCAGACCGAAGCACCGATCATTTTTTTCTCCTGTGCTACTTAAATATCATTTTGGCCACGCGAAATGCGCGAGCCAACCGATGATCATAGCACCTCAAACACAATTGATACATATCATTACATTCTCCAATCACTACAATTTTATTTCGTTTATTGTTTCCAATACACTTATGATATGATCACTCCATATCATATGGAACATATTGTCAGAACACTTAAAAATTCCGGACTTCGAGACAACGAAATTCGTGTCTATCTTTACGTTCTTGAACACGGAGCAACGACGCCGCCCCAAATCGCGCGTGGAACAAAAATCTCTCGACCGAATCTCTACGGCTCCCTACAAACACTCAGAGAACGAGGACTCATCGATGAACAACGGAAGGGCAGTCGAAAAGCATACATCACAATCGACCCCTCAGTCCTTGTACAAGTCCTCGAACACCGAACCGAAGAAATGCGGCAAATATTACCCGATCTTCGCGGCCTTTACGCGGCACAAGCAAACAAGCCCGTTATCAAATATTTCGAAGGTGCTGAGCAAGTCAAAGAAATCTTTTACGAGATGCTTGAGGCAAAAAGCGTGTATGGCGTGGCGTCAACAAAGAAACTCTACGATGCGCTCGGTTGGGACTTCTTTAAAAAGTACGTTGCAAAAATGAAAGAGCGAGGAATTGTCCTTCATGACATTCTCACTCAAGATTCTCCGGAAACAAGCGCAAAAACTCCAATCGCGCTACTCAGAGGACTCTACGACATGCGAATGTTCCCAAAAGGCACAGAAGACATCGCTGTCGACATTCTCATTTGGAACGACAAGGTAGCACTTATTTCCACAGATGCGCCGATATTCGGTACACTCATTAAGAACCAGGCCATCGCTTCTGTGATGAAAATGATGTTTAAGCTTTCTTGGAAACAATTATCATAATGCTATGCAATTTGGAGCTCACGTGAGTGCGGCCGGGGGATTGTGGAAGTCGGGACCGGCGGGGAAGAAACTTGGGTGTGAAGTGATCCAAATCTTTTCTCGTTCTCCGCAAGCGTTCGCTGCAAAACCGATAAGTGACGAGGACGCGACAAAGTTTCGGGAATCGATGAAGGAGAACGACATTAGAGACGTGTACATTCACGCGCCGTACATCATCAACCTCGCTTCCGAAAAAAACACGACGCGCTTCGGATCAGTAAAAATTCTTCGTGAGGAGCTCGAGCGCGGCACACAGCTCGGCGCGAAGGCAATCATGTTTCATCCAGGGTCAGCAAAAGAGGTCGGCCAGGAAGCCGGAGTCGAGGCCGTAATTAAGGGGCTCGACCGCATCATGGATGGCTACGAAGGAAGCTGTCAGCTCCTCATTGAGATCAGCGCCGGAGCCGGCGCAGTGATGGGCGATGAATTCGAAGAGATCGCGGCATTCATCGACGGCGCAAAACGTGGAAAAGAAATCGGTGTGTGTTTCGACACGCAACACGCATTCGCCTCGGGGTACGATCTACGAACAAAAGAAGCCGTCGATCAAACATTTAAGGATTTCGACCGCATCATCGGCCTCAAGAAGCTCGTCGCATCACACTGTAACGATTCAAAAATCGAATTCGACGGACACAAAGACCGTCACCAGCATCTCGGCCACGGCTTCATTGGCGCGGACGCATTCAAATACATCGTCCAACATCCAAAACTCCAGCATATCGATCTCATTCTCGAAACACCGTTCGATGGGGAAGAAGAAAAGGGAAGTCGCGAAGAAGACATTGCGCTACTCAAGAAGTTTCGAAAGGCGATGAAGTAAAACAACAACAGCCGCTCCTCCAGGAGCGGCTGCGCGTTTTTGTCGCTGTTGCTCACTTCCGTTGTGCGAAGTTAATACCGGCCTGGAATGCTTCGCTGAGGAGATTCTCCAAAAGAACCTCGAACCCGTCCGCGTCATGATTTCCGATCCGACACAAGCTCAGTAATGCATTACCGGCAGCCGTCCCCGGCATTTTCATCTCGTAGGCGATCTCCACCGGTTCATCACCAGCCATCGCCACCCACTCACGGAATTCCTCGACACTTGAGAACGCGTTGACAAGAACAGCTCCGTCTTTCTGGAAGAGAATCATGTTGAACTCCGAATGGTGATTATGTTTTGTTTTCTTCTGAAGCCGCAGCGAACTACCCGAACATTTCCTTCAGCCTATTACGAAACACGAGAACCTCCGACTCGAGCGCATACACTTCACCGAACTGTCCGCAACAGAAGAAGAGGAACTGACTCTCTTCGGCTGACAAGAATTTGCGCAAGCGTTCCGGAATTTTCCCGATAATCCGTACAAGCTCGGGGCCGTGATCGCGAAAATACGCGTTACCCCAACCAGCACACACCGGCCGAGCCCAAACGCAGTTATTGTCGTCAACCGACAGGTCCCACCCAGCGGTCAATTTTTTTGGAGGCGCGGTGTATCCGTCTCGAGTGAGCACGGGGACCTTAGTATCAACAAGCTCATAGTTTTTCCCCGCCTTGTAGCGCCAATTCTTCTCCCCATAACCCTCCCATCGCATGAACCGATTTTCTTCGACTTCAAGCTTTCCTGGGAGAGCCGCGTCGCGAGCAAGATCGCTGATGATTTTTACAGCCGATCCACGAATTTGGTTGAGATAGATCATGAGAGTGTCTCCTGCTTGGGTTTCTGTATCGCTCGGCGGACTTTCGTCTCACATCCGAACAAAGTACTATACCAGATTATTACACTTAAATCAATCTTTTACTATATATATAGTTTTAGTGTATACTTAGTCTATACATATAAAACATTCTATGGCCGCAAAATCAAACAAAAATGAGAGCTCAGCGCTTTACACGGCGCTTTTGCAATTGGGATTGACGGCACAGGAGGCTGGACTCTATGTATTGTCGCTAGAGATTGGACCGCATCCGATCGGGCAAATTGCGGAAAAGCTCGGTGTTTCACGGCCAAATATCTATAAACTCATTAAAAGCCTAGAAAATATCGGGCTCGCGGCACTGCCAAAAGGGGGGAGGTTGAAGCGGTTTAGTGTGGCGTCGCCAACGATCGTGAATGAGCTCCTCGACCTGAAGCAAAAGAAAGATCGTGAATTGAAACAAGAATTTTCATCGCTACTTCCAGATTTACTAAGCAAATATCAAAGAGGCGATTTACCAAGCCACGTTCGTGTGTATCAAGGCCGAGGGCAATACATTGGTGCGTTCTTTGGGATGTTGGATGAGGGAAAGGATAGTTTGGACTTCTTTGGTTCGGTTGATGATTTTCTAAATCTCATTGCTCCCGAGGATCAAGCCGAATATCTCAAAGAGAGGGTGAGACGCGGCTTATCATCGCGAACACTTACGCTTTCCGGACAACACGCAAACCGAATCGCCGGAGAAGACAAAGAAAACATGCGAGAGACGCGAATTCTCAACGGACTCAACCCGTTCAAGGCGTCGTTTCATTTCTTCGCAGACAAGGTGATCTTCTGGCAACCAGAAAATTTGCTCGCAATCCGGATCGAAGATGACGTCATCGCAACAATGATGAAAAGCGTTTTTGAAATGCTGTGGCAAAGCGCACCACGAGCAACAACAAGTAACCTGAGCTAATATGGACCACGTCGCGATCATGAATCCAATGAAGCGTCCGAGTTCCAAAGAGTTAGGAATGATTGAAAAGATTCTTTCCGGCGAGAAGACGATCGAGTCACGTTGGCTCAAGAATCACTCTGCGCCATGGAAGAAGGTGAGCGTTGGCGATACCGTCTATTTCAAATACGCTGGAGAGCCCATCGCTGCAAAGGCGATCGTGGGTGCCGTGGAATATATTGAATCGATAGATGAAGATTTTCTTGACGCTCGATTGCCGCTTCTTGCGCCACCCATCGGACTCGATATTTCTGTTCTTCGACCACTTGTGGAGAAAAAAACGCACGGGATTCTCATCGAACTCAATCGTGCAGAATCGATCACTCCATTTGCGATCAACAAGACAGGATTCGGCGCAATGGCCGCCTGGATTACTATTGATTCGATTGAGAAGATTCGCATATGAAAATCACAATCAGCGTAAAGCCGAACTCGGGAAAGTCCGAGATCCAGGAGAATGGCGACAATTCACTTGTCGCCCGCTTGAAATCAGCTCCAGTTGACGGAAAAGCGAATGAGGAGCTTGTTCGACTGCTTTCGAAACATTTTCACGTCCCGCAGAAATCGATTGTGATCAAACAGGGAAGTAGCGGCAAGAAAAAATTGGTTGAAATCCTCGGAATCGATTCGTAATACTACGGCTTATCGATGCCGCCATCGGTCCATGGATGACATCGGAGTATGCGCAGCGCGCCCTTTGTGACGCCGATCGCGACGCCGTTTTTGAGAATCGACTGACGGCAATATTCCGAACACGAAGGATAGAACGGACAAAAGCCCGAAGGATACATCGCCTTCATGGGGCCGTGGTCGAGGGAAAGCGTTCGCTGATACAGCACAATCGGCGCTGTCGCGATTCGACGAAGGGCAATTTGCGCGGTCATAAAAGTTTCGCGCGACGAAGTGTGCTCCGGAGTTTTGTTTCTTTCTGATGATAGTCGAGATCGAGTGCCGGCTTCGCAGTAAGAAGAATGACATCAAATCCCGGTTTAATTTCCTTCATCATCGAACGTACAATCTCGCGATACTGCCGACGAATACGATTGCGATCAACCGCTTTTTTACTCACCTTCGTGCCAACAACAACCGCGAATCGCGACGCGGCGAGATTATTTTTCACCACCTTCACACCACATGCGGTATCAAAAGCACCGGCCTTGGATTTCAAGGTTCGTGCGATATCTTTCTCATGACGCAGTCGAAAATCTTTCGCGAGCATAGGTGAATGATATCAAAATCCGGCTCTGGAAGCCGGATTTTGGGTTCTGCCTTTTAACGGGGGCGTGCGGTGACGGTGAGGCGCTTTCGGCCCTTAGCTCGGCGTCGTTTTAAAACGATCTTTCCGTCCTTGGACTTCATGCGCTTCCGAAATCCGTGCACTTTCGCGCGCTGCCGCTTTTTCGGCTGATACGTTCGCTTAGGCATAAGTGGCAAGACTTTACGCCCACAAGCATACCATGTCAATGGATTTTGAGTATTTAAGCGAGCGCTACGCGCGAGCGACCGGCGGATTACCGCCTTGAGCAAATTGAGCGACGGAGGAGAGCAGCCCCCTCACTCACCCAATTCGCTCGCGCTCAGCGCTCGCTCAAGACGTACTCGCCGATCGATCAATTCCTCTCCATCCACACGGCGTCGCAAAATCTTTTTTTACAGATTCCCACGAAAAATGTGTATAACATCGTCAGTTGTCCCCACTTTTTACGCACTTATCCCCAAAGTCATCCACTTTTAGCCAATATCGCAACCTTTCATAGCTGTGGATAATTGACTATGATGCCTCCGAAGTTCACGCCCCTCAACGAATCCCTAAGCCCATCACCACCTGCCGCAATACCTATGAATACACACGAGCTTTGGGAGGCAGTCTTGGGGGAAATGGAGCTCAAAGTGAGCAAAGCCCATTTCACAACATGGTTTCGAAAAACCTTTGTGAGCGACTACCACAACGGCGAAGTAGTTATTGGCGTCCCAAACACCATCACCCAGCAGTGGATCAGCAAGAAACATCACCGAGATATCCTAGAAACAATCCAGGGAATCACAAACCAAGCCGTTCGCAGCCTTACGTATCGCGTCGCAACGCGCACCGAGGCCCCACAGCCACTTCTTCTCGAGGAGAAGAAGCCTGTTGCACCAAAAGAAGGAGCCGAAGATTACGGATTCGTCGCGACAGGAAGCGCAGAAACCGGCGGAACAGGCACAATCACCGTCAATCCACAATACACTTTTCAGACATTTGTCGTTGGAAAGCAAAACGAACTCGCTCACGCCGCGGCACAAGCCGTCTCTGCACAACCAGGACAGGCATACAACCCTCTCTTTATCTACGGCGGCGTCGGACTCGGAAAAACACATCTTCTTCACGCCATCGCCAACGAAATGCGTCGTCGCAATCCAAATGTTCGCATTCTGTATGTCACTTGTGAGCGATTCACGAACGATTTCATTAATGCCATTCGTTCCGGTAAAGGAAAGGAATTCAAAGATCGCTACCGCAATGTCGACCTCCTCCTCATCGACGATATTCAATTCATCACTGGTAAAGAAGGAACGCAGGAAGAATTTTTCCACACCTTCAACGCGCTTCATCAAGAACAGCGTCAGATTGTCATCTCGTCCGACCGCCCACCAAAATCCATCACCAGTCTTGAAAAACGTCTACAGTCCCGCCTTGAGTGGGGAATGCTTGTGGATGTCGGGATGCCAGACCTCGAAACACGCATCGCGATTCTTCAGCGCAAGTGTATGGAGAAGTCGTTCTCCCTCGATCGCGAGATTCTTCACTATGTTGCGAGCAACATCTACTCGAACATCCGTGAGCTCGAGGGTGCACTGAATAAAATCATCGCCATCCATCAGTTCCGCAACATCTCTCCAACGCTTGAAACGGTAAAACCAATCATCGCAAGCTTCGAATCGGAAAACGTTCGCAAAACTGTTACACCGCGCCAGTTGATTCTTATCGTCTCCGAATACTTCGATATCACCATTGAGGACATCCTCGGAAAATCCCGCGAAAAGAAACTCGCATTCCCAAGACAAATCATCATGTATCTCATGCGAGAGGAAATGAAAACGTCGTATCCAGCAATTGGAGACGAGCTCGGCGGACGAGATCACACCACAGCAATGCATGCATATGGAAAGATCTCCGATCTCGTAAAAACCGACGAAAAGCTCCAGAAAGATCTTGAACTCATCAAACAAAAACTCTATGCGGGATAACATGGGGACAGAAGGGTACTTCCCTGTGAATTGTGGATGAACGGTGCAAAAAGCAGTGGACGAGTGGGTGGAGTTCCCTGGGGAAACGGGTAGGATAACAAGGGGACAGAAATGTCAGCCAAACGATTCGCTGAAGTTATCTCCACGCTCATCACCGTCGTCCACACGTTCTATCCCTCGCTCAATTCGCTCAATTCGCTCTTTGCTCATAGCATTCCGTCGTTATCCACTTCATACACACCCCTTACTGTTACTACTGGTTCTTATAGAGATATTAATTTCCTGATTGTGAAGCTCTCTTGCACGCGAGAAAATTTATACCAGGGTCTGGCTATTACGAGTCACATCTCTGGAAAGAATACGAACCTTCCTATTCTGAACAATGTTTTGCTTCGGGCAGACGTTGGAGGAATCAAACTCACCGCAACGAATCTTGAGTTGACGATTACGTGCACGATCCGAGGGAAGGTCGACCAGCCAGGAGAATACACGCTTCCATCAAAACTCTTTGCGGATTACGTTGCCCTTTTGCCAAACGAAAGAGTTGATCTCGATCTTCTCGACCACGCGGTATCGATTGTCTGCGAAAAAACAAAGACGAAGATTAATGGGATTCCCGCAAACGAATTCCCGTTAATCCCACCGGTCACTGGCGGTGTTCGATTTGTCGTTCCTGCCGCGGCTCTTGATTCGGCGCTCAGCCAAGTGCTCTTTGCTGTTGCGACGAACGAGGCACGACAAGCGCTTACCGGTGTGTTCATGCACTTTGACGGGCTCAATAAGCAACTCGTCCTTGCCGCGACAGACAGCTATCGTCTCGGAGAAAAGACGATCGCACTTGGCGAAGCTGCGGAAGGCGAGCGGAAGGCAATTGTGCCGTCGCGAACGCTCGGAGAACTTCGACGAATCTTGAGCGTGCTTCGCGACAGCGTGGAAAATCCAGAAAATATTGACGTCGAGCTTACTGAAAGTCAGATTGTGTTCCGTTACGGAACCGTCGAGTTGTCATCTCGTACGGTTGAGGGTGTTTATCCAGATTATCGACAGATTATCCCCAAAACGTCGGCAACAGAGATTACGATTGATAAAACGGCATTTTCCCAGGCCATTCGTCGAACGAGCCTGTTCTCGAAGGCTGGATTGTTCGACGTGCGTCTCGAGGCGAACCCGGCCGAAAAAACCGTCACGCTTTCTGCGGCCGACGTTGGTCGCGGCGAGAACACGGTCACGGTTGAGGGGGAAATGACCGGAAACGTAAACTCAGCTGTGTTGAACTTCCGTTATCTTCTCGATGGCGTGAATGCGATGACGTCGGAAAAGATTGTTCTCAAGTTCATCGATGCCATGCAACCGTGCGTCGTTACTCCGCATAATCTTCCCGATGAGAAATATCTCTACATCGTGATGCCTATCAGGCAGTAGTCGTGAGAACACGCGGGGTCTCGCCAACCGCCGCTGTGAGGTCGCTGGCTTGCTTGGGATAGATGCAGCGGCCGAAGAGAGCAAAGATGTAGTTCTCACAAAAAGAGACGAACAGCGCCCCGTGAGACTCCAACGGTTTCACGGGGCGCTGAAATTTTTATGATCAAATACCTATAGTGTCGTGGGCGTAGTAATAAGGACGCTATCAATTGGTGTGCCGGCGAACGGTGCGGGTGTCGTGACGGTAACAAGCACTGGACTGGATTCGAGCGTTCCGCCTGTTGGCGTTGAGGCCCGAGCAATGAGTTGATATCGCGCGTCGGCGCTGATGTTCCAGGAAATACTGGTGATTGATGACGGATGCGTCGTGCTCCCGATCATTTTTGTTTCTCCGGTCCAAAGATTTTCTGCAGTAACTTCGAGGTACGTCACTTCATTTACGTTCGGAACTTCTACGACGACCGTGTATGGCACGCCGGTGTTGTCGATGGTTTGATTGGAGAATGGATTGGTAATGTGAAACTGCGCCTCTCCACCGCTTGATTCATTGATAGAGATCGTGATGCTATCGCTCGCGTTATTGTCCACGTCATCGTAGATTGTTGCGCGAAGTGTGTGATTCCCTTTGGTAACCCAACTTGGAAGCGTGAAGATGTCGCCGTTCATGTTGTGACTACTATTCACCACCGCGTCGTCGATGGTGTATTCGACGCGAGAGAACGTTCGGCGAACAGATGTATTGAGCGTTGTGGTGATGGTCCGGCCGATGGATGTTCCGTTTGTTGGGGAACTAATTTTGATGCTCGGCTGATTCTGTGACGTGTGAACATCATCGCTCTCGGTCGGGACGTCTTTACATGTGGTGATTGCGACTTCTCCAGGTTTTAGATTTGCATTGTGTTTGGTGATCCACGCCTGCACCGCGTCTTCCCATACTTGGTACTGCGGATCGGCGGATGGGTCTTCCGGTATTGGTCCGCGAGGATCGTCTTTGCTGACGTACATGAGAATATCGTGATACTCGCCACAGGTTTTCGTTTCTTTAAATCGTTCCGGCGTGAGGGCGTTTGCAAGTTTTCCGGTGCTGGTATCGATCGTGTATGTCTGAACTGGAATATTCCCGTCGAGCATGTCTTTTCCGGTAGACGCGATGGTTGGCGTTGGAAAAGCTTCGATCGGTGTACCGTCGAGTGCCTTTTGCATGAACTCCTTCCATATCGGCGCGGCAACAAAGACGGCTTCTGCATTTTTATACATCTTTGTTCCATCGGTGTTTCCTACCCAAACTCCCGCAGTAAGTGACGGGGTATATCCCATCGTCCACGCGTCGTTAAAATCGCTCGTTGTTCCTGTTTTTGCCGCAACTGGTCGAGATCCGAGTTGCAGAGCACTGTTCACGCCGAAGACGTATGATCGGGCGTTGTTGTCTGAGAGAACGTTACTCACGGTATTTGCGATGTTTGCGTCTACGATTTGTGCACCGGCATGTTCTTCAACCTTCCACTCCTCGAGCGTTGCGCCTGTAGAGTCGGTGACTTTGAGAATTCCTGTGGTTGTTTGTTGAATGCCGCTGTTCGCGAATGTGCCGTATGCACGAAGATGGTCAATCATCGTTACCTCTCCGCCGCCAAGCACGAGCGAAAGTCCAAAACGCGATCGATCCTCAAGCGTGGTGTATCCCATACGCTGAAGGAAGGTAATGGCGCTATCGACGCCAACGAGATACATCGCTTTTACTGCAGGAATGTTTAAGGAACCTTGCAGCGCCTTTCGCATGGTTACATAGCCGTGCTCGCCGTTGTCGAAGTTGTGTGGGTTGTATGGGCCGGTTTCTGTTGGGATAACGGTATCAACGTCCCAAAGGATGGTGTTTGGCGTGTAGCCTTTTTCCCACGACGCGGCGTAAATAAGCGGCTTCATGCTGCTTCCTGGTTGGAGCGCCTGTTCCGTAACGTTTACCTGACCTTGAATTTCGTCGTTAAAATAATCCGCGCTTCCTACCATTGCGAGAATTTGTCCGGTCTTTGGGTCGATTGCAAGAAGCCCGGCGTTGTTGAATCCGTATGCTTCGCTCTTTGCTGCCACATTTGCGGTGACTGCGGCTTCTGCGGCCATTTGCTTGTCGTAATCGAGCGTGGTGACGACGTGAAGTCCGCCGGTTTCCACTTCGCGCTCTGTGTATGTTGCTTCGAGTTGGTCTTTCACCCAAAGCACAAAATGTGGAGCGGTAATGTTGCCGAGTTTTGCGACGACTGGAGTTTCCTCTGCTTCTGCGGCAACAACTTGATCATGCGTGGCATATCCAAGTTCCTCCATGCTTTCCAAAATCCAATCACGACGCTCTTTGAGACGGTCGGCGTTTTTGAGGTAGGTACTCGGCTGCTTTGGAAGTGCTGCGAGTGTTGCGGACTCTGCAAGAGAGAGGTCTTTTACGTCTTTGCCAAAATACGCCTGGCTTGCGGATTGCACGCCGTAGTTCGCGCCTCCGTATCCAATTTGATTGAGGTAGAGACTCAAAATTTCTTCCTTTGTAAATTTGTCCTCCACCGCGTACGACAAAAGAATCTCCTTCACCTTGCGCGTAACGGTTTTATCAAGCGTAAGAATGACGTTACGGACCATTTGTTGCGTGAGTGTTGAGGCTCCCTGTGCCTTGCATCCGCACTTAATGTCCTCGTAGATTGATCGAGCGATACTGAGGTAGTTGATGCCGTGATGATTGTAGAATTGGCGGTCTTCCGCGGTAATGGTGGCATTCAAGAGATTTTGGGGCATTTGTTCAATGGGAACGATGGTTCTTTTCTCGCTTTCGGCGATTTCGTACAGGAGGTGCGTGTCGGTTCTGTCGTAGATTTTTGTAGATTGGGCAACGTCGCGATTCAAAATATCCTCGGTGGTAGGTAGGGTCTGCTTAATCCAAAGATATCCTACGAAAAGTGAGAGTGCGCCTAAAAGAAGGAGGGCAACACCACCAAGGATGAGATTTTTAAAAAGGGAGCCCTTGGTCATCGCCTTCATGCGATGAAGAGCGGCGGCGACAAGGCGATTTTTGTGAAGTTCGGACCGGTACTTGCCGTATCGTTGCATAGAAAGTTCAAAAAATTGGTGGAGTATTTGCATCATACGTTGTGCTCAAAAAAAGGGCAAAAAATACGGTGGATAACATGGCTAATATTAGCCAATAAATGGCAAAAAACCGTTGACAAAATGGCGTAGAAATGCTATACTATTCGCATGAAAAATTCGGCAGCAGTAGCCGATTTTTTATATTCTATGATCAATCGCATCAAAATGATCCTCAAGCGTTCGCCGGTAGAAGTTGCCACTCTTGCTGCCCTTGTTCTTCTTTCCGGATACTTTGCTCTCCCTTCCGCGGCTCGTGCCACGGCAACCGCATTTTCGGTGGGTCGGGCAACTGAACTTGAGGTTGCGGCCATGAAGAATGCGACCATGCCATTTGGTCAGCTTCCTGGGGCAGATCTCCGTGATCCGACGTATACGATGCGGGTAACCGCAACCGCATATAATAGCGATCCTGCTCAAACCGACGATACGCCGTTTATTACGGCCAGCGGTACCCATGTTCGTATGGGTGTTATCGCTGCGAACTTCTTGCCGATGGGTACCTTGGTGAAAATTCCAGAGTACTTCGGCGACCAGATCTTTACAGTGGAAGACCGCATGAACCCGCGGTACGACAAACGTATCGATATCTGGATGGAGGAAGGTCCAGGCGCTCGTCAGTTCGGTGTTCGCACCGTGGCGATCGAAGTCTATCGCGCGAAATAAGAAAGAATACAATATAGAAGGGCTCTCGAGATATCGGGAGCCTTTTCTGTTGTTCATTTTGCCCAACGCGTCCATTTCCCTTACACTGTCAGTATATGAAACGACTTCTTCTTTCCATTAGTGCCGCGGTGCTGTTGTTGACTGGTGCTGGGTGTACATCGGGTATTGTGTCGTCGATCACCGGAGGTAACGCCGTTGAAGGAAAATGGAAGCTTGCATTCGATTTGCCGTCCGGCTGGGTGGAGGTTGTGGGATACGCACAGCCAAACGAAAGCCTTCCAACGTTGTCGCAGGATGTGAATCACACCATGGAAACGGTTTCGCTGCAGAGTACCGACAAGCCAATCGCACGAACGACAACTCCGGTCGATACCATTTCGAAGGAAGGCTACGTTTCCACGGATTACACAAAGATCGACGTTGATACGCTTGATTCGCGCCGATCGATCCCAAAGGATGCCACTGATCTTGGGAGCGGCTTCTGGAAAGCGGCTGGTGTCGCGAACGATTGCAAGCCGGGTTCTTGTACAACGACCTACTACCTTCAAACATCCAGTGGTGAAAAGTACATGTTTACCGTGTGGCAGGTCGGCCAAGAAGCTTCCGTGGCCGAGGCGGTGATTCTTTCCGCAAAGCCGGTGACCTCGTTCACTGATACTGTTCCAGCCGCAACGGCGAGTGACGTGAAGACGAACGAATAAGACCTATATAGAAAAGAAAACACTCCGTCGCAATGACGGAGTATTTTCTTTGGAGGCCGTGGCCAGATTCGAACCGGCGTATCGCGGTTTTGCAGACCGCTGTGTTAACCACTTCACCACACGGCCAAGATTGAACGATGGGAATGTATCAGAAAAATACGGAGAGATCAATCTTCTTTATCGATATTGAAAAGGGGGAAGGATTGTGGAAAAGGGATGAGATGTTGGGCGTTACGAAAGGTGCGATGTACGATAGAATGTTCCTACTATGACCCAAGCGGATGCGCTCGATATTTTAAAGACTGGCGCAAACGTTTTTTTGACGGGGGAACCTGGCGCCGGAAAGAGTCACACCATTCGCGAGTACATCAAATTTTTGCAATCACGCGGTGTTGCTCCGGCGATGACGGCAAGCACAGGAATCGCTGCAACGCACATTGGCGGAATGACGATTCATTCCTGGAGCGGATTGGGAATTCGAAAGCACATTTCGCGAGGGGAGTGTCGGGAATTAAAAACGAACAGTGCGCTCATGGCACGGATGAACAAAACATCGGTGCTTATTATCGACGAGATCTCAATGCTCGATGCTGCGATGCTGGATTCCGTTGATCTCGTTTGCCGAACCCTTAAGGATTCCGATGCGCCATTTGGTGGCATTCAGATCGTGCTCGTTGGCGACTTCTTTCAGCTTCCGCCGGTGACTCGTCATGATGAGCCTCCTGCACGATTCGCATTTGCCGCACGCAGCTGGGACGACGCGAATCTCACGGTCTGTTATTTGTCGGAGCAACATCGTCAGGAAGATCCGATCTTTCTCGATATCCTTGCCGCACTCCGTCGTGGATCGCTCACTGCGGATCACGTCGAAGCCCTTCATGCGCGTCGATGTATGTCCGACGATCGCGACATCACAAAACTCTACTCGCACAACGCGGACGTCGATCGAATCAACACCGATCGTCTGCGGATGCTTCTCGCGAAAGAGAAAACGTACACCATGACCTCGTCAGGAAATCCAAAATTGGTCGAGCAAATGAAGCGCGGGTGTTTGTCGCCGGAAAAACTGACCTTGAAAATTGGTGCTCGCGTCATGTTTACGCGAAACAATCCGGCCGAGGGATACGTGAACGGATCGATCGCTGACGTTGTCGATTTCGATGCTGAAACAAAATATCCAGTCGTCCAATTAAAGTCTGGCCGAATGATTTGTGTGGAGCCGGGAATGTGGAGTGTGGATGGAGACGGTGGCGCTCCGCTTGCGACACTTCGTCAGCTTCCGCTGCGATTAGCGTGGGCAATGACCGTACACAAGAGCCAGGGCATGTCGCTCGACGGCGCGTTTATCGACCTTGGTACTGCATTTGCGTACGGCCAGGGTTACGTCGCGCTTTCTCGTGTTCGATCATTGGCGGGGCTCTTCCTTGGCGGATTGAATGCGCGTGCTCTTGAAGTTGATCCTGTGGTGCTTGAAAGAGACGAGGAATTTCGCGCGCAGTCGCTTGCAGCGGAGACGGTGATTTCGAATCGGAGCGAGGAGGACCGGAAAGCCGATGCTGATGCGTTTATCAAAGCATGTGGTGGGAAAAAGGAGTCGGTGATTCGTGAAACGATCGACGCGCTTTCGGCATACTTTCCATCGAAGCCGGCAAAGAAAACGAAAGAACCAAAATGGACGGAAACGCTCTCGCTTGTCATCGATGGAAAATCGATCGCAGATGTTGCAAAGGAGCGATCGCGCACCGTTGGAACAATTGTCGGCCATCTTGAGGAGGTCCGCGCGCTCGACAAGTTACCGAACAATGTCTTCGATCGGCTGCGGAACGATGTCAAAGACATTCACGCCGAGGTTGCGCCGATCATTATCGAACTCAAAACCCGCGGCCGCTTCCTCCGCCCAGTCTTCGACCATTTCCAAGGAAAATATTCTTACGACGACCTCCGAATCATTCAGTGGCTCGTTGATGCGGAGAAACCAGCGAAGAAATAATAATGGGGTCAGGTCTTGAATCTATGCATTTAGCGAAGTTCGAGCTCCTCATTTCTTAGCTCGAATTCCCGCTCGCCTTTCATTAGTGTCCGAATATCGTTAACGTGTGTTTCTAGATAGATGGAAAGGTGAGGAGTGTCGACGAGTTTGAGTGCTTCGTCGAGCGTGAACCATTCCAGGCGCTGACCCTCGTGAACGAGTCGAATTTTTGCAAATTGCTCATCAGTGACGGGAACGAAATACCGATGCACAACGCTGCCGTCTGCATACATTGTGATCCCAGTTTCGATGATTTCGGTAGCATCGAGATCGATTTCCTCCTTAAGCTCTCGGATTATTGCGTCTTTCGGGGTTCGCCTTCCTCGATCGCTCCACCGGGCGTATTCCATTTGTTAGGATGGGCAATCGCTGGATTGTTATCGCGAAGAACGAGGCATAGTTTATCTTTATACACAACAATTGCTTTCGCTCCCGGCTTTCGAATCATAAAATGCATAGATTCAAGACCTGACCCCATCAGTATCCTAACTCTCCAACAAAATCCGCATTACCGTCTCAAGTTTCATTGCGCAGAGATTTTTGGGGATGACGGTGGCGATTTTGGCGACGGTGTCTGGATTCATTGTGGCGAGGAGTTGTTCGCGGTTTACTTCCGGGACGCAAAGAATAGCGACGGTGCAGGAACTTGCGAGGAGTTTTTCGATAGATTTTGAAACCTTTTTTGCGAGTGCCGAAATTTGCGCCGTCTTCTGTGCTTCGAAGTCTGCCATCTCGGGGATGTTGATTGTGAGCTCCTCAACTTCCGTCACTTCGCGGCCATCAACAGAAAGAATCCGAGCTTTCTCGGTATTGGTAAGGACGACGACGGTTTTCTCCGCAAACGGGGGATAATGTGTGGAGAACTCCATACAAAGGGATTCTAGCATACTTTTCGGTCGATAATACTGGGTTCGTGGTAAAATACGGCATATGGCAGGAGGCGTGTGGGGGAGTTTGCGCGAAAATGTGCGAGACGTTGTTTTTGGCCTGGAAGACAGCCTTGTTTCGACGTTGGGGACAATTACTGGTGTCGCGGTTGGCACGCACAACACATTTTTTGTTGTTCTCACTGGTGTTGTTCTGGTGTTCGTTGAAGCGGTCTCGATGGCTGCGGGAAGCTACCTGTCGTCAAAGTCTGCGAAGGAACTTTACGATCAGCGCGCAAAACAGGATCACGCGCGAGTTCTTCATGAAAGAGTCTCCGATCTCGAATCACTTTCCGATCTGTTTCATCGAAAAGGATTTTCAAAGAGTGAGGTCGATGTAGCGGTGGAAGCAATCGGCCGTGAGCGCAAAGTTTGGCTGAAGGAAGTCGCTCGATGTGAATATCGGTACGCACCAAGTACGAGTTCGACGCCGGTTATCGCGGCGATGTTTATGGGCGGGTTTTATTTACTGGGCGGGTTCTTCACCTTCGCGCCGTACCTCTTTGTTCCGTTCAGCATCGCGATTCCGTTGACGATCGGGATGACGCTTGTTGCGTTGTTTCTCGTCGGTGTACTGAAGGCGAAGCTCACCGGTACGAATCTGTGGCGGTCGGGACTTGAAATGTTTATTGTTTCAACAAGTGCTGCGGCGATCGGTTACGGGCTTGGTGTGCTTGTTCCTATGATTTTTCATGCGCCAATCTCGTTGTAGCTTATGGCCTTCCGTGGGTTCGGAAAAACTCGTGCACCGGAATTCCCAACGGGCTTGGTGTGGTTGAATTCGGATTCGTTGACGATGAAATCGTTAAAGGGCAAGCCAGTGCTGATCGATTTTTGGACGTATTCCTGTGTGAATTGTTTGCGGACGCTGCCGCACCTGAAGCGCTGGCACAAAGCGTATGCGAAACTTGGACTGACGGTAATTGGCGTGCACTCGCCGGAGTTCGATTTCGAAAAACAGGAAGAGAATGTTCGCCGCGCAGTCTCTGAGCTTGGTGTGGAATATCCGGTAGTTCTCGATCCGGATTTTGCAATTTGGAATTCGTATGCAAACCGCGTGTGGCCCCATCTCTTTTTAATTGATGGTCTTGGAACGATTGTGTATGAGCATCAGGGTGAAGGTGGTGCTGCGCAGACGGAAATGGCAATTCAAGGCGCGCTTCGTGCGGCGGGCGTTACAACGTTGCCAGCGATCGCGCCGGACAGTACTAGGAGTGGGGGCGTGTGTCATCGTACAACCCCAGAAATATATCTTGGCTATCTTCGTGGCCATATCGGCAATGCGCACGACAAGCTTCCCGATACCGAGGAAGCGTTCGATGACGTAGCTGATCATGTTGACGACGTTCCATATCTGTACGGCCATTGGCGAATTGCCCCAGAGTTTCTTGAGCACACGCGAACGTTGGCGCTTGCAACAGAATATCTCCAGATGAGTTACTCGGCATTCGAAACAAATCTCGTCATGGGCGCCCTCGACGACCGTGAAGCGGTTGTTGACGTGACGATCGACGGCGAGCCTGTTCCGGCTTCGATGGCGGGCGCAGATGTTGTGATCGACGAGGCGGGGAATACGCATATTCATGTCACGAGCCATCGAATGTACGCCATCATTCGTGCTGATCATTATCATCGGGCAACATTGAAGCTTTCGGTGAAAACTGCAGGACTGAAAATGTACGCATTCACGTTTGGGGGCTGTAAATCGTAAGTATGCCTGATCGAATTTACCTTGATTACGCTGCCGCAACGCCACTTTCTTCCACGGCGTGGATGGCGATGGAACCAATCCTCACTGGAGTATGGGGAAACCCTTCGAGTTTACATACGGAGGGCGTGCAGGCTGCGAGCATTCTTCGCGCCGCCCACGAATCGATTGCAAAATGTATTGTTGCGCATGGTGATGAGATCGTTCTGACTTCCGGTGCGACAGAATCCATCAATCTCGCGGTGTTTGGAGCGCTGAAGGCTGGATTCATGCGGGGAAAACACGTCGTCACCATTGCAACAGAGCACGCCGCTGTTCTTGGCGCGATTCATGCAGCCGGAGCTGATGTGACAATTATTCCCGTCGATGAACGCGGGCACGTTGACGCAGATGCGATTGTCGCCGCACTTCGTGATGATACGGTGTTGGTGTCGGTGATGATGGCGAATAATGAGATTGGTGTTGTTCACGACGTTCATCACATTGGAAAGGCGATTGATGCGTGGCGAAAGAAGCGTGGGTCGGTATATCCGCTCTTTCATTCCGATGCGAGTCAGGCGCCGAACTATCTGGAGATCGATGTCGAATCGCTTCACGTTGATTTTTTGACGCTCTCAAGCCCGAAAGTGTACGGACCAAGGGGCGCTGGAGCCTTGTATATTCGACGAAATGCGCCGTGGGGCTCAGTCTTCGGTGGCGGAAAGCAGGAATCTGGTCGTAGGCCTGGTACCGAGAATATCGCCGGAGCTGTTGGATTTGCGTCGGCGCTTTCCGAATCTGTCGCAATGCGAGATCGCGAGTCGAGTCGATTGTTGCCGCTTCGTGAGCGGCTGATCGAGGGACTCCTCGAAATCCGTGGGACGTCATTAAACGGCGATCGCATTCGTCGTTTGCCAAACAATGCAAATGTCGCGTTCGATGGAATTGAGGGTGAAGAGCTTGTGTTGCGCCTCGACGCAGCAGGAATTGCTGCCTCTACCGGATCGGCATGTAAAGGAGGATCGGAGCCGAGTCATGTTCTTGCTGCGCTTGGATTATTTGCCGACCGCATCGGTGGAAGTATCCGATTTTCCCTCGGCCGATCAACTGCGGCGACCGATATTGATCGAGCAATCTCAGCGGTTCGGGAGATTCTGGAGAAGATGCGGTAGTTTTTGCGCTTCACGGGGATTTTCGCTATCCTGTTGCCATCTATGAAGCTTCGAATCGTGGTCGATCCAGACCTGTGTATTGGTGCGGCGAGCTGTGTAACGATTGCTCCAGACACTTTTGTGATGAATACGGAGAACAAGGCTGAGGTTATCGACCACGGCGTTGCCGAAGGCGCTCCAGCGTACGAACGCATTATGGAGGCGACGGAAGATGAGATGCAAAACATCATTCTTGGAGCACAGTCGTGCCCAACGCTTGCAATTACGGTTTTTGATGTGGATACGGGTGCGCAGCTCTATCCAACAACATAAGTATGACGAGAACGCTTTCATTTCAGACCAGTTTCGGTGCGCAACCGAGGCAGGATCGTCAAGACGTACTTCCTGGTACGTCGTCGATCATGCTGAGGGAGCAAGCCGAAAATGGGCGAAATGAAGGCGTTCTCATTCTTGGTGGTGGAATCGCGGGAACAACCGCAGCCGAAGAGATCCGCAAAAAGAATGCCGATGTTGCGATTACGATTCTTGAACAAGAACACCATCCGCTGTATTCACGAGTGTTGTTGCCGCATTATGTGAAGGGAAAGATTCCACGGGAGAAAGTTTTTTTGAAAACGTGGGAGTGGTACGAAAAGAATCACATTGAGATGATGGCCGGTATTCGTGTGGAGTTGATTGATATTCCGAATCGATTTGTTCGCACGTCGGAAGGCCGCGAACTCCCGTTTGATGTATTGATTCTTGCGGGTGGCGGCGAATTGAATGTTATCGGCGGCGAGCCTCGTGGCGTTTCCTATCTTCGCGGCATCGATGACGCGGATGAACTCGTTGGCCTCTTGAAGGAAACGCTCATGCGATCGGAGAGCGACCGCCGCGGCGTGGTGTACGGAAGCGGGTTCATCGCATTGGAATACATTAATATTTTTAAACATTTCGGCATTTCTTGCGATGTCGTGATGCGTGGCCGAGGATTTTGGTCTTCGACTCTTTCTGCACATTCACAGGACGTTCTTGCGAAGAAGGCTATTGATGGCGGGACAGTATTGCATGCGAACGAGGCTGAGCCAGAAATTCTCGGGGAGCGCGATGTGACCGGCGTGAAGCTTTCGTCTGGCATCGAGATCCCGTGCTCGATTCTTGGTATCGGAATTGGTATGCATGCCGATCAGTCGTTTTATCGCGATTGTGGAATAGAGATCGAACGCGGTGTCGTCGTCAATGAATATCTCGAGACTGCACATCCATCGGTGTACGGGATTGGTGATTGCGCCGAATTCTTCGATACAAATGTTGCGCGCCATGTGGTGTACGGCAACTGGATGAATGCGCAGTCGCAAGGTCGTGCCGTTGCGAAGACGATCTGCGGCGAACGTGCGCCGTTTAATCTCGTTTCAAGTTACGCAACGCATCTCTTTGACATGCACATCGTCTTCATCGGCGACGTTGATCGGAAAGCGGCGGACGAGGTGAAACAGATCGTTGCAACAGAATCCGCATCGGTAGAAGAGTTTTATCGCAAAGGAAAGATCGTTGGCGCCGTTCTTATCGGCGATATTTCTGGCCGTGCTACTATAACTGCACGGATTTCTGCGCGTGAATAAGTTTCTCGCTATTTCGTGAAAACACTGGAATACTATCGACTGATACAGGGCTTTCTCATTTGTGGCGAGTTTGGGTGCGCGGCGAGTAAATCTCGCGAGGCGTACTTCTCGGTACGTTGAGCGAGTTTACGATGACGCAAGCCCAAAATCGACCAAATGCGGAAGCACTATGAATCTCGACAGTCATAAGACGTACGCGACATTAGATACTTCGGACATCCGATTCGGCATTGAGCACCTCCCGGAGCAGATTCGTATTGGATGGGAGGAGACACGAGATTTGGATCTTCCTGAGGCGTTCAAGCGTGCAACATCGGTGGTTATTGTTGGGATGGGCGGTTCGGCACTTGGCCCACACATGTTGACGACAGCATTTTTTGATCGATTGAAAGTTCCCGTTACTATCGTGAACGGATACTCGCTTCCAGGATTCGTGGATAAAAAGACGCTTGTTGTGCTTTCGAGTTTTTCGGGAACAACAGAGGAAGTCCTGGCAGCTGGCGACGATGCGGTGAAACGCGGTGCGATGATCTTTGCGATCGCCGCAGGTGGCGATTTGGCAAAGCGCGCGGCAAAGCACAAATGGCCAATGTATCAGTTTGATCCTGGCGAGCTCGCAAAACAGCCACGTCTTGGAACGGGATTCTCGCTTGCGGGATTGCTCGGGATGCTCGAACGCGCAAGGCTTTTGAAAATCACCGGCGCAGAAATCGACCTCATGCGCATTGCAATGGGGGAGGTGATCGACTCTTGCGCGGTGGATGTTCCAACAAAAGAAAATCCCGCAAAAACGGTTGCACGCTCGCTTGCGGATTCTGCGGTGATTATTATTGCCGCAGAGCATCTGGTTGGTACTGCGCATGTGTTGGCAAATTCGATTAATGAAACCGCAAAACAGTTCGCAACATACTTCGCGCTTCCAGAATTGAATCACCATTTGCTCGAAGGTCTCACGCATCCAAAAACATTCGCACCAAAGATGGTCGCGTTCCTCATTCAGTCAAGCTTGTACAATGTTCGAACACAGAAGCGAGTGAACGTGACGGCCGATATGCTTGAAGAACAGGGGATCGCTGTGGTTGATTATGTGACAAGTGGAAAGGAGCCGCTCGAAGAAGTTGGCGAAGTGCTCCAATTCGGAAGCTTCGTGAGCTATTACCTTGCAATGAAGAACGGCGTGAGGCCGGAAGGCATTCCATTCGTCGATGCGTTTAAGAAGGCAATGGGGAAATAAAAACATCGCGCCAATTCCGGCGCGATGTTTTTATTTCTTTGTTCCGTGTTCAATGCCGAAGAGTCGAATGCCGATGTAGACGACTGCGGCGATGACGATGAAGTCGATACCGGTGCTTACGAAATCGCCCCACGCGATAGTTGCGGTGCCAATCTGGAGCGTTGCTTCTTTGAGGCTTCCCACTGCGCCGAATGCAAGGCCGACCAGTGGCGTTACGATGTCTAAGATGAATGCGCTGACAAGTTTTGAGACTGCGCCGCCGATGAGGAATCCCACAGCAAGGCCAACAACGCCCTGCTCTTTGATGAATACAACAAATTCACTGACGGTTTTTCGCGGCGAGATCGTCATACGAATCGAATCTGGAGATTATTTGAACAGTTCATCCCGCTTCATCTTTGCAACCGCGAAGAGATAAATGATCTCGAGGATTCCTGCAGTGTTGACGAGAAGGATCGCGATGAACCACCACGGTTCCTTTCGCTTTGCCGAATGCCATAGTGCGAGGCCCTTCCATATGAATGACCATACAATAAGCGCCATCATCCCAAAGGAAAATATGGTGATGCCCATGTTTGTGCCAAAGAGGCCAAATCCGTTCATCATAATGCAAAAAGTGAGGGAATCTTAAACGAAGTATACCAACACTACTTCGCGTTCACATCTGCTTGGTGAAGTCCGACCGTGTTTCCTTCCGTATCGATGAAGTATCCCTGCCACGCCATGCCTGTGAGCGCGAATTTCGGCATCGCAACCGTTGCGCCGTTTTCGACGGCCTTTGCCATGAGCTCATCGAAATCATCGACGACAATTGTGCAGCAAAATGCATTGAGCCCCTGGCTTGCGACTGGTGCTGGGCATGGACGGCGAACAATTCCGCCATTGATTCCGCCTGCTTCATTGCGTCCACCATTTTCCACCATCCAGTATTCCATTTGTCCGCCTTCCCATTTCGTAATTTTCCATCCAAAGACCTCAGAATAGAATTTCACTGCCCGTTCCGGCTCGTCTGCATGAATTTCAAAGTGCCCGACGCGATTCGGCATATGTTTGGAAAAAGACTGATGGAATGATCATACGTGATAAACCACGAAAAACAAGGTGCGTTTTTCATATGAGTGAAATTGAAACACTGTTCCGGTAAACGACGATTGTGAAAGTCTCATCGCGACCAATCCGTGGTTTGCGGATATGCAGAAGATTCAGATCGGGGCCGAAGTGTTATCATGACCCTTCATGAAAAAGCCGTTGCTAAAATCTGACAAGTTCAAGAAGGCTCGCGGTGGGACGTCGAGGCTCTTGGAGATTTTTTGTTCTGCGTGTAAGGCGAACGTGTGTTTGTATCAAAAGGACGGTCCGGGGCTGCTTAAGCGGATGTATCTCGATAGAATTTCCGAGTCAGCCTGCACGATCGGCAACAAGAATATTGTCTGTGCTTCCTGTGGTGCCCACCTCGGAGTAATGATGATGTATGAGAAAGAAGATCGACCAGCGTACCGACTCGCATTAGGCGCGGTGGGGAAGAAGATTGCCTAAAACCCATTTTTCGCCTACGATTCCTCCGCAACAAATTTTGGAGAGGTGACCGAGTGGTTTAAGGTAACAGTCTTGAAAACTGTCGACGTGAAAGCGTCCGCGAGTTCGAATCTCGCCCTCTCCGCCATCAAAAAGACGACCATTGTGGTCGTCTTTTTGTATACGATGAATTTTTATTAATCTGCATTCGAAAGCCCCTCGAACACCTCGCTTGCGGGAACGCGGATGCCGCCCACCTTTACGATCGTGTCATAATTTTCCACCAGGAACCATCCAGCGATTCCTGTTGCGCTCTTCACTTCGCACCACGCAACGTCATCGCAGCCGACGAATGTAATCGCTTCGCCCTTTTTGAGCGTCGTAGCGACTGAGGCCGACGTCTTCGACGATGCGTCGGTATGGAGTGGCAGGTCTTGGAGCATGGTTAAGTGCGCTCCCGTTGCCTTCGGGTTGATCAGGTAAAGGTCCTGATTAACGCGTTCGAGCTTATGGTCGGAGCCAAGGGTGAAATTATCGGTGTAGAACCATGTCTGAAGAATGCTTGCTCGAGTTTGTGTTGTGAGCATCCCGTTACCAGCGAATTCAATGGTTTCGTACGTTCCTTGTGTTGTTCCAATAAGTTGGAGCAGTGAGCCGTCGAATCGGTAGAATCCGGTGGTTGGATCTCCGCTTGGGCCAAGATCACTTACCGCGATTTCTTTCTCGTGATCGGTTATGTTGATATCCACGATACCAAAGAAGCCTTCCGGATTGCTGCCTGGGAACACAATTGAGGATCCGCTTGCGGTAAGAATAGTACTCGTTCCTTCCGCGGAGCTTCCCTTTACTTCGATTGAAATCTTTTCAACAACACCGTCGCCGTTCAGATCCACGGATGTGGAAAGATATTCATTAGCCTTGAGCGTGGCGGGATCGATCTGCTGCGCTGGCGTTTGGGTTGAAACCGGGAGGTCGATCGGTTCGCCGATGTCTTCGAGCGCTGTGGCACGCTGGTCGTTCAGCTCCTTTTGTCGCTCAATAACGATGAAGGTAAGAACTGCGGTGCCAAGAAGGATGACGATGAGGAGAAGTGACGCGTGTTTGAATTGCATATCGAAGAAATTAAGCTTTGACTCCAATGTACAGCATATTGAGAAAAGAAAAAGGCCTCGTACTATACAGTGTCCATCATACGATGGAATCGGCGGACCGTTTTTTGTAGCAGCGGCAGGATTGGTTACGGTCTTCGGAGCGTGGGTTGCGAAATATGCCCCGCAAGCAACTGCCGATCATATCTGATACAAATGCGGATCAGTTGATGAATTTGAGCGTATTCATAAGCTCTTTGAAATCGAGCATGAGCCGTTGGTGATGAGGATTGTTCGAGATAAAATGGAAGAGGAAAAATAAAAACACCCATTCCTTTCCGTGCCATCTCGGTGGCGGGGTGTGCAGATATCTATCACCTTGTACGATACCATTGTGATATATGAAGGAGATGGCCGGGGTGCAGATCGAAACAACATCAATCGGCGGGAGGACGTACACCATCGATGCGCTTCGAGAACACATGGATAGCATTCCGACTCAAGAACTTCCTTTGGATGTTGTTCGGGCGGCTGTTGGCCCCCAACACGCGTATTGGATCGATCGTAACGGAAACACACTTGCACCGTTTCAGATTCTTCAAGATTGGGAGAACGCACAGAAGGTCGAGGCCTGGGCGGATCACGTTGAGTCTATTCGGCGTGCCGATCTGACACGCCCGATTTGGATCACGCCCAATGGTGCAGTGTTCGATGGCGTACATCGCCTTATCCGTGCTGTTCTTGAGAATAAGCCAACGATTCTTGTTCAGATCGCGACGGACTTGCCGGCCGTGCCATAACAGAAATACAAAACAACCCTCGTGGGGTTGTTTTGTGGCGGTGTACACGCGTTCAGTACCAAATTTGTAGGGTTGTTTCAAGGACTTCTCGGCGGCCTCGGTCTTAGCAATTTTGAGGCATGTGGGTCGGAAGGTTGCATGCAGTTATGCGAAACGGCTTAAGAGGAGAACGGATGCCACTGCTCCGATGATCCCGACAATTTCGTAGACGCTGAGTTTTTCATGGAAGTAGAAAACCCCGATTGCCACAAAAAGAAGAACGGTCGTTATCGCGTAAACGGCGCCGAGGGATGAGAGCTTAATGTGCCTCAACGCATAAAACCATCCCCCAATCGTCGACAAGTAAATGATGGCACCGACGGCGAGCAATCTTACGTCGAACCTCGGTCCGCTTCCAGAAAGTTTTATGAAAAAGTCCCCGATCGCCCCGGCAGCTGCGAGGAGAATGACAATTAGCGCGGCTTTCATACCACCATATTCTACAGGAGATCGCGCGACAATACATAAAAGCGACCATGTGGGTCGCTTTTATGTGGCGGTGTACATGCGTTCAGTGCCCAATTTGTAGGGGTGTTACAAGGGCTTTTTGACGACTTCCGTATTGGCGATTTTTAGGCATGTGGGTCGGGTGTTTTCGACGTACAAACTGGCACAAAGTGGAACACGGTTCATGGGTTGAAATGAGACAAATGAGACACTACTTGCGGGGTATTGAGACAGTGTCTCATTCTGGATATTTCAACAGTTTTGTTAGGCTTTTGATGTAAAAATGGCAAAACAGCCACTGTCTCACTTTTTCAGGATGTTTCGACGACAAAAGTTACCAACTTCGACCAGCCTGGACGCCCCACAACCGTTGCGGCATTCCTTGTGTTGTATGGAGAACATGAAGCTCGCAACGATGACGGCAACACGCACACATCACGAACAGGAAAAAGTGGTGATCGAGGAAAAAATCCGCTACTGCCTCTACGCTCGGAAGTCCACGGAGTCGGAGGAGCGGCAGGTACTGTCTATCGACTCGCAGATCAAGGAGATGCTGCAACTTGCTGAACGCGAGGGGCTCGACGTGGCGGAGATCCGGCGTGAAAGCCATTCGGCAAAGTCGACCGGCCAACGTCCCGTCTACAACGAACTCCTCGCCGACATTCGCCAACGTAAATTCGGTGGCATCCTCACTTGGGCGCCGGACAGGTTGAGCCGAAATGCAGGTGACCTCGGAGCAATCGTTGATTTGATGGATCAAGGGCTCCTCCACGAAATCCGTACCTACGGACAACGCTTCACCAACTCGCCCAATGAAAAGTTCATGCTCATGATTCTTGGCTCGACCGCCAAGCTTGAAAACGACCATCGCGGCGAAAATGTGAAACGTGGACTACGAACCCGTGTCGAGATGGGCCTGTGGCCGGGAGTGGCACCGTTCGGCTACCTGAACCAAGGGCTGATGGACAAGAAATGCCAGGTCATCGTCGATCCGGTGCGATCGCCGATCATTAAGCAGATGTTCGAGAAGCTTGCCTACGAGAAGTGGAGTGGCCGGAAAATTTACAATTGGCTCAAACATGACCTGAACTTTAAAACCCGCGGTAACAAAACACTGACGCTGGGCGGTGTCTACCGCGTCCTTGATAACCCCTTCTACTACGGCAAGTTTGAACGACCGCGTGAGAGCGGCAATTGGTACGACGGCAAGCACAAGCCAATCATCACCAAAGAACTCTTCGACCTCGGGCAAACACAGCTCAAACGCGACCAGATCGTGCGAGAGAGCAAAGAATTCGCCTTCACCAAACTGTTCACGTGCGGTTTATGCCAATCCGGCATTTCGGCGGAAGACAAGTACAAAAAGCTTCGTGATGGCACAACCGCACACTACATTTACTACGGCTGTACGAGGGCGAGAGATCGGGATTGCAAGAACCAATACATCCGCGAGGAGGAATTGATTGCGGAGCTCCTCAAAATATTCGACCAAATCAACATCAACGAACTTGGGATGAAAACTAAGCTCGAGGATGAGATAAAACGATTCAGTCATTTTCAACGAACTGTCTTCGGCTCCGACGGCACACAGGAGGCCGACGAAGCTGAGGTGAACATTCGAGCGTATGCCAAGTATCTTCTACGACAAGGGAGCATTTCGGAGAAGCGAGAGCTTCTCGGGAATTTAAGGAGCAGGTTGGTGTACTTGAATAGGCGAGTTACGCTTCTTGAATAACAATGATTTAATGTTAATATTGTTGTAAATGTATCGACTACTCTATGATTGAAAGTGAAGAAAAATTAAAAAGCTTTTTGAAGAAAGAAGCGTCATCGGCTGAACATTTGCATTTCGCTCAGTCGTGCCATTCGGTTAAAGAAGCGGCTATAGCCGCGAACGTCCCCGAAGAGGATTTTGTGAAAAATATCTGCATGATTAATTTTGACGGAACTTTGATCGTTGCGATCGTAAAAGGTGAGGATCGTGCGAGTACATCTCGTGTTGCGGAGGCACTCAAAATCGAGCGACCACGCTTGGCAAATCCTGAAGAGATCTTGAGCCTTACGGGTTATCCATGCGGAGGAACGCCATCATTTGGCTTCCCCGGAACTTTCTTTATCGATCCTCGAGTAATGGAAAAAGAATTTGTTTATACAGGAGGTGGCTCTGAGCAATCATTGGTTAAAGTAACCCCTCAAGAATTACTACGATTGAATA
>JBBTSM010000004.1:0-33198 GCA_038064675.1 Patescibacteria group bacterium | reverse complement strand
GCATGCCTTAGACACGCCGCCAGCATTCATCCTGAGCCAGGATCAAACTCTCAGTTATAATCCGCACTCTTACGAATGTGGTTCTGTTTAGTGACCTGTCTTGCGACAGGCATCAATTGTGGACGTTGTAATCACGTAATTGTTCATTACATGATGCTTGGTTGTTTGTTGCTCTTCAGTTGTGAAGATACGACGCCCGCAAAGGCATAAAAGCCAGTGCGAATGTGGCAGTAGAGTAATGGAACGCAAAAAAGCTGTCAAGGACGGAAAGGTGCATCAAATGTGGATGCTTTTAAGTTTTTCCCCGTTTCTGCGATTCTTCCGCTCGCCAGGCCGCAATTGCCTTGTGATTTCCGGATAAAAGTACTGAAGGAACTGCAAGATCGACGACAACCTTTTTTCCCGCAGAACGATGATAAACCTCTGGCTTGGTGTACTGCGGATACTCCAAAAATCCCTCACGATCGTGCGATTCCTCCGACAACGTTTCCGTATTGCCCAGCACGCCAGGAACCTGACGCGCAATCGCATCCGACATCACCAACGCCGGCAATTCTCCACCAGTTAATACGAAATCACCAATCGACAACGCCTCGTCTGCGACAACTTCTTCAACACGATGATCAATTCCCTCGTACCGTCCACAAATAAAAATCACTTGATCATACGCCGCCAATCGTTTCGCATCCGTCTGCGCAAATCGCTTCCCACTCGCCGATGTTACGATCACCCGCACCGTCGGCACCGCCTTTCGCAAAAATTTCTTTCGCAATCGAATCGCCTCCACCGCATCGTCAATCGGCTGCACCGTCATCACCATCCCTGCTCCCCCGCCATACGGAGCGTCGTCCACCTTCCGATGTTTATCCTTCGAAAACTTTCGCAAATCATGCCCCGTAATCTTAATCAATTTCTCCTTCTGCGCCCGTCCCAAAATACTCGCATTCGCATACGGCGCAATCACTTCCGGAAAAATGGTGATGATGTCGAAGTGGATCATAATTTTATTTCGGAGCAAACGCCCTCCGAAGTTCTTCCTTCTTTTCTGAATCCGATCTTGCCTCAAATATCTTTGAAACGATTTCTTTCTCTGAGAATCGTGCAGTAGTTCCAAGCTCAAGGAACTCATCAAAAGAAACGGGCTTTACATGAATCTTTTCTCCAGGATCAAGATTCAAATCCGCGACCTTCTTTAACCCTTTCGCGATAAATGTATATACCACCCATTCGATTTTTGAAGTTGGATGTTGCGCATCCCACAAAATAAATTCCGACGCCTCATAACCACTTTCTTCAAGAAGTTCTCGCTTTGCCGCGTCTAAAATATCTTCGTCATGATCGACTCGACCACCGGTTGCACCAATGAATGGTTCGCATCCAGGCTGCTCTTGTTCTGTGAGCAAAATTCTTCCGTCATCAAGCACCGGAAAAACAACAACGGTGTCTGGCCGACGAATCTTCTCAAACACTGTTCGCGCTCCATTAAAGAGTTCTTGCTCCCATTGATACACGTCAAAAAGAACACCTTCGAAAACCTTTGTCGCATGAGAAGGAATCGGCTGTTTCGATTTCGGACGCTGAATATTCATAGTGTTCTCAAACTTTCTCCCCAAAAATATACGTACAACCCTCATCCCCCATGCGTACCGTGTGTGAAACATGTGCGGGGATATCAAATCGATTGCCTGGATGGTATTCTTTTTCTTCTCCGCTCATCGTTATAAAAATCGATCCTCCCACCACAATATGCGCGGTATCGCCATCGTGTTCATGGGCCGGGTAAATGACACTCGCGTTGTCGTGCCACTCATCAATATCGGCGTATCCATCGGTCATCAACACCGAACGCGCATCATCTATCGTCATAAACAAAAATCACCGTGCCCAATTATGGTACCACGATGATTCTTTTCTTGAAGATTTAGTCTTCTTGTTTTCTAAACCCCTCTAACTCTCCATCCGTCCAATAGTCTGGGCTCAGTGCTGCCTTTTGATTAAAATCGGCCATGCGCCCCCTCACTCGAGTTATCGCATTCGGTTTATGTGGATTTTCGTCATCCATCGCTCTTACAAGAGCGATATCTTCCAAAAGTTGCTCATGCTCTGCCCGACCTGCGAGAATCTTTTCATCACGTTCGACACTTCCTGTGTTTGGAGCTACCGGATCACTCTTCGCTCTCACACCATGAGCTTCATTCTTTTCTTGGCGATACTGCCTAAGCCATTCTGCATCACTCATCGGTTTATTTTCCCAAGCGCCTTCAATATTCGACATACATCAAAATACGTAGCGAATTAGAATGTCAGGCTATCCACGGAATCAGCGTCCTCATCTTTTTGCGCATCGTCATCAGTCGCGAGTGCTGCGGTCGTTGCTGCCGCGGCGTTGGTGTCATCACCCATCGCCGCACGGCGCGTTGATGACGCTGGAGCATCGATACGGAACGACACGCGCATGTTTGCCTTTGCACCGATGGTTGCAAGCAATGTGCGAATTGCGACTGCAGTCTTTCCGCTCTTGCCGATGACGTATCCGGTGTCCTCTGGGCTGGTGTGAACGGTGATCAACACTCCCTGTTCATCCACCTTTCGATCTGACCGGACCTCCTCTGGCTTGTTCACGAGTGCCTTCACAATGAATTCCACGAACTGCTGATCGAACTCCATAAAAACAGGATTTACTTTTCGGATGTTCCAATAATACAAAAGACGCCGTCTCAATGAAACAGCGTCCTGTGTATGACTTACGCGGTGGCCTTCGCTTTCTTGTCAGCAATCGCCTTTGCACGAGCCTTTGTGATGGTGATCTTGTTCTCCTTCTTGCCCTTCATGAGGCCAAGGTCAATGAACAAGTTCTTTACCGTTGCTGATGGCTGCGCGCCAACGCTCAACCAGTATGCTGCACGTTCCTTGTTGACGACGGTGTCCTTACGATCCGCCCGTGGATCAAGGTTGCCAATAACCTCAATTGCCGGTGACCAAGGATCCTTCGTGCCATCCTGCACGACAATTCGATAATATGGCTGTTTGCGCTTTCCAGTACGTGAGAGACGGATTGTCGTCATAGGGAGATAAACGAATGATGACAAAAGGATACTCCCCGCCCCATAATTTGTCAAGACCTGTAGGGGCAACAGAACCCAATTCTTTTGACAAACGTGGAGAGAACTGGTATTCTTCAATGTTCGAGTGCCGAAAGAAACGATTCTTCCAGGAGCCTTCGTGGAAACCACCCCTCTTCCCGCCATCTTCATCAGCGCCGTCATGCGGGGGTCCCTCATGGGCCCTCCGTACCCGACCGGGGAATACGACCTGGTCATCAACTGGGATCCGCAGGACGCCAGCTTCGACCCGACGGGCGAGCCCCTCAAGGAGGGCGAACGCAGCAAGCGTTGCCACTCCTGGAAGGAAGCCTACAACTCGGCGCTTGTGGCAGTCGAGACCATCGTCGATCCGGTCGTCCAGAAGGTCCTTCGCCGCGGTCTCACGCCGATCCCGCTCATGTTCCTCCGAGCATGCGCGGTCGTGACCCCGTGCGGCGAGGCGGATCTCGTCACGGCGAAGTACTCCTGGTTGTTCCTGAGCAACAGGACCGGCGCGAGCGACGTGATCGTCGATGAAGTCGAGAGCGTCTTCCAGGGCATCCACGACAACCGCTGACCGCGTTCGAGACCAGCTTCAACGGAAGCCGTGCCTCGGGTGCGGTCTTCTGTTTTATTCCGCATCAAACTCCGAACAATTCATCACCACCCGATACACACATTTTTCGCTTCGGCAGATAACTTTGCATTTTTCATTCTCACACGTCGCCCCGCAGATTGGGCACGTCATCGAAACGTCAATCATTTCGTCGGTCATATATTTTCAGTGTATCCCAAAACGCCAAACGCCCACCCCGTTGCCGGAGCAGGCGCGTATTACGTCGTGTGAAGCCAGCAGGTGATGAGCATCCTCCGGAACAGGAGGTCGCTCGTCCGCATCGGTTCTTCGTGAAGGTTGCTCCAGCAGAGCAGCGCCCCGTCCTTCCGTGAAAGCGGCGATTGCCGCTTTGTGAACGGATGGAGACTGCTCATGTTGGCGGTTTCTCGGTGCACGGAATCCCTAAAACTATCTCCGCCTTCCGACGGCGGGAAGAACCCAAAGCGCTCAAGTTCGTGCCCGTACTGCCGATACGGATACTCAAACGACTTCACCCACGCCGGCGCAAGGTGCAGTCCGGGCTTCAGTCGCCATGCAAACTGAAAGCCGGAAGAATAATTCCACTCGAAGATACCGATAAAGTTCGAATACTCCCGAAGCGCCGGCGGATCCACCCAACGCAATCGCGGGAGCACGTACTCAAGCGGCACGCCGGTACGCGCAACGAGTTCGTGCGCGAGCGACAGCGGATCGTAATTCGCGAGCTCTCGAGCGAGTGCCGTGAGTGCACTGCGCGGCATCAGATACGCTTGCGCAAACTGGTCGCAGAAGACTTCTTCGCTCACCGCATCCCGATCTTCCTGCCTTCCCGCCCGAGCACCAGGCTTGCACCGCCGCATCGCACGCCCGAGTTCGCGAGCAGCAGAGAATACACTCTCGTTTGGCGTGAGGCACTGATCCAATACGAGAAACCGGTCCGGTCGATACCACGGAAGAAAGAAATCCCACTCCTCCATCTCATTTACGATGCGTCGAGCACATCGCACCTTCTCCATCTCCGTCACAAACATATCATTCCCTCCACTAAAAGCCTATCAAACTTTTTTTGCTCTACCTAAAGTTTTGCTATCCTTTCCCCATATGCGCCTCTATTTCGGGTTTGGAGCAAATTGTCATCCAGACATGATTCGCGCCATCACGGGCCATGGTGCACTCAGCTTTCCGGCAACAATAACCGGATTCGCGCTGTGCATTGAATCATTTCAGCACATTGCCAAGGCTGCGCAACATATTCTTCGGAATCATTGGGACGAAAGTTTTGTATCGTACGGGATCGCCTGTAAACCTGGAGCGTCGGTATGCGGGAGAATCTGGCTCCTCACCAACGCCCAACGAGAAGCGGTTAAAAATTGGGAGATTATCGGCATCTGGAGCCATGAATGCACCGTAAAGGCAACGATGAGAATTTTTGGCGCTCCAATCACCATCACAGCAGAATCCGAGGAGCTCTACGGCAAACATGTAAAAATTGTCCCCGGGGAAAACTACGAACCTTTTATTGTTCCCAAAGAAAAAGTTCTTGCCGTTGCCACACTTGTGCGACAACAACGTCGAACAGAATACTGACTTTTTCATTCATCGTGTCGAGATTCTATTTCAATCCCGCAAAGATCCAATCAATAATCATCGCTTTGATTTTCATGTATTCCTCCTTTTCATACTGCATATTGGCAATACAGTATTTCTTGGAACGAATGCCGAAACACGCAATGCACTCGTACAAATCCAACGAATCGTTAATGAACATGCTCTTGGTTACCTTGTTCGACCAACGCACCTCGTAGCTTGATGAGCAATAAATACTATCGAATAATCGAATTCCAAAGTTACAAGAACTATTGCCACGACACGCGAGAAGATAATTCGAGAAATAGTTTCCGTGTGAAAAAAGGATGTTCTTCGAGCTACTAATCAACGAGCTCATATATACCCCCTGTGACGAAATCACGGAGTCGGACTTTGCGACGTCCTGCGATTCCACCGATTTATCACCTTTCATGTAATTCGCCTCTTGCCAAGCCTTCTGAAAATCCTCAATTGTTGCGAGATCGCGTTTTGGCATCATCCAGTCGTCCTTGTTCGCCTGCTCCATGAATGCCGCCTCACTAATCACCTGTTGTCCAGGCTGCGGATCGTACATATACACGGGCGTCTTGGTTCGAGAGCACTCCATTACGACTGGCAGGTCGATTCCTTTGGTGAGGAGTCGCTGTATCTCATCGAGCGAAAGTCCAAGATCGCGTCCAAAGATGTCCTTGGAAATCATGTTCGCGTGTTGTAATGCTTGTTCTTCAGTCATATGGTTATGTATCAATAGTCCGAGCCTTGATCATAGGATAAAACTTTCCGTCCGAAAACACCCGAACCAAACACTCACGCGGGTTCAGCTCGGTCATCATTTTCACCTTGAGATGCTTCTCATACGCCGCACGCTCCATTGATGCAGCGAAAAGCTCTTCGGGAAAACTGAACTCCAAATTACTCGCGAGATCGTTCGCGTCTTCTTCAGAAACCTTAAAAATGACGTAATTCGAAACGTTTGTAATAACGGACTGCAAAATAGACGTATCAATTTGCTGGAGGTACTGCTGCGACAATGTGAGCGATAGCCCGAACTTTCGAGCCTCGGAAAGAATTGCCGCAAGAGCCTCATTCTGCACAACAGAGACCTCATCGATAAGAAACATGACCTTCTTCTTCAACTTTCCGCTTTGCGCAAGAAGAAAAATCTGTTGAATCAAAAGTCCGGCAATAAGTTTCGTTGCCTTCTGGCCAAGGGCCGTACGATCCAGAGACATGAAGACGAGACTATTATTATCAACGAGATCACTCAGCGACGCAGCAGTTTCGAAATTCGTGATCGGCAAAAAAGCAAGCTCATCGAGTAGCGTCAAAATCGGCAAAATACTTTCCTGATAGAACTTTGTCTGAAGTTCACCGAACTCCGTGTCGAAAAAGATCTGAATACCCTCGGCAACCCTCGCGTTCATCAACACCTCTTTACGAACAATCACGTCCGTAAGGAATTTTCGTAGCGTTTCAAGCGACATCTTTTCACCTGTAAATAACGTAAACAGCGCGTACTTCAATACGCGCTCCGCCTTCGAGTTAAACTGGTCCTTCATCAAGGTTTTGAACAACAAAATCGTCAGTTCCGATGCGAGGGTCGGCTCTCCAAATTGCGCAAAGAGCTGGCACGCCGTGCGTACAAAGTCCACGTTCGCATGGGCAGGATTATCTGAAAAGTCCGTGTACAACGCCGCGTGAGGATCGAGTACAACCACCGTATGCGTCTCCGTCATCCCCTGAACCTCGAGCTGACGAATGAAGTGCGAGAGATACCGCGACTTTCCCGTACCCGTTTGGCCAAGCACTAATCCATGTCGTTCGTGGCTGTATTTACTCAAGGGAAGATACTTTGGTTCTTGAAAATATGGGAATCCCGGAACCTGAACCAGCGCACCATCCGGACGATCGCTTAAAAGTTCAACGGTTTTTTGCACCTGCACATACAATGGAATCTCCTTCTGTTTGTATTGCACGCCTTGTGAGAGATCAATGTCCAGAAAACTCCACCGAGTATTCACAAACCGACGCCTACAACGGAAAGCCTTCCCGGCAGCGTCAACAAAGTAAAGCTCAAGAACGCTATACGAAACCGGCGCATGATAAAAATGCCATCGGATGCCCTTCAGCGTTCTTCCGGTACGGATCTGCTCGCGTTCCTTAAGCCGAATGATGTTTTCTTTTGACGAAAAGTCCACATAACACGATCGCATCGGTGGATACTGTTCTTCTTGATAGTTCTTATCCCAACGAATAATGAATGGAGCGAACTCAGTCGCGAAACCAGAAAAGTCTTTTTTTGATTCAAGGAAAAAGAGTAACTGGTTTGGAGTAAACGCTAATTCCAAGGTCCAATGATCAAAATATCCAATTCGCCGAGTGATCTTCTCGATCAGCGCTCGCCAAAACTCGCTCGAAAGCTTGGAGTCACGGGTGTACAGCTCGAATCGCATAGGAATGGATGCATTGTACCCCATCATTTCTCCCATCCAGTGTTAGTTGTGCAAGAAATGCGCTCTCCGCCTCTGCTATAATCTCTTCATATGATCCCCACTGGAATACTCCTCTTGGTTCTCGGCCTCGGCCTCTTTATCGGCGCAGGCATTAAACTCGACGACTATCCTGGCGTTGAGCGCAATCACGTCGTTATGATGCTTGCGGGGCTTGTTTGCATCATTGTTGGCGGAATTCTCTTGTACGCAAAAGTGTTTGGAGGCTAGAAATAGGTACGGAATATATGTCGCTAGAGAAACAGATTTTGAGCGGCAAGCTAGAACGGCCTCGGAGGATTCCAACCCCAGAAGAAACAATGTTCGAAGGAAAAGAAAATCATCTTTTTTCACAAGACGAGTTCAAAGCATTTCTCGTGAAGAATGACTTCCATACGGTAAGACGTGGAACATTCTGCACGTCAGATAAACGTCATTTCCTTTACGCAAAGCATGGATTTATTTTCAAAACACGTGAAGACGCAGAGAAAAATCTTGGAATGATTCGTTTTCTCACAGAAAAGGGAGTTGTGTTCCCAGGAACACGCTGGGCAGTAACCGAAAGCAGAGAGGGTTATTATCAAATCTTTGGTATTACTCGAGGTCTTGCTGTTGTGCGAGGTGATGAACTTCCAGAGGAGGGAAAGGAAACTCTTGTGACTTGGGCGCTTCTTCAACGTGATGGATATACAGAAAGCAGTGATCAAGGCGACGTCATCGATGCAAAGTTTAAACATCCAAATTCACATCTCCTGAGTTGGTATCAAAGAATCTATCCGGAACTTACTGCCGACGATCCAAATCCCCATGAAAAAGCGCCACTCATGCACATGCTGAACATTTGGGAAGCGTCACATAGCGATAACTGGGGACGTGATACCGACGGAACGCTCTACCCTGTAGATGTGGAAGTTATTAGTCCAGAGTTTCAGCAGCCACTCGTAAATTCCTGGGCAGTCGAACACGAAGCCGAAATCCCAAAACTGACATCATAAACAAAAGCCGCTCCAATTTCGGAGCGGTTTTTGTTTCAGATGCTATTTCGCTTTCTTTTTACTCCACCCAATCACCCCCATAATCACACCAACTCCGATTGTGAGAGGAATCGTTGTCATCAATGGAATCATCACCCAATCATCGAGGATTTCATTCCGCAGCTGAACGTAATCCGCGTTTCCGGCAGCCTCAAGCCCAGAAAACTCTTGAGAGATAATCGCTTTCATTGCGAAGAACATCATCCACGCACCGATCACGATGCCGAGCCAGAGACTTGGGTAAGAGATGGTTGATTTCATACTTACATTTTTCGTCCGCGAATCGCCAAAAACATCGGCACTTCTTTGCGGATGCGGTTCTCGGCTTTTGCGCGAGGACCTGATGTTGATTCCTTATGCGAAATCCATTCTTCCATGGCATCTACCGTGAAGCCGGCGGCAGATAATGCGGTGACATACGACGAGATTGGGCGGTGGAACGACGTGGTATTGATGGTTGGCGCGTCACCTGGATGCATCTGCATTGGGATGGCGTTTTCGCTCATGTAGCTATCCACGCGGCGATACATCATCTTTCGCTCGTCCTCAAATCCCCAGCTGCTCTGTCGAGGGATACGGAATGCTGGATGGTTCAAAACGATGACGAACGGCGCGTTCTTATTGAGCATTCGGCTCACGCTCGCGAACACCGCTGGCATGTCGTTAATGTTTTGAAGCGCGAGAACAAGCGCTGCACCATCGAATTTCCTGTCGCGAAGGTTACGATCCGCGCTCGTTGCGTCGCCCACCAAAAATTCTGCGTTTCGGATGTGTTTGTTTTGCGCCTGACGAATCAATGTCGGCGCAGCGTCGATACCAACAACTCCACCACCCTGTTTGATAATGAGGTTCGCGAATGATCCTTCGCCACACGCAACGTCGAGGAATGTTTTTCCCGGGCCAACACCAAGCATGCGCAACGCACCTGGCCACACCACTTCGGATTGATACGTTCCTGGCGCGGAAAGATGCGTACCGTACCATTCCGCAACATTTTCCCAACTCGTCGCCGCCGCCGCACGCGGCCCAGCCTTCCGCTGATCAAATTTCGGTCGGCCTTCGGCACGGCTGATCGCGCTTTGTGCCCGCTGTCCGTACGGCGTTGGCTTGTCGCTGCGACCGAAACGATCACTCCGTCCTCCGCCTTCCGCCTTCATATACGGCGGCTTACGGCTTGGACGTGGCGCAGTATCAAAACTCGTTTCTGAACGCGAATCACGAGGAGCGCGATCGATCCTCTGAACTCCCTGCGTTCGGTCGCCGTGTTGCGTGCCTCGCGTTCCTTTTCCGCGACGGGCGAATGCCGGTCCCCTTCTCGATGATGTGTGTTCCATATATTAGGGCTTCCTCATTTGGCCTCTTTTCGACTCACTTCGTCACAAAATTGCTCACCGTACACGCGCAGTACGCCTCACAATTTTGTTCCTCGTTCATCGAAAATAGTCTCAAATGAGAAACCCCTAAGTTAATTTTAGCGTCTCGCAGTCTCCTCGCTTACATAATCTTCAAGCTTCACGCTCAGCAACTTGCTGGCGCCGTCGTCACCCATCGTTACTCCGTAGAGCACGTCTGCTTTTTCCATCGTAGCACGATTATGCGTAATAACGATAAATTGCGTGAGTTTTCGCAGTTCATTGATGATATTCGCAAACCGCACTGTATTCGCCTCGTCAAGCGCAGCGTCAACCTCATCGAGCACCACAAACGGTGCAGGATTCGTTGCCATAATCGCCGAAACGAGCGCAATCGATGTTAACGCACGCTCCCCTCCCGACAACAGGTTCAATGCCTTTAATCTCTTCCCTGGCGGCGTTGCCTGAATATCGATTCCTACAACAGAGTCTTTGCGTTCCTGCACTCTCTTCGCAATCGATTCAAGCGTATCAACATCATCGTGATGGACGAGCTCCGCCTCTGCCCCCTGCCCATTGTCCTCATCGACCGCCAACTCCTCCTTCGTCAGCTTCACCAACGAACATCGTCCTCCCCCAAACAAAATCGCGAAATATTTCTGGAACTCCGTCGCAATATTCTTAAATGCGACGTCGGACTGCGCACGAATCTGTTCATCAAGTTCATCAATCACCTTCTCGGTCGATCCGATCGCCGATCGAAGATCGGTCACTTGTGTCGTAAGGAACGTCGATCGCTCTTCAGCCTCTGCGAACTCCTTCATAACGGACTCATCAATACCGCCAATGAGCTCGAGCTGATGGCGCAAACGAAGGATTCGATCGTGCGTTGGACCGATGTCGACAATACGTTCAGTCGGCGCAACGTTCATAATCGATTCCGCGCTCTCCGATGTCGCATCTTCAATCTCCTTCTTCAATCCTTCAAGTCGCGTTTCAACACGAGCAAGATCGATCGCAACAGCGTTCGCCTGTCCTTCGAGGCCAGAAAGCTCCTGCTGTAATCGTCGCACATCTTTTTGCACCGCGAACACCTCCGACGTTGCCGTTACCGATGCCTTTGCTTTTGCATCCATCGAGACTTCCGCGCGCTTCACGGAATCCTCGGCAGTCCTTACGGCAGTCAGTGCATTCGCAATTGCCGCAATCGATTCTGGGCTCGGCGTAAAGTCCTCCGGATTCGGTCGTGTAAGTCGATCACGCAGTTTCTTCGATCGCGTAGAAATTCCATCAAGATCCGCAATAATCGACGCCAAATCGGCGAGATTCGTTACCGCCTTCAATCGGCCGAGCAGCGATTCGTGCGCAACAGAAACATCTTTCACCTCGGCAATAATGTCAGGAAGCGGCAACGGTGCCCACGTTGATTGTGATTTTACTTTCGCAAGCTCAAGCTCCCGTTCCAGCGTAAAATGCGCACGTCGAGCATCGGCGAGATCTTGCTGTGCTTTTTTGTATTCCGATTGCAACGCCTGCATCGAATCCGCATCGGTCGATGATGATGGAACCTGCGCCTTTTCAAGCGCAGCGAGTTCAGTATCGCGAGCGTCGAGCTCGGCTTTTTTTGTTGCGACAAGTGTTGCCGCAGACTTCTGCCGAGCTTCAATCGCCGATCGTTCATCAATTCCGTTCCACCACATGGTTCCGTAATACGCCGCCGAAAGCGCCTTCAGTTCGCTCGCAACAACCTCACGATCATTCAGTCTCTTCACTTGCCTTCGGAGCAGCGACAATCGTGGTTCGAGCTCACGCAACACCATTTCCACGTCTGCAAGATTCTCTGCGGACTTCTGCAGCTTGAGCAACGCTTGATGACGTTTAATCTGTAAACCACGAACACCAGTTGCATCGTCAAAGAAAATCTTTCGCTCTTCCGGGGTCGCCGACAAAACCTGGTCGATCATGCCCTGACCGATGACGGAATACGATCGCTGACCAACCCCGGCCTCGGCGAGGAGAAGTTGGATATCGGAAAGACGAACCGTCTGCCCATTCAAAAGATATTCCGATTCCCCATCGCGATAGAGCCGGCGAGTGATAACAACTTCAGCGAAAGAAACGTTCAACGACTTATCGGAGTTATCGAATGTGAGACTCACTTCGGCAAACCCCGACCGGCCACGACCTTCGGAACCAGAAAAAATGATGTCTTGCGCAGTTTTCCCACGAAGAAGCTTCATCGATTGCTCACCCAAACACCACCGAATCGCGTCGGCAATATTGCTCTTTCCGCTTCCGTTCGGTCCAACCACCACCGTCACGGCGTGGTCCCCCGTCTTCGGCCCCGGGAAAACCAAGGACGTTTTTTGGGCAAACGTCTTAAACCCCTGAATCTCCATGCGTGAGAGGTACATAGTTGGGGAAAGTGTAGCAGAGGAACGCACAAAACAGAACGCCACCCTCACGAGAACAGCCGCGAGGGGCGTTCTGGTGGGGGTGGCCGTAGTGCCGCACGCTGTCCGAACTACGTCGCCAGCTGGATGTCGATCTCGACCTCGATATTCCCGGGGAAGATGATGACGTCGCCCGCCTCGAGAACGATCTCGTCCTCTCCGACGTCCCGAGTGTTCCCCGCGCGACGAATCTGCGTACCGAACCGAGAGCGCAGGTCTTCGAGGACGAAGCGGCGGCCATCGAACCGGATCTGGGCGTGCTTCAAGCTAATACTATCGCTCTCCCCGATGCCGACGTTGGGCATGGGGCGGCCGCCCGGTGCAACACACTTGCCGAACATCCACCGCTGCTTCCCATCGCGAGGATCCAGACTCCGCGACGCTCGTTGATTGAGCCGTTCCGGCATGGGGTAGGTGAGAGTCAAAATATGAGTGCCATCGCTCATGAGTTCCTCAGGGCTGAGCACAGAAAGTATACATTTCTTATAGAATATATCAACTTTCCCGTTCAAATTCCCATTCCAAAATTGACAGACCGCAAGGCGAGTTGCATCGTTCTCCTTGGAGAATATCATGACCAACGCCACGGGCTACTCCGCCGTCTCTACGGACGTGGGCAACAAAACCATCACCATCCTCGATCTCGGAACGGGCATCCAGATCGCCATTGCCGGCTTCGCGGCGAACATCCATCCTGGAAGGATTCTCAAGCGCGCACGCAACGAGAATGGAAGGCCCGTCCGATTCCAGAATTTCACCGAAGACGGAGCGATCGCGCTCTTCCTTCTTCTCGAGCAAACCGCCTGCGTGAAGGCATTTCTTGCACGCCGAGAAGCACGGAAGGGACTCGTCCGTCATCACCTGCTCAAGCGCGCGCTCTACGATCCCAAGGCTCCTGACTGGGAGTGCGGGTAATCGCCAACACACGCACGCCGACGGCGCCCCTCTGGGCGCCGTTTGTCGTTATGCATGACAAATTCCCGAAAAGACCGTATACTCACCCTCTGCTATGAATTCGATGCTGGTTCAAAATATCGCAGAACAGATTGCTCAGGCCGAGCATATTCTTTTGCTTACCGACGAACGGATTGATGGCGACACGTTGGGATCGACGATGGGGCTTTTTCATACACTGACGAATCTTGGAAAGCGCGTAGACGTGTTTTCTCCAAGGCCGCTTCCAAAAACGTTCACCTATTTACCAATGATCGACGTGATTCGCCGAGACTTCGACGTCCTTGCGCAGCCATCAATCGACCTCGCCATCGTCTGCGATTGCTCCGACGGCGCATATCTCCCACCAGTTCTCACAAAGATGCCGCATAAGGTTCCGCTGATCTCCTTCGATCATCACCTTACAAATCCCAACTACGGCACAACGAATGCGGTGGAACCAGCTGCAGCAAGCACTGCCGATGTGGTGTGGCGATTCGTGAAAGCCGCAGGATATCCGATCATCCCGAATGCGGCACAGTGTTTTCTTACTGGGATTATCACCGACACACAGGTATTTTTCTCCGCAAACACGACGAATGCCGCGATCGAAGCTGCGGCAGAGCTCGTCAAACACGGTGCGAAGCTCCAAGAAATCATCCGCGCAAACTACGTGAACAAATCCACAAACTTTTTGCGCATTTGGGGAATTGCACTCGAACGCCTGTTCGCCGATGAAAGCTTTGGCGGCATCGCAACGGTGGTCACCCAAAAAGATATTGCCGATATCGGTGCAACTCCAGAAGAAATCGAAAGCATTGCGGGCGTCGTGTCGGAATTCCTCAACGCCGTGCTCGACGAATCGCACGACATTATTGTGGTGTATCGCGAAACAAACGACGGTGCCGTAAAGGGCAGCGCACGGGCGAGAACAAAGAACGTTGCTGAAATCGCTGAGCGCCTGTACGGCGGCGGCGGTCACAAATTCGCAGCTGGATTCAAAGTGCCAAATGCGAAAATGGAAAAGGCTACAGACGGAACATGGACAATCATTGGTACTCTTGCCAAAAGTGCATAGAATCATTGCATTCCCCAAGCTTCAAGACTATGGTCAAGTCCTGATTCTTTACATATTTCATATGGATGATCAGACCTGTTCGAAGTGCGGAAAGGCTCTTGCTAACGGCGTGTGCAGCGGATGCCAAGAGACTCCAGAAGCGTGTTCGTGTCCAGAAAAAGCCTAGAGCCAAAAGAACCGCCTCAGGCGGTTCTTTTCAATATCCAAACCTTTTGATACACTGCTCTCGCAAAAGTTCCTAGATACTTCGCGGGTATCGTATAGCGGTTATTATTCTAGTTTTCCAAACTCGAGATAAGGGTTCGACTCCCTTTACCCGCTCCACAAAACACCGGCAAACCGCCGGTGTTTTGTTTTTTTTGGTTGTAAGGTAAAGCCTTCCATGGTTTTCAATATTGTGATATCTTCTTTTGTCCCGCAGATACGACATCTCTCTTTCACCCCGGCGCCGGGACGCGCCAAAATCCTAGGGAGCAATCTTGATGCGTACCATCGTCATCGACCTCTTGCGCCACGGCGTGCACAACAACGACTACATGACGGCCCTCGGGCTGGACCAGGTCGAAGCCTCCGTCCGCGCACATCTACACGACGTCGAGCTGGACGGAGCCTTCCACAGCGAGAAGAACCGCGCCCAAGAAGCCGTGGCTCACGCACTGCTGGCGCTCCACCAGCGCAAGGTCATCATGGCCCAACACGGAGCCTTCACAGTGGACGGCTTCTTCGAGGGCGATATCGGGGCAGACCTCCACGCCGCGTTCGAAGTCATCGGCGACGGCGCCACCATGGGGGAGCTCATCGAAACCTGGGGCGCCGGCGAGACTGCACGCAACCAGGTGCAGAGCGGACTAGTGGGAATCGCCACCGAGCTCTCCTCGCTCGATCCGGACAAACGGAGCCACCACGCGCTCGTCGGCTACCACGGGCCCCTGATGGGCATCGCGGCGGTGGATACGAACACCATGCCGGCAGACTTCGGCTTCGCGGACATTGTCCGCTACACGCTGGAGAACCGCGACGGGCAGGGCTGGGAAATCGTCTCCTCGACGCATCTCAAGTGCCCGCTGATGTCGATCGTCTCGTGATCTGTTCCGTCCGTCACGCACGCAACGACCCCGCGCTCTCGTCACGAGAGAGCCGGGGCCGTTCGCTTTTTAGGCTCGTGAAATCACTTTCACCGTTCCTTTCGTTGCATCCAAGTGTTAAAGTTTAGCTTCACCGAAAAATCATTTTTATTTCTCCGTCCACCGCATCCACACCGATGAGGTCGCCATCGTGAATTGATTCGAGCAATCCTTTCACATTCGTTACACACGGCTTCCCAAGTTCGCGGCACACGATCGCCGCATGGCTCAAAATACCACCCCACGCCGTCACCACTCCCCCAGCTTTCATCATCAGCGGCAGAAAATCCGGCGTTGTCATGTCGGTAACAATAATTTCACCTGATTCGATATTGGCATCGGCAACATCGGCAGCAAGAATCACGCGGGCCCGGCCGGTGGCGGAACCACGGGAGCCGATCTGACCACGTAAAACCCCCTCCGACTCCCCCTTCGTAAGGGGGAGGGTTGTCGTGTCTGCATACGCTTTACCAAGTAATCGATTCCAGTCGATGAACCAGATTCCGAATTCGGTCGATGTTGCAGTTTCAAAATACCCACAAAGAAACTCACCAAAAAACGTCGCGCCGAATTCTTTCGTCAAACGCTCCCGAACGGCAGGATCGTTCACGCGTAACATCGCCATCACTTCTCGCAGATGTGCCTCCGCTAAAGGACGATTTAAGCTTAAACTCCAATGTTCTCCGTCCCACGCAAACGTCATAGGTTCCATGCCATCGCTCGAAAATCCCTGTGTTAATTCGTTGTGAGGCCCAGCAAGAACATCGCCGAACGCCCCATGCTGGTTAATGACGAAAATCGTGCTCCACGTATTATCGTCCGGATGCGGAACAAAATCGGCTTTGTATTTTTCAGGATCGATTTCTTGCAACGCAAACCACTTCATCGACTCCGCAATCGATGCTCCGCGTGTTCGTAATTTCGGCATTACAGGATCAATCGGAATTAATCGCAACGCACAAAGTTCTTCTCCTCGAGTTTTCAAAAACTCCTCGAACCTTGGCGACGAATTCGCTAACTCACTTGCCGGAAATTGTGTTGGTCTATCGAACGGCAAACCAAAATATTCATTCAACACTGCAAGCCGTTCGCGCTTGGCATTATCCTCCTTCCGATGCGCTTCCGAATTCGCTAATCCCATCCGCTGAAACCACTCTGTCAGCGAAATCTGTGTTTTGTAGAGCGTCGAGAGATCCATAGGGTAAAATAGTCAAAAAGTTCTCTGGCAATACTACACTATGAATCCCTTCGAGACCCCTACCGGTTTATCCCCCGACTTTGCAAAAAGGAATCCAGAGCTTTTCCGCGCAAAACTCATCGAAAGTCTCGAACGCACCTCCGCACTCAGCGGATCTGTATGGCGAAAGCTTTGCGAACGGAAACAGACTAGCCCCTCGCTCCTCGAAATCGATCCCACGCGCTGGGACAGCATTAGCCACGCCGTCGGCGGACGCATTCGGCTCGGCGCGGCATTCATGCCGCCAACAATTCATCAAACTGTCACCTTCGAAGATTGGCGATTTCGCGGTGAACAAGAATACGTTTATCGTCTTTCTCACGAGCTTGCACACTTGGTGCACCCCAAAATTTTTGGACTCTTTGGGTACAAAGGAAAAACGTCGCACGAAGACAGTGTCGACTTCATGAACACAATCTTTCACGCACGAAAAGGCGGTATAGGATTCTCGCCGCTTGGAAGTCTCGAGACGTATCGAAGAGTAGGCCCGCACGAACAAGCGGTAGAAGACCACGCTGAGCTCATGAACATGTTTGCGCTCGATCCCGAATATCTCAAACGGTATCTCACATTCCTCGGCGACCCTGCCCACGCCCGTTATCGCGCCGATCATCAGCTAATGGAAGTCGACTCCGGCACCGCAGAATACATTTTTGAATCCATCAAATCCTCGTACGAATTCTTTTTAGACGATGAAAACGAACGATAGCGAGCTTTACGTCCGAGTCAAAATGGTCACCACCCCCTTCTCCGCATCCACCTCCACTGTATCCCCGTCCTTCAGTACCTTCGTCGCAATCTTCGTACCGGTAATACAAGGGATCTTGAATTCACGAGAGACGATCGCGGCATGGCACATGATTCCGCCCTCGTCGGTTACGATTGCTCCAGTTTTTTTGAGAACAGGGATAAGATCTGGATTCGTGTTGATCGAAACAAGGATATCTCCCTGATTGAACTCTTTTACATCACTTCGCGCACTAATCACTCTCACGATCCCCTTCGCCCTCCCCGGAAAAGCGACCGCTCCAGTAAGTAGTCCAGAAGTATCAATCTTTTCTGTTAATCCGGAGATCTTCTCAATATATGTTTGATCGAAGGAAAAATGAATTTCATTCGTTTCAATGTCATTCCAAAATAACGACCACGACTGTCGCTTTTTCATTTCTTCGATATCAATTCCCAAGGGTTCAATATTACGAATCTCACTTGGCGTCATGAAATGCACAAATACCGGATCGATTTGAAAACGATGGCCGAGCTCTTCAAACCACGTATTCAAAACAGCTCTTTCTAGCTGGGGATATTTCGATGTATTTCGCAAAGGCTCGTACCACGAAAGCACTTCCTCAAAATCTTCTCGCGAAGCACCTTTTGTTAATTCCGCATCGATAGTCGACAATACAAGATACGGCAATGTTGCTGTGTACAGCAAAACCGACAGAAAGTCTTCATAAAACGAATTGAACATATCAACGGAAAACTTTGGAGCATTCTCCGCAAATAATCTCATCCAAGTATCCGCAAGTTCGTGAGCTTCAGTGCCTCTTACTGACCAAATCTGAATTCGAGGGTCGCGACTCTGAATGAGCTTCAAAAAATGATCGTTACACTTCGTAAATTCCTCAACAACACGGAAATGCGTTCCCAAATCTCCCGCCCAACGATAAAGATGATGAAAGAATCGAAAATCACAAACCTTCGGCATGAGCCGCGCTTCGATCTCGATGAAAGGAAAATATGTGAAAAGCGAACGTTTTCGCTCAAGAAACTTCACCCAATTCAATTTTTCGTGTCGATAATATACAGGATAATTTTCTTCTTTCACCTTATTTTCTACTTTTTCCGGTGGCTTCCCCGTAAATTCCCCAAGCGTCGTGATCGGTCGGCTTTGTACAATATAAAACTCCCCCGCCTGCATTGCCCATTCAATGTCGCACGGGAAGCCGTAATGTTTTTCAATGGCGATACAAATGCTGCCAATCGACTCAATCTGTTTCGCGTTCAACTTTGCCGCTTCGCGCTTGTCTGCTGGCACGTCAACGGTAACATTCCCGTGCTCTCCACGAATCAACATCGTATCTTGTTCCGCCGTGTAGTTTTCGATGACGTCGTTCGTTTTCTTACTCATGATGTAGGAATCCGGAGTAACAATTCCGCCGACGATGAACTCGCCGAGTCCCCAACATGCTTCGATGATCATCTGATCGTGATCTTTGGTAACGGGATGAACGGTGAATGCGATTCCCGCAACATCGGACTGAATCATCTTTTGAACGACGACCGCCACAGAAACATGTGTTTCGCGCATTCCCTTTTCCATGCGGTACACGATGGCACGTGGAGTAAAAAGCGACGCCCAACATTTTTTTACGTTCCCAAGCAAATTCTTTTCGGTGGTATTCAAATAACTCTCAAGCTCCCCCGCCCAACTTGCGGTCGACGAATCTTCAGCCGTTGCCGACGATCGCACCGCAACAAACTCAGAATCAAGCGCAGCGAAAGAAATGAGAATCTCTTCCTCCAGATCTTTCGGAAACCGTGCGTCGTGAATCAGATCATGCAACACTCGGGATGCCCGCTCCACGCTTGCCACATCCTCATAATTCACCTTGTCGAGTTGAATTTCAACCTCGGACTTCAACCCAGTCTCTTCCAGGAACCGATCAAACGCATCGCTCAGCACCACAAATCCCGGCGGCACCGGAATCCCCACCTGCGTCATTTCTCCAAGGCTTGCGCCCTTTCCTCCGGCCAAATGGACGTCGTTCTTGCTGAGTGCACCGAATTCGCGGACAAAATGCATAGGCGCGTTGAGATTTCTTGTATCGATTCTACTATAATCGACTTCCTAATTGATACAACTCCAGCGTATGTCTCGCGTTCGGCTCAATCGGTAGCTCGGCTAACGCCTGTTTTACCGGCATCCAAATGTAATCTTGAGCCTCTTCATTCAACACCACACGACGGGAATCCACGCGGACGACGTTGTCGACGAAAAGGTGTTGGGTGCTGGTGTTGTAGTAGCCAGAGTTGCGGATCTGATCGAATGTGCAGATGTGTTTGCCGATCAGACCATCGAGACCTGTTTCTTCTTTCACTTCCCTCCGCAATGCATCATCAACCCGCTCTCGTCGGCGAACCTTGCCGCCAACAATGGAGAACCGATGACCCCATTTATGCGTCTTTACCAAAAGCACTTCACGCTCGCTCCCTCGTGGATTCGCGTACTCGATGATTGCTCCCGCAGTCACCACCGATCCGGGAACAATCATCTGCTTCCACAATCGATCAAGCGCAGAATCGTTCATCGCCCGCATATTCGGCAGTCCTCCATGTTTCGTCACGTATTCAGCAAGGTCGGCGACCTTCCACACCGCGTTCTCACCAATATACGCCGGATGATCGATCAACTTCGATAAGAAGAAACATGGAACATTCGTCGCCTGCGCAATGCCAAGTTCGTACGACGCGCTTTTTCCGATGTATCCGCCTGGATTCACAAAGTAACTAAACCCATTCTCGCCAAGCTCGCGCAAATTCTTCAAGTACATCAGTTCGATCAACCGCGGATCGAATTGCTCTTCGCCTTTAAAAAACAAAAACCCATCTTCCTCCTTCACAATCCCACTCATCTGCGGCGCGAGTACCTCGATTCCCGCACTTTGAAAAATCTCCATCGCCTCCCCCATTTCGCGAAGGTGCTTCCGTAATGAACCGTGAATCACGCAGCGGAATCGAGGAGCCATATGCAAATCTTCTTTAAGATTGCTGGAGATGCTCTCGAAGGTCAATAAAAAGTGTGTATAGAAAAGCGATCGCCCGAGCTTCCTCGTCGGAAGCTCGGGCTCGTGATTGTTGCCGCCCTCAGCGCCTTGCGTTGCCGGGGATGATGATGTAGGTGTCGCCGCTCGTCGCCGAGCGCGAATCGCGATGGCGCTCGAGGAGACTGCGGCATTGGTCGGTAGTGCTGTCATACCGCGGGTCGTACGGTACCCCCTCACCGAAGGGCAAGGTGATCTCACCGGTGCACGCCATCACCCAGAGGCTATCGCGGAGCCCCAAGTACCGCAGCTCCTCCGTCTGAGCCGACATGATGGCGACATCCACGTCGCCGATCTCCAACGACTTCCGCTCCGCGAGGAGCATCAGCCGTTCAAGTTCGGTCGTGTTCACACGCACCACGCTCGTCCCGTTCTGGGTACGGGCCCGATCGAGCTGCACAGAGATCCACGCATCGTCGTTGGTCACCGTCCCCACGAGAGTCTGGACCGTGGGCTTCGACACAGCGTCGATCCGCTCGCGCTCGGCCCGGAAGGCCTGCGCGGTGGTGACGATATCAGCGGCGAGGAGCGCCCGGCTGGCTTCCGCAACGGAGCGGCACGTCGCGACGCCATCCGCGGCGGTCTTGGCCCGGGTAGGCAGCACGGCGCCGCCCTCGAAGTCGGTGCGGACGCGCTCTACGCAATCGGTGAGCGTCGCCACCGTGGCGGTGACACTGGGGGTGGTCTGGGAAGCGGCAAAGGCCGCGGAAAGAAGCAAGAACATGGCGCACTCCTTGGCGCTCGCTTTGTAACATTTTTTCATTGAATCGTCAAAAAAATGGCTTGTTACAACCATCTTTTTTGATCGTTGATCCATTCCTCAATCTCCTCTTTCGTCTTCCCCTCGTCGTCCCTTAACCGATCCGCCTCACGAATCATCTCCCCCATCTTCGGCCCTGGTTCAATTCCGAGAGCCACGAGTTCAGCGCCCGTAATGGCGTGTGGTGCTGGGCCAACGAGGACGTTGAGTCTCTCGGCGCGATCGAGAAGCCACGGTCGTTCTGGATAGGTTCGCAATTCCCCGTGTCGCCATTGCCCACGTCCAAAGTAATCTGCCTCCGATACCAGCAACAACTCATTCATCGTCGCCGGCGAGATCCGCGCGGCAAGCTTTCGGATTGCACCATCCGTAATTGGCTCTTTCTTCTCAATTTCCTGTAGGTAAAAAACCGTTGGCTTTAAATGATCGTTCACAATACCGACAATCTTTTCAACAACGGCCGATGAAACGCCGACCGTTTTCAAAAACGATCGTGTTGGCGCTTCGCCTTCTTCCTCATGCCCGATCGATCGGATCTTTTCGTCGATGACCCGTGTACAAAGCGATTTGCCGAGATCGTGACACAACGCAGCAAGCATAATCGTAAACGCAGATTCGTCATCAAGATTCTCACGTCGGATAATCATCGCAGCTTCATCGACGACCATGAGTGTATGAATCCACACATCACCTTCTGGATGCCATTCCGGATTCTGAGGAGTCGATTTCAAAATCGGAAGCTCGGGATGAAGCACGTCGAATACACCAAGGTCGAATCCAAGTTGAAGTCCGATTGACGGCATCTCAGCGAGCACTAAAAGCTTTCTCCATTCATCGCGAAGTCGTTCCGGCGAAAGTTCTTTCAATCGCGATACTGTCGCCTTTATGACATTCATCGATTCTGGATCGACAATCAGATCGAATCGAGCAACGAATTGCAACGCACGAAGCACACGCAATGGATCGTCGCCGAAGAGAACGGGATCGACCACGCGCAGAATCTTCTTCTCGAGATCAGCAACGCCGCCGGCTGGATCGATGACTTCATCCGTTAACGGATCCATCATGATGGCGTTGATAGTGAAATCACGACGGCGTACAGCGTCTTGCGGACTCATCGAGGGATCAACGCGAACGTCGAAACCTTTGTGGCCGTCGGCGATCTTAGAGTCGGAGCGAGGGATGCCAAGGTCAATTTCGAGACCCCCTCCAACTCCCCCTTCGTAAGGGGGAGCGATGTCAGTGATTCCTCCCCCTCCTTTCGAAGGAGGGGGTTGGGGGGAGGTAATCTTGAGTTTCAAAATCCCAAACGCCCTTCCTACTTCGATCACCTCGCCAAACGTCTTCGCGATCTCGGTGAGTTTTTCCGGCGCCAAACCATACACTTCAATATCAAAATCTTTCGGCGCAATATCGAGCAACATGTCGCGCACGCATCCACCCACCAAAAGCGCCCGTCCGCCAGCATCGCGGATGGATACGGAAAGGGTTGTGATGATCTTTGGAGGCTGTTGTTTCATAGAAATAGATCCTGAGTGTATACGGAGGATCTCGAACGAGCCCACCGTACGCCTGACCGAGACCCTTCACGTCCGTTCAGAGTCTAGTCTCCCGACCGCCAGCTACCTCACCGCCCCGCACCAGGCAATTGCGAGCGCGTCGGCGGCGTCGTCAATCTTTGGCGCCTTCTTCAGGTCGAACACCACCTTCACCATATCCTGCATCTGCCGCTTGTCGGCCTTGCCGTATCCGGTCAGCGCCAACTTTACCGCATTTGGCTTCACCTCGACTACTTCGAGCCCGGCTTCGGCGCCGAGGAGGAAGATCACTCCTCGAACCTCGGCAACCTTCAGCGCCGTCGTGGTGCTCTTCGCAAAGAAAAGCTCTTCGATCACCAGCCTCTCCGGTTTGTACTTTCCAATTACTCCGCGAACGTCAGCAGCGATTTCCAACAATCGATCTGGCATACTCGTTCCCTTCTCTGTAGTAATCACCCCATACGTCACCGCCTTCGGCCTCCCCCGCACAACATCAATAATCGCATAGCCGAGGCGACCGTAGCCTGGATCGATTCCGAGGATTCGCATAGCGGGGATATCGTAACATGACTGAGGATATTTCTCGGCAAATGCCTATCAAAAAGTGTAGAATGAACGCGCAATCACATGAACTATGCCAAAAAATGAAAAACCCCCAGAACGAGACAACGTACTCAAATTTGAAAGACCAGAAGGGCGTATTAACCCCCCAGAACGACCACTTATCGATCCGCAGAACATTCCAATTGGCGTAAACGAACCTTTGGATATTCGAGACGAAAGATACCGCGCAGGGCATCGAGCGCTTCGAAAAAAATTTGATGACGCCGAAAGGGCAAAAACCGCAGTCGATGAAATTTCCGGAACGACAGCGCGCGATATCGAAACGACAATGCGAGAAACAATGATTCTTGGAGTCATGCAAACTACCGGACATCCTCGCGAGGAAGTCGCGAGAAATCTCGACACACAAATGCTTACCGAACGAGCCCAGGCAGATTTGAAAGAAGACGAATACGTTCGCCTTCGAGAATTGTCGAGCGAAGAGACTGAAGCGATCTTGGAAGCAGCGTACGCAAAAGCAAAGGAAAAATACGGACATATGTACCCGGACGCAGCCCCAACTATGTTTGGACATTTCATAGTTCCAAAAATTGCTCCAGAAACACCACAACCGAAAGATCTCAACAGAACCTTAATTGATCGAATTCGAGATCGATTAAAGAAGGTATTCTAAGATCAAAAGTCCAAGGCGTGAGCCTTGGACTTTTGATTATTTCATCTCCGCATCCAATCGTTTCGCTTCTGCCCACGCCAGCTCAAACGTCTTCTTCATCGCGTCCGCAATCTCGGCGCTCTCGATGATGATTCCAAGTTGTTCGCGCCATGAGGCGATCATCACTTTGTTGTCGTAAATGTTGATTTCTGGGGTGAACGAAAACTTCTCCGACGGTACGAGTGCAGTTTCACGCATTTCGGCGCGGTCTTTCTCTGCACGATCTTTTCCGACAACCGTCGCAGGAATAATTGCGCGAATCGCAATATTCTCCTTTACGCGGCGTTGATAATACTTTGCAAAATAGTCTGGCAATGTTTTGTGCATGTCGTCCACCGCGGCGTATGCACGAATGGTTTCATGCGACGTCAGCGTATCTTCATACACCGATTCGAGTCCCTCCTTTCCTTCGTAAAACCGAACCCGAGGTCGTTCGCTGATGTTATGAATCGATTTTAATTCTGGAACAAGCGAACTCGCGGCCGAGAGATTCTCCACAAGATCCTCCGCCTCTTTCTTCATATACGACACCAATCGATCCGGAGATCCGGAGATTCGGCGACATATTCCTGCCGCGCGCCCTTCCCCGAACTACTCACCATTCCCCGCTGAACGAGCGTGCTGAGCAAATTGTATCCAGTGGTTCGATTGATTCCGGCTCGCTCGGCGATCTTTGCGACCGTTCCGCGTCCAAGCTCGAGTAACGCCACATACACCCCAGCCTCGTTCTTCGTAAACCCGATGTTTTCTAACGATTTCGAGAGATCGTTCGCCATATATCTCGAGGATACTGGAAACAACTCGTTGTGTCAAAGGTATATGACACTGTAGATATATATCGTAGATACTGCTCTGCCCACAATATATATACGTATATTATTCGTCATTGTCGGTTAACATAAATCGGACTTTCTGCTATTCTGGTGGGTTAACGGAGCTGAGACGTGAGGAATCCCCGCCCTCCCGGGATCGATACCGGGAGACCGGGGCATTCTCATCCCGAGAACCCAGAGGTTACCGTCATGTGCATCCTTCTCATCCAGCCCGCGTACCCGTGGGGTACGCACATCTATCCCCCCAACGGACTCATGTCCCTCGGCGCTCGTCTCATGGCCGCGGGCCACACGGTTCGCCTCGCGGACGAAAACATCGAGGGACGCAAGAACCCACTGGTGGACAGACCCGAAATGGTGGGCGTCGGCATCCTAGGAGCGCCGTACGCTCCGATGGCGATCCGCACCGCAATGCGTCTCCGCAAGCTCGGATACTCCGACACCATCGTGTTTGGCGGCGAGTTCGTGAACCGCCTTACACCGGAAGAGCGTGCCGTACTCTTCGACTCCGTTGGGCCGTGGGCATGCACATTCCCGTTCGCCATCCCATCGGCCGAAGAGACGTCGATGAGCCCGATGCTCGAGCAGCTGCCCGAACGGATCCTCGCAGCGTACTTCCGGAACGAGTTCTGTCTGTACACGTCTACAGGCTGCGCGTTCAACTGCCACTTCTGCGCCGCCGAAAAAGGGACGAAGGAGCGGTTCCGCACAGCCGAAGTCTGGCACGACGAAACGCGAACCATCGCGCGGCTCGTGAAGCGGTACGCGGGGGTAATTCCGAGCTACGAGATCTACCTCTCCAGCCTCGACGTCGCACAAACGCCGAAGAAGATGGAGGAGATGCTCCGTATCGCACACGAGAACTTCGCCCGCGAAGGCGTCCGTCTGCGCGTTCGTGGTCTTGCCACCGCAAAGTGCGTCGTACGCGCGGTCGAGCAAGACGAGAACGTCTTCGACCGTTGGCACTCGTACGGCCTGACGTGCCTGGGCATCGGTGTGGACGGAGCAGATCCGGAAGTGTGGAGGCGCGAAGGCAAACTCCACAACACGGAAAGCGACGTCGCCGCCGCGTTCGCCGCACTCCAGAGCGCAAACATCCTTCCGGAAGCGCTCATGGTTGTAGGGTTCGCAGACGACAACCTCCGCGCACTCGCGCTGGGAGCGATCGCCTGCCGGGAATACACGCACGCGGGGATCCGTGGGCGCCCGTTCCTCGGCAAGAAGCTCGCGCCTGGTAACGAAGGGTGGAAATGCGACCCGTCCGCAGTCGACGAACTCCTCCGCAACCCGGAGAAGCTCCTCGACCTCGACTTCGGCGCATTCGGCGGGAACATCACGCACCCGAATTGGAAGCAGCGCGCGGTGGCGAACCTGTCGTACGCGGCAAGCGTCGCGTACCTCAAGCTCTTCTCGCCGTTCGGTTGCCCCACGCAGCCGCTCCTCCCGACGCAGTCGATTCCCCGCCCGCTTCGTCCGTTCGCGCGGCTGTGGAATCGGGCGCTGCCAGGAGACAAGTAACGCCACAACGCAGGGGCGAGCCGCAATGCTCACCCCGACCTCACTCGAGAGGATTCCACATCGTCTTGGGTGATAGTCAACAATCAAGATCGGAGGAAAATCATCGTGCGGCCCATCAAGGACTGGAGTATCTACGCTAAATACGCGCTCATCGGAAACATTCAATTCATCTGGATGCTCAAAAAATACCTCGTACGCGGGGCTGACGTTGCATTCTTCCTCAAGGCAGAGAACGGAAGCCCTGAAGAAGTCTGGAAAATCCTCGACGTCGTCGATACGGACTTGGTGCTCGTCGCCAGCTGCCAAGTTCCGGAGTCGTTCGAGGAAAGGATCACCTTCGTTTTTTTCAATGACGCGTGGCACGTGGATAACATCGACGAGAAATATACCGCGATCAAGCTCTGCGCCATCGACGAGGAGAATGGCGCTCTCGCGATCTTGTTCTGATCAGCGCAGCAACGCGGGGCGAGCACGACTCGCCCCGATCTCAGTGCAGACGAATCGTCGTCGATACTGAAATCACGATCTGCTACAATCCGAGGGTATGAAGATGGAAGAATTTAAGGCGGAAACAAAGACGCACGAAAAAGAAAATCAATCCGCCTTCGGGATGTATCGAGAAGCATCTGGCGCAAGTGAAAAGGAGACACAAACATTGCGGAATGTCTTCTCTGCTATTCCACCTGGTCTCTCCGCCATCGAAACTGCACATGAAATGCGAAGAAAACTTATCACTCAAGGCTTTCAATACAATGATCGACTCTTTCGCTTACAAGACATTCTCAAAAAGAAAGGTGGAAACTGTCTTGGACTTTCGCTCCTCATTGGTGCAGAACTTCTTGAAAGAGGCTTTCAGCCATCGTTTCGACTCATTACCAGACCAAAAGATGCAATCGCAAAAAAGGAACAGGAACTCTTTGACCGCCTAACCACCGGAGGCGTCCTTGATTACGACAAACCAAAGCTACCCGAACATCAAGCAGATCATCCAATATATCGATTTGTTCCACTTTCACATCCAGCGCTCATTCTTGATGGCGTAACGTTCGAAACTACCGGACTCGATGACGTTGAAGAAAATCCGGAATGGACACCTGAAGCCGAAGAAACGATCGAAGTGTCTTTTCAAGAACTCACTGGAACCGTTTATTCAGAATCTGCACGACAAACAAAGAAAACAACGAGGATAGGAATTGAAAAGGCCATAGAACTTGAGAAAAAATCCCTCATCATCTGGCCAGGAAACCTCGACGCTCTTTTATATCTCTGGGAATGCGCAAAAGCGATCGGAGACGAAAAGACCGCAGAAGACGCCGCGAGCGAATACATGAAATCGATGAGCAAAGCATCTTCGGCACTATGGGGAAAATATTGTATTTCAAATGATCCGGTTTTTTTGAATCGCGCGCTTGAACAATACCCGTCGTATCTTTATCCATTCATCGAGAAGCACGTGACGCTTGAACCGGATATGCGTGAAGCGCGTTTTCATTTCGCAGTCGCGGCCTGGTGTATTGGAAATTCCAGCGTTATTTCGTTAATAGATTTTTACACTACACACAGGAGCGACCTCGAAAGACTTTTCGGCGCCGAAGAGGCGGAAAGACTTATAAAGGGCTAATATTCGCTAAATTATTTGACTTTTTGCGCGTTTTCGTGTATAAAGAACGCGCAACCTCGGAGAGTTCATGGCAAGGATCCCTAGGAAAGGCGGCTGGCAGCCCACCGCCTACACTCCCCCCGCCGCGCAGCCCCGCCCGGCCTACCCCACGGGTACGAAGAAGGCTTCGCCCGGAGGCTACGGCGGCATGCAACAGGTGCCCGCGATGCACCAGCAGCTCGCCATCACGCCCCGCGTTCGCGCGGAGGTCGATGACGACGCGGTTGCCGCGGCGACCATGCTCCCCACGAAGGAGTAGCGGGGCATCGCACACGAGAGGCCGAGTGTCCGCCACGCGCGGATGCCCGGCCTCTTCTCTTTTTCATCCGAACCAAAAACCCGAGGCTCAATTGAGCCTCGGGTTTTTGGTTCGGCGGGGCACGGTGGCCCCGCCTATGGAATAGGGTGATTATGATTCCAATTCTGCTTTCTCTGTTGCGCTTGCCTCTTTACCCATTCCTGGGCCCGTTGCCGCAATTTCGGCCTCGAGTTCGGAAGTGACCGTTGGCGTAGCCATCGCAAGACTTTCGAAGTTCGCCAATTCTGGGGATCCTTCAAGTCCGAAGCCGGTTCCTGCTGGGATGAGGCGACCGATGATGACGTTCTCCTTCAAGCCTTGGAGCTCGTCGATCTTTCCGGTAACTGCCGCGCCAATGAGCACGCGAGCCGTTTCCTGGAAGGATGCACTGGAGAGCCAGCTTTCCGTAGAAAGCGACACCTTCGTGACACCGAGCAAGAGATCCTCGTATTCTGCGAGCTTCCCATCCTTTGCGAATGCCTGATCCTGCTCGTCGAGCAATGTTGCACGCTCGATGATTTCTCCTGGGAGCAAATCGGTATCGTTCGGATTGAGCACGCGAACGCGGCTGAACATCTGGCGAACAATAACCTCGATGTGCTTGTTGTTGAGCTTCTGTCCTTGCGATGCGTAGATGAACTGGATTTCCTTTGAGAGGTAGCGCTGCACGGCGTCGCGGCCTTTTGCGGCGAAGAGTGCCTGCAAGTCCAAGTGGCCGTCGGTAAGCGCGTCACCAGCTGTCACTTCGTCGCCGTCCTTGATGAACATGGTGTACCCCTGCGGAATGATGTACTCGCGAACCTTCTCGCCCTCGTGAACGATGGTCACCGACGTCTTTCCAACAGCCTTCACCACACCCTTCACATCGGACGTGATCTTTTCGCCATCCACTTTTGCACCGAGCACGTCGCCTTCGCGAACACTGTCGCCTTCTGCGACCTTCATCTTGGCACCACGGCCAATCATGAAGACTTTTTCATCAACAGCAAGGTGACGAACCTTCACAATCTTTTGTCCTGGCATTGCATCCATCATCTTCTTGCCGGTTCCAGCCTGCACGATGGTACGTTCTGCCTTTTCAATTTCCACCCTTCCCGCAACTTCGGTCATGATGGCCTTTCGCTTTGGCAAACGAGCCTCGAACAATTCTTCAACGCGTGGCAAACCTTGCGTAATGTCTTTTCCTGCCACACCTCCAGTGTGGAACGTACGCATGGTGAGCTGCGTACCTGGTTCACCGATGGACTGCGCGGCCATGATGCCCACAGCAACGCCTGGTTTTACCATCTTGTTGTGCGCCAAGTCATATCCGTAACACTTCATACACACACCGCGACGAACGCGGCAGGTCATGACGGAGCGAACGTGTGCTTCCATCAATTCTTTTCCGGTGGCTTTGATTGCACGAGTGTGAACTTCAGTGATGAGATCACCAGCCTTCACGACAGCTTTCTTTTCGCCAGGAACCTTAATGTCGGAAAGTGCGACGCGACCCAAGATACGAATCAAGAGCGGCTCACCGATCTCATCGGACTCTTCCTTGGTCAACAACACACCCTTGTCGTCGCCGCAGTCTTCCTCGCGAACCACCACATCTTGTGCAACATCGACGAGACGACGGGTGAGGTATCCAGCGTTTGCCGTACGCAACGCCGTGTCGGTAAGACCTTTACGCGTACCGTGAGACGAGATGAAGAACTCCAGCACGGACACACCTTCTTTGAACGAAGACTTCACCGGAAGTTCGATAATGTCTCCAGAAGGCGACGACTTCAAACCAATCATACCGATCATCTGCGTGAGCTGACCCCAGGCACCACGAGCACCAGATTCAATCATGGTGTACGCAGAGCTTTCGTGTGGAAGCGAGTCCTTGCTGATATCCGCGATTCGGTCCTTGATTTCCGTCCAGATCTTGATGATCTGTGTGTGGCGCTCGCTCTGTGTGAGCAAACCCTGGCTGAAGTAATCCTCAACCTCACGCACGCGCTTGTCGCCTTCTGCAACCAATGCTGGCTTCTCCTTCAGGGTTGGCAAGCCGGCCATTGCCCAAGAGTATCCCGACAATGTTGCGTACTTGAATCCAAGATCCTTGAGGTTGTCCAAAATTCCAGCGGTGAATTCCTGACCGTGGAACTCGAGCGTGTCGCGAATGATGTTTGCAAGCTGCTTCTTACCGAGAATTTCGTTCTGGAAGCCGATGCTTGATGGGAACTGTTGGTTGATGAGAATGCGTCCCGGAGTCGTCACGAGCATCTTGTCATTTTTACGAATACGGATCCACGTTTGTGGCGTGATCTTTCCTTCGCCCATGGCGTACAACACTTCGTCGTCGTCCACGAACGTCTTCAATGTCTTCTCATCTGGCTCCGTGTCCGTGCTCGTCAAGTAGAAGGATGCCCATGCAATGTCCTTTCCTGGCGTTGCCACTGGGCCTCCAAACGATGGCTTGAGCAAGTTACGAATAGAGAGCATGAGTTCTTCAGCTTCCTTCTTTGCTTCAGTAGTCAGCGGCACGTGAACAGCCATCTGGTCTCCGTCGAAGTCAGCGTTATACGCGTCACAGACGAGAGGGTGGATTTGAATTGCCTTTCCTTCGATCAACGTTGGGCGGAACGCCTGAATACCAAGGCGGTGAAGCGTTGGAGCGCGGTTGAGCAAGACGTACGAATCTGCAACAACCTCTTCGAGAATATCCCAGACCTCAGGTCGATCTGACTCAAGGAAGCGGTTCGCAGAACGAATATTGTGGACGTATTCACGCGCAATCAACTTACTGATGACGAATGGACGAAACAACTCGAGCGCCATTTTCTTTGGAATACCACACTGATGGAGCTTGAGGTGTGGGCCGACGACAATAACCGAACGACCAGAGTAGTCGATACGCTTTCCGAGCAAGTTCTGACGGAAACGACCCTGCTTGCCCTTCAAGATGTCCGCCAACGATTTCAACTGGCGCTTCTTTCCAGTTGCGGCAATAACGGTCTTGCTCTGACGTGCGCTGTTGTCGATAAGCGCGTCAACAGCTTCCTGCAACATGCGCTTTTCGTTACGCGTGATGACTTCTGGAGCGTTGAGTGCGTACAAACGACGCAGACGGTTGTTGCGGTTAATAACGCGACGGTACAAGTCGTTCAAGTCCGACGTTGCAAAACGACCACCATCCAACGGCACCATTGGGCGCAAATCTGGTGGGATCACTGGAAGCGTGCGCAAGACCATCCACTGTGGCTGAATGGTGTTCTTCTCAAGGCTCTTAAAGAGCTTCAAGCGGCGCATGATGCGTTCGTACTTTGCGGTAGACGTTGTTGCGGCGAGTTCTTCCGTAAGCTTCACCACAGTTTCGCTGATGTTGATGCGTTCAAGCAACTTCATGAGTGCCTCTGCACCAATGCCCGCATCAAAGATGTGGCCGTAGCGCATGGACCAGTCGTGATACGTCGCTTCGGAGATGACTCGGAGCGGAGTAAGTTCTTTCAAGTCTTTATCGACCTGGATGAAGTCTTCCTCGAGCTCAGCAAGACGATCTTCTGCAGCTTTCTCGATCCTTTCGATCTCAGATTTGATCATCTTCTTATCTGCGCCTTCCTTTTCTTCTGCACGCTGAGTGTCGCGCTTCGTTTCCCCTTCAATCATCTTCTTCTTTGCGCGATATTCTTCCTTCACCTGTTCGATGGTCATCTGACGAGCATCCTCGTTCACGTCCGTAATGATGAAGCTCGCGAAGTACACCACCTTTTCCAAAGTCTGCACGCCCATGTCCAACATGGTTCCGATTTTTGATGGAACGCCGCGCAAGAACCAGATGTGCGTGACTGGCGACGCAAGCTCAATGTGACCCATACGCTCACGGCGAACCGAAGCTTGCGTCACTTCAACGTTACATTTGTCACACACGATGCCCTTGTAGCGGATCTTCTTGTACTTTCCACAGTAACACTCCCAATCTTTCGATGGTCCAAAAATTTCTTCCGCGAACAAGCCCTGCTTTTCTGGCTTTTGCGTGCGGTAGTTAATGGTTTCTGGCTTGCTTACCTCACCGTAGCTCCAGCCACGGATCACTTCTGGTGAAGCAACCTTCAAGCGGATGGAATCGAAGTCGGTGGACTTTAATGTGTCGAATTTCATTGCCATATGGAGGGGCGCTTACGCGCGGCGTGCGTTACGGTCCTCACCAACCTCGAGCCTCTTTCCGTTTTTCAACAGCTCGACGTCCAAACCAAGACCCTTCAATTCGCGCGTGAGCACGTTGAACGACTCTGGGATGTTTACCTTCGTAATCACCTCGCCCTTAATGATTGCTTCGTATGCCTTTGCACGTCCCGGAACGTCGTCGGACTTAATGGTGAGAATCTCTTGCAGGGTGTGCGCCGCACCGTAGGCTTCGAGCGCCCACACTTCCATTTCTCCGAAACGCTGACCACCGAACTGCGCCTTTCCACCGAGCGGCTGCTGAGTGATGAGCGAGTATGGACCAATCGAACGCTGGTGCATCTTGTCTTCCACCATGTGGTTCAGCTTGA
>JBBTSM010000003.1:0-284017 GCA_038064675.1 Patescibacteria group bacterium | reverse complement strand
CGAACGTACGACCCTCAGATCCGCAATCTGATGCTCTATCCAACTGAGCTACGGGCGCAATTTGGAGGAACGCTCCAGTTTGCCGATTTTCGGCTTGCAGCGGCGAAAACTTTTTCAACGTACCATGAAGTACGTCTCAAAAGCTTTTCTTGCTGCGCACCGAAACTCGACTAAACTGGAGCATTCCTCCTGTGAATCGACTCGATCTTGGAGAATCGAATCGCGTAAAATTCCTAAGAAATCTTACAAAATGCTTAGAGTTTATACACCCGGCGAAGGACGTCTGTCAAACTCTCGCCTTCGCGTTCAAGGTTTTCAAAAACAAAGGGAAGGAGCGTGCTCCGAACCTCGTTTGGGTTCAGTTCTTCCAGGCCGATGGAGAGCATTGGCTGGAAACGGCCGTGGAAATCCACGTACAGATTGTTGATGTCTGGTGGGTCGTAGGTGAGTGAAAAGTCGCGAATGTCTTCAAACGGGAAGAAGCTTTCGCCAAACACCAAGCCTTTGCTGGTGATATGCACAGGGATCCGTGATGGACGCTTCAAATCGCGGATCAACGTAATCACCGCGAACATGAGCACAATAATGCCAAAGATGAAGTTTCCAGTGAACAACGCGTAGAGGATAAGGAAAAGCCCGATTGTTGATGCGATCATATACCATCGCTTGGAACGCTCAACATATGGGAATTCCCACGATTCCCAACTCATCATCGGCTCCCCAGCGTCGATGCTTTCCTGAACCTCTTCCTCTGGATTTTCTACATTCTTGGCTAGCATGTGGATAGTATAGCAAATCATTGACCCGATCGCTGATTTAGATATTCTGATTTTTTTCATCATTAAGTAAATAGACGAATTCTAGACCAATTAAAGCAATGAATAATAAAAACCAAGCAATAGAAACAAATAACCAATCCATGGTCATACTTCCAAAGAAGAAGACCAGAGTTTCTTTGCCTATGACGGATCCATCAAGACTCGATAACAAGTATTGTTTATAGGACAGATATCCAAAACAGACTCCGAATAAAAACAAAAGAATCTTTTCTAGCAACGGCACGATCCTTTTGAATCCTTTTGGATGTTGAAAGGCGAACCAGACCAGTAGGCAGAAAAAGAAAAAGGCTATTCCCGGGATCGTCATTTCAGTTGGTGACATAGTTTTTTGAAATTTTCCCATAGTTTAAACAAAAACACCACCGTTTTGGGTGATGTTTTTGTGGCGGAGAGAAGAGGATTCGAACCTCTGGTACCTTGCGGTACGCAGGTTTAGCAAACCTGTGCCTTAAGCCACTCGGCCACCTCTCCATATTCGTAGAACGCACCTATTTAGTCTATTTTCGGTTCGCCGCGTCGCAAAGTCGCTCAACGTACTGTGAAGTACGCCTCGCGACTTTGCTCCTGGCTTGCCGAAACTAGCCGCAAATAGCTGTGTTCTACACTCATCAATGATATCTCATGTACTCATCCGAATATCGCTGTTTCAGCTCTTTCCAAACACGACCGGTACTGTACAGAAAAAGAGTCGTTGGTTCAAGTCGATGTTGGAGGGCGAGAGCTTTGTAGGCACGTTTTGTTAGGGTAGAATGTTTTCATACTCAAAATATCGTTTTTATGCGCATTGCTGTTGATACGCTTCGGGATGTGACGAGGAAGGCGATTCTCCATTACGGCTACACGGAGAGCGAGGCCGCGAAGATCCTTGAAGTACTTTTGTACGCGCAGCTTCGAGGAAATAACCAGGGAGTAGTGAAGCTTATTGGAAACGGTATCCCGAAGTCGCCCGAGGCGACCGAAGTAACTGTCGAGAAAGATACCAAGCTTTCGGCGCTTCTCAACGCACACGGAACTCACGCAATGATCGCGGTGAATGCAGCAACAGATCTTTTGATCGAAAAAGTGAAGGCGCATAGCATGGGAATCGTTGGAGTGAATCACATCACGACATCGTCTGGCGCCATCGGATACTACGCAAAGAGAATTGCCGAAGCCGGATTCATCGGATTTGTCTTCGCCGGATCGATGGAATCGGTAGCTGCGTACGGATCGTTCGAGGCCTTGTTCGGAACCAATCCACTCGCGGTCGGAGTTCCAACCAAGGACGAGCCGCTTGTTCTCGATATGGCTACGTCTGCAATGGCGTATTTCGGAGTCGTTGAGGCAAATACCGCTGGACGCGAACTTCCCGCAGATACCGCATTCGACAAAGAGGGAAACCCAACAACACATCCAAAAGATGTGCTCGATGGCGGTGCATTGCGTACGTTCGATCAAGGACCGAAGGGATCAGGGCTCTCGATGATCGTCCAGGCGCTCACCGGTCCACTTGTGAATTCCTATTTCACTGGAATCGGCGACGTCGAAAAGAATTGGGGCGGCCACCTTCTTCTAGCTTTCGACCCCGAGCTTCTCGGTGGTCTTGATGCTGTTCGCGAAGGTGTGACGCAGATGATCGCCAAGGTAAAAGCAACCAAGAAAACTCCAGGTACCGAAGAAATTTTCGTTCCCGGCGAACACGGCAACCGCATGACCCACGTGGCGCTCGCTTCCGGTACGATCGAGATCGAAGAGAATCTCTATGCGGCGTTGAAGAAGGTGATCGGAGAGTAGCTTATGAAGGTCATTCTCTACATGGCTATTACGGCGAACGGCATGATCGCGGACAATAACGATGATGCGAATTGGCTCACGAAGGAAGAAGCTGCGAGTTATTGTGAGATTGTGCGGAAGACGGGATGTCTTATTGTTGGGCGTCGAACCTATCACATTCTGACAGGACAACCAGAATTTCAGGAGTTTAAAGATGCGAAGTTAGTTGTTGTTTCCCATGACGACGTCGAGCTCGTCGACCCAAGACATGTTATCGCACACTCACCGAAAGAGGCCGTTACGTTACTGTCTGATTTTGCCGAAGTTATCGTTGCTGGCGGCGGAATCCTCAATGGAGCGTTTCTCGCAGAGGATCTCGTCGATGAAATATATCTCGATATTGGACCGGCGATTCTTGGCGACGGCATACCGTTGTTTAAGGGCCAATCATTTGAAAGAGAGCTGAAGCTGCTCGGAACAAAGATGCTATCGGACAACGAGATCCAGTTACATTACCAAGTTGTATGACCCAACTTTTCGTCATCCACGGCGGTGATGCGTTTGATTCGTACGAGGAGTATCTCGCGGATTTGGGTTCGAGAACTGCGCATCTTGAACGAATGAAACCGGGTGGGTGGAAGATGAACTTGCAGAAGCATTTGGGGGAGGGGTTTGATGTGTATGTACCGAGCATGCCGAATAAGGACAATGCGAAGTACGCGGAGTGGAAGATGTGGTTTGCAAAGATTGTGCCGCTGATGGCGGACGATGTAATTCTTGTTGGCCATTCGCTTGGCGGGATTTTTCTGGCGAAATATCTTTCCGAGGAAACGTTCCCGAAACGCATCCGCGCCACGTTCCTTATTGCTGCTCCGTTCAATACGCCAACAGAACACCCGCTTGCTGACTTTATTCTTCCCGACGATCTTGGAGGTTTGCAAAAGCAGGGAGGGGCGATTTTTCTGTATCACAGCATCGACGACGTCGTGGTGCCGTACTCGAACGCGGAGTCGTACCAATTGGCGCTGCCAGAGGTGACATTTCGATCTTTTACAGATCGTGGACACTTTAATCAGGATCGGTTTGTAGAGATTGAGGAGGATATTCGATTGGTGTAGTGCGTAATGGACTCCGTGGCCATGAAACGCACAACCCACATGGTCGCTTTTCTGCGTGAGATGTGGTGTGTTAGGGTGTGATGGTATGAATTCCCGTAAAATAAAATCCTTGAAAAAGCCTTCGGATTGGTGGCGCGACGCGAACGGGGTTCCTGCGTCTGGATTTTCGGCAAAGGGTGTATTTTCTCCGGCAAAGTACGATCCAAAGGCTCCATACGCGGTAAAGGGCAAAACGTTTTGTCTTGCGTCGAACCCCGGCTTTGCTATCGAGGATCCGTTTGATCTCGATAATCTTCGATTCATCGATGCACGTAATGTTCGGCGTGCTCTGGAAGAGCTTGAAGATATCTGTGAACACACAGATAAAGAGCTGGTGTGCATTATTGGAACCGGAGGAACGATTGCGTCGTACATGGGCGATGACGGGAAAATCCACCCAGGACTTTCCATCCGTCAGCTTCTTGAATACGCAGGAGGAAGACTTGATGAGCGATTTGGTCTTACCTCTTTTTCTCTTACAACACTCATCCCTTCTTCACAGATGGAAATCGACTATATCGCCGATGTTGTGGTGGCGATGAGCTGGTTGTATAAGCATTTAAGCTACAGTGCGGTAACGCGTTTTACCGGTTTTGTCGTCACGCACGGCACAGATACTCTTGCGCCATCCGCAACCTATGCAAATGTGATGCTTGGGTCGAACTGCCCATTTTCTGTTGCATTCGTTGCATCTCAAAAAACTATTGGGGATCGCTTTACCGACGTGGGGATTAACTTTTTCAATTGCATGAGTGTTCTTTCTGAGCTGAAGCTTCACAGAAAGTCCACAGTGTTTATTTACATGGGTGGCACACAGGGCGGAGCGTTTATTCCTTCTGCCAGTATGAAGATTAGCGATTCCGAGGCTGATGCGTTTGGAAGTCCGGGGAGAAAGAAGATTGTTGATTCATCAGATTTCATGATTTCCGGTATTGATACGTCGTTCATCAATCTCAATGCAGAACAAATGACGACGGAGGATGTGTTCCAGCCCATTATTCTTCGTGGATATGTGCCGCTTGCCACGCTCCACGCGCGGATTGGCATGGACATCGATCTTTTGTACGATCACGTTCGCAACTTGAAAACGCTTGCGCTTATTTTAGTAACATACGGAGCGTTCAGCTTTAGTTATAAGCAAATCGATGCCATCATGCGCGCGGCCCGCGAAGCCGGAATTATGGTGATGGGAGTAAACCCTTTTCCAACCGGGCGTACAGATCATAAATACGAAGAGAGTTTGTATCTTATGGAACAGGGAATATTCTCTGTGCATGCGCTTGAACACGCGGTGTATGCAAAGGTGAAATGGGCGCAGGCAGTATACGGGAACGACTTGAAGAAGATTCGATTTTTCATTACGGGGAACAACTTTATGGGAGAACAGCCTCCGGAATGGAAGCCTCCGCTTGATGTTCGGCATGAGGCCTCAATTACTGGCGGTTTCGCGATGCGTGCCATTGGCCAGCCTCGGGAAAGTTTGAAAAAGCGTGTTGGATAAATGTATGCCGAAAAAGCGCCTTCAGAAAAAGACTGTTCGCAAAACACCAAAGGTTCCCGCTGCCTGGTTTCGCGACGCATCGGGAAAACTCTACAGCGGTTTTGACAACGCCGGTCATTTTCTTTTTGAGCATTACGACCCTACCGCTCCCATCGCCATGAAAGGAAAGACGTTTCGACTAAAATCCAATCCGCACGTTCTTCAGGAAGACGCATTCGATATTGAGAATATCCGTATTATTAATCCTGAGCGTATTCGTGAAGCCGTCGCACAATTGGAAAAGATCAGTGAGCATGAGCCAGAAAAAGAGCTCGTGTGCATGATTACCACCGGTGGAACCATTGCAACGACGTACGACGAAAATGGTGTTGCGCAGAGTGCTACATCGGCAGAGTATCTTTTGAAGTTTGCGGGAAGTGGGCTCGGACATCGGTTTGGTGTGGTTACGGTGCCGTTTCATCGGCTTACCCCATCGTCGCAAATGGAGATCGATTATGTTGCAGACACGGTGATTGCGATGACGTGGATCTATACGCAGCTCAGCTACCACACTCGGAGCAGATTTGCGGGATTCATTATTGCGCACGGAACCGACACGTTAAACATTTGTGCCACATACGCACAGATTATGCTTGGGCCGAATCTTCCGTTTAGTGTCGCCTACGTGGGCGCACAAAAATCCATTACGCATAAAATTACCGACGTTGGTATTAACTTTGCGTACAGCTTAAACATGCTTTCGGAATTTAAGCGCAACCGGAAAAATACGGTGTTCATTTGTAGCGGAGGAACACAGGGCGGAGCGTTTTCACCGATCGGTGCGATTCGCATCAGCGACACAGCGGTGAACATCTTTGACTGCCCGGGGCGTAAAAAACTCATGAATGCCTCGGACTTCATGTTGAGTGGAATTACTTCGCAATTCCTGAACGAATTTCAACGAACATCGACGACAGACGACGTGTTTCAGCCTATTATTTTCCGTGGATACACCAACGTGGCCACAATCCGCGGGCAAGTCGGTGTGAACCCCGAGGAGTTGTTTCAGTACGTTTCCCATCTGGATAAGGTTGCACTCGTTCTCGTTGCATATGGAAGTTTTAGTTTCAACTATCAACAAATCGACGCAATCATGAAGGCTGCAGAAGAGAAAGATATTCTCGTTTTTGCCGCCAACCAATTTCCAACCGGAAAATTCAACCATGTTTTCGAAGAAACGTTTTACCTCACGAAGAAGGGCGTGATTCCTGTGCAGATTCTTGAGCACGCTATTTACGCAAAGATTCGCTGGGCAGAATGTGTGTATGGCGAGGATCGAAAGAAGATTAAATTCTTTGTTGCGGGAAATAACTTTGTCGGCGAACAGCCTGACGATTGGACGCCTCCGCTTGAAGTGATCGAGGAAGCGGAAAAGAATGACGGTCTCAAGATGCGTATTATTGGGCAGCCCACGGAGAGCATGGAAAAGCTTCCGTAAGGAGAGGGTCATTCGTTCTATGGATATACAAACCATTGCGACCTATAACGCTCTTGCTCAGGCGTATGACAACGAGACCGTGGATTTTTGGGCGCGATTTCCGGCGGATTTCGTTGATGAATTTGCGGGTCGGGTTTCGGGAAAGGTTCTGAACGTCGGGAGCGGACCTGGTCGTGACAGCGTTCTTCTTCGAAACCGGGAGATCGATGTAACGTGCTTCGACGCATCAGAAGCGATGATTGCGCTGACGCAGGCGCAAGGCTTCCGATCGGTTCTCGGCGACTTCGAATCAATGTTGTTTGCCGATGGGGAATTCGGCGGGGTGTGGGCGTATACGTCGTTGCTTCATATGCCGAAATTTCGGATCGATGTAGCGATGAACGAAATTCGGCGGGTTTTGAAAGACGGGGGAGTGTTCGCGATTGGGATGCGCGAAGGAGATTTTGATGGATATCGACCAAGTTCCGAAATCGACGCACCGCGATGGTTTAGTTTTTATTCGAAGACCGAGCTCGAGGAGATTCTGGTTCGAAACGGATTCGAAATTGTCCACTTCGCCGAATACACGCCAGGGACGAAGAATTATCTCAATTTTATCGTACAAAAATAGTAAACTTATGGACTATAACGACATTAAAGCTCGTCTTGAAAGACTATATCTTGCGCTCAACTCGCGTTTAGACTCGAATATCGAAAGCCGCATACGCGTAGAACACGGGGTCGAGGGTATTTATCACACGGTCTCAGTTTCTTTTGATGGAGGAACTGATGTCGCGGATCTTGGAAATAAGGTCGGGTGGATAATTGGGGGAATCGCAGATTTAAAGGACAACCTAAAGAATGAGGTGAGGAGAAGGGGAATGAGTTCTGGCTTAATTGAGAACAAAATAAAAGGCTCACCGCATCTTCAATTAATTATTGACTTGGCGAACTCTCAGAAGCACGGCTATCCACTGACAAAGCCAGAAAGGTCTGGAAGAAGTCCTAAAATTGTTGATATTGGGACTGGGCTTCAGGGCAGGACGGACAAGGACAATCCGTCCATGTCTTTTTCGATGGATCCATTCACTGGTAAATTTTCTTCCACTGGCAATGTCGCAATCGTTATTTCTGCCGATATCGTTGATGCGGACGACAATTATATTATGTCCCTCGAAGATTTAATTGAAGGAGCAATGGGTCAGTGGCAAGAAATTTTCGAACTTTTGAAATTGTAACTTGCAAAAAGAGATGTCGTCCCTTTCTTTTAGGTTTCGTCATCGTTTATAAACCGTTGCTATTTTTCTACTGTTCTGCTACCCTGCGTCGATGCTATGGCATTCCATTTAAAGGATTCTGTTGCGAGTATTGCGGGGATTGGTGCTGCGAAAGCAAAGGATTTTGTTCGTATTGGCGTTGTCTCTTTGCGAGACGCGCTTTTTGATTTTCCATTCCGTTACGACGATTTGAGCAACGCAATTTCCATTGCGGACGCGAAGCCTGGCGCGAAGGTAACGGTGCAGGGAACCATTACGGCCATCGAAAATCGTCGTAGCCAGAAATCGATGCGCATGATGGTCACCGAGGCACTCGTGCAAGACAGCACGGGGACGATGAAGGCAATTTGGTTCCATCAGGGGTTTTTGACGAAGGTGATTAAGCCCGGCCAGGTTGTTTCATTGGCAGGGAAGGTGGATGATCGATATGGGTTGTCGTTGGTGAATCCGGTGTACGAGATTCTTGGAAAGGTGGAAACGACAAAACACACTGGACGTATTGTTCCGATTTACCGATTGACTGGAGCGCTCACACAGAAGCTTCGGAGAAAGGTTGCCGAGGCTGCGCTTTCAACGATCGCTGAAGTGATTGACTGGATGCCTGGGCGGATCATCCGCGAGATCGATCTCATCAAGCTTCAGGAGGCGATTGCGGAGATGCACTTTCCGCGATCGGAAGAGGACAAGAACGCCGCGCTTCGTCGATTAAAGTTTGACGAGTTTTTCTTGCATCAGCTCCTCGCGGCCAAGAGCCGACGAGAGATGAAGCAGCGTAATGCGCCAAAGATTCCGTTTTTCGAGGACGTGGTTCGTGCTGCTGTTGCAAAGTTGCCGTTCGATTTGACTGGTGCTCAGAAGAAGGCGATCTGGGCGATTATTAAGGACATGAATCGTCCGGAGCCGATGAATCGGCTTCTTGAGGGTGACGTGGGTAGCGGAAAGACGGTGGTTGCAGCAATCGTTGCGTTGAATGCGGCGAAAGATGGTTGGCAGTCCGCAATTCTTGCACCAACGGAAATCCTTGCCGAACAACATGCGCAAACATTGCAGAAGCTTTTTGGCGACAAGATGACGATTGCGCTGTACACGCGAACAAAGCGTCGCGTTGGTGGAAAAGAAGTGACGAAGGCACAGCTGCTCGCGGCATTGCGAAACGGCCAGGCTCAGTTGGCGGTCGGTACTCACGCATTACTCACGGACGACGTGCTTTTCGATCGTCTTGGCTTTATTGTCGTCGACGAGCAGCATCGGTTCGGCGTGCGGCAGCGTCAGGCACTCAAGGATCGTCGCGGAGATCAAGATAGCGTCCCACATTTGTTGTCGATGACCGCGACGCCGATCCCACGATCGTTAGCGCTCGTACTCTATGGCGATCTCGACCGTTCCGTACTCGACGAATATCCAGCAGGTCGTAAGCCAATCGCAACACGCGTGGTTGAACCAGGGAGGGAAGAACCGGTGTATGAGGCGATGCGCAAACAAATGGATGCGGGTCGTCAGGTTTTCGTTGTGTGTCCGCTGATTGAGGAATCCGATGCACTTGGCGCAAACTCGGTGCACGATGTACATAAAGAATTCTCAGCTGGTGCATTCAAAGGCTACTCGGTAATGATGTTGCACGGCCGAATGAAAACCAAAGAAAAGGACGACGTGATGCGCGCGTTTGCGCAAGGCGAGGCGCAGATGCTTATTTCAACGACGGTCGTCGAGGTCGGCGTTGACGTCCCGAATGCGACAGTGATGTACGTTGAAGGCGCAGAGCGTTTCGGATTAGCGCAGCTCCATCAGCTTCGTGGTCGTGTGGGTCGTGGAGCACACGAGAGCGCGTGTTACCTTCATCCGACGGGAATCCTTGGCGAAGTGGCGCGCATGCGCTTGCAGGCCGTTGTGGAAAGCCAGGACGGATTTGATTTGGCGGAAAAAGACCTTCAACTCCGCGGCGCAGGAAACATTTTCGGCACCGAACAATCCGGTTTCGATCAGTTCAAGCTCGGCACGATGAACGATATCGACTTGATGGGATCCGCAAAAGACTTTTCCAAAGAACTTCTCGACGAAAGCCCGGATCTCGCGGTCTATCCCGAACTTCGTGATCGTTTACAAGAATACGTGGACGAGGTGCACTTCGAGTAACTACTTCATCTTCGCTCTCAGTTCGCTGACGGTTTTGATCGACTTCGGGTCGAGGATCGTTCCGAATCCCAGTCGTTCCGCTTCTTTTCTGCGACGTTCGCTAAAGGCGACGGATCGCACTTCGCCACCAAGGCCAAGTTCGCCGATGACGATAGTTTTTGCGGGGAAGGTGACGTTGTCGATAGCAGAGAGAATCGCAGCAGCAACAGCGAGATCGGCGCTTGGTTCGTCGAGCTTTAGTCCGCCAACAACGTTTACGTACACGTCTTGATCGTACAGCCGAACTCCGGCGCGTTTGCTTAAGATCGCGAGGAGCATTTGTAATCGTCCAACATCGTAACCACTGGTGCGTCGCACAGGATTTGGGAAGAAGCTTTTATCGATAAGTGCCTGAATTTCAACGAGGAATGGGCGATTGCCTTCCATGATGCACGTCACTACCGATCCTGGGCCGTCAACGCGTTCCTTCAAAAACATTGCGGAAGGATTCTCCACGGGAACCATTCCTTTTTCCGTCATTGCAAACACGCCAACATCTTCCACGCTTCCAAATCGATTCTTGCTCGCGCGGAGTAATCGATACGCGCTTGTTGCATCGCCTTCGAGTGTTAAAACCGTATCCACGAGGTGCTCGAGTGTCTTTGGGCCTGCAACGATCCCGTCCTTCGTTACCTGGCCGATGATAAGCACCGGCACATTCGACGCCTTGGCGTACGAGATGAGCTCAGATGTTGCAGCGCGCACTGCCGTAGGCGTTCCAGGAAACGATTCCACACCTTCGGTCATCATCGTTTGAATCGAATCAACGATAACGATGCTCGGTTTCATCGCTTCCGCGGCAGCGATGATGGATCCAGTTTCTGTGGCATTTGAAAAGACAACGTGCGCAGGATCAAGCCCAAGCCGAACGAATCTAAGTCGAACTTGGCCTTCGGATTCTTCGCCGGAGGCGTAGTACGAGTTCTTGACATCTCCCCCTCCTTTCGAAGGCGCTCGACGAGCTGCAGTGGGCGAGGAGAGTGGGGGTAGGGAGGAGGTAAAACTCGCGGCCAACTGCGCCACCAGTGTTGATTTTCCGATTCCTGGTTCTCCGGCAAGTAACGTCACCGATCCTGGAACAAGCCCGCCGCCAAGAACGCGATCAAGCTCGCTGATGTTCGTTGATTGTCGTTGAACGATTGCCGTTGTTGCTGCAGCGAGGTTGAGTGTTACGGCTGGTCGAGACTTGGTACCTTTTGATCTGCTCTGTCCCGCTTTTTCCGGAACTTCAGCTTCATCAAACACCGTGCCCCACTGTCCACACGTCACGCACCGTCCACTCCATTTCAAGCTTTGTGCGTCGCAGTGGGTGCAGAGAAACATATTTCAGATGTTACGAGATCTCAAGATATTTTTGTGTTTCTGGAAAATGAGATTCACCTCCTGCTTCAAATGCTGGGTGATCTTTACTTACGTTACTGCGTTCACATGCAATATCAAGTGCGCGAACTGGATCTTCACCGTGCTCTACCAGTGAGAAGATTTGAGCAAGAATGCTCGATCTGCTTTCGGCCCAAGATCCATCGCCCACAGGTTGTTGTGCAAAAGTCATCGCCGTCGTCGGTTTTCCGTTGATTTTTAGTGGGAGAGCAAAGGGTAATGATGCATTGTTCTCAAGAAGTTCAGGGAATTCTTCTACGAGTTCCTCGAGCACCTTAATGATGTGAGAAATATGCGGGTCGTTAAAATACACCACAATCTTTTCTATGCGTTCAAGTTCTTTTTTCGTGCAGCGTACAAGCGTTTTCAGATCAAGAGGGAAGTCGTGAGCAAGACTTGCTTCGAGAAGATCTTTACTGAGCTTTTCGAAAAGTGCATGAAATCTTTCTGGAGAAATATTGATAAATATTTTTCCGAATTGTTCATCGTGTACTGCTCCTCCATTGAGCTGAACATGAAGCCAGGATTTTCTTTCTCCACTTTTGTGGATATCGAACAATCCGTCCGTCACATCTTCTCCTAGTGCGACGCGATATTCACGAAGTGCTTCTTCGGTTTTGAGGGCGAGTTGTTGTACTTTTTCGCAATCATCTTCGGTAACTTCCCGTGTACGATCGACGATAAAAAAGTCATTTCGTATCTGTTCTGCATCCATTGATGTTGTATTTGTGATTGAGGGTGGGTAATGAGCGAAGAATTCTTTCAGAACAGGATGGTTTACCGTGGAAAGATCGAATTGTTGCTCTCTCCTTTCGAGTCTTGTTGCTGTAACGCGAGAAGACGGTCTTCCTGCAGTATCCAAGAGTTCCAAACAAAATTCTTTGAGTCTCATGCCCTGCCATCGTTCAAAGAGCCAGTAGGCACCTTCATTGCGTACCAGTCGCTTGTGATAGTCTCCGCGTAGATTACCGACGATCATTAGGAAACGATTCATGGTGGCAGCTCCGTACGCCGGTATTTGTAGTTTGCGAGAATCGAATGTTCTGAATTCGTCGTTCAGATATTCTAGAAAGTCCCTAGAGAAAGTTTTTTGAAATTTGTACACTTCCGGTTTTTTTGCCGGAGTAAAATACTTTTCTATTTCTTCATCGGGTATTTCGTAGATTCCATCTGTTTCTAAAAAAGTAGGATCTTTCGATTCTTTTTTTGTTGTTCGTTCCTGTTCTTTCTGTTGAACAGTTCTTGCACGAGATAATAGCTGCATTCGTTCATTTTTGTTCATATCACGAAAGATAATTATCGACTGTCATTGCAAATCCATTTCAAGCTTTGTGCGTCGCAGTGGGTGCAGAGAAACATAGAAGAGATTATCATTTTGGAATAGCGCAGTACGACTTTCTAAAATTCCAAACTTTGCAACTACTTGCTCTAGATTCTAATTTGCCAGTATTTTTATCAATATACGCTGTTGTATTCCAGCTTTGTGTGCAGGAACGTTTGGAAACCTTTTTTGCTTCGAGTTCAAAATGCCAGGCTTCGATCGAAAGCCTACAGAATCCAGCGCCGATCATTGCGGTAATGAGGCTCTGTTGGAGCGCGACATCATTTTTGAAATCGCCGGCTCTTGGGCCGCCCCAAGCATCAATCGCCACGGCAGACGTGTGTGGACAATTGCTGAGCGTGGCATGTTCAACCATCGCAGAAATAATGTTTTCCGCGTCCGTGAGCGTAGCATATTCTCCAACAAGGACATATTTACTTCCTGATTTTGTGACCACATCTTTACTCGTTGGATTGCATGTCGTCGGAGAACACGTTCCGGTTTTTAAACAATTATTATAAAAATCTGTAGCTTGTGTTTTGAGGCTTCGCGTGGCATCGGTGACGGAGATATCTTTATTTGTGGCTGCGTAAAACGCATTCGCTGCATTTTGCAAAGCAGTAACGACGTCTGCGTCTGCGAATTTATCATCGGATTTTCCGACGTATGCAATATGATCGCCGCTAATTGGTACGGCATTAATTGGGAGCGTGTTCGGTGTAATATTGTCGCTTTCTTCTTCGCCGCCTTGTTCTGCGATATCTGCCTCAATGCCCGCTACATCTGTAACATTGAGTGATTTGAGTATCGTAGTGTTTGGGTCGATAAGGAATGCGATATTGTACGCGGCAAGAAGTAAAACAAGCCCGGTGATGGCGTTGGTGATCCGCGTTTTTGCCTTTTCAATATATGTATTTTTTCCGCGGGACATGACGTATTGCAAACCCCCGAGCATCATCATAACCACGGCGACGAGTGCGCCTGCGGCTAGTGCCCACCCGTACAGGGCGCTAACGTATTCTGCGAGAAAATTGACGCTTACATAGCCTCCAGACGTTGAAGATGTTGGTGTGCTGAATCCAGAAAATCCCGGAATTTGAACATTCAGATTTGGAACGAGAAAATCTGCTTTTGTGTCTGCAACAGCATCTGCTAATCCCGCTGTTGGTATAGTGTCTCCAACATTCCCTTGGCTGACGGGTTGATTTGTTCTACCGCTTGTATCCGTACAGGTGAGGCTGTAGGTTTGCGCATCCATTTTCCCGCAGAAGGTATCGCACGTTGCCGCCGAGGCCGTGGCTTCAGAAGAGCTGCTTCCCGCTACGGATGATGCCCCGGTGCAGCTACAGTGATACGAATCTGCCACGCATGAGGCTGAAGCTTCGTTTTTTGCATCGAGCGATTCGTCGGTTATCGCAAGGCTCGCCTTGGGAAAAGCGATGAAGCACAGGGCACCGACAAGGAAATATTTCAAAAAGCGATTCATGTTTTTGCAACGACAATTTGGCGGATGATGGTTTTGAGCGTGCCCTTATCTACGGCTCCAGTGTAGCGCGTGCCGTTGATGAACATGGTTGGCGTTGCGGAAATGCCGAGCGCGAGACCTTCCTCGTAGGTTTGCTGAATGATTGGTGCTGGGGTCTGCTGACTAAGGCATGAGGCGAATGCTGAGCTCTTCAGCCCGAGCTGGATAGCAATAGTGTTGTACAGTTCTGCCCCAAGTGTTGTCTGATTCGCTAAAAGCTGTGCGTTGTATTCCCAGAACTTTCCTTGGTCTCCAGCACATCGGGCAGCGATAGCCGCGTTGAGCGCCTCAGGATGTTGTGAGGTATTTGGCATGTCTTTCCATACGATGCGGAGATCGTTTGGATAGTCGTCGGCAAGAAGATTCACGAGCGTTGCATCAAGCGTGGCGCAAGTATCGCATCCGTAGTCTCCGTACACGACTACCGTGGCTTTGGCGGTGGCGCTCCCAAGTGTAGGATCCACGAATGTAATACTCGGTTCAGTGATTGCTACTTGATCTGTGTAGGTGATCTGATTTCCGAATCGGAGCGATGCGCCAAAAAACGCAAACATGATAAGTGCAAGAACGCCGATGGAGATAACGAAGTGCCAGAAGTATTTCATAGGTTATTGAAGACGGATAACGTTGAGGCGCCCAGCCGCATCGGCATAGAAGAAGTTTGCGCCATCGCTGGAAATGCTTGGGGAAAAGATCTTTGTGTCTGCGGCGGGGATTGCTACGAGCGTTGCGTTGCCGGTGCTGATGTTGATTTTGTATACATCATCCGATGCGGTGATAAGCGATTCGTCGCTTCCGCCTCCTGGCGGCATTTCGCGCGGCACTCCGCAGTAGGCGGTGCTTCCTGAAGCGAAGGTGCACTTATTGACGAGTGTAGACACTGCCATCTTCTTTCGGCTATCGCCTTTGCGATCGCCTTTGCTGTCCGCATACCAAAGTGTCGCCTTGTATCCATTTCCAGGGTCTGCGACAGAGTAGAGGAGATGGTTTCCGTCTGGAGCCCAGATATTATGGAAGCTTGTTCCGTCCACAATGAGCACACCCGATGCGCTGCCGTCTGGGCCGATAAGATAAATTTCCTGTCTGCCGAATGTGCCGCCCGTGCTCCCGCCGGTTGCGGAGAAACCAAGAACAGTATTATCCGGTGACCAGCTCACGGAGACTTTGTCGTCGTTGGATCCAAGGTTTGCAAGGACTTTTGTTTCTGAACCGTCGGTGTTCGTTACGACAAGCGCCCGGTTTGATGCATCCGTTCCAATGCTTTTTGCAGCAATCGAATCGCCAGTGCCGGAGAATGAGAAATCTTCCCAATGGCTTGGAAGTGTTACCTGCTTCGCGGTTTCAAAATCGTAGACAACATTGCTTCCGTCTGGGAACTCGATCACGGCGCTTGTTGCTCCAGCATCAAAAGTTACCGTGTCTGCTTTGGGAAATGTTACCTGTGAAAGCGCGACGACATTCCCTTCAGAATCGATCGTGTAAAATTTTCCATCCGCAGGATCGTAATACGCAATTGTGCCGTTGGCGGTAACGGTTGGGCTTTTTACTGACGTATTCGTGAGGAGTGTGGTGAACGTCTCGCCACCTTTGGCAATGGTAGACGGCGGAAGCTGCGTACCACCAGTTGATCCACCTCCCGTGGTTCCTCCTGGCGTCGTTGTTCCTGGCGTGCCTGTTGCAGCTCCTGGCAATGCTCCTCCCGTTGTTGTCGTTCCTGGGCCTGTCGTAATGGTCGTCACCGCCTTTTTGAAGAAGACGAAATAGATCGCCAGGGCAATCAATATACAGGCAAGGATGAAGCCGGCGATTTTGAGAACGAATTTTAGGCGGTCAGACATAGACGGTTTATAGGGATCCTCGGAGGACAGTGAGCGCATTTTTTAAGTTCCCATGTGCAGCATCTGCGGCAGTTCCGAATGCGAGGAGAAGGAAGATGAGAATGAATGGTAAAAAGAAAAAGAGAACTGATGCCCATTTGCCCGCTTGAGCAGTCGTTGAGGCGGCAGACGGGCCGCCCATTGCATCGCTCATTTTGTACATCGGTAAAGAAAACTTTTCGAGCATTGATTTCGTTGCTTCACTCATACTTCCTTGAAAGATGCTGAGCGTCGCTCGTGTGATCGATTTCCCTGTTGCGATCGTGTCCACCATTTCTAGAAATTGTCCTTCGTCAAGGAGTGATCCTCCGGATTCGGTAAGCTGAGCCTGGGCCTGCGAAAAAGTCCTTTCTAATTGTTTTTTCCCCTGATCCATCATTTTTCGCGATGCATCTCCAGTAGCCGCCTTAGCGCGAGACCGTGCTCGTGCGGCAAGCTGAAAGTTCTGTGCTTGGTCGTTTTCATCCGCAATCTGCGCCTCTTGTTCATCGATCTCGTTTGCGTCTTCTTCTTGGTCGGTATCACTATCGCGAAGGGAGTTACTCATTTCCTGTAGTTTTGGCATTGATGCGCCGGGATTTGCATACCGTTGAACCGCGTGGCGATCGGCGCGCATACGAGCGACAGAATTTCCCTGAAAACGCCCTTCATCTTGAGCAAAGTTTGAGGATGTTGGTCGCATGCTGAGGCCTTGTCTGTTTCCTGGAGCTGTTCGTCCAAATTGTTTTTTTTGTGCCTCAAGACGAGCAGCGCGAAGGACGACGCTGGGGTTTGAGGGAGACGTTCGCGATGATGTGGCGGTCGCCGCCATAGTGGATGACCTGATTATATCACGCGCAATACAAAAGCTCCCCGATTTTTGGGGAGCTTTTGTGTATTATCGGACTTTGATATTGCCGTCCTTTTCAATGGTGACATTGAGATGCGATTTGGGTCGTTTCGTGGCGAGAATCGCGTTGGCGATGGTGTGTTCAAGACGTTCCTCGAGCACGCGATGGATGTCGCGGGCGCCGTGACTGGTTTTCACGTGCTTTGCGAGCGTTTCTGCGAGCTTCTTGGGAAGTGTTACCGAGAGCTTCGCTGTTTTAAGCCGTGCGATCATGTCGTCGATGGCGAGCTTCGTGATTGCGATGATGTCGTCGGACTTTAGCGGGTTGAAGACACAGATATGACCGATACGGTTCACGAGCTCTGGGCGGAACTGCTCTTCGAAGACGGCGCGGAGGTCGTCGTGGATTTGCGACGTTGAGTTTTGCGCTTCGTGGAAACCGAGGTTTTTCTTTTGTAATCGATCCTGCCCAGCATTCGTGGTCATAATCACGACGCTTTGCTGGAAGTTCACTTTCGCTCCGGTTGCATCGGTGATCGATCCTTCATCGAGAATCTGGAGGAGAAGCGCCTGAACATCTTTGTGTGCTTTTTCGAGTTCGTCGAAGAGAATCACGGCGTGTGGGCGATCGCGCAGGGCATCGCTGAGCTTTGCGCCTTCGCGATAGCCGACATACCCCGCTGGAGCGCCAACGAGCTTGCTGACGCTGAACCCTTCGGCGAACTCGCTCATATCAAAACGAATGAGCGCCTTTGCGTCGCCGAACATCTCCAGAGCAAGCGCCTTGGCGAGCGCAGTCTTTCCCACGCCGGATGGACCAGCGAAGAGAAAGGACGCGAGTGGATGGTTTGGCTTTGCGAAACCAAGTTTTGCCCGGCGCATCGCGTTTGCAACGATCGATACGGCAGAGTCTTGGGCGACAACGTGCCTCTGAAGACGCTCGTCGAGACTTCGGAGCGACTCATGATCGTCTGCATTGAGGCGAGCTAGGGGAACTCCGGTCGTTTTCGACGCCACGGCAAGAATCATGTCGTTCGTGATGGTAATCACAGGATGCGTGATTGGCGCTGCCTTCAATTCATCGATCTCGCATTGAAGCTTCGTTTCCTTTTCTTTGAATGCAACAGCGTCGGGGAAGCGTTCGTTGGTTACTGCAGACGACTTTGATTCACGAATGCGTTCAAGCTCGGTTTCAAGTGCTCGGATTTTGAGCGCACGGCGATCAGCAGGTTTTCGGCCAACGTTGGCATGAGCTCCGGCTTCGTCGAGGAGATCGATGGCTTTGTCGGGGAACTGTTTACTGGTCATGTATCGATCGGCGATGCGTACGATTGTTTCGAGGACAGCGTCAGGATAGAGAACGGTGTGGTGCTTCTCATAGCGGTGCTTGATCCCTTTGAGCACGCTCAGTGTTTCGTTTGCACTTGGCTCGCGAACCGTCACGGTTGCAAATCGGCGTTCGAGTGCAGCATCCACCATGATGTGTTTTTTGTATTCGGCCGACGTTGTTGCACCAATACAGCGCAACTCGCCGCGCGCGAGTGCTGGCTTGAGCATGTTTGCCGCATCGAGCGACCCACTTGCCGCACCAGCGCCAATGATCGTGTGAATTTCGTCGATGAATAGCACAACATCGTCGCGTTCCTGCAGTTCGTCGAGAAGCTGTGTGACACGAGCTTCAAAATCACCGCGGTACATGGTTCCCGCAACAAGTGCGGACATGTCGAGGCGATGAACGTGTAGTCGAAGCACAGCGTCGGGAACGGTGCCTTCAAGAATACGTTTCGCCAAACCTTCCGCGATTGCGGTCTTTCCTACACCTGGCTCGCCGAGGAGGAGAGGATTATTTTTTGTCCGTCGCGCAAGGATCGCAACAACACGGTCGATTTCTTCGTCGCGGCCAATGACCGGGTCAATGGCGTCTGCGATCTCTTTATCGGTGAGTTCGGTGGTGAAATATCCTAATGCAGAATCTTTTTCTTCACCATGTTCGTCGTCGGCGTGCACATGTCCGCAGTCTTCACACGGTTTCTTGTCGTCAGTTTGTTTCACCGCCGCACGAACACCCTTTGCGTTTTCTAGTGTTTCTGGAAAGTTTGCGGTGGTTTGAAATACGGTCGCGAGGTTGTCGCGGATCACGGTTTCGCTGATGCCATCGGTGACGAGGTACGTTGCGATTTCGGACGTCTTCGCCTCCACAATACCGTGGAGCAAGTGTTCGGTGCCGACGTAGCGATGGCCATGCACGCCAGCGGCATGAACCGCCTTTTCGATCATTGCCTTCGACTCTTCGGAAAGCAGGGGAGTAATTTTGCTCGCACGCATAATCGCGTCGTCGGGCAAACCTGCTTCGTCGAGGAACACCAATCGTCGCAAGCTTGCCGGCGTCGCTCCGGCTTTACGAAGAATTTCTGCGCCGATACAGCCTTCCTCGGTTCCCAGTGCCCAAAGCAAATGCGTTGGTGCAATAGTGTCGCCGCCTTCTTCCACCGCCAAACACAACGCCCGTGTCAGCACGGCTTTGAGATGGCTGGTGAATGTTTCGAGAAGTTCGTTCATAATCGTCAGGAGTTATCGACCCATGTTTCGGAGGCGGGTAATACGATCATGCATTGGAGGATGCGTAGAGAACATGTTCGCGAACCATGAACGTGATTCTTTCTTTGCGCCGAATGGGTTGCTGAGGAAGAGGTGCGCGGTGGCATGATTGGCGTTCTTCATTGGTACACCGTGCGCTTCGATTTTGGTGAGCGCAGACGCGAGACCTTCTGGATATCGAGTGAGGAGCGCGCCACTGGCGTCGGCGAGATACTCACGGCTTCGAGAAATCGCAAGTTGAATTAGCTGAGCAAAGAGCGGAGAGAGAATCGCGAGCACAATGCCGACGATCATGAGTATCAGACCAATGTTCCCGCCCTTGTTGTCGTTCTTTCCGATGCGGACGTGAATGAGAATGTCGGCGATCAAGGAGATTAATCCGACGAGCACCACGACGATAGTCATGACACGAATGTCGTAGTTTTTCACGTGTGACAGTTCATGTGCGGCAACGCCTTCGAGTTCTTCGCGAGTGAGAAGCGCGAGGATTCCCGTGGTGAATGCGATCGACGCATGTTCCGGATCTCGTCCCGTTGCAAATGCATTCGGGCTCGCGTCGTCGATAATGTAGATTTCTGGTGTCTTCTGTCCGTTTGCGATGCAGAGATTCTCCACGACGTTGTAGAGATCTGGAGCTTGGGCCTTCACAATAGGCTTTGCGCCGCTGACGGAAAGTGCAATTGATGCGGATCCGTAGTAACTAATGAGGCTGTAGATTGTGGCAATCATCGTACCAAGGATGATGCTGCTCTCAATATCTAGCCCATACAGCATGCCAATGAACCATGACAGTCCAATCACAATGACGCTCATGATTGCAATGAGAACCCACGTGCGGCGTTTATTGCTACTGATGTCGGAGTACATAGGGGACGGTTAAGGCGGTTAATCGCTACGCTTGGTTAATCGGGATTACCCTTGGTTAAGGAGCGACTTGATGGGATCTCAGGAATAAACGCTTTGACCAAGCACCAGCGATTGACCAAGGTGGTAGTCCACCGATTAACCGTTCTCATTACATCGTCACCACCGGTGCGATGTCGGCAACTTCAGGCGCGTCGTAGAAGTCGTATTTTTTGAAGCCGAGCATGTTGCCCACCATGTTGGTTGGGAACACCTGGAGCTTCGTGTTGAAGTCGCGCGTGTTGCCGTTGTAGAAGCGGCGTGAAGCCTGAATCTTGTCCTCGGTATCAACGAGCTCGCGCTGCAGATGGCTGAAGTTATCGGATGCCTTCAAGTCTGGGTAGTTTTCTGCAACGGCGAACAACGTCTTGAGTGTGCCGGTGAGCATGTTTTCTGCCTTTGCGTGTTCAGCTGGATTCCCTGCGTTCATCGCAGCATTCCGAGCCTTCGTCACGTTCTCGAACACCGAGCTCTCATGCGTCGCGTATCCCTTCACCACGTTCACGAGGTTTGGAATAAGGTCGTATCGGCGCTTCAATTGCACCTCGATATCCGCCCATGCTTCGTCTACGCGGTTCTTGCTGGTGACAAGGCCGTTAAAGACGACGACAAGCCACAGCCCACCGAGTACAAGAACCCCGACCAGGATCATGAATGGCATAATAGAGATGTTATTATTAGAACTTTCTCATTTGAGGCTAGTTTCGACGAACGACGAGCAAAGCTTTTGAGCGTACTTCTCGGTACGTTGAAAAAGTTTGCGATGGCGTGAGTTGAAAATAGACCAAAGGAGGAAGTTCTATGTTAAAGTCTTAGCGTTATTGTAGGTCTTTCCTCACTCACCGTAAAGCGGTAAAATGCTACTTGTTGCTAATGTAAGCCAAATTTATGGAATTTCCGGCACATATCTTTCGAACATACGATATTCGGGGTCTTTTGGAAGAGGTAACGGAAGACGTGGCACGGCGAGCTGGGATGGCGTTAGTGGCGATGACCGGTGCCCGGACTGTTCTTGTTGGGCGCGACATGCGGGCAACAAGTCCGGCATTGGCAAAGGCTGCAATTGAGGGCATTACAAGTATGGGTGCGCATGTTGTGGAGATCGGCATGTGCAGTACATCAATGTATAACTTTGCCGTGACGTCCCGGGCGGAGATAGAGGCGGGCCTCATGGTGACGGCATCGCATAATCCTCCGGAATACAATGGGATAAAAATGGCGCATCACAACGGTATGCCCATTGCTGGATCGGAAATTAAACTTTGGTGCGATAAGGATTTGCAGGGGGCGACGGAGAAGGGGAGCGTTTCTTCGCTCGATATTTTGCCGGAATATCTCGATGCTTGCGTTGCTCGTGGGGGCGAAAGCTCATTTGCCGGTACCCGTGTTGTGATTGATTACGGTAACGGCATGGGCGCGTTAAGTTTTGTTCCGTTGTGCCAGCGGCTGGGCGTTGAAGTTGTTTCTTTGTTTTCAGAACCAGATGCATCGTTTCCCAATCATGATCCTAACCCTGCGGTTGAGAAAAACCTTCGCTTCGCCACTGCGGCAATTCTTGAGTCCAAGGCCGATCTCGGTATCGCGCTCGACGGTGACGCTGATCGGGTAGGCTTCTTGGATAATGAGGGCGTGCCGCTTCGTGGAGACCTTGCTCTCGCGATTTTTGCGCGTGATTTATTGCAAAGAACTCCGGGGAAAAAGGTTATTCTTGCGCCAAACCAGAGTTGGACCACTGCGGATACGGTCCGAAAGTATGGCGGTATTCCCGTCATGAAGCCGGTCGGACGAACGATTGTTATTGGGGCGATGCACAGCGAAGGCGCGCCGCTCGGTGGGGAAGTCTCGAGCCATTTCTTTTTTGAGGAATTCAATAATCTTGAGTCTGTCGATTACGCGTTTGTTCGAATGCTTTCCTTGTGGAAGGCGTCGGGGGTGTTGATGGCAGATTTTGTTCGTGATGTTCGGGTGTACGCAAATAGTTGGGAGATCAATATCGAAGTTCGCGATAAGGCGGCGGCTTTGGCAACGATTGAGTCTGTATTCGTGCCAAAGGCAACAGTTGTTGAGCGGGTCGACGGGATCCGTTGCGAGTTTGATCGGGAATGGTGGTTTATTGTGCGGCAATCAAATACAGAGCCGGTTATCCGTATCACTATTGAGGCGAAAACCGATGCTGAAGTCGCGGAACATCGTGAGGAACTCGTGAGTTGTCTGAAGGCAGATGGCCACTTTGTCCAGTTCCACCCGTAGATTATGACTCCAATTCTTTCCCCCTCGAAACAATTCATTTTCAAATCCTATTCTTTTGATCGCGTGAGTGGGGAGGTGCTGTTGAAGTATGGGATCGATGACGAGGAATTTGTGGAGCGACTGGTGTTCCCAATCCCGGCAACGGGAATTCCAGAGGGGATTGATGGCGCACTGAATCGCGCCTTGTTCACGCTGCATCTCATGGCTGGCGTGAGTTATTACAAGGCGAAGTTGCCGCCGACCATCGTGGTTGAATCCGGAAAGTTGTCCGTTGAACAGGCAGACGCTTGGAATACGTTGTACACGCACGGGCTTGGAGAATTCTTTTTCCGAAATGATTTGGATTTCCGTGGGTACGTACAGTTTCCAAACGATGGAATTTCTGCGCCATCGATGGTGGAAGTTGAGGGAGCTTTGGTTGGCGGTGGCGCGATCGTGCCTATCGGCGGGGGAAAAGATTCCCTTGTCGCGATTGAAATGTTGCGTGCAGCGAGCATTCCGTTCGATCTGTTCATGTTCGGTAATCACTCTCGTATTCGTGAAGTCGCTACTGAGGTCGGCGGAAAACTTTTCTCGGTGTCGCGCACCATCGATCCGAAACTTATCGAACTGAACAAGGCTGGAGCATGGAATGGTCATGTGCCAATTACGGCATACGTCGGGATTGCGGCATCGATCGTCGCGATGTTGAACGGTCGACGTGATGTGATTTTCGCCAACGAGCGCAGCGCAAACTCGGGCAACACGGAAATGAACGGCATTGTGATCAACCATCAATACAGCAAGAGCCTCGAAGCTGAGCGCGATATTCAGACGTATCTCGGAACGTTTGTTTCCAAGAATGTTCGCATCTTTAGCCTGCTTCGACCACTTTCTGAGCTTGATATTGCGCGCCGATTTGCGGCGAACGCCCAATACTTTGGTGTGTTTTCGAGCTGTAATACCAACTACAAACAAGGTGGTGTGCCAACGGTAACGCGATGGTGTGGGAAGTGCCCAAAGTGTGCGTTCGTATTTGTGATGCTTGGCGCATTTATTCCTCGACGAAAGATGGTGGAGATGTTTGGTGAGGATCTTCTGGTTCGCGAAGACCTCCTTTCGATGTACAAGGATCTGACGGGATACGGGACGATGAAGCCATTTGAATGCGTTGGTGAGTTCGAAGAAGTGATTGCAGCATTCGCGTTGATTCATGGTCGTGGCGAGTACGAGGATTCGCCGATGATGAAATGGTTTGAAGCGGAGGTGATGAACACGCGAAAAGATATCGACGCGCTTATCGACCGTGCACTGATGCTCTCAAAGGAACACGCCATGCCAGAGGAGTATGCTCAATTGGTCTATGCGTCTCGCTGATCTTTCGGAAAAACTTGTCATCATTTTAGGTTTCGGCCGCGAAGGAAAAGCGACGTACGACGTTTTGAAATCCAAGGTTCCTACCGCACGAATTATCGTTACCGACGAGCAGGAGATTGATGTTCCCGAATATCACCAACTCATCGACGCCATCGCCGCCGTTACTCCAGAAACGGTCGTTATCAAGTCGCCAGGAATCCCATGGCACCGTGCATACGTTGAAGAAATGGAAAACGCCGGCGTCCACTTCACCTCGAGTACGAATCTGTTCATGGCCGAGCGACGACATCTCCCCCTCCTTACGAAGGCGCTCGACGAGCCTGAGTTGGGCGAGGAGAGTGGGGCTGGGGGGAGGTTTGAGGGTCTGATCATCGGCATCACCGGCACGAAAGGCAAAAGTACAACGTCTTCTCTCCTTGCTCACGTTCTCAAAGCAGCAGGGAAACCAGTTGTTCTCGCGGGAAATATTGGCGAACCGGCGATTTTACACGTCAGCGATCCCGCGGAGACGATTTTCGTTTTGGAGATGTCGAGCTACCAGCTTTCCGATCTCGTCATCGCTCCCGACATTTCCGTCATTCTCAACCTCTACGAAGAACACATGGACTACCACGGCGATGTGGAGAGCTATCATGCGGCAAAAATGCGCATCGCCGATCTGCAAACCGCGAACGATGTTTTTATATACAACGAAAAGTTTCCGAAGCTTGTCGATCTTGCGAATCGCGTGAGGTCGAATGCGATCCCGTTCGTTGACCGCCTCGATCCATCGCTGAACTCGCTTGCACTCCTCGGCGACCACAATCGTGAGAATGCGGCCGGTGTTCTTGCGGTAACCGATTATCTCAGAATCGATCGCGCAGTGGTTAATTCCGCATTCGCAAGTTTCAAATCTTTACCGCATCGCCTTCAGGACGTTGGAACCGTTCAGGGAATCCAATTTGTTAATGATTCATTCTGTACAACGCCGGCCGCTGCACTTGCAGCCATCGAAGTATTCCAGGATCGTCTCGGCGCAATCATCCTTGGAGGGCATGATCGTGGATACGATTTTACCGACCTTGCGAAGCGTGTTGTGAATCTTGGGGTTCGAATCTACCTTTTACAAAACGCCACCCGTCTCGAGGTGGCGATCCGATCGATCGGCGGCGCGCCGATCATGATTAGCACATTCCCAGAGATCGTTCGCGATGTGATCGACCATTGCGAACTTGCTTCCGTTTGCCTTCTTTCTCCGGCATCCCCAAGCTTCGGTCAATTTACAAATTTCGTTGAACGCGGTGAGCAATTCGTCGCCGCGGTTGAGGGTGCGAAGTAGGTTTTTCCACAGCAATATTTTACAGTCCCCGATTTTGTGATGTAATTGAAGATGCCGACCGTGCAATGCCCTCGGGCTGAGTACGGGCGGTTCCTCAAGACCCAGTCCGGAGCCAGCATGAACCGTCACGACCACAACGCGAACAACACTGGCCAGGGCGCCCTCGCCCTCGTCAACCACACCCACCGAGCCGGCACCAACGCCGGCACCACCGCCAACTCCAACGAGAACAGCGATACCGCCGACCCCGGCGTGATCGTCGTCCTCACGGGCTGAGCAGCGTACGCATCGAACCCGACCACTCCGCGACGCGCGGGTGGCCGGGTTCTCCACTTTTAGGTACACTGTGCCCATTATGATTTGGACTATTCTCTTGTTCCTTCTTCTCTTGTCTGTTTTGGTCCTGGTACACGAGTTTGGTCACTATATCGCCGCAAGAAAGGCGGGGATGACGGTTGAGGAGTTTGGTATTGGCTTTCCGCCGCGGGTGTTTTCGTGGAAGGCAAAGTCCGGGACCACGTGGAGCATTAATGCGATTCCGCTCGGAGGTTTTGTGAAAATTAAGGGAGAGTCTGGCGACGACACGAACGCGCCGGACAGCTTTGCGACACAAACATGGTGGCGACGATTTTCTGTGGTGATTGCTGGCGTGGTGATGAACTTGGTTCTTGCGTGGTTCTTATTTACGGTGGGATTCCTGTTCGGCTTGCCTGCGATCGTGGAGGACGGCGTGGAGGCTGGAGTGACGGTGACCGACCGCGCAATCAATATCGTTGACGTGCTTCCGGATTCTGCGGCTGATGTTGCGGGACTCGAGGTTGGCGACCGTGTGCTCACGATCGACGGTACGGCGTACACCACGGGGCAGTCGGCTCGCGATGCGCTCAAGCCGCACGAGGACGGATCGCCACTGTCGATGATGGTTGCGCACAACGGAGAAACGAAGACGCTTTCCGTGGCGCCACTGTTTGTGGAAGAGCTTGGCCGCGATGGCGTTGGTGTAGCAATTGTTGAAACGGGTTTCGTTCATTATCCGTGGTATCTCGCACCGGTAAAGGGCATCGAAACAACACTGAGCTCCACGTGGGATGTTCTCTCTGCATTTGGCGGACTTATCGCGAGTATCTTCCGTCATGAGGACGTTTCCGCAAATCTTTCAGGTCCTGTCGGTATCGCAGTGCTTACTGGCCAGGTTGCATCGCTCGGCATTTCTCACCTTGTGCAGTTTGCGGCAATGCTATCCATCAATCTCGCAGTGATCAACGTATTACCGTTTCCGGCGCTCGACGGCGGACGTCTTGCATTCTTGCTGTACGAAGTGATTCGTAGAAAGAAAGCAACGCCAAAGTTTGAACAGACGGTTCATGCCATTGGTTTTGCGGTTTTGCTCTTAGTTGTGGTAATTGTGACGGTAAAAGATGTGGTTCATATCTTCTTCAAATAGTTGTATGCAAGACGCGCTCCTCCAACTCCAATCTGAAGCCCTCGCGGTCTTCATCAACGTAAAAACACTCGACGAGCTTGAGGCTGCTCGCGTGGAATATCTTGGCCGTAAAGGTCGGCTTGCAGAGGCAATGAAGGATCTTGCTGCACTTGATGTTGATGCAAAACGTGAAGCAGGAAAAATTGCGAACGACGTAAAACGCACCATTGAAGCAAGCTTTCAGGCAGCGGAAGCGCGTGTGGTGGCTGGTGCTGCTGCAGAGCGGAAGGCACAAGAATGGCTCGACGTTTCGCTTCCTGGCGTTCCGCCGGCCGTTGGTCACTTACACCTCACCACGCAGGCGATCGATGAAATTAGCGGAATTTTTGCGCACATCGGATTCGTCCGCTCTCGTCATCCGGAAGTGGATTGGGATTATTACGCATTCGAGGCGTTGAACATGCCAAAGGAACATCCTGCTCGCGATGAATGGGAAACATTCTTTATTGGCGACGAAGGTGGCGTTGCAACCGGAGAAAAGGGAAAAATTGTTCTTACGCCACACACGAGCAACGGACAGGTTCGTGAGATCGAGAAAGGCGAGCTGCCGATTCGCATGATCAACATTGGAAAATGTTATCGTCGCCAGGCAAGTGCGCGGCATTTGCCAATGTTCCACCAGTTCGAAGGGTTGATGGTGGACAAGAACGTGACGGTTACAGAATTAAAAGGCGTGTTCGATTATTTTGTGAAGCGATACTTCGGACCAGATCGTGCAACGCGATTGCGTCCGTATCATTTTCGTTTTACGGAGCCGAGTTTTGAGTTGGATATTTCGTGTGCGGTGTGTGAAGGAACGGGCAAGGTCGATGGTGCAAAATGCAAGCTGTGCAAAGGCGGATGGTTGGAGCTTGGTGGCGCCGGCATGGTGCATCCAAACGTGTTGAAGGCTGGTGGACTGGACCCGAACGAATATACGGGATTTGCCTTTGGCTGGGGCGTTGAGCGCACGATGATGATGCGTTCGGGCATTAACATCGACGACATTCGTACACTGTATAAGAACGATCTTCGTTTCCTCACACAATTCTAGTATGAACATTCTCGCTTCCTACAACTGGTTGAAAGAACACGTACACACAAAGCTTTCTGCGGAAGAATTCGCGAAAGAATTTTCCTTGCGCTCAATGAGCGTGGAGACGATTGAAGATATTGGTGAGCGTTGCAGAAATATTGTTGTTGGTGACGTAAAGACGGCTACACAGCATCCGAATGCGGATCGGCTTCGTGTTGCTGTCGTCGATATTGGTGAAAAAGAAACAACAATCGTTTGTGGCGGAACAAATCTTGTGGAAGGCATGCGTGTTGCGGTGGCGTTGCCTGGCGCAATGGTTCGTGGCGGAAGCGGCGAGACGCACGAAATTACGCTGAGCATCATTCGTGGTGTGGAGAGCGCGGGAATGCTGTGTGGCCCAGCGGAAATTGGTTTCGATGGCTTGCAGGCTGGCGAGCGAATGATCTGGGATCTTTCATCGATCACCGACGCAAGGGCAGGCACGCCAATTGCTGATGCGCTTGATTTACACGACGTTGTTTTCGATATTGAAGTGACGACGAACCGTCCGGATGCAAAGGGAATCGTCGGGCTTGCTCGCGAAGCTGCGACGGCGATTGAGGCAGACTTCACGTGGGAGCCGACGGTGTTGCCGGTGGGGAAGAACGATATTCCTCTTTCCGTAACGATCGAAGACACCACGCGTTGCCGACGGCAGATGGCGGTCGTCATGAAGAACGTTCGCGTTGGCGAATCGCCATGGTGGATGCAGAAACGATTGGTCTTGAGCGGCATGCGTCCAATTAATGCTGTCGTGGATATTACGAATTACGTCATGTTGGAATACGCGCAGCCACTGCACGCATTTGATTATCGGGCGATTGAAGGCGCCGAATTGCATGTTCGTCTTGGAAAGAAGGGGGAGAATATTCTCGCCCTCAATGGAGCCACGTACGACCTTGATGGGCACTTGGTGATTGCAGATGCAAAGAAGCCTCTCGACATTGCTGGAATCATGGGTGGTGAGCATACGGGTATAACGAAAGAAACGAACACATTGGTGTTTGTCGCGTCGAGCTTTGAAGCCGTTGCACTGCGTCGTACTGCTCGTGCGCTGAATATTTCTTCCGACGCACAGACACTGTTTGAGAAGGGTCTTTCGGTGCAGATGCCGGAAATCGCCCTTGCTCGTGCGATCGCATTAACCCAAGAGATTTGTGGTGGAGAGATTGCGAGCGAGGTGATTGATGAGCGCGTTTCACCGTACGAACCGAAGGCATTCGTGATCGATTTTGAAAGGATCCGTCAGCGTATTGGTATCGAGATTCCGGATAAAACTGTCGCGAAGATTTTGGAGAGCCTCGGATCCGCGCTCGAAAAATCTGGGAAGCAATACCGCGCTACCGTTCCATATTGGCGCGAGGACGACATTGAAGGTGAGGTCGATTTCACGGAAGAAGTTGCGCGTATGTATGGGTACCACAACATGCCAGCGGTGTTGCCAGCATCTCGTCCGCCAGCAGGATTCGACGACGCATCGCTCGACTGGGCGATGTGGGCCAAGAAGTTTTTGGCTGGAGCAGGGTTCTCGGAATTCTTCAGTAATTCCATGGTGAGCGTCGCTGATCTTGAGATGTACGGCGTAAGTCCAAAGGATGCACTTGCACTGTACAACCCGCTTTCAACAGATATCACGCACATGCGACCAACGCTTGTGCCGTCGATGTTGCGCGCAATCGAACGAAACCAGGCCTTCACCAACACGGCGAATGTCTTTGAGCTTGCACGCGTGTATATTCCGCGAGAGGGCGGCGTTCCCGAAGAGCGCATGACGGTGGTCTTTGGTGAATATGGAGTGACCGACGCGGAAAAGACATTCATGCGGCTTCGTGGTGTGGTGGAATATTTTGCGGCGAAATCGGGTATCACGCTTACGTTCGACCGTGCATCGAAGAACGACCATTGGCACGACGGCCGTACGGTGACGATTACGTTCGATGGAGTTTCTGTTGGTACGCTCGGCCAGATTGCGGACGATTTTCAGAACTCCTTTGGTATTCATCGTCCGGTATTCCTTGTGGAAATGGATCTTGAGGCGTTATTCCCAGCAATGAAGCACGCGCATCATTACCAGGCGCTTCCAGCGTTCCCAGTCGTTACTCGCGACATCGCGGTGCTCGTAGACGAAAAAACGGAATTTGAAAAGATTTCTTCTGTCGTTCGGGGCGCAAAAGATCTTATTACCGACTGCCGTGTGGTAGAACTCTATCGTGGCGAAGGTATTCCTTCCGGAAAAAAGAGTGTTACCGTTGGCGTAACATTGATGGCGCCAGACCGAACGTTAACCAGTCAGGAAGTGGACGATGTCATGACGACGGTGGTTCGCGAACTGGCATTGCGCGTAGATGGTGTGATTCGTGGCTAAAAACCAATCGCACACAGCACGTCGCCTTTTTTCATCCGCATGGTTTCCTTCCACCATAAACGATAGCCCGCCACCGGCGCAGCTATCGTTTTTGGTTTGCCGCCCTTTATTGATCGCGCGATGCCGATAACATCGTTCTTCTTGATCGTTTCGGTTGCGAATACTGACGGATCCCAAATGCCATCATGCGGTGCGACGACGTATCGAATCTGATTCATGACGACGATCGGCGTTGCGATCTGCGCGATCGGCGTATCGATCATGCCGAGGAGCGACATCATCGCCTCAGCCCATCGAATATGTCGTTCGAGATCGATTCCGTCGCGATTTCCGCGGGCTCCGGATTCCGCAACAACATACATGCAGCCGCGTTTCGCGAGCTGTGCAGCCTTGGTTCCCATCGGACACGATTCGATGAGAACGCGATCGGCGATGTTTGCAGAAACAAATCGCTCGATTTGCACGTCTACGTCGGCTTTTCCTGTTCGATGAAACCAAAGGAATGGGTTGAGTCCCTCGGTCATCGCTCCACTGTGCAGATCAAGCCAGCAATCCGTCGCGAATGCGTGTGGCGCGAGCGACGCGACGATCTGTTCGGTGGATGATCCGTTCGCATTTCCGGGGAAGAGCATTTTAGGAAACTTTCCATCGATGGGATTATGACTCGACTCGTTCATGAACCCTGGCATGTTCACGATGGGAATGAGGATCAACTTCCCGGAAAATGGTCGCGCCGAGAATCGGCGAGCTATCTCGTGTGCCGCGGCAATGCCGACGTATTCGTCCCCATCCATGCCCGCGGTAATGAGGAGGGTTTTTCCTGGTGCATTCCCAAGAAGCTCGATTGCATCGAGTTTTGGGGACTTTTTAGAGAAAAGGGATAAAAACATAGAAAGAGTTTAACATGTTCTGGTAGCATGCCTGCATTGTATGGCTGATTCTGTCGCTCAATCGTTTGCAGACCTTCACGACGACTGCGCCGAGCTTTTGTGGATCATTGAGGACCGATCAGAACGTATTGCGGCGCTTCGGTCCAAGCGCCGGAAGCACATTCTTCCGGAGACATCGGCGACGCTTCTTGATCAGGAAAAATCTTTGCTATTGGTGTACACGGAATGCGCAAATGATCTCCGTGGACTGTTGAATGTTCACGACGAGGATCGATTATTGGAGTGTTTGCGTGTTCGCGATCGTGTCGCTGATACGGTAAGAAGTCTGCAGGGCATCAGCGGCGCATTGCTTGCGGCGTCCGGCTGGCAGTCGCCATCATTTTTAGCGGCGAAGCACTCGCAGGCGGGTTTAGAGACGGGGACGATCACCGGTACGATTAACGACTATAAGCGCGATCAGCATTGGGATGAACTACGATACGAGCAGGCATTCGTGAAAGAGTACGTCGATTCGCCGTTGCGACTGACGCCATTCGCATTTGTAACAGCAAGCGGAATGGCGGCATTTACCACGATCGTCGCGACGTTGCTCGACGACCCAACGTGCAAGGGTCCGGTATTGATCGGCGCGTCGAGCTACTTTGAAAATATTCAGATCGCACAGCTGTATTTTCCCGGCCGAGTCATTTTCGTTGATGAGATGAATGCCGAAGCGATTCTCGAGGCGATTCGTGTTCATAAGCCGTCGGTTCTTTTCTTGGACACGATGTGTAACGCAGTAACCATGGCGGTACCGGATTTGAGCGCGCTTATTCCGCGGATCGTTCAGGTTTTAGATGCTCCATTAACGCTCGTCATCGACGCGACCGGAACGTCTGTAACGCATCAGATTCTGAAGGATGTTCCGTTGCTGAATATCAAGCTCCACATCATCGTGTTTGAAAGCCTTTTGAAATTCCATCAATACGGAATGGATCGGGTGAGTGGGGGAATCATGTGGCGAACCGCGATGTCGCCATTCCCGTTGTTTGGACGACGCATGCATATCGGAACGAATCTTGTGGATGCGTCGGTGCTTTCACTCCCGTGGCCGAACCGATCAGTGCTCGAGAGGCGATTGCGTCGGCATCATCGAAACACGACGATGATTGCGACAGCGTTCGATGTTCACACAGGATCGGATCGCCGAACCGCGCTCGAGCGCGTGGTGTACCCCGGACTTCCGAGCCATCCGGCATATTCTTGGATGAAAGATCGAGACTTCCACGGAGCCTTCTTCGTTATCGTTTTAAAAGAGCGATATCGCAAGGCTGCAACGTACATGAGATTTCTTGAATACGCGGTTGAAGAGGCTCGAAATCGTGGGGTCGAGCTTATTGCCGGAAGCAGTTTTGGATTATCAAAAACTCGCGTGTATCTCACGGCATTACGTGCCACTGGAACCACAGAACCGTTCCTTCGTGTGAGTGCCGGAACCGAGACGGTGATTGAAGTCGAGAAAATCATTTCTGCCCTGACCCGTGCGTTGGAGCGGCTTGCATAGATGTGATAGTATCGAAATATCCCCACTAAAAATCCCCACGAATAATTCTTAACATCATCTATGCTTAGCAAAAATGATATTCAGGTTCTTCGTGACATGTTCCGTGAGAATAACGCGACATTTAAACTTGAAATGCGAGAAGAAATGCTCGATCTCATTGTTGCGTCTGAAAAGCGTATCATCGCTGATGTGGTCGGCCGTATCGCTGTCGCAGAAGAGCGTATTATCGGCGAAGTCACCGACTTCATCGGTTCCTCGATTCTCCCGCAAATCGACGAGCACAACATGCGAATCGGTCGCCTGGAGCGCCACACCATGCTCATCGCGTAAATAAAAAACGCCCACTGCGAAATCCAGCGGGCGGTTTTTTACTACTCTCGATTCCTTAACGCGTCCATGATTTTCCGAATCCCGTCGCCGATGCTGGTGATGGCGTTCACGTGGCCTTCAATTTTCATGCGGATGGTGTTGATGCTGTTGAGTACCTCATCTGCCTTTTCTCGAAGGTGTGCGGAGAGTTCCTGCATTCGTTTCATGAATCGTGCCACCTGGTAGAGCGCAAAACAGAGGAACGCCGTAAACCACAGCGCGCAAAACGCAAGCACCATGTAGAGAATGTCTTTAGAATCCATATGCAGAAATGGTAACACGAAACGGCAAAGCCCCGGAGTCACCACCTTTCGGCGGCTCTCACGGGGCCTCGTGTTGTGTGGAACAGTTGGCTCACTCTGCCCGCATCGCGTCGGCGACGGCTTCGGCGGTCCACGCGATCTCAACATATTGCGAGTGCGGCTTGAACGGCCGGAGCTCGGAGCGGCGATCGGGGAGAAAGAAGAACACCCCAGGAACGCAGACTTCCACGGCTACCAAAATCTCCTTGTTTTCGACGACCCCGATTTCGGTGGTGAAGTTGTAGCCGCCGAAGCCGTTGAAGATGTAGATCTTGCCGCCCCAGAGAAGCGTGCTCATCACCGGGTTCTGGGCCTTCAGGTAGAGGGCTGCCCACGAAGCGAACGCCAGGAAGGTGACGAAGGGGAGCGCTGGCCCGAAGCCGAGGAATACGTTTGTGACGAGCCACACGAACACCGCAGCCATCGCGCCGTGGAGGGCGATGCTCTCGGCGAGCTTCATCGTCATCTCGCGGTGGCGAAGGATATCGTTGATGCGGGGCTTCCGGGCCAGGAAGTGGAAGAGAGAACGAGTGATGGGAAGGGGACGGGGAACGTGCATGAAGTACCTAGGTTGCGTGGCTTATATTCGCAGAAAAACGAGATTTCGTCTAGGCCGAAACCTGTCCACAACGCTCAAACACGCGTGGTCTGTTACTCTACGCCCATGGACCCGAAAGATTTCGTCTATTTGCACGTCCATTCGCATTATTCGCTCCTTGAGGCGCTGCCAAAGCCCAAGGCGCTTGTTGCGCGTGCAAAAAGCATGGGAATGACGGCACTGGCGTTAACGGACAACGGAAACCTGTACGGCGCGGTGGAGTTTTATAAGGCGTGCAAGGACGCGGAAATTAAGCCGATTATTGGTGCGGATATCTTCGTGGCACAGCACGGCATGACGGACCGTAGGCCTCGTCTCGACGACCGCCCGTATCGTCTCGTCCTTATCGTGGAAAACGAAGAGGGATATCGAAATTTGCTTGCGATTGTTTCTGCTGCATTCCTCGAAGGTTTTTACTACAAACCACGTGTCGATAAGGCGTTTCTTCGGGCTCACTCGAAGGGTCTCATCGCGCTTTCCGGAAGTGTCAGTGGTGAAATCGCGCACGCGTATCTTGGTGGCGAGCACGAAAAGGCAGAAACGCTTATTCGTGAGTATCAAGATATTTTTGGGGCGGGGAATTTCTTTCTCGAGCTCATTCATCATCCGGACATGCCGCGGCAGGTGGATATCAACGATGCGTTCCGAGCGCTTTCGGCAAAGCTTGATGTTCCACTGATCGCCACCAAGAACGTGTTCTATCTCAACTCGGACGACCGCGAGGGATACGAAGCGCAGTTGTGTATTCAGCGCAGTCGTACGCTTGAGGATTTTCGTCGTACATCCACGGATGACGTTGATCTTTCCTTCGGAACCCCGGATGAGATTATGGCGGCGTTTGCCGATGTCCCGGAAGCGCTCGAGAACACGCGGCGCATCGCGGATCGCGTCAGTTACACAATGGAATTGGGAAAGAACTTTTTGCCGATTTATCCGTTGCCAGAAGGGAAGACGGACAACGATGTGATGCACGAGTTGTGTATTCAAGGATTGAAAGACCGGTACGCCGATCCAATTCCCGCGAACGTCATGGAACGATTTGAGTTTGAATATGCCACCATCGTGAAGATGGGATTCTCGTCGTACTTTTTAATCGTTCAAGACTACATTACGTGGGCAAAAGATAACGGGGTGCTCGTGGGGCCTGGTCGTGGATCGGCTGCCGGAAGCATCGTTGCATACGCACTTCGTATTACGGACATCGAGCCATTGCGATACAACTTGCTCTTTGAGCGTTTTCTCAATCCGGATCGCGTATCGATGCCGGATATTGATACGGACTTTGCCGATCGTGGTCGCGGAAAAGTGTTGGAATACGTGACGAAACGATACGGCGCGGATCACGTGGCAGGTATTGTGACGTTTGGAACACTCATGCCTCGTGCTGCGGTTCGCGATGCGGCTCGTGTGCTTGGATTGTCGTTCCAAGAGGCCGACGTTATTGCGAAGGTTGTTCCACCGCCGATTCAAGGAAAGCACACGCCGCTCAAGGTTGCGATTGTGGAAACGCCAGATTTGCAGCAGATGTACAACGGTAACCCCATGGTGCGCCGCGTGATCGATCTTGCCATGAAGATTGAGGGTAATCCTCGTCATGCTTCGCAGCACGCGTGCGGTATTGTGATTGGCGATAAGCCATTGGTGCAGCGTGTTCCGTTGCAGCAAGGCCAGAAGGAGGACATGGCGCTCATCACACAGTATTCGCTGAACTCCGCAGAGGCCGTTGGTCTCGTGAAAATGGACTTCCTTGGCCTTTCCAACTTAACAGTCATCGAAGACGCGCTCGATATTATTCGCGCGGTACATGGTGTGGTGGTTGACCTTGATAATGCGCCGTTGGACGATGTGATGACGTTCGAGCTTCTTGGCCGTGGCGACACTACCGGCGTGTTCCAGTTGGAATCCGACGGCATGAAGCGATATATTAAAGAGCTCAAGCCAAGCGCGTTCGAGGATATTATCGCCATGGTGTCGTTGTATCGCCCGGGGCCGATGCAGTTCATTGAAAGTTTTATTCGCCGAAAGCACGGAACGGAAAAAGTGGTGTATGAGCATCCACTCATGGAGAACTCGTTCCGGGAAACGTACGGTATTCCGGTGTATCAGGAGCAGGTGATGCAAGTCGCAAAGGATATGGCGGGCTTTACCGGAGGCGAAGCTGACACGCTCCGTAAGGCCATGGGAAAGAAAATTGCGGAGCTGATGGAGAAGATGAAGGTAAAGTTCGTGGACGGCTCCGTGAAAAATGGCGTAAAGCCCGATGTTGCGATGAAGGTGTTCCAGAAACTGGAAGATTTCGCTGCGTACGGTTTCAACAAATCTCATGCGGCATGCTATGCGATGATTGCGTATCGCACGGCGTATTTGAAGGCGCATTATCCGGGGGAGTTTATGGCTGCGTTGATGAATTCCGATTCAGGAATTATTGACCGCATCACTATCGAAGTTGAGGAGTGCCGACGCATGGGGCTGACGGTGCTTGCGCCAGACATCAACGAATCATTCGCTGGCTTTGCGGTGGTGAAGGATACGAAGAATGTGCGTTGGGGATTATCTGCGATTAAGAACGTTGGACAAGAAGTCGCCGAAGAAATTGTTCGCGAACGAAAGCGAGGCGGTCCGTATGCGGATCTCGCTGATGTTTTAGGCCGCGTAAAGACGAGCGCGTTTAACCGCAAAACACTCGAGGCGCTCACGAAAGCCGGTGCGCTCGACCGCTTCGGCGACCGTTCACAGCTCGTGGGCAACCTCGATACCCTCGTTCTGTACAACAAGCACGTTCAGCACGAACTGGCACGCAACCAAACGTCGTTGTTTGGGTTGAGTACGTCGATTGTGGAGCAGAAGATCGAGTTCAGAAGTGTTCCGACGATTCCAACGAGCTTGTTGCTCACATGGGAGAAAGAGCTTCTTGGGCTGTATGTCTCATCACATCCAGCGGGGTTGTTTTACGATCAATTCTCGCCGTACATCGTGAAAGCGAGCGCGATTCCGACGTATGAGGACGGCGCGATGGTGAAGATTGCCGGCGTCGCAAGTAACATTAAGCAGATTTTTACGAAGAAGAAAAACGAACCGATGGCATTCGTCCGAATCGAAGATCCGTCCGGTAGTATCGAATCGGTCGTTTTCCCAAAGATCTACGTCTCTGCTCGCATGTCGCTGAATCCGGAGGCGATGCTGCTCATTATGGGGAAGGTATCGCATCGTAAGCGGGAGGAATCGGAAACGGTGGAATATTCGGTGTTGGTGGACGGTGTAATTGCTTTTACTGAATCGGAGATCCCGTCGCTGACATCGATGCTCGCGCGTGGCGGATGGACGGATTCGAATGCGTCAGATATTCCGATGATGATGGATGCTCCGCCTCCGGTCGCCGCGCCAGCGGGATCGCTTTCCGAAGGATTGTCGATCACCGTTCCGCAAAATCCAACGCACGACATGATTGCGCGGCTTCGTGAAATTTTCCGTGCCCATCCTGGCCGTGCTCGCGTGTTCCTTCTGGTGGAATCCGGCGGTGAAATGCGAAAAGTCACCACGGAGTATTCCGTGGAGCTCTCGCTTGAGGTCGTAAAAAAGGTGAGGGAAGTGGTGGGGGAGGAGAATGTGAAGGTGTAACTGTCGAATCGCCGTTGTCTTTGAACTCTGAGTCATCCCCGCGTAGGCGGGGATCCAGACCTGTATCTTCATCGCAAGCTGGTGGCTCGGGTACATGTTTCTTCACTGTGCGCAACGATCGCTACGCCACGACGTCTCACTTCGTTCGACCGTGGCTGGACGACATGCTGCTCGTTGCGAAACATGCGCCCTCGCCACTGGCACTTGCGATATCCTCGGCGCCACCCGTTGACTCCGTCACTTCGTGTTATAATTTCCGCATATGGCACGTGAAACTCGCGGGGCACAGCCACTGTCGCGTTCGCTGAAGGTGTATCAGCGAATCGCGGTGGCATTTGTGTTCATGACATTCTTCCTGTTGTTGGCGGTGTTGTACTTATCAATTTCACGAGCGACGATTACGATTATCGCAAATCCACGAGTGATTTCGGTGGACACGGAAGTGCAGGCGGTTGCGAATCCAGCGAACGATGGTGAGTTGAGCGGGGTTGTTTCCAAGCAATCGTTTGATACGCAGGAAGTTATTACGTTGCCAACGGATGGAGGAACGGCCGTAGAAGAAAAGGCTGGTGGAACGGTAACGATTATCAACGAATCTGCGGCATCGCAAGCACTCGTCGCAACAACGCGGCTGCTTTCGAAGGACGGTGTACTCTTTAGAATCGATTCCGCCGTGAACGTTCCATCAAAAGGTCAGGTGGATGTGATCGCTCACGCGGATAAGACCGGTCTCTCTGGCGAGATTGGTCCAACGCAGTTTACGATTCCTGGTCTGCCAGAATCCATGCAGAAAACGATTTATGCCGTGAGCGTGGAATCCATGAAGGGCGGCGTGTCGTATAAGCGTGTGCTGACGCAGAAAGATATCGACGACGCGGTGTCGTCTGTTTCAACATCGCTGTTGGAGAAGGCGAAAGCCACCATGTCGGCAGGTGTGGATCGGAATGTGTTTAGTGGGGAATCATATTCATCAAACGTTACGTCCCAGGGTGCGAGCGCCGCAGTTGGTGCTGATGTTGGGAGTTTTACTGTTACCCTCGCGATGGACGTAACGGCGGTGTATTACGATCAGGATGCGGTAAAGAAATACGCGCTTTCGCAGCTGTATGATCGCGTTCCGGAAGGATATGCCGCAGAGAATGTGTCCACGGATTCGGTGCAGATGTCGGTGAAGAGCGCCGATGCAAAGAAGGGCACAGCAACACTCGGTGTGTATCTTGAAGGGAAGGCGATCATTTCGGAAGATTCTGCCGTGTTGAACAAAGACCGTTTTGTTGGCCGTGCGCCAAACGAAGTCCTCACGCTTCTCCGAGCCTCCGACGCCGTCAAAGACGCATCCGTAAACTTTACCCCGTTCTGGCTTGAACGCGTGCCAACGCTGAAGGATCACATCAAGATTGTCATTACGGAGTAGTCCACTTGCGTCTGGTTTCGGTTCGTTCTATAGTGTTTTTATCGGCAACGACCGGACTACCAACCCGCGAGTCGAATACAAATTGAGTGAGCGCCCTTCGCGAAGAAGGGAATTCGGGTGGAACCGTCGATGGATCATCGACCCCGACTGTAGACGTTGTGTCTTGGTCGGGTATTTTTTATTCACGTAACTTTCTGTTATGAACCCAGAAGATTTGCAGCATCTTCGTCATTCGTTGGCGCATTTGCTTGCCGCAGCGGTGCTCGAGCTTTATCCCGACGCAAAACGTACCATCGGACCAGCGATCGATGACGGTTTTTATTACGACTTTGCATTCTCTACACCAATCTCGGAAGAAGATCTTCCAAAGATTGAAGCAAAGATGCGTGAGCTGATGCCAGATTGGAGTCGATTCGATCGTAAGGAGATGACGGCTGTTGAGGCGCGATCAATGTTTGCAGACAATAAGTATAAGGTTGAACTCATCGACGAGTTTGCTGGTGACGGGCAGACGCTGACGCTCTACACATCAGGAAACTACTCCGATCTTTGTCGCGGTGGACATGCCGACGGCATCGCTGCGCTCGATCCGCAGTGTTTCTCACTCACGAAGCTTGCTGGCGCGTATTGGCGCGGCGACGAGCACAACGACATGCTCACTCGTATTTACGGAATTGCTTTCGCGACAAAGGCGGAGCGTGATGCGCATTTGGCGATGTTGGAAGAGGCGAAGAAGCGCGATCACCGGAAGCTCGGTGTTGAGCTCGATCTCTTTGCGTTTTCTCCACTGGTTGGACCAGGCCTTCCATTGTTCACTCCTCGCGGCACCGTGCTTCGTGAGCAGCTCGTGGCATTCGTCTGGGCGCTCATGAAGCCGTACGGATACACCAAAGTGACCATTCCGCACATGGCAAAGAGCGATCTGTACAAGACGAGCGGACATTGGGATAAGTTTGCGGACGACATTTTTCATGTGTCGAGCAAAAAGACGGACGATGCATTCGTGTTGAAGCCAATGAACTGCCCGCACCACACGCAGATCTTCGCATCACGCGGTCGAAGCTATCGCGATCTCCCACTTCGCTATAGTGAAGTGACCACGGTATATCGTGACGAGAACACCGGTCAGCTTCAGGGTCTGTCTCGTGTTCGATCGATCACGCAAGACGATGCTCACGTGTTCTGCCGACTCGATCAGGTAAAGGACGAGGCTCGCGCAATCGCAAACATCATTACGAAGTTCTACGAGGCGTTTCAGATGCCGCTCAAGGCTCGTTTGTCCGTTAATGATCCTGCGAAGCCAGAAGCGTATCTTGGTGGCGCTGAGGTTTGGGAGAAGGCTGTAGGAACGCTGAAGGAGTTGCTCGCCGACATGAACCAGGAATACTTCTTTGGCGTTGGTGAGGCGGCATTCTACGGGCCAAAGATCGACTTCATTGCGACGGACGCGATTGGTCGCGAATGGCAGCTTGCGACAATTCAGCTCGACTTTAATCTTCCAGAGCGATTCGAGCTTGAATACACGGATTCTGAAAACATAAAACAGCGCCCGGTGATGATTCACCGTGCGATTCTCGGATCGTTGGAGCGATTCATTGGTGTGATGATTGAGCACTTCGCCGGCGCCTTTCCAATGTGGCTTGCGCCAGAGCAGGTTCGTATTGCAACCGTCGCTGATGAATTCATCGACACCGCAAAAGCGATGAAGATGATTCTCGAAGCTGCTGGTGTGCGTGTCATGCTCGACGACGCACCGGAGAAGGTAGGGAAGAAGATTCGCGATGCCGCGATGAACAAAGTACCGTGGACTATCGTGGTCGGCGCAAAGGAGCGCGATGGGGGAGATATTCAGGTGAAGGTGTTTGGAAGCGACGAGGCCCTTGTGATTTCGCAGAGCGAGATCGTGAATCGTGCGGTCGAAGCAGGGAAATTGCCAGTATAAGAAATAAAAAAACACACGGCGCCGATTCGGCGCCGTGTGTTTTTTTGTATCCTACGCTGCGATCTTTGCTTTGATGGTGTCTGCTTCTAGTGCCTCGATAGCCTTATTTGTTTGTGCCTGGGCAACTGCGGCGTCGATGGTGGCATTTTCGACGTCTTCGTTGTACTCCGCTTCAGCAGAAGCGACTTCTTCGTCGAAATGCTGTTGCGCGCTAATGACGCTTGGATTGTTTGGGTCGGCCTCTACCCCGAGAGTCTTGAACCCTGCGTCGATGTATTCCTGCAAAGCCTCCTTGATTGATCCAACGACGTCGGGCGTTGCGCCCTCTGCCTGCAATCGGTTGAGAAGAGCCTTCTTATCTGCGTCGCTGAGTGGTGAGCTGCTGATGATGGTTTGGAGAGACATAGGAAAGATATTAAGCGGACTGTTCGACATCGTCGAGCAGTTCAATTCCTTCGGTGATCTCTTCAAGTTCTGATTCCTCAAGATTTTGTAGCGCCTTACGCAAGTTTGCTACGAGCTCTGGATTGTTTCTGAGCATCTCGTCGTTAATTCTGCCTGCACGTGCAGCATTCACGGCGAACATTAGACCTTCGTACGCCTTTCGCATGCGCCATTTTGCTTTGATGCTGCTTTCTACAGTTTGTACTTGAATTTCTGCATTTTTGAGCGCGTGTCGGTCTTTCAACCGGAACACATTTGAGAGCAGTCGTTCTGCGAGCGAAGTCTCCTTTGGTTCTGCGTCGTGATCAATTTCTTTTCCGCCGTTCTGAAGTGATCCAATGGTAGAAAACGCGGATCCGAGAGCTCGTACTCCAGCAACGGTTCCTTGTACGATGTTTCGAGTGAACCATCCAACAACACGTTCGTCATCGGTCTCTTTAAGAGCGATTTGGGATGCTTCAAATTCTGTCTGTTCCTCACTTGATCGGAGCGCCTTATCGATTCGGGAGCCAACGAGGTTCGTTGCAACGAATCGCTCGGTAGTGAAGATCTTTGAAATAAGACGAAGCATCAGAAGATTACCGCGGACGATTTCCAGTGGTCCTCCGAATATGCCCTTTGCCATTCCTTTGACACCGTTCGCGATCTCCTCATTTTCGAGTAGCTTCATGCCGATGGTTTCAGCTTCTTCTTGGCTGAATACATCGCCTCCGCGCGCTGCGAACGCCTGTGCGAGTTCGATGGCTGCCTCCTTTTGTGCGGCTTCTTGTGCAGCCTTGGTTTCTGCTTTGCTTAAGCGTGCGAGTTCCTTCTTCTGATCCCGCTCTTCACGCCACACAGAGAAACGTTGCGCAATTCCAGGCGTTGCAGTGCCGTACTTTTCTGTATTCAATGCCGCGATCGCTTCAGCTTTTTCCTTTGTGACACGAGCGACTTCCTCTTCGTGTGCGGTCTTTTCGCGAAGACGCTCCTCGAGGCCTTCTAGTTTAGCCTGATTGTAGGCGCCTTCTTTGTTGGTGAAGAAACTAATGGCGGTTCCGATCATTGCGTCATCAAAGACAAAGTTCATAAACCGACGCATTGCACCAGTTTCTGTTGGCTTGAACACGTCAACCACTGCTCCACCGCCTTCAACAACGAGGCCTTTTGTGAGCGCTTTTGTGGAGTCCCATGCATTCGCGGCAAGGCCAACAGCACCTGCAAAAAACTTTCCAAGTCTTGACTGCACTGCACGCTCGCGAGCCGCAAGTGCAACGTCTTGGGTAATAAGTGATTCATCGATTGCGAAGAAGCGTTCCTGAAGAATTCTTGCACCGCGTTCTGTGGCGTTCTCGCGATTGAGTAACTCGTCGCCTTCCTGCATCTTACGTGTACGTTCTTCGGCGAGAATCTCCTTCATGCCAGGAGTTGGTTCGTTTTCTGGCGCTCGCGCCGGTGCTTCTATCTCGGCCTCTACAGCCGCTGCAGGCACCGCTGGCGCTTCTTCGACAAGTACACCTTCTTCGGGTTCGGCTTGAAGCTCAAGTGCGAGGGTTTGAAGTCTTTCTATAATGTTCGGAACGCCTGCGACGCCTTTTTGTCCGGCTGCAAGACCAACGGCTCTGCCGAAGATTTCGCGAGCGTTCGCTGCAGAGTTCCCAATTTCAAGAGCATTTCCTTTTGCGCCAGGGAATGAGAGAACATACTCTTTTTGTGCTGGGCTGAAGCGAACTTGGATGTCGATTCCATTAATCGTTGTATCAAGCTTCAATGCCTCTTCCCCAAGCATTTCTTTTGATTTCCGGACCTTCGCCGCTTTGCGCTCAGCAACGTCTTCTTCGTGAAGCGCGTGAGGCTTCACGTGTTTTGGTTCTGGAATGTCGAAAGATGACGAACCTTCAAGCATTTTATTCATAGTCAAAGAAGAAGAATATACGACTATTGTACCTTGTTTTGATATGAAATTGTTGCGGCTGTGTATAAAAACACCGATGCCTCGCCAGCTCAGAGAGCGGCGAGGCATCGCGTCGTGGTCACGTTGGCGTCACGGGTTGATGGTGGGCGAGATGGGCGAGCGGACGAGCCCGCACGCCCAGTTCAAGTGGTGGAGCAGGGATGCCCCGTTCATGGTCTCGTCGGCGAATGTCGCTTCGAGGCCAAACGGGCGGAACCGGCTGCTACGCGTCGCGTTCTCGATGACACACAGGTCCTCGATGCTCGTACCGTGCTTGAGGATCTCGGAGATCTTCAGCCCGATGTCGAAGCCCACGTCGCCGCGCCCGTAGCGGAGCGTGAGGGCGTCGAGCGCGCACTTGACGTCGTAGGAACGCCAGGCGCAGAAGATTGTGTAGAGCGGCCAGCCGATGATCGACCACCGACCGTACTGCAGGGTGAGGATGACGAGCATCCGCCACCAGCGCGGAGACCAGTTGGTGACTGTGGCCACCGGCGGATCGAGTTTGACGCTTGTCGCCGGTTCGGGCGCCGGGGTCTCTGCGACGACGATCGCCGGTGGGCCTTCGGCACGGCTGCGGCCACCATCCATGACGGTGAACAGGGAGTGCGAGCCGCTGTTGCGTTGGGTCGGGTCGTTGAAAGGGGAATCGAAAGCCAAACGAGGGGTGGGCACGGGAGTTCTCCTAGGTGATCGGGTCGGGGAAATCTCGTCGTCCATTGGCACGGCGAGAAACAGCTGAGGTTAGCACAAAAAAGTATACAGTACAAGGGTGTAGGGAGTAGAGAGTAGGGTGTAGCCGTGCGTAGATCGTCCGGAAGAAAGATGATAGGATTGGGCAATATGGAGCGAAAACTGCCGAAAATCCTTGCCGTTGTTGGTCCGACGTGTTCCGGAAAAACCGGGACTGGCATTGCCTTGGCAAAGCGTTTTGATGGGGAAGTGATCTGTGCAGACAGCCGCACGGTCTACAAAGGGATGGATATCGGCACGGCGAAGCCGGAGGCGGATGACGTCTCTCCCCCCATTTATGGGGGGAGTCGGAGGGGGGCTGTCGATGAGGGCGATTCGGCGCTCGGAATCGACTCCCTTTTCGCTGCCCGACCTCGTCTCGTCGAAGGGGTTCCGCATTGGGGAATCGATCTGGTGAATCCCGATGAAGTGTTTACGGTTTCACAGTTCCAGGAATACGCCGACAAGAAAATCACCGAGATCCTTGAACGTGGCCACGTGCCAATTCTCGTTGGCGGAACAGGAATGTACATTCGTGCCATCATCGACCGGCCGAATTACGCCAACACCGAGCCGGACGCTGCGCTTCGGTCGGAACTGGAATCGATGACGGACAACGAGTTGCTCGAGGAAATTGCGTCGCGTGATCCTGACGCCGCGTCCACAATTGACGATCGCAACCGTCGTCGCTTAGTTCGCGCGCTCGAGATTCTCAGAACAACCGGAAAGACGCTCGCGGATCGTCAGGAATTCGCAGATCCGATCTACGACGCGCTTCAGATCGGTGTCACAAAGCCTCGTGAGCAACTTTATGCCGACATCGACCTCCGTGTGGACGAAATGATCGGTAAAGGCCTCGTGGATGAGGTTCGTAAACTTCGTGATCTGTATGGCGACGATTGCCCGGGAATGACGGGAATTGGGTACCGGCAGATTGTGGATTTCTTCCAAAAGAAGGAGCAGCTCCGCGACGCGGTTCTTCGCATTAAATACGACAGTCATCATTACGCAAAACGCCAGGAGACCTGGTTTCAAAGAGATTCGCGAATTCTGTGGGTAACTTCTGTGTACGAAGCGGTGAAAATATCGGATAATTTTTTCAAGCGCTAATGCTTGAGTGTATGGTGGACGGTTATCGAATATTGCGAGAAGGAGTAGCTCCGGAGGTTCCAGAAATCCAAAAGGGTGTTCCCAAGGTGGTACAAGAGGCACAGATCGAACCAGTGCCAAAGAAGATCGTTGCGGGCACGGAGGACATTGCGCAAGCCAAAGCGCGCCGAACGGCGATTCTGCTCAAGCTCGGCGGCAATCCAACGCGTCAAGATCTTCTTGTGGAGTTGCGGTCATTGAACGATTCGTTGGGAAAGCTTCGCGATGATCGGATGGCAATTCAACGGAGCGAACCTGGCGTTCCTCTTGAAGATAGAGCTGAACGTTTGCGGCAGGTTGAGGAAAATATTGCTCGAGTTGAGCGATATCGCGACGATCTTGGGATGCTGAGCAGTGAGGCAATGGGCAGTGAAAATACGCATCAAGACGTCATCGGTGAACCCGAAACAGAATCCCCGAAAGACGTCCTGAGAAATCAGAGAAGCGCTCTTCAGAAAGAGCTCGATGGGCTGGGATTCTTTGCCTTTCTAAGGAAGAGAGAGATTCAGGCAAATATGCGGGAAATTGATCGCGAAACCGCAAAACTCACTAATGCTCGGCGTAATCAAGAAGCTGCAGACGCAGATCGTAACGAAGCAATTGCAGCAAAGTAAATCATTCCAAACAAAAGAACGGTCATAATTGACCGTTCTTTTTGCCTACGAAAGCGCTTTCTTCAATGCCTCTGTTGCTGTTGCAGGATCTACATTCCCCTTTGCTGCCTTCATAACCTGGCCGAGAAGGAACGGGAAGAGTTTTTCTTCGCCATGTTTGTAGCGTGCAACCTCGGCTGCCTTCTTCTCAAGGACCTCTGCGATGATGGAATCGATCACGGACGAATCGTCGATGGATAATGCACCGACGACTTCCATTGCTTCGGAGACTTCAAGGCTGCGGAATTCCATTTGCGCAAGCACCTCAAGGCCTTTTTGCGCGGTGAGTTTTCCGTTCGCGATGAGCGCGAGGAATTCTGCGAATCGTTCCGGCGTTGTTTTTGCGTCGGTGATTGCTCGGCCTTCGTTTGCAAGAACACTTCCAAACTTTGTAAGAATCCATCCGCTGACGAGTTTTGCGAGATCGGTGGTGTTTGACGGTCCGAGTTCGGATCGAAGCTCGCTCATGGTTGCTTCAGTAAAATTCGCGAGTGCAGTGTCGTCAACAATCTGTTTTGCGATATCGGGTTTGAATCCGTATTCATCGACGAATCGAGCGCGTTTGGCTCGGGGGAGTTCTGGAAGATTTCGTTGGATGTCCACAACGAATTCGCGCAGATCGAGTGGCGGAATGTCTGGTTCGGGGAAATAGCGATAATCCGCGGAGTCTTCTTTGGTGCGCTGCGCATCGGTGGTTTGTGTAGTGTCATTCCAGCCGCGCGTCGTCGTAATCATCGGCGGCGTTCCGGCGTCCCACAGTGCGGTCTGGCGCGCAATTTCGTAATCAATCGCACGTTCAATAGCGCGGAAGGAATTGATGTTTTTAATTTCCGTCTTTGGATTCATTGGGCCGATCGGTAAACCGTTTTCGTCGACTTCACGCAACGAAACGTTCACGTCACAACGCAGATGTCCGCGTTCAAGATCGCCTTCAGAAATGCCGAGTACTCGGACAAGTAGGCGCATTTCCTGAACATACGCCTTCGCTTGTGTGGAATTGCGGAAGTCTGGCTTCGTGACGATCTCGCACAACGGCACACTGGAGCGATTAAAGTCCACGTATGTTTTTCCGTCGTCGCCGTGGATATTTTTCGCCGAGTCTTCCTCCAGATGCATGCGCTCAATGCCGATGCGTACCGCGCCTTCGCCGGGAACGTCGATGACGAGTTCGCCGTTCTGCATGACGGGGAGATCGAACTGTGAAATTTGGTACGCCTTTGGAAGGTCGGGGTAGAAATAGTGTTTCCGATCGAATTTGGAATGTTCAGTGATGGTGCCGTTGAGCGCAAGCCCAAGAAGAACGGCGTAGCGCAGTGCTGCAGCATTTGGAACCGGAAGCGTGCCCGGATGGCCGGTGCAGACGGGGCAAACGTGCGTGTTGGGGAGCGCGCCTTCGTCGTGAGCATTGCAGCCGCAAAACATCTTGGTTCTGGTGCTGAGCTCAACGTGGGTTTCTAGGCCGATAACGGGTTGGAGACGCATACCGCCCTAGTCTACAGTCGGAGAGGTGGAGAGGTAAAGCACCGTATGGGCGATGATGACCGGTGGCAAAAGAGCAATTTGGAGCACAACGAGAATAGCGTCAACCCACAACGGAACACCGTTGAGAGCGAGCGCTGTTGGGCTGATTCCGGTCGCGAAGGACCCAACGAGGATAACCGCTGCGCCGAGGATGAAATACACCAGAAAGAACGCGAACACGATTGCAAGGAGCCTCCAGCCAATAGCAGCGAGTTGATGCTGTACACGAGCTTTGGACGCCGCAAGTGCGGAAATTGGCCCATGGCCGCGAAGCACAACTTCCTCAAGGGTGAATGCAAAAAGTATGGAGGCGATAACTCCTGGAACAATAAGGAGAAAGTATCCCGCCGCTTGAATGATTCCGGAAAGAAGCGACGCGAGAAGAAGCGTACCCAGGACGCTCGCGGCGTGCTGTCCGATACTCCTGGGGTCGTGATCCTTTTTTGGATGCGCGGTTTTAAGACTGATTAATGTGCTGATTGCAGCCGCGGCCCAACACGACAGTGCAAGCGAGAGAACATTCACCATGCTTTCTGCAACGATTCCAAGGTTTCCAGAAATTCCACGAACACCAAACGAAAGAATCAGCGGGAAAAGAAGGTATGCAGTAAAGCCGTACACGTCACCGGCATATCGTTTGGCAAGCGTGAGGCTGTAAAGCAGGATGTCGAAAACGCTTGGAAGCTCTGCGACGTTCGGCTTTTCATCCTTTTCTTCTGGAGTATTATCGCTTGCTGACGCTGTCATAGAGGTAGTAGGTCGTCAGGCTGTAGAGCGGCATCACCAGGGCATTGATAATGAATACGCTCAAGGTGAGGGCGACGGAAATAAGCGTAATGGCGAGCGGCGACAGTGCTGCAGCCGCAAAGGAAATCATGACGGTTGTGGCAAGGTTCGTTGTCATGGTGAATCCAACAACGATAAGAGAAATGATCGCATTTGGGACAAAGAGACGAAGCGCGATTGGCCACCATGCACCTTTCACCGACGCGCGTGATGCGTTGACTGCTCGTCGTAACGTCTTGAAGGAAAAAGCCGTTGCTTCGTTGTCGAGGAGAAGATGGTATTGCGCAAATGCCAGCTCAACACTGTAGCGGATGAGTGTGTACATCGCCATGATAATGCCAGCAAAGAGCAAAAGAATTCCCACGGCACCAAGGACAGTTCCGGCAGTGCCCGGAAGCTGGTTGAACATCGTGACGAGAATGCCAGGAACGATGAAGAGCGCAGATGCGACGCTGAGACCAATAGCGATTACTGCAGAAAGTACAAAGAACGACAGCATGAATTTCCACGAGCGCTTCCCGAGCACGACATGATCTGGATTTTTTCCTTGTGCTCGTGCATCGATGGTGAAAATAAGACAAATGCCAATCCACAAGCTTGCGAGTGTGGTGGTAACGACACCAAGGACGTTGACGATCATGTACGTGACGACTTCGCCTTTCGGTGTGAGTTCGTCCACGCCAAACGGTGCGAGGTATCCAGAGAACAGGAATGGCATCGCCGCGACCACAATCCACAAGCTAATACCGATGAGTTCTTTGAAATGGAGGCGGAAGTGTTCAACGGTGCGATCGATGAGTGAGCCGATGGTGATGAGCTTTGCCATAGGAGGGCGGGCTTCCTCTTAAAGAGATATTGATACGATCAGTATATCAGGATTATCCCGTTGTTCCGAACCCACCGCGATCGATAGCGGACCAATCAGCCGGTTCGACGAATTGTGCGCGAGTAATGGGAATGAACATTCCTTGCGCAATGCGTTCGCCAGCTTCGACGGTGTATGCGTCATTTCCGATATTGTGGAGCGCGATGTGAAGTTCATCGTTCGGTCCACAATAGTCGCCATCGATGATACCGATGCCATTGCTGAGCGTAATGCCTTTTTTTGCATTGCTCGATCGTGAAGCAAGAATAAGAACATGACCTTCCGGAACTTTCACGACAAGTCCGGTTGGAAAAATTGCGCGTTCATTTGGTGCGAGTATTTTCCCTTCGATAACCGCAATATCAAACGCACATGCGCCAGGAGTTTTATATTCTGGAAAGGGAACATCAGAGTTCAGTCGACGGATAGAAATTTCCATAAGCGCATCGATCGTACTTGATCGCGGATTGATTATCGAGTGTTTATCCACCGATCTTAGCAAGAATTTTTTCATTTCAGACCAGTTTCGGTGCGCAACGAAGACGTGAGCGTCAAGACGTACTTCTCGGTACGTCGTCGATCACGTTGAGGAAGCAAGCCGAAAATGGGCGAAATGATAAATTCTTTTCGTTATCCACATAATTTCGTTGACCCTCCATTTTTTCCGTGTACAGTGCGAAGCGTGATGACGAGAAAACGTCGTCGCAAAAAGATATCACGCGGTTGCCATGCTTGGCCGCGTGATGTTTCTTTTTGACCAAACATTGGGTAGCAATGTAGTGTTTCATGGCACACGGAGTTGTACATGACTGAGGTTGTTAAGCCCGAACGGGTCTATGAAGAACAGGTGCGGCGGGACGGCTGCCGCTTCTGTCAGCAGAGCTGGCGCGACAATGCGCTCGCATCGTACGGAGGGTGGATCGCGGTCCCCAATGAGCGCCCGCGTACGGACGCGCTGTTCATTCAGCCCCTGTATCAGATCCTTTTCACGCCTATTGACCACAGCACGGAGAGGATCACCGCGGCGGGTTTCGCTGCGTTCGTGCACTTGCGTGACGAACTGATCGAACGCTTCGGGCTCAAGGGGTACGGGATCTGCATCCGCGAGGGTGATCGACTCTACAGCGGACAGATCATGCAGCATCCGCACATCCACATGATCGTTCCCCAGATCGTCACGCTCTCGGACGGTTCGCTTCACGCGTCCACGTTCAACTTCCCGATCGGGGACCGCGACGCGCCGAAGGTGTAGCTGCGGAGGGCTGGTTCGGGACGGTGACGCTACGAGGGGTGGGGCCAACGCGGCTCCACCTTTTCGATTTCTGGATATTTTGAAGAATTATTGGAATTGCGATGGGTATCCACATGGTTCGTCGACCCACGCGGGCTAGGCTGATACCATCGGAACAACTATGAAAATCTGGCTGATTGCCGCCATGAGCGCGGATGGGAAAATTGCGGAAAAAGTGGATCAATCCTCGTTGGATTGGACGAGTGCGGAGGATACGCAGTTTTTTGTGGAAAAGACGAAGGAAGCTGGCGTGGTCGTGATGGGCCGCACGACGTTTGCCACGATTGGGAAGGGTTTGAAGGACCGGCGGGTGATTGTATTAACGAAGAATCCGGAAGCGGCGGCTCCGATCGAGGGTGTTGAATTCACGAATGATTCTCCGGCGGTTTTGGTGAAGCGGTTGATCGGCGAAGGCATTGAAACAATAGCGCTTGGTGGGGGAGCTTCGGTGTACGGACAGTTTTTGGATGCCGGCCTCGTCGATGAAGTCTTTTTAACTCTCGAGCCATTCTTGTTCGGTAACGGTGTTCCACTTGGTGAAAAATTTGCTCGTGTGAATCTCGAACTCGTCGATACGCGAAAGCTGAACGCACGAAGTGTTCTTCTGCACTACCGCGTGCAGCGATCGTTCATGAAGCCGGTTATCGAACGTACTATCGATTGGCAGTATCATCATTTGCTCAAGAAAATTCTCGAAGAAGGTGTTGATGTAAAGCCAATTCAAGGCGAAGGATCCCGCATGATCCTTGGCGCGCAGATGCATTTCGATTTGGCGAACGGATTCCCAATGATTACGGAGCGCGACCTCGGCGGACGCTTCATGGTTGGTGCGCTCGGTGAGCACTTCGCGTTCCTTCACGGCGCGCGAACGCAGGAAGAATTGAAGGCGTTTGGTTGTGCGTGGTGGAAAAAATGGGTGACGAAAGAGCGTTGTGATATTTTCGGCTTGCCGGAAGGCGATCTTGGTCCAGGAAGCTATGGCCCGGCATGGACCGCGTTTCCAACAAGTGAAGGCGAGCCGTTCAATCAAATTGAGCACGTCGTGAAGCAAATCAAGGAGCGACCAAATTTGCGCACGCACATTATTTCGCCGTGGATTCCGCAGTACACACTGCAACATTCAGGAATCTCTCCGCGCAAAGTCGTCGTCGCACCATGCCACGGCTATTTGCACATCCTCGTGTTCCCAGAAACAAAACAGCTTTCGGTTCATCACTTCCAACGCAGTGGCGACGTTCCGGTTGGCGTCGTTTTTAACATCATCCAATACGCCGCATTCACGATGATGATCGCTCAAGCAACGGGCTACACCCCAAAGGAGCTCGTGTACACTATTTCCGACGCACACATTTACGAAAGCCAGTTTGAACACGTCAAACAACTCCTCGACCGCGAGCCTCGTACGTTCCCAACGATGTACATGGACTCCACCGTCACCGATCTTCTCGACTTTCGTCCAGAACATTTCACGGTCGCCGACTACGAACCGCACGAGGCGATGATTATTCCGACGCCGGTGTAAACTGATGGGGTCAGGTCTTGAATCTATGCATTTTGAAGAAAGTTTTAGGTCGTTTTGAAGTATGAATGACTTCGTTAATCAACAAAATGCTCGTCCAGGAGGATACGATAAAGTGATTGCTGAAATTACTGAGCAGAAGATTTGCCCTTTTTGTCCTCAGCATCTTAACAGGATTCATACGAAGCCGATGGAACAGCGAATGTTTTGGATTATCACGGATAATCAGTTTCCTTACAAACCGACAAAACATCACAAACTCCTTATTCACCGAACGCATATTGAGCATATATCGCAAATTTCTTCAGAAGCTTGGATCGAGCTCGGAGAAATTCTTAAAGAACAGACGGCGATTTTCAAAATGTCTGCTGGGTCGATGTTTATGCGGTTTGGTGACATGCGATTTACCGGGTCGACGGTTTCTCATTTGCACTGTCAGCTTTTGCAATCCGATCCAGATGATCCGAGTTATGATCCAAAAATTGGAGTATTCACGCGCTTGGGTTAGCTGGATTGAAATATGCAAGAGCCATATTTTTCATAAAAGAAGAAATGCATAGATTCAAGACCTGACCCCTTCAGTTCATTTCGACGAGCACGATTTCAATCCCGTACGCCTTCAGAATCTCCTCCGCATCAAGCAGTGAATATCCTTTGTTGTAGTACACGGTCTTGATTCCTGCTTCGGCAAGCAAGCGTGCGCAGTTGGGGCAGGGGAATGTAGTGACGAAAGCGTCGGCGCCATTGAGTGGTGTGCCTGCTTTTGCGCTTTGCGCGACCGCGAGCGCTTCTGAATGGATCGCGGTTGAGAGATCGATTCGAACGCCGGCATCGAAATTCGTTCGCGGATCGCCTTCGACGTCGAGATGATAATCGGTGGGGAGGTGCCTGTTGTGACTGAGCGCGATAACAACGCCGTCTTTAACGATTGCTGTTCCAACCTGTCGCCACCAGTCACTGCTCTTTGTTGCTTCGGCGGTTGCCAGACGGATCATCGACCTCGCGAAGTCATCTGAAGAGATCTTTCGATCCGGGGCAGCAATATTCTCGCGTAACGTTCTCATGCCGTCCCATCGGAGAAATATCGATTCGAATACTGTGCGATCGGCGAAATGCTGTTTTGCGATTTCGCGCGAAACGTCTTCATCTGGCATGACGATCGGCAACATTGATTGAGCGATTTCTGCGAGATCCGATTTCGAGAGTACACGAACAGACGAAAAGATTTTGAGGCTCTCGATCGCGAGTTTCATCGCTTCAGGCTCGACCATGCGGCAGTCGCGAGTGAGCGCGGTGAAGTCGGCGATAACGTCAGCGCCAAGAATGCCCAGCGTGTCGGGGTATTTTTTAAAAAGGTTGATGTAGCCTTTGTGGAGAACCGGAACGAACGCGATGAGCATATTAGCCTTCGCGAATTTTGGTCACGAAATTGGTCATGAGTGTATTCACTTCCTTCGCCAGATCTTCAACGCCCTCGATGGTGAGATTGCGTACGCGAGCTGTGGTAGTTGTGGTGGCTTGTGGCGGAAGGACGACGATTTCTCCGCAGTGCTGTTTGTATATTTCAAGATCTTCTGGACCAACTTCTTTTGTGGACGACGAGAATACCATCACATCTGGCTTCACGATCGAAATAATATCGCCAATGCCGTGATGTGCTTCTTTGATTGTTACAAGATCAACGTGACGCAAATGAAGGAGCATGTTGATGCGCTCGGCCTGCGGCACGATCGGCCGCCTTGGCCCTTTGCGGATCTTCGTCAGCTCATCGGAGTCCACGCCAACGATAAGAATATCTCCGAGGGATTTTGCCTTTTCGAGGTACGCGGCATGACCCTCATGAATGAGGTCGTAAACGCCCTGAGTAAGAACGATCTTCATTCCGAGTGCCTTGAGGCTCTGAACAAGGACACGAAGCTTCTCCTGATCCTGGACACACCGCTTTTCTACGTTTGATCCTGGCCCGAATGGATCATAGGATTGGGACGACATATGTCACGAGTTTAGCAGTGATTGGCGTTTGATGAATCCACAGCTGTGTACAAACAAAATCCCCTCGGATTCTTTCGAATCGAGGGGATTTTTGGGATTGGGAGAGTGAGGTTAGACCGATGCTTGGTCGAGCTTGATCGCTGGGCCCATGGTTGAAGTCATGGTGACAGACTTCATATAGATGCCCTTTGACGACGCTGGCTTCACCTTGCGAATTGCTTCGATGGCGACCGCGAGGTTGTTAACCAAGTTTTCTGCGCTGAACGACACCTTTCCAACAATCATGTGCACGTTGGCGGTATTATCGTTCTTAAATGCGACCTTTCCACCCTTCTGCTCTTCGATGATCTTCCCAATGTTTGGACCAACGGTGTCGGTCTTTGGGTTAGGCATCAAACCGCGAGGTCCAAGAATCTTTGCGGCCTTGGCAAGCTTTGGCATCATGCTTGGAACAGCGACGGCAACGTCGAAGTCAATTTTTCCAGTGCGGATAATCGTTTCGAGTACTTCTTCGGTTCCGATGATGTCTGCGCCTGCTGCCTTTGCAGCCGCTTCGTTGTTTGCGTCCACGAAGGCAATAACGCGCTTCGTCTTGCCGGTGCCATGTGGCAAGGTAACGGTTCCGCGGATCTGCTGGTCGCCCTGCTTTGGATCTACTCCAAGCGCGAAGTGCAACTCAACCGTTTCGTCGAACTTTGCCTTTGCGGTTTCTTTCAAAAGTGCAACAGCGTCCTTTACGGCGTACTGTTTCTTCTTATCAATCATCTGCTTTGCTGTAGCCATTCGCTTGCCGATCATAGTGTTTTGGTTAGTGGTAGTAACGATCGGAATCCGATCTCCCACGATATTAATTTAAGCAATGACATCGACTCCCATTTGACGACAGGTGCCAGCGATGATTTTCATCGCAGCCTCTACATTGGTCGTATTCAAGTCTGGCATTTTCTTCATCGCAACTTCGCGCAACTGAGCCTGGGTGATCTTTCCCACCTTTTCAGTGAGTGGCTTTCCGGATCCCTTTTCGATTCCCGTGATTTTTTTCACAAGATCGCTCGCTGGAGCAGTCTTCAGGATGAAGCTGAATGTGCGGTCTTCATAAATGGTGATGATTGCTGGAACTGTCTCTCCCATTCTGTCCTGTGTTGCTGCGTTAAATTCCTGCACGAACTGCTGAATGTTCACACCCTGCGCACCGAGCGCTGGTCCGAGTGGAGGTGCTGGTGTTGCCCGACCTCCGATTGATTGCACTTTGATAACTGCCTTGATCTTCTTTGCCATAGTGTACGACCTCGAATATTGAATTCGATGAATTTATAGTAGATTCCCTCGATTTCCTCTCGGTAAATCTTCGAGCAACTACATCGTTATTTAGTGACAAGATTGTGCCAGGATTGGCGGAAATAGTCAATAAAACGGAAGAGCCGACCCTGGGGAGGATCGGCGCTACGTCGTCGTTTTGTATTGCTCACTGAAGCGCAAGAAGCGCTGCGCGATCGAGGCGATTTTCCCGAATCAAGCCGGCGATGATCTGGTGAAAGAGCTCTCGTTCTTTGACCAAAATTTCGTGCGCGCGCTTGAGCGCTACATCGATGAGGAAGTCTTTTGATTCGTGAAGTCTGCGACCATTTGCGTTGCGACTACACAGATGGTTTCGGACAACGCCGTAATCAAAGAAGCTTCCGAGGTCGATAGAGTACCCGAACTCGATTTCTTCCGCCGCCCGTCCCGCCATCGCAACGGCGAGGACGTTCATGCTTTCTTGTCGCGAGCAGATGGATGCGTTGGTACAGGAGTACTTGACGCTGCCCATTACTCCTCCTGCTTCGATGATCGTCGCGTATTCAATCGTCGCCGGAAAGAGAATCGTTGCCAGAGTGGCGTGGCCGGCCTCATGAACGGCTGCGTGAGCGGTTGTCTGATTTCGGGGAATCCCTTGGGTTAACGTACGCCAAGTTGCGTTCGGCATTGTATTCACTCCCAAAGCAAAGAAAGGTTATCGATTGATTATAAAAAATGCAACAAAAAATCACTCCGGTTGCGCTCGGAGTGATTTTTTGTTTACACCAGGGTCTTTTCCGCCTTGATTTCGGAAATGAGCACAAGACTAGTGCCGGTGAAGATCACAAGGAGTGGTAAGCCGAAGAGGAAAAAGACGAGGATGTTTGGAAGGTTCAGGATTTCCTGCTTTAGGTACTCGCCGGTTGTGCAGTGAAAGCCGATCGCGCCGTCGCTGTGCATTTTGAAATATGAGCAGAGGTATGGTTTCTCTTCACTCCATAAATCGATATCTCCATTTCTTGGACCGTTGTGCGCTATTGTTTGATGATGGTACCCGGCGTCGAAAAGCCCTTCCCGTGCAAGGAGGATATTATTGGCTATGCCGGCAAGGAGAAGGAGGAGCAGCGCTCCGGAGACGAGCACAATACCTGTTTCGATTTTTGAGGAGAGCGTCATAAGAGGCGATATAGAAATGACAATAACCGGAAAGATCGTTAAAGACAATAAAACGGAAGAGCCGACCCTGGGGAGGGTCGGCGCTACGTCGTGGCGAAGAGGTAATAGTTGTAGAGGAGCCATTCCTGACCGAACTGGTCGTAGCGGACGAGGCCCGACGTGAGCGTGTGGAAGAGAGATTGTTCTCTGACGAGAATCTCGTGAGCACGCTGGCGTGCCTGAGTGGTGAGATCCTGGTCATTGTGGAGGAGTTTTGGATGCATGGCCCGATATTGGTGGAGCGCTTCGTGAGCACTCTGTTCATCATGCCGGGACATCCAGTCCTTGTAGTTGCTGAACCGATTTTCTTCGGCCGCTCGTCCCGCAAAAAGGAACGCGAGATAGTCGATGAACCGTTCAGTCGGGTAACGAACGACCATTTCTAGTGTAACCGTAGTAAGTGCCCGTCCCAGTGACGATGGATTGGGGATGGCGCTGACCCAGACGATTTCGTCGGGGAATAGCAAGACGCCTACAGTGGCGTGGCCAGCTTCATGCACGATGGTTCGTGAGATTTCATTGATGTCGTCGATCACGCTTCCTCCGTTTGGAGCAGAAGGACATTAGCCAAAAAGAACCAAAAAAGCAATGAAAACGTGAACGGCGTCGGCCCCGGGAAGAGCCGACGCCGAGCGTCGTTGCGGAGTTGAACGTCCGCTTCGTCTAGTCTAGGGCCACAGCAGGGCGGCAAGCATTCCCAGGCTCATGGAGATCAGGGCTGCACAGCCCGCCTTCATCGAGAAGTTCTGCCAAAGGTCCTTCCGGCGCCGAGCTGCCACGGTCAGCACCACATAGAAGATGGTCCATCCGATCGGCCACCAGATCGTGATGGTGCTCTTGACGCACAGGGTCAGAGCGCCGGAGAGGGCGAATGTGAGGGCGCTGATTGCGACGAGGAGAGCCGCGGTGCGCACTGATGACATGGAGACTCCTACACAAGGGACCTCTATCGACTTGAGATATCGACAGGGGCTCCTTGTGAAAGAATCAACAGGGAAATATGGCATAAAAATCAGAAAAAGTCAATAAAAAATCACCCCGATTGTTCGGGGTGATTTTTGTAATGTCATTATTAATAGGATGAAAAACGACGCTGAAGCTCTTCGATTTGGGATTGAGACCCGGTGATGATTGATATGAAAATTCGGGGCTCGGTGATTTCGGGCTCGGAATGAATTTTTCCGTGTGTTCCGTCTACGCGATAGATTGTGGCGAATCCTTTTTTCCCGACAGGAATTTCTCGAACGGTTTCTTCAAGTTTTCGTCGTATGGCCAGGGCTCGTTCCTCGTAACCTTCTAACCCATCGTGTTCGTTATTGAGTATTTCTTCCCGTTCATATTCTTCGAATTTTTGTATGTCGATGACTTCTGCAAAACGCGTCGGTGCTCCCTTGAGCGTAAAGACGAGTTTGAATTCTTCGGTGACAAGATTTCCGTTGTCATCATTCAAAAATCCGCCATCTCTGTGCCAACGTGGAACGTCCCAATCGGTATTCGGCAACGATGTGCGGACGGCAAGCCAGACAGAACTTTTATTGAAAGTTTTTCGCATGACCTCTGCGAGTCTTGTAATAAGCTCGGCTATAGTTTTTGTGACTTCTTCCGCGTTAGCTCCTAGCTGGTTTAGGTATGTTCGTAGATTCTTTACAAGAACTTCATCGATATTCCCGTAGTGATTGAGATCAGAGACATTGTGTTCAATGCGGACATCATGAATGCAGACTTTTTCTTCGGGTGTCAGCTTGACGTCAAAAGAGAGCATTCCTTCTTTTTTGAGCGTATCGAGAATCGATTCTTGTGCTTCCAGTTTTTCGCTCTTTATCATATTTGCCGATTGTATCATCTCAAAACAAAAAACATCGTGGAAACCGTTGCTGACGACATCTTGACCGCAAAAATGCAGATCGTAGCCATTCCACCATCACGAGGTCTATAATTCCTTTCATATGGAGCTCAGAGAACGATTCACTGACGGAAATACTGATTTCGAGGTTATCTATCGGGATGCTGATTCTTTCGCGGATCTACCGGTCGAACAAATCAATCAGCACTATGGTGTTTGTTTTTTACGGGGATAAAATTGTTGTTGGATGGCACGAAAAGCAGGGGCGTTGGAGTTTATTGGGTGGAAAGATTGAGCCCGGCGAAACCGTTGATGACGCGTTGATACGTGAGGTAAAAGAAGAATCGAACATGCGAGTTCTCGGGCATCGTCCGATTGGATACCAAAAAGTTATTCGTTCAGACGGGAGCTTTGTGTTCCAGCTACGTTCGCTCTGTACCGTTGAGCCTGTTGCCGACTTTGAGAGTGATCCGAGCGGTAGTGTTACAAAAATCAAACGTATAGACCTAAATGACTGGGATAAATATGTTGACTGGGGCAACGTTGGCAAGCGAATCTTGGAGCGTGCGGTTCGGCTTCGCTCAGCCTTGTTTAATTAACGATCTTTGGTCGTTTTATCAGTATTTCCATTTATATGTGTACAGTTAAATGAAACAAAAATCACTCCGATTGCTCGGAGTGATTTTTGGTTTACACTTTTTTGACCTGGAGGAAGTCGAGTTCGAGCGGGGTTTCGCGGCCGAACATGGAGACCATGACTTTGACCTTTCCGCGGGACATGTCCACGTCGTCCACCTTTCCTTGCTGGCCCTTGAACGGACCGTCGGTGATGGCAACGAGTGAGCCTTTTTCCACGTCGATCTTGAATTCTGGTTCTGCGACACCCACGCGCTTCATGAGATCGTCCACCTGTTCTTGTGGGATCGGAGTTGGAGTATTTCCCGTTCCGATGAAGCCCGTAACGTTTGGTGTGTTGCGCACCACGTACCAAGAGTCGTCAGTTACGATCATTTCCACGAGCACATAGCCTGGGAAAATCTTTTCTTCGATAACCTTACGTGCACCGTTCTTGATCTTAATCTTCTTTTCCTTTGGAACGAGAATGTTGAAAATCTTCTCCTCCATGTCCATGGTGCTCATACGCTGAGTGAGCGCTTCTACCACGCTTTCTTCGTATCCAGAGTACGTGTGAATAACGTACCAACGTCGGCCGTAATTGGCGGTTTGTTTTGCCATACTTAGACTTTGGAAATAAGGAACTCGAGGCCCTTGCTCAAGCCAAGGTCGAGCACGCCAATGAATGCGGCGGTAGCGAGACTAAGGACGAGAACAATGGTGGAGTACATGATGGTTTCCTTTCGTGTTGGCCAAGAAACCTTTTCCAGTTCCATCCGTGCTTCACGGAAGTACTTTACCGCTGGATTGTTGAGAATGCGTTGCATACGGAAATATTGTATCAAAAAAAGCCTTTCGGCTGATGGGGAGAATATACACCGAATTGGATGGGGGAGCAAGGGGGTCGGTGGAAAACGAACGCGGCGGCCTGGTGGGGCCGCCGCTGGCGTCGTTGGTGCGCGATTACTCCAGCCGGATGGCCGGGATGTGCGTCGCGCGGGTGATCTTGCCGTGGAACGTGATGCACGCGGGGAGATCGCTGTCCGGATCCGGGGGCACGACCGCCGCGTACGTCGCGCGCTCGGGGTGCCTCGTTCGGTTTCCGCCCGCGGTCTCGAGCCGGATCGCCGTCCGGACGAAGAACTCGTCGTGGTCTTCCGGGTTCACCTCGACCGCGAACTCGCGGCGCACGTCCGTGTTCCAGATGTTCGGGCCGCCCTCCTCGTCGTCCTGGGGCAGCGAGAGCTCGGGCAGGATGAAGTGGGTGGTGAGGAGGTCATTCACGATGGCGTTGGCAACGAGGACGATCTCGTCCATCGTCTCCGGCGTCCAGTCCCACTCCTGGTCCGGGGGCACCACCGTCGCGGCCGAGAGGATCGTGCGGCTCGCCTTGCCGAGCGCCCGGAGGACGCACGGCGGGGCGTTGTGGCCGATGGTCACCACGAGAGCGACCGTGACGAACGGCTTCTCGTCGTTGGGGGTTTCGAGAGGCTCGGTGTTTCCTGTCGTGCGCAACATGTGCGTTTCTCCTTATCTTTGTGATTCGCCGGTGCATCCGGACAAGAAATCATAACACAGAAATTACCCTTTTGCAAGGGTTTCTGTGTATTTAAAATCAAAAAGCACCGAATTTCGGTGCTTTTTTAGTGAGAGTACTTTTCGCGTTACACGTCCAAGTTACTCACGTCCTTTGCGTGCGTTTGGATGAACTTCTTGCGGGGGGCAACGTCGGCGCCCATCAGCATATCGAATGTTTCGTCGGCGATTGCGGCGTCTTCGACGGTAACCTGCTTCATCATGCGGGTTTTTGGATCCATGGTGGTTTCCCAAAGCTGCTCAGGGTTCATTTCTCCCAAACCTTTGTAGCGCTGAATATTTACTTTGATCCCGGTGGTTGCAACATCGTCTTCCGGTTCGTCGGTCCCGTCGTCATTCTTCACTTTCACCTTTGATGCATCAACTTTTCCTCCGCTCATTTCCTTAATGTGCTGTTCGCGTTCTGTCTCTGTAAAAGCGTAGCGAACCTGTTTTCCGATTTGCACGCGGTAGAGTGGCGGCATCGCGATGTAAATATTTCCAGCGGCGATGAGCTGAGGGAAATGACGATAGAAGAGTGTGAGGAGAAGTGTACAGATGTGCGCGCCGTCCACGTCGGCGTCGGTCATGATGATAATGCGGCCGTAGCGAAGGCTGGCAATGTCGAACGCTTCGCCGATGTTTGTACCAAGAGCAATGACGAGGTTCTTTACTTCGTTGTTTGCGAGAAGCTTGTCGAGACGTGCACGTTCTACGTTCAAAATTTTTCCACGGAGCGGAAGAATTGCTTGATACTCGCGATTGCGTCCTTGCTTTGCGCTTCCACCTGCGGAGTCTCCCTCAACAATATAAAGTTCGGTGGATTTTGTGTCGCGACTTGAGCAGTCCGCGAGTTTTCCTGGAAGCGTCATGCCTTCCAGCGCGCCCTTTCGCAGCACGGTGTCGCGAGCGGCACGAGCTGCCGCACGAGCGCGAGCAGAAAGTAAACACTTCCCGATAATTTCTTCGGCATCGCGTGGATGTTCTTCAAGGAAAATCTGCAACGCTTCACCAAACACGGATTCCACGGCGGTGCGCGCTTCAGGATTGCCGAGCTTGTCTTTTGTTTGTCCTTCAAATTGCGGTTCGGGAAGCTTGACGCTAATCACGGCGGTTAAGCCTTCGCGCGCGTCGTCGCCAGTAAGGTTCGTATCCTTTTCTTTAATGTAGCCTTTGTCTCGAGCGTAGGTATTCAACACACGAGTGAGCGCGGAACGGAAGCCAGCAAGGTGCGTGCCTCCGCCTGGGTTTACGATGTTGTTCGCATAACAGTACACGCTGTCGTAATACTCGGCGGTGTATTGCACGGAAACTTCAACTTCAAGATCGCCACTCGTCTTTTTGACGTAAAAAACATTTGGCTGCTTGATTTCTTTGCGCTCGTTCAAATGACGAACGTAGGAAGCAACGCCGCCTTCAAAGTAGAAACCGTATGGTTCTGGAGTTTCGCCGCGCTCGTCGATGATCTCCACGCGGATTCCTGCGGTGAGATACGCCTGCTGACGAAGGTGATCGATGATGTGATCAAGATCGAACTGGATTGTTTCAAAAATTGTTGCGTCTGGATGGAAATGAATGATGGTTCCTCGTTTCTTTGTTTTCCCAGTTGCCTTCACCTTTCCTTGGGGAATGCCTTTCTTATATTCCTGTTCCCAGACCTGTCCGTCCTTGTGCACTTCGGCCTTCAGGTGATCGGAAAGCGCGTTCACCACGGAAACACCCACGCCGTGCAGTCCACCGGAAACTTTATAGCCCGAAGCCTCTCCACCGAATTTTCCTCCAGCGTGCAATTTTGTGAGCACCAGCTCGAGTGCGGAGATTTTTTGTTCTGGGTGAATGTCTACTGGAATACCACGACCGTTGTCTTCAACAGCGATCCAGTTGTCTGGTTCCAGGTGGATGGTGACGGTTGTTGCATGGCCGGCCATCGCTTCGTCGAACGAGTTGTCGACGACTTCCCAAATCATGTGGTGTAACCCCGTTGGCCCGGTGGAGCCGATGTACATACCCGGGCGCTTTCGCACCGGTTCGAGTCCTTCAAGGACCGTAATATTCTTTGCGCTGTAATCTGAACTCGTCTTGTGGTCAGCCATAGGAAGAAAAACTTGAGCGGAGTTTATCATGTGCGGTCGATGGGGAACAAGCGATGCGTGTTATAATCCTGTTGACAGAAGAGGAATTCCTTATTTTGTCTATTTTCGACTCACATCATCGCAAATTTCCTCGATGTACCGAGAGGTACACCTCGGAAACTTTGCTCGCTGTTCATCGAAACTAGTCTAAAATAAGAAATTCCTCATCAAGTCAGAAGATATTCTTTTGTCTGTGGCTAATCCGATTCTTTCTCCGGAACTTCAAGCAATCGAGGCGCAGAATAGACGCGATATTCGTATTGTTGAGGCGCGTCCAAAATTGATGCGCGTCGGTTTTGCGCTCGCGATTATTGCCGACGTTGCAATGCTTGCATTTTTTGCGTTTGTCATTATTGGTTACGTTGTTTCTGATTCTTTTACGGAGCTTCGGTCGGCTGCGGGCTTTGACGATAACGTCGCAGCAATGCACGCCATTGCAAAGGGAAGCGACGCGCAGCAACTCACTCTTGGATCAGCAAAGGTCGTTCAGGGAACCGCGACGAGCTACGATTTTTATGCGACCGTCAAGAATCCGAATGCGGATTGGTACGCAACGTTTACCTATAGTTTTTCGGCTGGGGGGACAGTCTCACGAACCGAAGACGGTTTTGTTATGCCAGGGGAAGATAAATACCTGCTTTCTCTTGGAGCAAAAGCCGACAGTCGCCCATCGTCCCCATCAATTACTCTTGAGAATATTGTGTGGCATCGGGTGAATCATCACGATGCTCCGGATGTTCCGGAGTGGCTTACAGAACACGGGAACTTTTTGATTACCGCCCCAACGTACGCTGCTGACATCGCATTAGCGAACGACAAGATTGGCCGTACAACATTTACCGTCACTAACGCGTCGCCGTACAGTTATTGGGAACCGCAATTCAACGTGATTCTCGAACGTGCCGGTGCGGTGGTTGGGGTATCACAAGCAACGTTGTCGCAATTTACCGCGGGAGAAGTCCGAAATTCTGAAGTGCGATGGTACGGCGAAATTCCACTCACCGCCACAGCGACTGTTGCGCCGAACGTGAATTTCTTTGATGAATCAAGCTACATGTCGCCACAAGGCAATCAGGGAATTGATCCGAGGGATTTGTTGAAGTAGTGTGGTGTCATGGCCTTTGCTCCGCTCACGGCATTTCGAAAGGGAGACGTGCTGCTCATGATTGCTGCGGCAGTGTTGATTGCCTTTGGCTTTGCGGCAATTTTTTCCGTTGAGCTTTCTCGTGGTTCGGCAAACGTTTTTTTGCAGAAGCAAGCGATTGCGTTGGGTATTGGTTTGGTGGCGTGTGCCATCCTTGCGGCTACGAACTATCACGCGATTCGTCACTACGCTCGCGGTTTTTATGTTGCGGGTGTGGTGATGCTGGTGTTGGTGCTGTTTCTTGGGCGAACACTGAACGGATCTACGGGATGGTTTGTGTTGGGCGGATTTGCGTTCCAGCCGGTTGAGTTGATGAAAGTGGCGCTCATGATGATGCTTGCACTCTATTTCAGTGAACGCGCAAAACGTCGTTTTGGATGGAGGGATTTGTTTATGAGCGGGGGATTCATTGCAATTCCCGTTGGGCTTCTCATGCTTCAACCAGACTTGGGAGGTGCCGCGCTTCTTGTGGGAACATGGGCGGTGATGGTGTTATTTGCAGGCATCCGGCCGTCGCAGGTGTTTGTGTTGCTCGGAAGCGTTGCGCTTATTGTGGCGATTGGTTGGATGTTTGTGTTTCAGGCGTATCAAAAAGATCGGATTATGACGTTCCTTGATCCTTCAAGAGATCCGTTATTCCGAGGGTATAACGTTATTCAGGCAAAGATCGCTATCGGTTCCGGTGGATTTTGGGGGAGGGGCTTGGGCGATGGAAGTCAGAGCCAGCTCCGATTTTTGCCAGAAAGTCAGACCGACTTTGTGTTTGCGGTGATCGCCGAGGAACTTGGGTTTGTCGGGGTACTCCTGCTTTTTCTGGCCTTTGTGGTGCTGTTGTGGCGAATGCTGACGATTAGTAGGATGGCGCGCGACACCTTTGGAGCCTACCTGTGCATCGGAACCTTTTCTGTTATGATTATCGAGGTAACGGTGCATGTTGGTGCGAATTTGTCGCTGATGCCAGCCACGGGAGTTGCTCTTCCCCTGGTAAGCTACGGAGGAAGCGCGCTTTTGCTCTCCTTGGTTTTCCTTGGCTTAGTGCAGTCAGTGGCAATTCGGCTGCGTCCGGGTGACCGTTTTAACGATATTCTCCTATGAACGCGAACGATCGAGCCTTGTTTGACCCGGTGACTCGATGCCCGTTCTGCGCTGTTGCGTACGATGGTGAGCGTTTGCGTACCCTCAAGAAGGACGGGCGGCGCGAAACGCTTCACGCCACATGTCTTCAGTGTTTGCGGGCGATGTTTTACACCATAGAGCGTTCTGAACAGAATATCTCATGTGTTGGTATCTTTACGGACTGCGATGCTCAAGATGCTTTGCGGTTTATGGACCGAAAGCGGATTTCCCTCGACGATGTGCTTTCCGTGCACCTTGCCCTGGAAAAAATGACGAAATAGGGGAAAACCGCACGTTCTGTATAACCAGTTTGACAAAAAGGCTAAGATTCGATGAAATACCCGCCATCTATGCAGAAACACGCAACAATGAATGCCACCCTTCGCGAACTTCGAGGCCGCGCAACTGAAGCACTTCGTGCTGAAGGAACCGTCCCAGCAGTCGTTTACGGCTTTGGCACCGAACCAACAAACGTCCAGGTTGACCGCAACGCATTTTTAAAAGTCTACGCTGCCGCTGGTTCCAGCACAGTTGTCGACCTCGCTGTGGACGGAAAAATGTTCCAGGTGCTTATTGGCGAAATCCAGCGCAATGCGTTGAATGATTTCGTGACGCACATCGACTTCCGCGCCGTGGATCCAAACCGCAAGATTGAAGCAAAGATTCCTTTGGTGCTTGTGGGCTTGGCTCCAGCAGTGAAAGAGCTTGGCGGAACCCTCTTGCAGTCCCTTGAAGAAGTGGAAGTGGTCTCCCTTCCAAACGCGCTTGTGCACGAAATCAGCATCGACGTTTCAAAGCTTGCAACGTTTGAGGACGTGATCCGCGTGTCCGACATCGTCGCTCCAGAAGGTGTGGGAATCACCACCGACGGCGAAGTTGCTATCGCATCTGTTCAACCGCCACGTTCCGAGGAAGAGCTTGCATCGTTGAACGAAGTTGTTGATACCGACGTTTCAAAGGTGGAAGTCCTTAAGGAAAAGAAGCTTACTCCAGAAGAGGAGGCAGAAGCAGCAAAGAAGACAGAAAAGAAATAATTTCATGAAACGCCCCGTCGCAATGACGGGGCGTTTTTGGTATCATGAAAACTCTTATGGCTAAGAAAACATCGAGCGTGTTTCGCCGGATTCGCGATCGTGCGTTGCGACTGTGGAAACGAGAAGGCACGCCGAAAAATCTCTTCATTCTTGCTGGCGGATTATTCCTTCTTTCCGGGATCATTTCTGCGCTCATGACGATTCCGGGATCGTTGTTTTACGATCGCGGACTGCAGGAGCGTATTGTTCCATCGGCGATCACTGCTGCGCCGCGTCATCCGTTAACGGGTGCGTTGCTCTCTGCTCCGCTCACGGCATTGCCACAAGTCTTTGGGATTATGATCGAGAACTCTGCAGATGCATGGCCGTTGTCGGGCCTCGATCAGGCATTCCTTGTGATCGAAGCTCCGGTTGAAGGGAATATTCCACGATTCATCGCGTTCTTTTCCGACGATCAGTCTGTAGCGAAGATCGGGCCGGTACGCTCTGCTCGCCCGTATTATCTTGATTGGAACGCAGAGTTCCAGGGGATTTACGGACACGTTGGCGGATCGCCAGAGGCACTCGACGATATTGCAATGAGCGGCACGCTTGATTTGAATCAATTCTTTCAGAGTGAATATTACTATCGCGATGAGTTGACGCGATATGCTCCACACAACGTATATACCAACACAAGCCTTTTGAAGAGTGCAATTTCTGAGATCGATGAGAAATATGCCGCCGATTCACCGTCGTACGATGCATGGATATTTACCGATGGCGCATCGGAATCATCGGCCGCGGACACGACGCATATTGAATGGGGAAGCGGATACGATATTGATTGGACTTATGATCCGGCCACGAATGTGTATCGCCGATCGCAAGGCGGAAATACGTATGTCGCGAATAACGTCGTCGTCATCGCAACAAATATTGGAACGATTCCTGGCGATGATAAGGGTAGACGAACCGTGCGAACAATCGGCGAAGGGCCGATGATGCTTTTGCAAAATGGAACGCAAAACAACGTTCCGTGGACATGGAAAAAAACTTCAGCATCATCGCGCATGCGGTTCTATGACGATACTGGAAAAGAAGTCACCATGAACGCTGGGAAGACGTGGATTGAAGTTGTCGAAGATCTCGGTCAGGTTTCGATGCCGTTTGCGACGGTTAGTGCAGAATAGCGTGAACAACACGCTCTCGGCTGCTCATGTCTTTGATGATCTCAATCTTTGCTTCGGGGAAATGTGTCGCGAGAAGTGCTGGTGCGGTTTGGCGTTGTGATGGATCGATTTCGATGAAGAGATTCACTGCGATGCGATTGCCTTTGCGCGACGCTTCGTGGAGGTAGGTGCGGATTTGATTGCAGAGTTCGTCGTAGAGCGCTAGGCCGTCAGCGCCGCCAACGAGTGCAAGCCGTGGCTCGTAGTCTTTCACGTCGGCGTCGAGATCGTTCCATTGCCACGGAGTGAGATACGGAAGATTCGCAGTAATAACGAGATGATCGGCTGTAGGCTCGAGCACAGCGAATGGTTCGAAGAGCGAACCCTCGAGGAAGACAACATTCGATCCAAGATTCCGTGCGTTGTGTTCGGCGACGGATTTTGTGTCGCGATCTATTTCAGTGGCGAATGTTGGGCGATGGGTTTCGAGTTCCAGAGAAATGGCGATCGCGCCGCTACCAGTGCCGATGTCCACGATCGTTGATTGGAAATCGATCACGCTGAGCGCGGCCTCGACCAATACCTCCGTGTCTGGTCGCGGAATCAATACGTGTTGATTCACGAAGAAATCGCGCCCGAAGAATGCTTTGGTTTGGGTGAGGTATGCGACGGGTTCGTGTCGTGCACGTCGAGCAACAAGGCGTTGAAATGTTTCCGCGGCGTCGGATTTCATTGCTTCGTCGCCATGCGTAAAAAGATACGCGCTGTTTACACCAAGGACGTACGACAAAAGGACTTGCGCATCAAGGCGGGGATTTTGCTTCACTACGCGTGTAGCGTCGGCAGCTTTCAGCGCATCGCCGGCCCATGCAAGGATTTCAAAAATCGTCATGGCGCCGTTCATACGTTATTCGTCGTCCTCGTCGGCAGTAAGCTCGCCGAACTTTGCGTCGCGCGCTGCCATTTTGAGCGTGGTCAGGATGTCGGTGATGTTGCCGTCGAGAATTGCAGGAATACCGTGCCACGATTGTTTGACGCGGTGATCGGTGATCCGATCTTGTGGGAAGTTGTATGTGCGGATTTTTTCCGAACGCTCTGCGCCACCAATTTGACTGCGACGCTCAGCGTCGAGTGCGGCGCGTTTCTTTTCTGCTTCAAAGGTAAAGACGCGGGAACGCATCACGCCCATGGCACGTTCTTTGTTTTGACTGAACGATCGTTCGTCCTGACAGTACACGGTGATTCCTGTTGGAATGTGCACCATGCGCACGGCGCTGTATGTAGTGTTCACGGACTGACCACCGGCGCCCTGCGATGTGGTTGCTTCGATAGTGAGATCTTTTGGGTTTATGTCGAATTCTTCCTGTTCAATCTTTGGAAGCACGGCAACCGTGGCGGTAGATGTATGAATGCGGCCAGCCTTTTCGGTGGACGGCACGCGCTGAACACGGTGCACGCCACTTTCGAGTCTCATGGTTCCGTATGCGCCGTCGCCATGAATTTCCACGATCACTTCGCGGAAGCCGCCAAGATCGTTCTGACTTTGCGAGATGATAATGGCCTTCCAGCTGTTGCGTTCAGCAAAGCGGGTATACATGCGGTACAAATCGGCGGCAAAAAGCGCAGCTTCGTCACCACCAGTACCGGCGCGGATTTCCATGATGGCATCATGGCCATCGATTGGATCGGCAGGAATCAACGCAAGCTCAAGGTCGAGCTCGAGTTTTGGCATCATCGGCAAGATTGCGGCGATTTCTTGTTCGGCCATCTGACGAATCTCTGGATCGGCATCATTTGCTGTTGCCTGTGCTTCGGCAAGGTTGCGTGCGGCAATCTCGTAGATCATTGCGATATCGAGGATTCGGGTGATCTGTTGATACTGCGCATTCACTTCGCGAAGCTTTTTGGGATTGCCAAGTGTGGCTGCGCTCATGAGCTCAGCTTCGATGGTTTCTTTTTCCGCGCGTTTGTCCGCGATGACCTTTTCAAATTCGAGTGCCATAGATTCCAGTATAAACGAAAACACCCCATCGTACGACGGAGTGCTTTCGGTGAAAACCTAACGTGAAACGGATTTGATCGAGGTATCGCTGTTTGCTTTCTTTGCAGCCTTTGCAGATGCACGAGCGGCACGTTCTGCGGCCTTGTCCTTTGCAGTCTTGACGGTTGCTGCCTTTTTGCCGTCCTTCGCGGTGAACTTTTCCACGCGACGAGCGGTGTCCAAGATTTTCTGCTTACCGGTGAAGAATGGGTGGCAAGCACTGCACAATTCGATGTCGATCTTTTCCAAGCTCGAACCAACCTTATACGTGGCACCACACGCACAGGTAATCGTTGCATCGAAATAGTTTGGATGGATTGTCGCCTTCATAAGGGTTTTGGTAAGAACCTTTTCATTTGTGACGAGTTTCGATGAACGACGAGGAAAATTTTCGAGGCGTACTTAACGGTACGGTGAGAAAGTTTCCGATGGCGTGAGTCGAAAATCGGCCAAATGGGAAGGTTCTTGTTAGGCTGCTTTGTATACAGCCGAATAAGTGCGGAAATAGTATCGGAATAAGGGTTTTTTGTCAAAGATTGGCGGTGAATTGTGTATAAAACGACCGCGACGCCACCCTGCGTAGGGCGGCGTCGGCGTGGTTTCAGTACCGGGACCGGAGCTCCTCGTCTCTCCCCCGATAGTAGAGCGCGCTCACGAATCCTCCGATGATGAGCATGACGGTGCTGCCGATGAATGAGAATCCGCAGTACTTCGCCAACTCGGCAGAGTTCTGGCTGATGATGAATCCCATGCAGCCGAGGACTGCCCCCAGGAAGGCGATGACGATGCTCGCCTTCTCGTTTTGGGTGATTCCGTACACGCATCCCTGCGCGTGCATCTTCGCCCTTTCCCTCCACAGAATCCACCCGGCACCGAACGGAAGGGTGCAGATGGCCAGATAAGCGACGACACTGAAGAAGGTATCGATAACCGGAATGTGATCCATGAATCTCTCAGGTAAACTCATTCTATCGAAAAAATTGTTTTTCTGCAAATATTAGCCTATAAATGGATGTGAATTGTGTATAAAACGACTTCGCGCCCAGGGGTCGTCCTGGGCGCGAGCGCGTTTTTGAGAGTTGTCTCACTAGAGCTTTTTGATCCGCCGAATGATTTCCGGAAACGAAAGAATCATGTCGTACCCCGCCACGTGAAGTGCGGCCAAAAACGCACAGATCAAGGACAGCACCGTTGATACTTTCATATCCGTGATGAGGACCTCCCCCTTGGGATTGGCGCGCAGAACGTCGTATCCTCCATTGTTCAGGATCCAGATGGTCAGGACCTGGAACACGGAGGTGATGATTGCGAGCGCGAGGAATCGATTGGGCGTTACGACCCTCTTCAGGACTTCGAACGCCTGAATGAAAAATGCCGCCACCAGAGCGAGAGTCAGGAAACCACCCACCTGGATCATGGCGTGAACCATCAACGTATTCATGTGAACCTCGGGTAAGAATTCTATATCATAAAAATTGCTTTTCCGCAAGCATTAGCCTAAAATATCCGGCATTATGCCAACGCCTGTTGCTGATTTTTCGTACGATTTGCCGGAGGAGCTGATCGCTCAGGTTCCTATTGAGCCACGGGATGCATCGAGGCTGTTGGTGCTCGACCGGAATTCGGGGGAGATCCGTCATCGCGATCGATTTGCTGAAATTCTCGACGAGTTGAATGCCGGCGACGTTCTCGTCTTTAATGTTTCAAAGGTTTTTAAGGCTCGTCTTCAGATCGACGGCTTCGAAGTTTTCGTCCTCAAGGTTCGCGATGGTGAAATCGATGTATTGATTCGCGGGAGCAGAAAATTAGGTATCGGATCTGCGATCACCGTAGAGACGACCCGCTGGGTCGTCTCTAATAAAACAACAGACGGAATCGTGACCCTGAAATCATCGATGACAGCGGGGGAGATGTTTGCGTTTTGTGAATCTGCAGGATCAGTACCAACGCCACCATACGTCACGACCGAGCTCGCGGATCCCGATCGCTATCAAACCGTCTATGCAAGATCGACCGGTTCAGTCGCCGCACCAACCGCAGGACTCCACTTCACCCCCGAACTCATCGATCGAGCACGGGCGAAAGGCGTACAGATCGAGGAAGTGACGCTTCATGTGGGGATCGGCACGTTCCGCCCGGTGCAAACTGATCACATCGAGGATCATGTGATGCATGCCGAGTTTGTGGAAATCGATGAATTGACCGCACAGAGAATTCGATCGGCGAAGTCAGAAGGTTGTCGGGTTATTGCGGTGGGAACAACGACGGTGCGAGTTCTTGAGGGCGTTGTTGCAACGATTGGTGAGCTTGCGGCGTACAGCGGGGAAGTGAATATGTTTATTACGCCGGGATTCCAATTTCAGATCGTCGATGGCCTTATAACCAACTTCCACCTTCCAAAATCCACCTTGCTCATGCTCGTTTCCGCCTTCGCCGATCGCGAGCACATCCTCGCTGCCTATAAAGAAGCTATCGATCACAGATACCGATTCTTTTCCTTTGGAGACGCCATGTTTATTCGCTAAAAATCCTGCTATTTGGTCGATTTTCGACTCAGACCATCGAAAATTCCCTCAACGTACCGAGAAGTACGTTTTCGGGACATTTTCTCGCTCTTCATCGAAACTCGCCACAAATATCAGAATTTTTGTAGGATTCATTTGCGAATTTTAGCAAAGTTTAGTACTATTCTGCCGTCTTCTACGGGCACTTATTCATCACATCTCACAGGCGTTCAATACATCATCGAATGGATCCTCCCTGCGTAGACGGGGCCCACGATATGAACGCTGAGGTAAAAAGGACGCACTTTGCACATTTGAGACTATTTTCGGTGCGGAGCGAGGAAATCTCGCGAGACGTACTTCATGTGTACGTTGAGCGAGTTTCCGATGCGACAAGCTGAAAAGAGGCCAAATGGGAAAAGCGCCTATATTCATATGGCAAAGATGCCTACGTTACTTGAAATGCTTAAGGCAGGTGTTCACTTCGGTCATCAGTCCAGCCGCTGGCACCCAAAGATGAAGCAATTCATCTTTGGCGAGCGCGGTGGTGTGCACATCATCGATATTGAAAAGACGCAGACCCAATTGGAGCGCGCAATGACGTTCGCAACAGAGACTGCTGCTCGTGGTGGCGTCATTGTCTTCGTTGGCACTAAGCGCCAGGCGCAACCAATTGTTGAGGCATGCGCAAAGGACGCTGGCGTTCCATACATCAACACCCGTTGGTTGGGCGGAACACTCACAAACTTCGCACAGATCCAGCGCCTGATCCGTCACTACTTGGATCTGAAGGACAAGTCTGCAAAGGGCGAGCTCAAGAAGTACACTAAGCTTGAACAGCTCCAATTCTCCCGTGAAATCGAGGAGCTCGAGGAAAAGATCGGTGGACTTTCCACGCTCACCAAGCTTCCAGATGCATTGTTTATCTTGGACGCTCGTCATGAGAAGACTGCAGTTCGTGAGGCAACAACGATGGGTGTGACGATGGTTGCTCTTGTAGATAGCAACGTGAACCCACGTGGTATCCGTTATGTTATTCCAGGAAACGACGACGCGGTTGGAAGTTTGGAAATGGTAACGAAGCTTATTGCCGACGCAGTGAAAGAAGGCAAGGCACGTGCAACCGCAATCGCCAGCGAAAAGGCAGCAGCAGCGGCAATCGTTCGCGTGAATGCAGAGGATGAGGTAAAATTGACCGACAGTTCTCGCGCCGCAGTGGATGATTTGGACGATGCAACAAAGGAAGAGCTCGCAGTAAAGGCTGGCGTTGCAAAGGCAGAAGCAAAGCCAGAAGTACGTAAACCAGAAAACAAGAAATAATTGAATATCACTATGGCAATTTCTGCCGGTGACGTCGCGAAGCTTCGCGAGATGAGTGGTGCGGGAATGATGGACGCCAAGCGCGCGCTTGAAGAAGCGGGTGGCGACATGGAAAAGGCGATCGATGCATTGCGCGTGAGTGGTGCAGCAAAGGCAGCAAAGAAGTCTGATCGCGTAACGGCTGAAGGCAAGGTCTTCGCATATGCTCACGGCGATAAGCTTGCAGTGTTGGTGGAAGTGATGTGCGAAACAGACTTCGTGGCTCGCAATGAGAAGTTCATTGCCTTCGGCCAGGATCTCGCGATGCACATTGCGGCGAGCGCTCCACAGTACGTGTCGCGCGACCAGGTTCCAACAGACGTGATCGACCGTGAAAAGGCAGTCTATCGCGAGCAGCTCTCGCAGGAAGGCAAGCCAGCGGAAATGATCGAAAAGATTCTCGACGGCAAACTGAACAAGTTCTTTGCAGACATCTGTTTGCTCGAACAGCAGTTCATCAAGGATGACGAAAAGACCGTTCAGGCACTTCTCACAGAGAACATCACCTCAATCGGCGAAAACCTCCGCATCGGTCGCATGGTTCGCATGCAGCTCGGGGCATAAGGAAAAAAAAACACAAACGAGCCGTTCGCGGCTCGTTTGTGCTTTTAGTATACTTCTCGATGAACCAACAATATTGCGGATATATGATCGAAAGAATGCCGATGCCGATGAAGCCTGTGTCCTGCGACGGTTGCGGAGTGTGCTGCCTAGACGAGGGGCCGCCGTTGCTAAAGACTGAGTTGGCGAAAATGCCTGCGGAGGTTGTTGAGGACGGGGCCTTAAAAAAAAGATCATGGTCACTGTGTTTTTTTCAATCCAGTGTCTGGGCGCTGTGCGCATTATGATTTGCGCCCAAAGGCGTGTAAGAGTCTTGAGGCGGCGTCTTCCCTGTGTCTGCTTTCGAGGCTTTGGGCGCACTTGGATCTACAGTGGTTCTCTGCCGCACAGAGGTCGGCTCCAGTACGGGGACAATTCGGAGAGTTTCTCGCGAAAGTGCACTTTAGGGGGGATTCAATATTTATTGAAAATATTGATGGATTCGGGGACGAAAATTCGAAGGCTGCAATCGATGAGTACAATCAATCACTTCCAGAAGAGAGATAGCTTATACGATCACATCACCGAGCCTCAGGGCTCGGTTTTGTGTTTCGTGCTAAAATATCGCCATCTATGCCTCGCATTGCTATCAACGGGTTTGGGCGGATTGGGCGAACGGTATTTAAGGTGGGTTGGGAGAAAAAGGAGTTTGATGTGGTGGCGATCAACGACCTTACCGACGCAGCAACGCTTGCGTATCTTTTGAAGCACGACACGAATTACGGCACGTGGAATGTGGATGTAAGCCACACGGACGACTCGCTGATTATTGGTGGAAGAACCATCAAGCTTCTCGCGCAGAAAGATCCCGCGCAGTTGCCGTGGAAGGATTTGGGTATCGATATTGTTATTGAATCGACTGGACTGTTCGTTACTGAGGAAAAGGCGAGCGTGCATCTGGCGGCCGGTGCGAAACGTGTGATTATTTCTGCGCCAGCAAAGGGCGGAAATGTTCCAACGTTTGTGATGAGCGTGAACGATCAAAAACTGAAGGGGGAGAAGGCGGGCATTCTCAGTAATGCATCGTGCACCACGAATTGCGTTGCGCCAGTTTCCGCGATTATCGAAGAAGCATTTGGCATCGAAAAGGCGATGATGACAACGGTGCATGGATACACGGCGTCGCAGGCTTTGGTGGATTCGCCAAAGAAAGACATGCGCGAGGGCCGTGCGGCAGCAGAAAATATTGTGCCAACATCTACCGGCGCCGCGATCGCCGTTGCATTAACAATCCCTTCGTTGAAAGGACGGTTCGACGGAATGTCTATTCGCGTTCCGGTACCGACGGTGTCGCTTTCAGACATGACATTCCTTTTAAAAAAGAGCGTCACGATTGAAGAGGTGAATGCAGCGATTCTTGCGGCGGTAAAAACGCCGCGCTTCGCACCGATTGTTGGAACAACGGATGAGCCCCTCGTGTCCTCGGATTTTATTGGCGATCCGCATTCCGCAACCGTCGACCTTTCGCTCACGAATGTCGTTGATGGAAACCTCGTGAAGGTTGTTGCGTGGTACGACAACGAATGGGGCTACTCGCATAGCCTTGTTGAGCTTTGCTTATCCTCGGTGAAGTAATATGCGTACACAATCGCAGCTTGGGAAAATTGCAGAGACCACGCATGAGAAGAGCTTTGGCGTCGCGTACGTTGCACTTCGAGTGCTCCTTGGGGGTGTGTATCTTACGGCCGGATGGTCAAAGATTTCCGTAGGTGGATGGAGCGCTGCAACGTATCTTGCAACAGCAGAGGGTCCATTCTCGGAGTGGTTTCGCTCATTGGCAGGGAATAGTGCCATCGATTTTGTGAATGAGTGGGGATTGCTTTGCCTTGGAATTGCGCTGATTGTTGGATTGCTTGTGCGCCCGGCGGCAATTCTTGGCATCGTGCTCATGGCGCTGTATTACGTTGCGCATTTTGTGAGCAATACGGCAATGGGTTACATCGACGAACACATCATTTATAGTGCGGTTCTTGCGTTGTTTGCTGCTGGTGGCGCGGGTCATGCGTTTGGATTGAATGCAATTGTGCTTGGAAACATTCGAAAGCCGAATGCTGTGGTGAAGTTTTTGTTCGGATAATCGTATGACTCAAACACGCGTGGTCATTGTTGGTGGTGGTTTTGGTGGCTTCAGCGTGGCGCGCCGGTTGCTGCGGTCGTCGGTTTCACATCGTGTCGCGATTACTATTCTCGATCCATCATCTGCGTCGGTATACACACCGTGGCTGTATGAAGTTGCGTCTGGGGGGCTGCTCGAGGATTCGCTTCGGGGCGATCTTGTTCGCGCAACAGATATCATGATTGATCAGTTTTCGGGAATTCGGTTTCGGAAAAGCGCGCTACAATCCGTTGATCCCATTGTACGAAACGTCGTGTGCACTGATGGATCGGCGATTCCGTATGATATCTGTGTTATTGCGGTAGGGAGCGTATCGAATGACTTTGGCATTTCTGGCGCAAAACAATTCGCTACGGATTTGAAGCGGACGAGTGACGCACTCATGATCCGAACCGAGCTTTCGAATATCATGCAAAGCGCTTCGGTGAAACAGCAACGCATCGTGATTGCTGGCGCAGGGGCGAACGGAACAGAATTTGCTGCAGAATGCGCGGCAACGGTTCGAGCACTGGAGAAGCGGGGAGCGCTAAATCCTCGATCGGTGGAAGTGATGCTTATCGATTCCGGAGACGAGCCATTGAAGATGCTCTCACCGTTTCTTCGAAAGAAAACACAGGCACGTCTTCGCGATCTTGGTGTTGTTCTGCGAATGAACACCGCGCTTGTGAATGTTGCCGAACATTCTGTCGGTCTGAAGCATATCGTCAAAGGAATTCCTTCGGAGAAGATTGAGACCGTATCGTGCGACTATTGTATTACGGCGCTGGGAGTACAGATGCCAGAAATTGTCGCATCGCTCCCATTCGAGAAGCACCCGAAAGGCAGAATATTCGTAGACGACGCACTACGAACGTTGGAATACCGCGACATCTTTGTTCTCGGTGACGCTGCATTTGTGAAAGAGGGGAAATTTCCTGATCCACAAACTGCACAAGTCGCTGTTGAGCAATCGATGACTGTTGCAAAAAATATTGTCGCGATGATCACGAAACGTCCGGTCTCGATGTATCGTCAGCACAAGACGTGGGACATTCTTATTGCACTTGGAGGGAAGTTCGCCGTTGGCAGGGCGCTTGGCGTTCCAATTTGGGGGTATACTGCGTATATCCTTCGACGATTTGTCGATGCTCGATATTTCTTTTCTGTCCTTCCGTGGCGAAACGCATTCGTTCGCGTGGTAAAGGGCGTTGCAGTGTATGGCAAAAACGAAACTCCTTAAGGTAAAGAACATTGCTTCGTGGACCGCTCGCGATATTCCTCGCGACAGCCGAGTGCTGTTACGCATTGATGCGAACGTTCCTATGAACGATGGCCGTGTTTCGATTCACGGCCGGCACCGTTTGAAGTCCATTCTTCCAGAAATCACTCGGCTTCAGTCTCGTGGCGCGCGAATTGTTCTCATCGCGCATCTTGGTGATCCAAAAGGAAAGTTGGTAAAATCACTGTCGCTTGCCCCGGTTGCTCGAGCATTGGCTCGCGCCATTGATCATCCGGTTCGGTTCATTCCGCACGCGGTTGGCGACGAGGCTGCGCGTGTTATCGACCGCATGGCTCCGGGATCGATCGTCATGTTGGAAAATCTTCGATTTGATAAAGGTGAAGAAAAGAATAGCGCCGATTTTGCAAGACGTCTTGCTGCGCTCGGTGACGTGTATGTGAACGACGCCTTCAGCGTCTGTCATCGGAAGCACGCGTCTATCGCGGCGATCACGTCGTATCTTCCAAGTTTTGCTGGCGAGCTCGTCGTCCGCGAAGTACGGGCATTGTCGATGACGCCAAAACATCCGTTTGTGCTTATTCTTGGCGGCGCGAAGATTGCCACAAAGATTCCACTGATGAAGCATCTTGGTTCGCATGCCGACGCAATGCTTATTGGCGGCGCAACGGCGCTCACGATGCTGAAGGCTGATGTTGGATCGCTTCCGGTAGATGTTCCAGAATTCACGAGTGCGAAAGATGTTGCGAGCGCGAAGGCTATTGCGAAGAAGTTTGGAAAGAAGATCCATTTGCCGTGCGATCTTGTGGTAACCAAAAACCTTGTTCCCGATGTTGGCCCTTCAACCGTTGAGGCATTCTGCGCGGCGATTGCGAAGGCGAAACATATTGTGTGGAACGGGCCGATGGGTATTCCAAAACGCGAAGATGGTTTTGTGGGAACGCTCGCTATTGCGAAGGCTATCGCGAGAAATACGAAGGCAACGAGTGTTGTTGGCGGCGGTGAGACGGTTGAATGCCTTGAGGAGTTCGATCTCACCGATTCCTTTACGCACGTTTCTACTGGCGGCGGAGCGATGCTCGCATTTTTGGGCGGGGAAGCGATGCCAGGGCTCGAGGTGCTTGCGAAGTGAGAAGTGCTATACTTTTTATAACTAACCACCATTTTATGGCTTCTTGGGAAAAAGACGGGTCGAGTTTCTGGCCATCATGGCATGAGAATAAGTTGTTCACGGTGCTCCTTGCGATTCTTATTGTGTACGGCATTGTGTGGACTGGTGCGGAAATTAAGAAAACTATGCGCGAATATTCGCGCGTTGGGTTTAGCGATCTTTCTGCGCCAACGATTTCCGTGAGCGCGTCTGGTAAAGCAAGCGTTGTTCCAGATATCGCAACGACAGATGTGACGGTGACGAAAACGGGAGCTACGGCGACGGAGGCGCAGAACGCCGCATCAACAACGATGACCACGGTGCTAGAGGCGATTAAGGCCGTTGGCATTCCAGATGCAGATATCCAGACATCGTCGTTTGATACGTCTGCAGTGTACGACTACGACGTAAGCCCGGCGGTAGTCACTGGTTATCAATCGACACAATCGCTCACGGTGAAGATTCGGAATACCGATCTTACGTCTAGCGTGCTCGATGTTGGCCCAAAGAACGGCGCAACATCAGTTTCGAGTATTCGATATGAAGTTGATGACGAAACCGCAACCATCGCTGAGGCTCGCGATGAAGCAATCGCAAAGGCGAAGGTTCAGGCAGCAAGTATCGCGAAATCGATGGGTGGCAGACTCGGTCGTGTAGTGAGCTACAACGAAAGCCAGGGAGGATCGCCAATGCCGTATTACGGAATGCTCGCAGCAGATAGCGCAAAGTCGGCATCAGTTGCACCTTCGGTGGAAGTTGGATCACAAGACATTGAAATGACGGTTTCGATTACGTACGCACTGAACTAACTATGCTTGAACGCATTGATGCAATTCACGCGCATGAAATTTTAGATTCGCGCGGCAACCCGACGGTGCATGTGTCGGTAATGCTTCGCGATGGAACGCGTGGACATGCGGCGGTGCCGAGCGGTGCATCAACAGGCGTTCACGAAGCAGTAGAGCTTCGCGATGGCGACAAAAAGCGCTACCGCGGGCTTGGTGTGCGGAGAGCAGTGCGTAATGTGAACGACATCATTGGTCCGTCACTTCGCCGTCGCGATGTTGCAGACCAGCGAGGAATTGATGAATCGATGTGTATCATCGACGGAACGGACAATAAAAAGCGTCTTGGTGCCAATGCCATTCTCGGCGTATCGCTCGCAGTTGCACACGCCGGCGCGCGTCGCGCGCGTATGCCGTTGTATGCGTACCTCCGTGAAACCTACGATATCGGACTATCGAAATTCAAACTTCCGACCCCGCTCTTGAACGTCTTCAACGGCGGACAGCACGCAGACACGAATCTCGACATGCAGGAGTTCATTATCATTCCTCATGGATTCTCCACATTCTCACGCAAACTCCAAGCAGGAAGTGAAATCTTCCATATGCTCGGCGATGTGCTTCATGCCGACGGGCTTGATACAGATGTTGGCAACGAAGGCGGTTACGCACCAGACGTTGGCCGAACAGAGTCTGCGCTTGAGTACCTTGTGCAGGCGGTGAAGAAGGCAAAATATAAACTTGGAAAGGAAATCGGGTTCGGTATTGATGTTGCGGCAAGCGAGTTTTTTAACGAAAAAACAAAGAAGTACGAGCTTTCCACGGACAAACGAAAGTGCACCGCAAAGCAGATGATCGACTTGTACGATGCGTGGAGCAAGAAGTACCCAATGATAAGCATTGAGGATGGTTTGGCGGAAGACGCGTGGGAAGATTGGGAAGAGATGACGAAGCGTCTTGGCAAAAAGATGTTGCTCATCGGTGACGATCTTTTCGTTACCGATGCGCGTCGTCTGCACCGCGGAATCGACTCCGGCGTTGCGAACGCGATCCTTATCAAACCAAATCAAATTGGAACCCTTTCGGAAACCATGGAAACGATCGGACTTGCTCGAGAAAATGGCTATAAGGTGATCATTTCCCATCGCTCCGGCGAAACCACGGACACTTCCATTGCCGACATCGCTGTCGCCGTCAACGCCGAATTCATCAAATCCGGCGCCCCATCACGATCCGAGCGATTGTGTAAGTACAATCGGTTGTTGGAGATTGAAGAAGAGATTTGAGGTGGTATTTTATGAAGAAATCGTCGCCTCGTTTTGCTCGGTGGAAGTCGAATATTATTGTTGGAACTGCTCTCGTTGGCGTTTGCGTCTACTCAGCGATGCGCTACCGAGAATCGAGTGAAAGCACTCTGAACTTTCAAGACGCTTTGAGCGCGATCGGGCCATGCGCCTCATCTGTTGAGGCTAGTGGTGAAGAAATGCAGTCTATTTACGATGCGCTTTTCGGAAATACGGATTTTATAAACGTTGGCTTTGAACTTCGATATCTTTGCCGCGATATTGAGGACGGCACTATCGCTTATATCATGGCCAGACCGAAGCTCGAACAAATTTCATCGGAATATCTTGGATGTGATGGAGATTGTGACGAGCTCATTTTTGGTATGGCGAGATACGAAGATCAAAAGATCATCAGAAGCTTCAATAGACTCTCCGTACATCAGTTTGGTTTATTCGCGTCGTCAACTACTGACACCGGAGTGTATTGCGCAATTGATCATATGAGCGCTGAGCGCTATTTAAGCGATGCCGAACTGTGGCTATATTGTGGAAATGAAAGAGACGGTGGTTTGACTGATTGGTATATGTATACCTTTGCTACTGACAGTCTTCTGCACGTTCAAGAACTGAACGCCGCATCGCCGGGAGGTCAGGTGAAAGTAAAAGATCAGTATATTCAGCGTGGATATCACATTCTTGAAAACGCTGACATTGGGAGTTTTATTCATCAAAATGATGCGGACTTTCGAGCGCAAATCAAATAAATGATGTTAGAGAGTCGCAATAGGTTGGCCCGGCGATCATGAATTCAATCAACGATTTGGTTTTATACAGGGATTGGAGATGAGCGGCTTGGGTGGTAGTGTGAATATATATGGACGCGAAACATACGTTTGATATTGCCTACGGTCTTGCTTTTAATGTTGAACGCGCAGAGACGAAAAGCGGTTTTAAACCGAAATATTCAGGAAGTCCCGAAGATAATTATTACTTCGAATTGAGGCTTGCGGGATTTGTGTGCCTCCTTGAGCTCGGATTTACAAAGAAATTGTATATAGCTGGTGGAGATGAAACGATTGGTGAAAATGATGTCGTGAACAGGGCATTTGCTATTGTGCAAATGCTTATTTGCGACTACGGAGTCTCCAGCGACGCGGTTGAATATCTTGTGTCCGCGCCGAGCACAGAGGGGAATATGAGTGCGATAGCCGAGCATTCGAAGTATTCGAAATTGAGTGCGGCTATTGTTACGAATAATTATCACATTCCAAGGGCATTATTGTTCTCGTTTGCCTACGGCGTTCATTTTCCAATGTATCCAGCCGAAGCGTTTCTTCTGGCGGCAAGGTCACGAACTCCAGAAGATCTTGAAAAAGTCTTTGGTAATACGCCGTTCGCGAAACGTTCTGTTTCGGGAATGAAGGGTATTTCCGATGCATTGCTTGGTCAGTACATTTCGAAAGAGAAAAAATAAGGCGTGTACATATGAAGATTACGAGCTTAGCCTTCGAAAATGGGGAAATGATCCCTAAAAAGTATGGCAGGGATTTCGAGAATGTGAATCCGCCGTTGCGTATTGAGGATGTTCCCGAGGAGGCTGTGTCGCTTGTGCTCACGATGGATGATCCGGATATTCCAGAAGCTGTGGGGATTCCGGTGTGGGACCATTGGGTGGTGTTTAATCTTTCGCCGAACGTTTGCGATATTCCAGAACATTGGAGCGTAGAGGGAATCAGGGGCAAAGGAACTCGGGGTGAGCTTGGATACGGTGGACCTCGACCGCCGGACAAGGAGCATCGCTATTTCTTTACGGTGTATGCGATCGATATACTTCTCGATCTTTCTGAGGGCGCAACGAAAGTCGAGTGCATCGATGCAATGGCGGACCATGTTCTTGAGAAAGCGGAGCTGATGGGGAGATTCGCGCCGACCGTTTCTCTGTAACTCGTTTTATGAAGCCGTCATCCCCGCGTAGGCGGGGATCCAGAGTGTTCGTTGTTGAAAGATGGATCTCCGCCTACGCGGGGATGACTAAATTAGATTACTCATGATCATAATGCCACCCACTAACTCGTTCTAGGAAAACCGTATTCAGGGTGCTTGCTCTGTGCCAGGCGCCGGTGCCAAACTTTTTAGCGATGAGGTCGAGGGCGGAAATACAGCGATCGTAGCGTTCGTTGTGTTCGGGAATGAGGGAGGGAATCTTTTCCGCGAAGTGCGTTGCGCTGATTCCGAGCAGGCGGATGCCGCGATCGAGATCGATGATAGGAAGAAGCGATCGGAATCCGTGCTCGAAGAGTGTGAGGCCGTCGTTGGTTGCTTCTGGAAGCTGGGCGCTTGTTCCGGATCCGCCGCCGTCTTCGTATCGCGCAAAGAGACTCACGTGGGTTGCGAAGAGATTCTGATTTCGTAAACGTTGCGCAACCATGTCGGCGAGTGCAAGAAGGTTGTCGTGAACTTCCTGATCGGTTTCAAGTCCGTGGGGGAATGTGTAGGAATGACCGACGGACTTTGGATCGTCTTCGGAATCGACAACCACATCATCGCCAATCCCGCGCGAAACGTTCCAGAGAAACTCCGCGGTGTGCGGACCGAATTCGGCGATGAGGCGATCCATCGGCGCTGCACGAAGATGCAGAATGGTGGTGATGCCAAGGTTGGTGAGGCGTTTGCCAAGCCGGGGGCCGATACCGCAGATGTCGCGAAGATCGCGCGCGGCAACAAAGGACTCCACCTCGGAAGGATCGACGTAAGTAAATCCATTTGGTTTTACAAGCTCGCTCGCAAGTTTTGCGATAACTTTATTCGGGCCAATACCAATGGACGCTGTGCACGCTTCGCCAATGGTTTCGACGATCTTCGACCGAAGAATTTGCGCAAGAAGAATCGCGCCAAATTTGTCTGCGGCAACGGTGGTAATATCTGCAAACGCTTCGTCAACACTAAACTGCTCAACGGCGTCGCAGTGTGTTCGAAGAATTTTGAGGAATCGATGTGTAACCTCAGCGTACTTTCGAGGATCGCCGGGAATGATGGGGAGATTTGGGATGATGCGCTGCGCCTCGTGCGTTGTCATCGCGGTTTTGACACCAAGTTTTTTGGCTTCGCGCGACGCGGTGGTGACGACCGACCGTGAATGGGAGAGCTCGCTGATGGACGTTCGTTTTCCTTGGATCGCCCCTGCCTCGCGATCGATTCTCCCTTTGCCTTTGCCGGCAACCGCAAACGCCTTTCCACGAAGAAAAGGATTTGCCTGCGCCTCAACGGACGCAAAGAATGAATTGAAATCAATGTGCAGAATCAATCGAGACATAGGCTTCTCTCACTCATCAACGGGTCCTGTCGCCTCGGACCCCGTTACGGTGCTCAGCTCGCACGTGAACCCTTTGCGTAAGCATCGAGTTTGTGCGGCGCTCGTTGCGCTCCGTACGGGGGCCTCCCTCGGCGCCACCCGTTGAATCGTTCGCTTCGCGTCACTCCCGATTCAGTAGCGCTAACGGTAGACGAAGATTATTCTCAAACCGTCGTGCTTGGGTGCGCGGTTTGAGGATGGCGCGGTGTTTGCGGGCTTTTTGGATGTGTGACGAGAGAATTTCGCTGAGCGAAAAGGTAAAACGATTTCCGGTCCTCCGACGGGTGTTCATATTTATTCGCTATAAAATTCAACAATGCTCCACGCTAAAGCCCCAGTGTCTAAACGAAGTTTCATAAACGATGTGTCGTCGGAAACAGAGAAGTAATAGATGCGTTTTTCGCCTTCGTTTGTGCCGTGCACGAGGTTCACCTTTTTCATGACATACGTTTTCTTTCCCCAATGCACGTGCGTTGGACGAACGCGCTTTCCCGCAAACTCGACACGGACATCGACGGGTTCGTTGAGGAGTTCGTGAACAGGCATAGGTGTTACGCAAGACGTAATGGCGCGAATGAGCGAATATGCTTCCGGAATCGGCGAAGATTGAGGAACTGACGAATCTGTTTTGCAACTTCGTGGCGCTTGGTGTTGAAAGGCGAGGTGCAATAAGCAGCCGTCACATTGTAGTGACGAATCGCGATAGAGTTCATAGATTGCTCGATGAAGGTTTAGATTGTAGAAAAACGTCGCATCACGGCTCGGACAATTCCTTGAATGTTTAAATCTCCTTTGACGATGATTGGTTGCATGGTGCTGTTGGCGGGTTGGAGACGGATGTGATCACGTTCGCGATAGAAGCGCTTGAGTGTAGCGTAGGCGTTATCAAGGAGCGCGACCACGATGTCTCCATTCTTTGGTGAGGGATTTCGCTCAACCACCACATAGTCGCCGTCGAAGATGCCATCTTCAATCATTGATCGTCCTTTCACTTTGAGAATGTATGAGTTCATTGGGTCCATCACGAAGTCTGCGGGAATGGCCATAGCCTCGTTCTGCTCCACAGCTTCGATGGGTTCGCCGGCGGTGATAAGCCCGGCCAATGGGAGCATAATGGCGAGAGGGGACATGCGTTCTGGCTCCACGAGCTCGATACTTCGCGCTTCTCCTCTGTCGCCGGTATTGATGATGCCTTTTTCGCAGAGCGTTTTGATGTGCTGGTGAATGGTGGCTGGGGACGAAAGGCCGAGCTGTTCAGCGATTTCGCGATAGGATGGCGTATAGCCGTTGTCCTTCACAAAGCCTTCAATACAGTCGAGGACTTCGCGTTGTTTCTTGGTGAGTGGTGGAAGAATGGACATAGGCATTCGTGTTATGTTCGTATCATAGCCGAACAGAAGACGAACACAAGGCTCTCGGTGTGGATAACGTTTTGTGGTAGTCTCTTGGTATCTCTTTTTATGCTCAAAGTCGTCGAAGCACCTCTTGCCGGACATCCAGATAAAGTGTGCGATCAGATCGTCGAGTCCGTCCTCGATGAGTATTTGCGTCGTGATCCGTTAACGCGGATGGATGTACAGGCGTTGGGAAGCAACGGCATGGTGATGCTTGGCGGTGTGGTGGATTCGCGCGCAGATTTTGATGCTGCTGCGGTTGGGAAAGCAGTGTACGCGGCCGCGGGATACACCGATGCAATTGAGCTTTTCGTGAACCTCGATAAGCCAACAGAAGATTCTGCGCGAACGATGGTGCGTGGTGGCGCGCAGGGCACGGCGATTGTTCATGGATACGCAACGAAAGAAACGCGAGAGATGTTGCCGCGAAGTGTGGTGTATGCCAATGTGATTGCCCGTCGCATTGATATGCTGCGCCAAAGCGATCCGCGGTTTTCGTGGTTGCGACCAGACGGAAAAGTACAACTCGCTACCGACGGTGATCGCGTTCGCGCCGTCACCGTGATTGTTGAGCACGACCCAACGATGGAATTGTCGATTGTGCAGTCGCAGATCGTCGAAGAAGCTATCGTGCCATCGTTGCCGTCGATGGATGACGTGAAGATTTTGGTGAACTCTGGTGGATCGTTTACCAAAGGTGGGTTCGGTGCGAACGCTGGCGTGTCTGGGCGAAAGGTTCTCGCCGATTCTTATGGCGGATTGTTGCCACATGGCGGCATGGGACTTGCGGGAAAAGATCCGTTGAAACCAGGACGTTCCGGAACCTACATGGCGCGCTTTGCGGCAAAGACGTTGGTGACAGAGGGTATCGCATCGAATGTGTTGATTACGGCGATGTACGCGCTCGGCATCGCGGAGCCATTGGTACTCTCGGCGCGATCGGGCAGCGGCGACGATCTTACCGATGAAGTAAAGAAGCGTTTTGATTTCCGTCCAGAAGCCATCGTCGAGCGCCTGCAGCTTCGAAAACCAATCTACGCATCGTGTTCCACGTATGGCATGTTCGGCAGAACCGGTTTGCCGTGGGAAGACGTTGTATAATGACGTCATGAAATCGATTCGAGGAATTTTTGGAATTTTTGCAGTGATCGTTTTGGGAATGACGGTGTGGTTTATTGTGGCAAAGGAGCCGGAAGCACGAGAGGTGAAGAGCGATGACGGCGTGGTAACGATTACTGGGCTTTCGCGAACCGCGAATGATTTTTCGGTGGTGGTCGACAATACGGCGACGGTTGCAATACCGCTCGTGAGCCATGTGTATCACGTTGCGCCAACCAACGTGCAGCATGATGCGCCGATTATTCTTTCCTTTGAGCGCTCGGCAACTGCAGGAACTCTGGACGCAACGGCGGTGTATTGGTTTGATGTGTCGCTTGGCATGTGGGAACGATTGTACGACGTGGTCGCGGATACTGACGATGTTTTAGCTGTGCGTGTGTCGACGCTTGGTGACTTTGCTTTAGGTATTACGCCAAAGATTTCTGCACCGATCATGCTCTCGACGTTTGGCACTCTTCTTCGGGTGAGGGCACCGAACAGTACGCGGGGATATGGTATTTCGCTTGCATATACATTGCCTGATGGTGTTCCGGTCCGATTGGAAGGTTTTGGAGAGTATGGTGGATGCGGTGGGAACATTGGTGCCGGGGATCACAGTGAATTTTCATCCTCGGTAAGAACGCTATTTGTCCCTGTTGATGATGTGGATACTCTCGTAGAGTTTACGTTGGTTGGTGAATGGGTGGTGTCGGCAGACGGAACGGGATGCGCGACTGGGGAAGAACTTCGCGCGAGGGAGTGATATACTTTTGGCATCCATCATCAACTTTTTCTTATGGCAACACGCGCCTCATCAAAAAAACCAGCTGCAGCACCTCGTCGTGCGCGATCGTTCTCGTCGGCATCGCACGTTGTTCCGGTGGTTGCGCCAGCTCGTCATCATAATTTGTGCCAAAGCTGCCACGCACTTCCAGCAGGAAGCATGGAACTGATGGCGCTTTTGCTTGTTTTGGTCTTTTCGCTTTCTGCAGTACTCTTCACGTCGGTGTACGCGCTTCGCATTCAGCAAGCGAAGGTGCAAACACTCACGTCGCAATTAAAGTAATTCTGTGAAACATTCTTTGATCATCACCGCTGGGTTTTTGTGGCTCTTAGGCGCGGGTTGCACAACGTCGGCTCCATCGGGTACAACTCCTGTGGTACAAGACTCTTCATCACCTACCCCCGTTGTGGAAACGAAAACATGGTCATTCCCAGGCGTGCTTCCTGCAGAGCAGATTCACAATAAGCAGATTCGCCTCACGACAGCACAGGGCGATATCGTGTTCAAATTGTACGACGATACTGCGCCAAAGACCGTTTCGAACTTTGTGTATTTGGCGAGCAACGGTTATTACGACGGATTGATTTTTCATCGCGTGATTAGCGATTTCATGATTCAAGGCGGTGATCCAACGGGAACAGGTTCTGGTGGCCCGGGATACAAATTCTCGGACGAACTCGCTGATACCCATACCTACACTCGCGGAACAGTGGCAATGGCAAATGCCGGGCCAAATACGAATGGCAGCCAGTTCTTTATTATGCACAAAGACGTTCCGCTGCCACATGCGTACAGCATTTTTGGGGAAGTGACATCGGGCATGGATGTGGTAGACGCAATCGCTGCAACCAAAACCGGTGCGCACGATCGGCCAGTAGAGAACCAAGTGATGACGAAGGTGACGGTTGAGGACATTCAATAAACAGCAAAGGCGAGGCCACTGTGCCTCGCCTTTGTGATAGTATCGTCGCATATGACCGACGACGCAACAAAAATAGGGCTAAAGCGTGGCGTGGATTGCATTGGCGTTGCGTGTAGTTTTGTATGTCATGATGGTGATGGAAAGTTTGTTCTGCAAAAGCGAAGCACGAACGCGCGAGATGAACACGGACGGTGGGATTGCGGGGGAGGCGCGCTCGAATTTGGCGAGAATTTTGAGGAGACTGTTCGTCGGGAAGTCTTCGAAGAGTACTGCGCAATAGCGAAAGACGTGACGTTGTGCGGGACGCATAATGTTTTGAGAGACAACGATGGAACTCCAACGCACTGGGTTGCACTCACATTCGCCGTTCGCGTCGATCCTTCCGAGGTAAAAAATGGTGAACCGCACAAGATTGATGAGATTGGCTGGTTTACCCTTGATACATTGCCATCGCCATTGCACTCGGTTGTACAAAAAGATTTTGACTGTGTTCGTGCTGCGGGAATTTTGTAATCGCACGATTGGCCAGTGGAAAATCAAATCGTAACAAAAGTGATGGTTGAAGACGCGCAATAAAAGATATCCAAAACACGAGGTTCGCCTCGTGTTTTGTTGTGATACAGTAGCGACATATGAATGATCCAGTATTTGGAACGGAGAGTTTTGAGAACACCTCAAGTAAGGAGCGAGCTCCGCAGCAGCATTCGACGCTCGAGACACTTCTTCAGGCAGCAAAAGAAGAAGGAAAGATATTAGATGCATATTCCGCGACGGACTTTGAGCTCATTGCGAATGAATCGCTTGCGGCGATTGCAGACCACGGGTCGTTGGAATCCTTGGACGACGACGCGAAACGAGCATTTATTGCGGCTGCATTTACCAAATTGAAACCCGGTGGAATGTACTCTCTCTTTCATCGCTCTGAGGATAAACATGATATTCGCGGCATTGGAAGATCACGAGAATTTTTGGAGGCGCTTTTTCCGAAGGGCGTTGAACATGTTCTTGACTGGAATGAATCGCTTATGGTGAACGGCGCTGACGGTGGACAGCCATCCTGGTCTACGATTGTACGGAAACCGGGATCATCGGTCTCTGTGGCGATGATATTGAATAGTGCAATGACGCTGGGGGCGGAAGAGAGAGATAAGGCGCGTTCGAACTGACCTTGGAATAGGTTGGGAGGGATGGGGTGTGAGCAGGATGGGTGTGACACGACACGATCGGCGATCTTGGCGTGTGTGTTTTGTGATATTGTAGATGTCGTGTCGACACGACATCTGATTGTGAAAATCATTGGCGTTTTCGCGAATGAAATGTTGTGTCAACACGACATCGGCGAAATCGAAAATCGAGGCACCTCAGGTCGGAATATGGGGATCGCCGATGATGCACATGTCAGCATAAGCCCCTCACAACCCTTTAAAGGATCAGGTTCAGATCGCTTCTATGCACGCCCCATCTTCTCAAAAGAAAATCAAATTCATTTCCCGCGTGTATTCGTATCGTATTCTCATTCCGATCTCGCAGACCGATCTTGCAAAAGAAATCGGCATTGGTCGTCAGGCGCTTGCCGCTATTGAAAAGGGCACTGCGCAACCCTCATTGTTCACCGCATTTCGGCTCGCGGCGTATTTGCGGGTGAAAATCGAAGATTTATTCACCTTCAAGGCGTAGTCCTGTACACTGCCCTCATGTCCAAACGCATCACCAAGCAAAGCTTTTATCGTTATCTCAAGTGTCCGTCGTGGATTTGGTACGACGCAACATTGCCGCACCGAGAAGACGCAATGCGAGCGCGAGTGCAAGACGACGCCTTGATCCAGGAGCAAGAGCGCGCAATTTTGGTGACCCGAAAATCCATTGAAGTTTCAGCGGAATCGGAAGAGGAGGCGTGCGCGAAAACGCTTGAGCTCATGAAGCAGGGTGCGCAGTCGATTTATGGTGGCGTGCTTATTCACGGACACTGGGTTGCAAAACCCGATCTTTTCGAACGCGTTTCTGGGAAATCGACTTTTGGAGAGTACTACTACGTTGCCTGCGACATTAAGCGTTCTCGTCATTTGAAAGATGAATACTGTGTGCAGGGCGCGTTTTACGCCGAGGTGCTTCGCGGCATTCAGGGCATGAAGCCAAAACAGGGATACATCATGCGGCCCGATGGAACCGTCGAGGCCTACGTCCTCGAGGAGTATCAAACGAAATTCCGCCTCACCCTCGATGGCATTGAACGCATTCTCGAAGGTATTCGCGAACCACATTTCCTCACATCAGATTGCAAACAATCCCCGTGGTTCGATGAATGCAAAAAGGAAACAATTGCGAATGATCATTTGTCGCGCATGAACCGCATTTGGCGCAGCGAGGTGACGGCGTTGAACGATGCAGGAATCACCACGGTTACACAGCTCTCAACGCGGAACGCGGATCTCCTTGCTCGCAGTGTTCCTGGTGTTACACAAGAACGTCTGCAATTCCTCATTCTCGGCGCGAAGGCACTGCTCGACGGCAAACCGGTCGTCCTCGGAAAAGTCGACTTCCCAAAAACTGACGACGCACTCGTCGTTGATATCGAGGCTGATCCGCTTCGTGATTTGCACTACCTTTTTGGTGTGCTCGATGTGCACGGCCAAGGCGATGAATTCCACACGTTCCTTGCAGAAAAGCAGGACGAGGAAAAGGCGGCGTGGGATGCATTCGTGGCATTCATGGAGTCGCGCCCGGGTATTCCGGTGTATCACTATGGATGGTACGAACAAGACGTATTTCGGCTGATGGCGGAGCGTCACGGCGCGCCAGAAGGATTTGTTGACGACCTTGCAGAGCGATCGGTGGATGTTCTCGAGCGTTTGCGCGAGGCGGTGATTTTCCCGTTGTCGTTTTATTCATTGAAAGACATCGCGCAGTTCCTCGGCTTTCGTTGGCGGCACGACGACGCGTCTGGATTGAACTCGGTATTGTGGTACGAGGACTGGTTGCGTACCGGAAATCGCGAGATGCTCAACGACGTGTTGCGCTACAATGAAGACGACGTACGCGCGACATGGGTGGTTCGTCAGTGGGCAAAGCAGAGAACTTCCTAATTTTGTCTATTTTCGACTCACGCCATCGCAAATTTTCTCGATGTACCGAGAAGTACATCTCGAAAACTTTGCTCGTCGTTCATCGAAACTAGCCTAAAATTAGAAAGTTCTCAAAGTCCTATGATCATGAATCGATTGCTCAAGAATCCGTTGGAAGGAGCGCCGAAGCCATGGAAGCCATGGTACGGATATTTGTTTGGTCTTGTAATGTTGGTTTGCGTTGGACTGTACATCTTTGAGCGTGCAACCGGCGGCTCCATGTTTTCAACAGAGATGACTCCCGCACAGCGCTTTAATGCCCTTCTGAGACAGAATCCTGTAGTGATGCAGGCAGAGGCGAGAAAAGTAACCGAGCCGGAGCCGGTTCAGGCTCCCGCCGAAGCCCCCTCCAACTCCCCCATAAATGGGGGAGAGGATATCGGTGAGGTTGCGAAGAAAGCGTTAGAAATTTTGAATACTGAACCAACGCCATAACCTATGGCTCCCGCTGTCATTTCAGTTTCTGATTATCTTGGGCTCGTGAATCACGCCCTTCGCACCATCCCTCATGAGGGCATGGTGATTGAAGGTGAAGTTGTCGAGTTTAAGGTAAGCCAGGGGAAGTGGGTGAATTTTGATTTAAAGGACGAAAAAGCGGAAGCAAAGATTTCGTGTTTCATGACGGTATTCGCGTTGAATGTCCCGCTGCAAAGCGGTATGCGCGTACACGTAACGGGAACATCGAAAGTGTTTGAACGATTTGGAAAGTTTACGCTGAACGTGACGGCCATTGAACTGGTCGGTGAGGGCGCACTGCAAAAGGCGTACCTCGCGCTGAAAGAGAAGCTTCGACTGGAGGGGATGTTCGAAGTGGCACGTAAGCGATCAATTCCCCGGTTCCCTGAGCGCATCGGACTCATCACGTCTGGCGAAGCCGCAGCATACGGTGATTTTCTTCGAATCCTTCGGAACCGTTGGAGCGGCGTAACGGTAATGCACGTTCCCGTGACCGTGCAGGGCAAAGACGCGGTGCAAGAAATTCTTGGCGCGTTCGCACAACTCAATGCACTTCCGATCGAGAACCGACCTGAAGTGATCGTTCTGACTCGCGGGGGAGGGAGTCTTGAGGATTTACACGCATTTAATAGCGAAGCTGTTGTTCGTGCAGTGTTTCAGAGTGCGGTTCCGGTGGTGGTGGGCGTTGGCCACGAACGCGATGAATCATTGTGCGACTTTGTTGCCGATGTTCGCGCCTCAACGCCGAGCAATGCTGCAGAGCGTGTGGTTCCAGACCGGCGAGAGATTGCGGTGAGTGTCGCGATGAGCGCTGATCGTATTGGTGACCGATTGCAGTACGAAATCGATGATCGATCACACGCCATCGACCGCGCATTGAGTATCTTCGACCGCTCGCTTGCGCGATTACTCCAATCCATGAACGACGTGACGCGCCGATTCGGCTACGCATTTGAGCGATTCCGATTAAGCCTTATTGCTACCGTGGAACACATCGATCGCCGCGTTCAGACGATCGACAGTCGAATGAAGGTGGTTATCGGCGAGCGTTCACGATCGATTACGGAGCTTGAGCGTGTGTTGAAGAGTATTGATCCGCGCGAAGTATTAAAACGTGGCTACGCATTGGTACGATCTGCGGGGAAAATTCTCAAATCGTCACGCGATGTTGCTCCCGGAGACCGTCTCACCATACAATTAGGGGAGGGAGAGATCCGTGCGCAAGTAGAGATGAGTGCCGTTCAAGAATCACTATTGTAGCCTATGTCGAAAAAAATATCGTTCGCCGATGCGTTTCAGGAGCTCGAATCCATTACCGAGTGGTTCGAGACGCAGAACGTGGATCTTGATGAGGGCGTGAAGAAGTTTGAGCGTGGGCTTGAGCTGGCAAAGATGCTCAAGGAGAAGCTTGCCGACGTGGAAAACACGGTCGTGACGCTCAAAAAGAAATTCGCCGATCTTGACGGCAGCCTTAACCAAGGCGAAGCCGATTAACCATCTTAACCGCTTTAACCTTCCCTTATGAAACTCATTCTTCGCTGGTTCATCAATGCGCTTACATTGCTTGCCGCAACACAGATCATCACCGGTTTTCACGTGTCGAGCTTTTACTCGGCGCTTGTAGCAGCCCTTGTTCTGGGATTGCTCAATGCGGTGATTCGCCCAATCCTCGTTATTCTTACGCTGCCAGTCAATATTGTAACGCTCGGCTTGTTTACCTTTGTGATTAACGGCGCGCTGGTGTGGTTTATGGCGACGTTTGTGAAGGGTGTAACGGTGGCGGGGTTTATGCCGGCGTTGATGGTAGGAATTTTAACGTGGGCCGTGAGCACCTTGACGAGCTGGTTTTTGAAGGAAATTGACGAATAACAGTGTCGGGATAACTTTCGTCCAGCATTCATTATCGCGATATACTTGCGATATATGAATGCTAATACTCTCTTTGGGTTTCGGAAAAGTGTCACGGGCCTTTTGTGCGGAATTGCGGTCTTTAGTTCGGCGAGTATCGCATATGCTCAGAGCTGGGTAGCGATTCCATCGCCAACAACACAGACGTTGTTTGGGATGGATTGTGGAACGTCCAGCGTTTGCGTTGCAGTAGGAATGAACGGAGCCGTTATCAGAACAACAGATCATAAGACGTGGACGACGGGAACATCAGGCACAACAGCGGCTATTGTTGGTGTTGATATGTATTCAGCTACGGTTGGTATCGCTGTTGGCGCAAGCGGGCTCATTTTAAAAACTATCGATGGTGGCGCAACGTGGTCGAGTGTTACGGGAATAACAACAGAAACGCTGTATAGCGTCTCGATGGCGACGTCGTCTATTGCATACATTACCGGAACAAATGGTGTAGCATTTAAAACCACCGATGGTGGCGCAACGTGGTCGGACATCAGTTCAGGACTTGGTGGAACAAGCATGTACTCGATCGATGCGTATTCATCCAGTACGGTGTACGTCGCTGGAGCAAACGGCGTTGCATACAAGACCACCAATAGTGGAGCGGCGTGGACGGCGCTCACGACGGGCACAACGGAATCGATTTATGCTGTAGACGCAATGTCGACGACAATTGCATTTATTGGCGGAACAAGCGGGTTGGTGAAGAAAACAACTGATGGCGCAACGTTTATCGCGCAAACACTTTCGGGCTTTGGAAGTGGTGAAGCGGTTGTTGATCTCTCATGTACAACGTCGTCTTTGTGTTTAGTGTCCGGAGGTCAGGGGACGGTGAACATCACTGGAAACGGCGGATCAACATGGACGGAAGAAACTATGCCAAGCGCAGCACAACTTGGTGGCGCGGCAAACTTCGCGGTTGGTAGGCGATTTGTGGTGGGTGCAAACGGAGTCATCTTTGCGCTCGACGCATACGGGCCAGCGGCCGTTGGAAGCCTTGCGCTCTCAACCGGCGGCACGTCAACAACAGACACTACTCCAGAATTTACCTGGACAGATTCTACAGACAACGAATCGTCTATTGCGTCGTACGCGATTGATGTGGATAGTTCTGGGACGTACACGAACATGGGCGACGTGAATACTTACGCTTTAACAGCTGCGCTTTCTGCTGGAAGTCATACGGTCACCGTGATCGCTGTTGATGCGGCGGGAAATAACGGAACAACATCGAGCCTCACGTTTACGGTTTCGACGACAAGTTCAGACACCACTGCGCCAACGGTGGGGTCGGTGACGCCAACATCGGTTGTTGTAGATGAAACGATAGAATTGGTTGCGACATATAGCGACGACATTGCGGTAACGAGCTGTACGCTTTTCGATGGGGGAAGCCCGTATGCGATGACATTGAATTCTGGAAGGGCGACATATTCAACGACATTCGGTAGCACAGGTTCACATTCGATGTATGTACTCTGTGGCGACGCTGCCGGAAATACTGGTACGGGAGCAACGGCGACGGTAACAGTGGTGTCGTCTGGTGCGGATACCACAGCGCCAGTAGTGAGCTCGATTACTCCAGTCACTGCAACTGTGGGAGTTGTTGCATCATTGAGCGCGTCTGTTACCGAGTCGGTTGGTGTTTCATCATGCTATCTGTACGTTGGTGGCGTGAGCCAGGGGGCGATGACGATGACCACGGGAATGGCAACGCGTTCGTACACGCCTTCTGCAGCTGGAACGTTGTCGGCCTATGCTGTGTGTACAGACACGTCGGGGAATATTGGCACAGGCTCAACAACATCAATTACTGTTTCTGCGGCATCCACCGATACGACGGCGCCAACCGTTGGAACGCCTTCTCCGTTAACTGCGGTTGCAGGCTCGGCAAAGACATTCAGCGTGAGTTATAGCGACGACGTTGGGGTCGTGAGCTGTACAATGCATACCGACGACGGAACGGTAGCAATGGCGTTGAGTTCTGGAACAGCATCGGTTTCTGCGATGTTCGATACCGCAGGATCGTATACGGGCTATGCGACATGCCTTGATGCGGCGGGGAATACTGGCACAGGCGCGACGGCAACCGTCGTTGTTTCTGTAGCCTCGACCGATGCAACGGGTCCAACGGTGGGATCGGTTACACCAACAACGGCAACGCAGAATACTGCAACAACATTCTCGGTAACGGCAACGGATGCTTCTGGAATTTATGGGTGTTATTTGATGGTGGATGGAAATGCGCAGGGAGCGATGACGGCATTGTCGTCCACGTCATCCACGTACACACGGAGCTACACCTCGGCATCCAGTGGAACACTGTCGGTGTATGCGTGGTGTGGCGACGTGATTGGAAATGTTGGAACAGGGTCTACGACGACAGTAACGGTTGCTGCTGCTGCGGCAACGACAACGGACAGGGTTGCGCCAACCGTGGGTGCAATTACGCCGTTAACCGCAACGGAAGACACTGCGGTTCGGCTGTATGCGTCGGTTGCGGATTCTGGTGGTATGGGTACGTGCACGTTGTACGTGAATAGTACGAATATTGGTTCGATGACGATTTCTGGAGGCTACGCATCCCGTTCGTACACATTTACTGCGGCTGGAGACGCTGTAGCAAATGCGTATTGCGTTGATGCTGCAGGGAATGCTACTCGTGGTGCGTCGTCGACCATTACGGTAAGTGCAGCGGTTTCTGAGGAAGAGGGAACTGCGGTGAATGAGGCGGATATTGGAACATTGATTAAGCTTGCGTGTGGAACGAGCCCGGATGCAGAGGATCCGTGCCACGCCGTGTATTACTACGACGGTAAGCGCCATGCATTCCCGAATGAGAAAGTGTACCTTACCTGGTACAGCAATTTTGACGACGTCATTGTGGTTACAGAAGACTTCTTGTCATCAACCGTGCTTGGATTGAATGTGACGTATCACCCGGGCACAACTATGGTGAAGTTCATTACGGTGAACACCGTGTATGCGGTTGGAGAAGCGGGAGAGCTTCGTGGTATTGCAAGTGAAGAAGTAGCAAAGAGCATCTGGGGGAGCGATTGGAACACGCAGATTGACGACATTAGCGATGCCTTCCACGGCAACTACACCTTTGGCGACGACATCAACAGTACGAGCGACTTTGATCCAGATGCCGTTGAGGCATCGGTAACAGACATTGCAGACATTCTGCAGTAGAAAATCAAAACCGCCACCGAGAATCTCGGTGGCGGTTTTGTATTTTACTCGCACAACCCACGATCGGTTGATCATGAACTCTGCGGGCGGAGCGAGATGCGTCTCTTGCTCCTCGTGCGTGGGGTCCTTCACTCTTCCTCGGGTTCTTCTTCGAGGTCCTCGATCTTCTGCTTCCACGATCCCACGGTGAACACGCCGTTCGCTCGGCGGTTCACTTCGTTGATGAAGTCCGTGCGAGCGGCTTCGTCCACCGGATCGAACTCCACAATGTTCGTGAAGTTGAGATTGTCGGCATCGTCGACGGTGATGCGGCCCGTGAAGAGCGCGATCACTTCGCGGACGGTCTCCATCGCGGGAGCAGTGTGTTTTGGGCGTCGAACGAACTTGAGATTGTAGATGATGCGTGAGTTCAGCATGGGACCTCCGATCGCTCGGAACGAGGTTTGTGTTGGGACTTGCCCGCATAGGCCACGATCGGTTGATCATGAACTCTGCGAACGGAGCGAGATGCGTCTCTCTCCTGCGGTACGTGGGGGTCAACAAATGAGCAGTGTCCCGTGGATCGGCTTCGTGTATCCGTCTGGGCAGACGAGCTGCAGAAGCCACGAGCCAGATTCCTGTCGCACTAGCTCCCAGAGACCGGCGAGATTGGAGGTCTCACGGATCTTGGCAGCAGTGGCCTCAGCCTCGCTGTTGTTCGCGGGGTTGATGGACGGCAGGAACTCATTGTTGATGTAGAGGAGTACATCGGGATGCGCGAGCGCGGCGACGAGGATCACGAGTCGCATATCTGCGGCGTAGTCGCGGATGGTGCCTTCGTCGTTGAGAACGACGATGTCCATCAGTTCGCCCTCATTGGGCTCTCCCTTGGGGATTTTGAGCGAGGTCGCCTTCTGGCGTTCCGCCAAGATGATGACCTCCAGAAGCCCGACGCGCCGGGCCACCTGATTCTCATCCGCCATCCCTTCGATGGCGTGCAGGGTATGTTCGACGGCGCGAATAAAATCTGTCATGGGTACCTCCTAATTGGTTGCCCGCACAGGCCACGATCAGTTGATCATGAACTCTGCGGGACGGGCGGAGAGTTGTCGTACTCCCCGCCCCGTGTCTCGAGTGAACGGACTAGACTGCGAAGCGGCGGCGACCATCGGGGTTGTGGAAGACGGTCAGGTTCCTCCGCTTCTGTTCTTCGCGATTCCAGGCATGAACTTCCTTCGGATCATCACGGAAGCTGTCCGAGACGGTCTTGAGACGTTCAGTCTGACGAGCGAGATTCGCCCAGCTCTCCTCGACCCGGAGGTCGGAGAGCAACGCCTCGACCGTTTCTTCCAACTCCGTTCCGTCTCCATCGAGCCATGCGATGAGTGTGTCTTCTCCGTCGAGCGTGCCGGTATCCACGACGTGGTTGCAGAAGATCTTGTCGGGATCGTCCTGCAGACGTTCGCGGAACAGGTGGTGTGGCGTCTCGGGCTTGGGGACGATGATCTGGTTGCAGCCACGACGCTTGTCGGCGCGCACCTGCTGCTTGCGCCAATATTCGATGTGCTTCGCCATGGCCGCCTTGCGGCGGACTTCGGCGCGCTCGACGCGAGCCTTTTTCTCCTCTGTGCGCTTCAGACGCGCTTCGAGGAGTGCGGCGGCGCGGCGAGCCTTGCGCTCGCTGTTGCGTTGACGACGCTCGGCAGCGCCGGCGCTGATCTCGGCGCGGGTGCGCCGGGGGCGACCGGTGGGCGTGAGCCTGGGCTTGGCCGCCGGAACGGGGCCGAGATCGGTCAGGGTGAGCGTCACAATGCCGTCCGCGAGAACGACGACGCCGACTTCAGTGCCGCTTGATCCAGAATCAGCCATGATGATGGCTCCTGCGTTTTCTACCTGTGTTGAACATGCCTCCGGGGAAGGAGGCGGGGGGAGGTGGGAATACACCCAGAGCCTGGGGCTCTGGGAAAGGCTACTTTTTATAGCATTTCCTAGAGTTCCAGACGATTTCTGACTGGGAATGATAGCAGAAATTTAAGAATTTGTAAATAAACGGTGGGGAGAACGAAAACCGACCCTCTTGCGAAGGGCCGGTCGTTGGGTGTGCGCGGTGTTCAGGCGAAGTTGCGAATGTCTGCCTCTCCGACGCGTCCCTCGTTCCGCAGCTCAACTTCGAGGTCGTCTGCGAGTTTCAGGACGTCGTACGGGTTCGCCGTCGGGTGCTCCCCGAGGTTCCAGACGGCGCCGCCGATGCGGGCCGAGAGGTCCCAGACGGGGATCGCCTCGATGTTGCGGATGATCCGCTCTGCGACGACGCGGGATTCTTCGATGTCCACGTCGTACAGAAGAACGACGAACTCGTCGCCTCCAGGGCGGAACACTCTCTGGTCGTCTTCGCGGATCGACCTGCGAATGGCTTTAGCGACGGCGCGAAGCGCTTCGTCGCCGCCACCGTGTCCGAACCGATCGTTTACGGCTTTGAACCGGCAGAGGTCGGCCGCCAGGAAGCCGTAGGTTTCCGGTGTCCTTCGCGGCCGTCGTTTTTTGTCGCCGCGTGCTTTTGCTCCGTCGTCGATAGCGGTCATGGCATCGTCGAGCGCGCGGCGGTTGAACAGACCCGTGAGGGCGTCGGTGAGCGCCACATCGCTGACGCGCTGGAGCTCCTCGCGGAGCCGTCTGTTTTCGTCTAGGAGGCTGCGGGCGAAGATCTGGTAGACGATGGAGCGGAGGACAGAAACGGTGGAGTGCTTCACGGTGTGCCTAGGTTGAGGGGTGAGGAACAAGCGAACAGAAAAGCATAGCAAAAGTTGAAAGTTTCGTCAATAAAACGTGGCGAATGTTCGCAAAGATTTGACGCAAATCGCTTGAGTTGGTAGGCTACTCCCGTCCTCGAGATCCGCAGACAACAGGTTGCCGATCGAACGTCCCTATTTGGCCCATTTTCGACTCAGGTCATCGGAAACTCGCTCAACGTACCGAGAAGTACGCCTCGCGAGCTTTCCTCGACCTTCATCGAAACTGGTCTCAAATATAAACGTTCGATATTCCGGTGTAAGCCCTGTCGAGAATCTCGCTCTGAGCCGCTTCGGTTCAGAACATGTCTGCGGCCCCTAAAGGGCTGCTCATTTATTTAAGGGTTCATTTATGCCAAAGTCTCGTTCAGAAAAACGCGACATCGTGGCGGGAATCGCGGATCAGTTCAAGCGGATGAAGGGCGCAGCCTTTGTATCCGTGTCCGGATTTACCATGAACCATGCCGACGCATTGCGCGCCAAGGCCCGAGAACAGAACGTGGATATCTTCATCTCGAAGAAAACGTTGCTGACGCTTGCGGCAAAGGAAGCGGGTGTGGAAGGTGTGGTGCCCGACGCGTTACAAGGTTCCATTCTCACCGCAATGAGCTATGGTGACGAAGTGACTGCTGCAAAGGTGCTCAAGGATTTCTTGAAAGACAAAGAAATCGGTTCCCTTGTTGCAGGTATCTTGGAAAACCGTCTCATTAGCACGAATGATGTGAAGCGTGTTGCCGACTTGCCAAGCAAGGAACAGCTCCTTGGAATGCTCGTTCGCACACTCAACGCAACGCCAACCGGATTCGTCAACGTTCTCGCAGGAAACTTGCGTGGTCTCGTCACCGTGCTCGGTGCCGTCGGTGCAAAGAAAGCGTAATTTAAAATCATTTATCTTTTTATGGAAATCCCAGCAAAGTTCCAGTCCATCGTGAGCGAAATTGAGAAGATGTCCGTGTTGGACCTTTCAGAATTGGTGAAGGTGTTGGAAGAGAACTTCGGTGTCTCTGCAGCAGCTCCAGCAATGATGATGGCAGCAGCTCCAGCAGCAGCAGGCGCAGCAGCAGAAGAGAAGTCAACATTCACTGTTGAGCTTACGTCCGCTGGTGAGAGCAAGATCAATGCCATCAAGGCAGTGCGCGAAATCACTGGTCTTGGCCTCAAGGAAGCAAAGGACATCGTGGATGCAGCTCCAAAGGCAGTGAAGGAAGGTGCTTCAAAGGCAGAAGCCGACGACATGAAGGCGAAGCTCGAAGCAGCAGGCGCAACCGTAACCTTGAAGTAAATTCAATTATCCCCCGACGCTTTCGAACAACGGGGGATTTTTGATACCATGCTTTTGTATTCATTAATCGATTGTTTATGACGGCAATGAAGTGGGCTACTCCAGATGCAGGACTTCTGAGCGTTCGTCTTGGCCTCGCTGCGGTATTTATTACCCACGGTGCAATGAAGCTTGCGAGTGTAGCGGGAGTGATGGCAATGTTTGTGAAGCTCGGCATGCCAGGATGGCTTGGTGTGGCAGTTGGCATTATTGAGCTTCTCGGTGGTGCGGCGATGCTTCTTGGTGCATACACTCGATACGCCGGCTACGCATTGGCCGCAATCATGATCGGCGCAATCCTTACCATGAAGTGGAAGATGGGATTCGTCGGCGGTTGGGAATTCGAATTCACCCTCCTCACCACATCTCTCGGCATGGCATGGATGGGGCCTGGCGAATATTCGGTGAAGATGCCAGAAAAGATGTTCAAAATTTCATTGCGATAATTCACATATATCAAAACGCGAGTCCGTTCATATGGGCTCGCGTTTTGTGTTGCGCCAAATGTTTTATGAGCTGAGTTCAGTGTGTGAGAATTTCTAGAGAAGAAGCTGAAGAGGCTTTGAGTACGGCCTTTCCTCCAATGGGGAATGTCATCGTGGGAACCGTATGACCGAAATCGACATTCGCGATGATTGGCATACGTCGAAGCTCTGGTTTAGTTTCAAGAATTTTCCCCAGCAGTTCTCTACTCATTTGAGTTCCATTTTGGAATCTACCGATAATGATGCCCTGCACTCCAGAAAAGTTTGGCTGATTAATAATGGATTGTAAGTGATTTGCAAATGCGCGATTGCTTTCCTTGTCATTATCTTCGATACATAAAATGGATCCTGAAAGATCCGGCATGAATTCGCTTCCCTGAAGCATGTTCATGGTGATGAGGTTCCCGCCGATGAGTATTCCTTGTGCTTCACCTGGATTCATGGCCCAGAATCCTTCGTTCTTTCGAACGTCGTCAGTGCCTCGCTTGTCTGAATACTGCAAAGAAGGTTCTACAACGATTGGTTCCTCTGAGAACAGCGCTTTACGAAAATACTCCAATGTATATCCCACGGTAGTCGACTCCTTGAAGAGAGTGAAACCGGGGCCAGAATATGTAACAAGTCCTGTCTTTTTAAGCATTGCATTTGTCAGTGCGGTGATGTCAGACATTCCGCAAAGAATCTTTGGGTTGGCTCTTATGAGATCGTAATCCAAAAGTTTTAACAATTGATTCGACTGACTTCCGCCCTGAACTGATAAAATGGCTTTTACATTTGGATCACGAAATGCATTGTGCAGATCGGCGAGTCGATGCTCTACAGTTGCCGAGAGCAATTCATCCGCTTCGTCCACAAAATCGCCAAACGTTACGACTAATCCAAGTGATTCGAGATTTTTCTTTGCCGACGAACGCATCGCTTCTGTAAAAGTTGGAAGGAAGCTTTTTGCCGGCGCGACAACGCGCACCTCGTCTCCGGCCTTTAATTTTGGTGGGAATATCATAAATGGACAATAACTATTTTCTTCTGAGCACTAAAATATTTCTTGCTTTTTCCCTGGGATCGCTATGTATATCGAAATCACTATAGGATCCCACAAACTCCCATTCACTCGTTTGCTCAGCTTGCTGTATGAGGTCTGATGACGAGTATACTTTTTTCATTTCTGTATGTTCTAAATGAAGCTTCTCTTGTCCGTCAGTTACATCGAGAGTAATTTTTCCAGTCATCACTTTTGACTTTTCGTCTACATAAAATGGAGTATACGTTGTGGTGATTGTTATATCACCTTCCTGCATGTCCCACGTTTGTCGATGCACGTCCTCAGAAAAGAATTCTACAACCTCGTCGAGAATATACAGTCCACCACTGCGTAGCGTTGAGGCGACGGAATGAAGATGAGAACGTAATTCCTCGTCATTCTGTACATACAATGACCCAAGAAAAACCGCGGCGCAATCCACATGTTCAGGGAGCAAGAAGCTTCGCATGTCCGCTTCCACAACTTTGGCAGGAATATGTGTCTCGGAAATCTTATCTTCAGTGAAACGAATCATTTCTTTATCGAGTTCAATGCCGATATAGCGATACCCGCGATAGCAAAGCTCAATCATGTGCGGACTATTCCCTGATGCTAATTCCAAAAATGTTTTGACGGGAACCCGAGAATGGAGCTTTATAACGTCTTCGATAAAATTAACTTCTTGATGAATGTCTCGAAAGGCGAAAGCTATCTCGTAGTACTTAGGGTTATTATAGACGGAGGCGTCCCTGTCTTGAAGATTTTTCATGTCCATTGAGCCGTTACTTCAACAAATGCGTCGCTGTGTACGAATACACTGCGGTTGATGTGGTGAGAAGAATACGATTCTCGCTTTCTCGAACCACGAAGCTCACAACGCCGGGGAGGTTTGCGACGTATTGTGCGACGATGCCGCCTTTTTCTTTATCCATAACCACGACACGCCCATCGCTCCCGTCGAGAATATAGAGGTACTTGCTATCGATGTCCGTCCACATGTCGAGTGGCTTCACGATTGCTGGATCGATCTTTGCGTGATCCCATGGTGTTTCGCGTCCGCTCTTGAACACGATCACATCCGTATCGGTCAGCACCCACAGGCTTCCATCGATCGCAAGTGCTTTCGCGTGGCTGAGATCACTCGTCTTTGCGGTAACCCACGGCGTTCCCGCTTCGAAGCCCAGGCCTTGCGGACGCATCTTCACAATTTGCCCGCTTGTTGCGCTCAAGGCATACACGTTGTCGTTGTAAGCGGAGACGTCTTCAATACTCGCCATGCCGTCAATGCCGCTCGTAAGTGAAGTGATTGCCGGGGTTGCTACTGTGGTTCGCCACAGGCGCTTGTCCATGTCTACCGTGAGCATATTGTCGCCTTCGCCTGCGGTGATAATGATGTTTTGTGCCGGGCTTTGTCCAACGTCTACACGCTCCATTGCTTTGCTTACTTCATTCACGCGCCATGGTGCAGCGTCGGCGCTGATACCGTAGAGTGCGCTGCCAGAACTTGTAATACCAACAAGCGGAAACGCGAACTGCGCCGGAAGCTCTGCGACTTTTGCCGGCGTAACGGTTTCCATACCGCGGGTTCGGCCAAGAAGGTCTTGGAGCGCGCGACTGAGATCGTCGGCTTTTGTTTTTTGCGCCGTGGTGTCTTTTGGAAGTGTTGCAAGAAGATTGGTTGCGTCAGTAACGAGTGTTTGTGCTTCTTGGGTGTTGCCGTAAATAATTGCAGCCTCAGCAGCAGTACGCTTTTCTTCAATCTTTGTGAGTGCAGATTGGTACGCCACCGTTGCTTCCGCATTCTTTTGACCCGCCTGGCGGTTCGCGATGCTCATGATGACAATCACAAGCACAATGGCGACGCCAACGCCAACAACCTTTGTGGTGCGCGATGCACCGTTTACTGCAGTAATGCCAGCATGACGGAGGGAATCGATTCGTCCGGCGACACCACCAAAACGGCTCCGGTGGTTGCTTCCCCCAAGCCGGGTGCCGGTGCGCATTTCACCTTCAGACTTTTGTTTGAAGAATTGCTCAATTTTGCTGACGATGAATCGTCCGGCCCGTTTCACTCCTCGCCACAACGCACTGTCGCTGTACGTTGCGAGGAACTTTTTTGTGGACGCTAAGCCAAGGGCAAGTTTTTGCGGAACGTCTGGTGTTTGTTCGCCAAGAAGATCTGCGGTTCGTGACTTCGTTTCTTCAAGGTCGGAGATGGACGCCATCGGGTTTGCCTTCTTCGGCGGCCCGAGTGGCTCTTCTTCACTCACGTGGAAACAGATGCCTCCGAATTGTGCAGTTGGCGGAACGAATTGCTGAATGCGCTCCAGTGCGCCTTGTGGAGGGAGGGTAACGAGAATGTCTTGCAAATCGCCAAGGGAAAGCGCGTGTGGAGGAATGCGTCGTGCGGCGTAAAACACGTCGCCCGGATGCAGTTCGCCGTCGAGGACGGTGACGAGCGGTTTTTCTGGAGAGCTTTCGTCGGTGACGAGCTGCGCATCAAGTTCATACACCACGTATCGGCGCTCGGCGGTGCGATGGAGAAACAGCGCGTGGTTTGTGCCAATACCGCTGAAGAACACTTGCGTGTTCGTCATGACGCCCACAAGGATGTTTGTTTTTTTGAGGAGAATGTTTTTTTCGGTTGCAAGACGAGAGATGTCTGCATTCATCGTGACGAGCATCGCCTCGAACCGGCGTGGAACGTTTCCCCCATCTTTCTCAATATCGGCGCGTAGCGCCTCCAGATGACTTGCGATGGTGTGGAGAAGTCGTTCTCGAGCGTCGGAATCGCGATGCGTCACATCCACCAAGCCAAAAATGGATCCTTGGCCTTGGGAAAGTGGCAAAAGGATGGTGCGAACGCTCAAATGTTCCGGCGTTGTGCCTGGAACAAGGAGTTCTGCGGATTTCAAACGGTATAATGGAGTAGGCATGATGCTGGTTGCGGACAAAGGTCTCTTCTCGTACAGTATAGTTGGGCTTCGGCATTTTGCCCATTTTCAATTCACATCATCAAAATCTTTCTCAATGTACCATGAAGTACGCCTCGAAAGATTTCTCGATGTTCATTGAAACTGGTCTAAAATGACGCAGCCCAAATTCAGATCTCCTTCTTATGGATAACACCGACGAGCCGGAAGTAGTAGTAAAACCTGGAGAGTTCCGCATTGAACAGCTTTTTGGTTCACGAACCCGAGCACGACTGCTTACATTGTTTTTGGAAAATTCGGATCGGGCATTCTATGTTCGCGAACTGACTCGTCGTATCGATGCGCAGTTGAATGCGGTACGTCGCGAGTTAAAAAATCTTGTGGATGTTGGTGTCGTGCTCGAAGTTGAAGGAAAGATTATTCCAACAGAAGCAAAAGATGATGAGCCGGAGACGAAAGGGGAGAAGAAAAAGTTCTATCGTGCGAACATGGAGTTTCCGCTGTTCGAGGATTTGCGCGGGGTAATGCGAAAGGCGGCCGTTTTGATGAATCGAGAGATTGTTCGAGTATTGCGGGAAAAAGGCGATATCGATCTTATCTTGCTCACTGGCCGATTTGTGGATGCGACGAACGTGCCAACCGATCTGCTCATTGTTGGAACGATCGATCCCGAGCATCTTGCCGCCGCGATTCGCGAGTTTGAGCGCGACATTGCCCGCGAAGTGAACTTCACCGCCATGCCAAAGGAGGAGTTCCTGTATCGCAAAGATGTTGGAGACAGGTTCCTTGCGACGATTTTAGATGCAAAGCGCGTGGTATTGTGGAACACCTTCCCAGAACTATGATGCTCTACGTGAATGGATCCGACATCGCGAAGCTCACCATCGGAGCCATTGCGGACGACCGGGCGTCGTTTTCAATTCCGCCGAAGACGCTTAGCGTTCGACCGGAAGAATTTCTCTTCACGATCGATGCCTGGCTTCGTGAACAGCATATTGATCTGAAGTCGATCACCGATCTCGCTGTGGTGATTGGTCCAGGATCAGCCACTGCGCTTCGGACCATTCTGGCGTGGGCAAACACGTTCGCATTCACACAATCCATTCCAATGTACGGCATCGAGCTCGCTCCTGGCGCCGATGATCGTGCGGCACTCATCGACCTCGCATCGATGAGTTCGGTTCCGATGTTGCGTCCAGTGTATGCGAACGCTCCAACGATTACTGCAACGAAAAAAGACGCGCTGCGCCGAACTATTTCATAACGTATGAGTGTCCGATTTGGTCAGTACGGTGAGCATCGGTTTCTCGAGATGATTCCTGGTCTTTTTGCCTGGAGCGTGCTCGTCTTCGCCTTTTCCTTGTCGATTTTGGCGCCAATCGCGGGCATTATTTTTATCATTGTGTTCGATTTGTATTGGATGCTCCGCGTGTACTACTTCGTGATCCACGTCATCGCAGCCTATCGTTCGTATCGAAAGACGCTTTCCGTGGATTGGTATGCGGAAGTGCAGAAGTTACCGAACTGGGAGCGCGTCTATCACCTTGTCATGTTGCCAACGCTACACGAGGATGAGTCGATTATTGATGAGGCGATTCAATCCTTGCTTCGTGGGCCGTATCGTACCGATCGGATGATCGTCGCGCTCGGAGGCGAACAGCGAGACGAAGAGAACTTTTCGCGCTACGCAGCATCGGTAAAAGCGAAGTACGCCGATAAATTTGCGGATTTCGTTATTACAGTTCACCCATTTGGTACGCAGGGGGAAATTCCAGGAAAGGGATCGAATTTGAGGTTCATGGGAAAAGAAGTTCAGAAGGTGGTCGACGGCAAGAACATTCCATACGACGACATTATCGTCTCCGCCTTCGACATCGACACGGTTGCGCATCCACAATACTTCGCAAAGCTTTCACACCTTTTCCTCACGATTCCGAATCCAACGCGCACATCATTCCAGCCAGTCACCGTATTCTCAAACAACATCTGGTCGGCGACGGCTCCAGTACGTATCGCCGCCTTCGGCACCACGTTCTGGCTACTTGGCGAGCTTGTTCGTCCGGAACGCTTGTGGACATTCTCTTCGCATTCCATGCCGTGGCGTATGTTGGTTGATGTCGGCTTCCACGAACCTGATCTCGTGAGCGAAGATTCGCGCATTTTCATGCAAGCATTCTTAAAATACGACGGTGACTATCGCGTCACGCCAGTGTTCCTTCCCGTCTCGATGGACGCGGTTGCCGGTGGGAACTATTGGGAAAGCTTGGTCGGACTCTACAAACAACAGCGCCGTTGGGCATGGGGCGTGGAGCACTTTCCGTACATGGTGACGCAATTCAAGAAGCATCCAAAGCTTTCGAAGGTGAAAAAATTTACGTATCTCTTCAACCACCTTGAAGGTATGTTCACGTGGGCCGCGGCGCCACTCCTCATTTTTATCCTCGGCTACATTCCATTCTGGACCATTGAAGGCTCGCAGAACACTATCGTTGTGAACTCGCCATACACGCTTTCAGCGATTATGCAGCTCGCAACCTTTGGCGTGTTCGTTACTGGCGCGCTCAGTTTCTTCATGCTTCCTCCTCGTCCCCAAAAAGTCTCCCGCTGGAACTGGCTCATCATGCTTGGCCAATGGGCTTTTCTTCCCATCACCTTTATCGTCTTCGGCGCCTTCCCGGCCCTGGATGCGCAAACCCGCTTCATGCTCGGCAAGTATCTTGGATTTAATGTGACAAAGAAGCATTCAGCAGCGAGGCATTAAAAATATGGACGAAAAGATTCCCGTTGAGGAAGTATTAAAACCATGGTTGGCTATTGGAGACTCTATTCGGATCAATGAGAAGGCTTATGAAATCATAAGGGTTGTATCAGCGAGCGATTTTGGAAAGGAATACGGCATACATATCGCGCGGTCGATCCCTGTGTATTATGTGAATGGAGTCTCGGCACAGAGTAGGGGCGCCTATCAGCCAGAACATGACATTGTTCTTGTATTTACCAATACGGATGAAGAAACATTGCGACATGAATTGACTCATGTTGTTGAATATCATCAGGAGAAGATTCCGGAGCTTCTTGAGTTCTATGAACGAGCGAAGCGTCGCATTACTGAAGATTCTTTCGAGGAAGGATTTACATCTTTTAATTTCATGAAAGATATTCATGAATTCATCGCTGACGGCAGAACGAAGCCGGCCTTGATCGCTGCATTGAAGAAGGAAGGGCTTTACGATGAATTTATGCGAGTGACGGAATATCTTTTCGTTGCTGGGTGAAAAGGCAATGGTAGAAATTCATAAAGTAGAGGATTCAAAGGGAATGAAGAAGCTCAAAAATGATGCGGAGTTCGGTGGAAAGATTGCTGGTGACGCCAGGAAAAGTTTAGAGAAGCGAATTGAGAATCGATTGTTACGAAAGAAAATGATCTCAAAAGTGCGCAATCAACGAAGCGTCTCAAGAAATAGTGTTACGGTTAGGGCTCTGGTAGGATAATGGCATCAATACATATCTGGTATCTATGAAGTCAGAAATAAAGGAATTTTCCGGTGTTGAAAAATATTGCATGGCGTGTGGCGGGACGCATGAGAATGCGGCATGTGTGAGGGCGGAGGCTATAATTTCCGCTTTCCGATCCGATCCATTCTATAATTTGCATATTTCTGAGCCGCGATTCGTTGACGATCTTTCTCCGATTATTCGTGCAGCAGGAGTTCTTGAGCTGAGAAGATTGCAGACCGAGTTTCTTGCGGAGAAGGCAGCAGCTCAAAAAACTGAATGGCAGTTACTGAATGAGTATTCGGAGCGCGTTCTCGATGTTGTGCAAAGAACGAGAAAAGAGAGAGCGTGACGAAGAAGCATTCAGCGGCAAGATATCGATACATAACATGTATGGAAACACTGAAGCTCGAAAATTTCCTTGGTCGAGAAGAATCGCTGAAGCAGATTCTTCGCTATTCAATGTATTCGCCAATGTTCTACAGAACGAATTTGTGGTCGCATTCTTTGCATGTGCAGTGGTTGATGATGGAAATTGTGCCGTTTGCGAAGAATGTATTCGGGGATCAATTTGATGAGGAAAAGGCGATTGCAATGGCAGCGGTTCATGATGATCACGAGATAGTGATGGGAGATTTTCAATTTGGAAACAAATTATTGCTGAGTGCGGACCAAACGGAGGCCCTTCATCAGAGCGAGATCGAAGCGATTGAAACAGTTGCGAATCGATTTCCTGAATACGTTGGTCCGTATCGATACAGGGATCTCATGCGTTCGTATGTTTATCTTGAGTGCGTCGAGGCTGAAGTGTTGAAGTTCATTGATAAATTCGCAGCATTTGGTGAGGCGCTTCACGAATTGTTTGCTGGGAATATCGCGTTCGCAACACCGGTTCGTACGGAATTTGGTTGCCCGCCAACACCGTTTTCGGCATATTTCGAATGGCTTTCATCGTATGCTGAAAAGTTTCCAAAGATGAAGCTTCTCACACAGACTGCGTTCCCATTGTTTGCCCCAATTCAGCAGCTGAATGAAATCGAGGTTGTTCAGTCCCATTCGCCACACACTGAAGAATCATTTCGTCAGCCTTCGGGATATCATCATTACGATGTCTGGAAGGAGATTATTTTCAAGCATGCAAACACAAATCAATTTGGGGAAATAATTGTCCAAAAGGAATTTTCTTGAATATGCACATCTCCATCAACATCGTCTCGTGGAACGATCGGCGGTATTTGCCGGAGGTGTTTGCGGCGATACGAAGCCAGACGCATAAGGATTTTAGCGTGAGGATTTTGGATAATGGGAATCCGGACGGGGAAGCGTTGCAGTACATTATGCAAAATGAGCCGCACTGGCTTGCAGTACGCAACACAAAGAATGTGGGGTTTGCGTGTGGCCAGAATCAGCTTGCACGACTTGCGATGGAGCGGTATACGGGCGATCCGGCAAGCCATGCGATTCTCATTGCGAGTTCGGAAACAGATTGGAATCCGACGATGCTCGAGGAGTTAGTGAAGGTCCTTGAGGAACACGCCGAGATCGACGCCGTGCAACCAAAGATTTTTCGTGCGTACTCGGAACGCGGCGATGTGGAGAGCGATGCGGTGAAATCGGACATTCTTGATTCCACGGGAATGATTGTGCGAAAAGGGTGGCGAACGGCGGACCGTGGCGCGGGGGAGATGGATATGGGCCAATTTGATGAGAAGGCGGATATTGTTGGACCGGCGGGAACGCTGTTCCTTGTTCGTGCAATAGCACTGCGTGATGTGATGATTGAGGACGAAGTATTTGATGGCGAATTCTTTTCATATCGTGAAGATGCGGATTTTGCATTGCGGTTCCGTCGCGCCGGACACAAGACATACTTTGCGCCAGCAGCACGAGCGCACCACTATCGTGGAATGTTTGGTACGGAACAGCAGTCACTGATCCAACGATTCCGCAATCGAAAGATGCGGCGGCCTTCTGTTGCTGCGCTTGCCACGCGGAATCAGCTATGGACGTTGTTTAAGAATCTTACGGTTGGTGAATGGTTCCGAAGCGCTCCTTGGATTTTTTTGTACGATGGAAGCCGTGTAGCCTATGGCGTACTCGCCGAGCCCGAGACGCGTCGAGCATTGTTGCGAATGCCGCTTGCGTTGCCATTGATGTTTCGGAAGCGTGGTGCGGTGAAGGCAATAGCGCGGGTATCGATACAGGAATTGCGGCGATATATATCCTGAAATTTTGCGATGCGCGTGATACACTATTCGCATGTTCCTCGAGCCGTCACAAACAGAATTCCCTCCGCAACATCATTCGGATTCGCCTGTAGCGCCTCCGATTCCTTTGCGTGCAAAACGAAAGCGTGGACATGCGGGGGTGTTGATTGTAGGCGCATTCGCCGTGGCAATTCTTCTGGCGTATGTTGGTGTTGGCGCAACGCGAATTGTGAACGGGGCGCTCGCGGCACGAACGGCGCTCACATTAGCAAAGGCCGATATCGCGGACACTGATTTTGCCGCAGCACAAACGCATCTCACGGAAGCGCATGACGGGCTTACTGAGGCGCAGAGTGGCGCATCCATGGTGAAATTCACGTCGTATATTCCGTGGCTTGGGTCGCGATACGATGCTGGCGTGGCCGTATTGGATGCAACGGAGAAAACCGTTGATGTTCTGGAGGAAGCCGTCGGTATTGCACAGGACGTGTATAGCGTTGTCGCAGAAGCTCGTGCAACACTTGCGTGGCAACAGCCGGCCGCGGCAGATACGCCGATTCATGACTTGCCGGTGGAGGTAAAACGCGAACTCTTTCTTCGGCTCGCCGCGTCGTTACCATCGCTTCGTACGATGCAGGTAAAACTCGATCTTGCGACCGAGGACCTGGCGACGTTCCATGAGCTTTCAACAGCAGCTGGCATCGACGATCTTATTGCGCCATTTGAAACAGTCCTTGCGAAGTTGAAAACGGGCGTTGATTTCCTGGTGCCATTTGCTGGAATTACTCGCGAATTCGCGGGACTTGATGGGGATCGCCAGTTTTTGTTGATGTTCCTCAATAATACCGAGCTTCGACCAACTGGAGGATTTCTTGGTACGTATGGACTGTTGGTTATTCGCGATGGCGACATGAAGAGCCTCACTACCGACGACACGTATGCGATTGACGCGCTCGTTGCAGGGTCGAATTACGCTGCGGCATCGCCTGCGCCAATCGCAACATACCTTGAGCAGCCAGTGTGGTATTTCCGCGACAGCACGTGGTCGCCAGACTTTGGAGCGGGCGCAAAGGATGCCATTGCATTGCTCCGACAGGAAATCGCTGCTTCCGGACAGCCGGTACCGCAAGTGCACGGCGCGTTTGGTCTGACTACAACATTCTTGAGTGACCTTCTCGATTTTGTCGGACCGATTACAGTTGAAGGGCAGACATTTACGGCAGAAAATGCGTCGGACTTGTTGGAATATCAAGTAGAGATCGCATTTGAACAGCAAGGTATTACGCGTGCAGATCGTAAGGATATTGTAGGAAAACTGACGAATGCATTGCTCGATAAACTTCTCGAAGTGCCGTCGTCGCGATTTGAAGAAGTGTTCGCATTGCTCGTGGATGCGTTCACGAAAAAAGAAATCGCACTGTACAGTACAGATAGCGGCACCGAGGCGGTGTTAGACGACGCAGGGTGGTCTGGAAAAGTATCGCAAGGAAGCGCATCGGATGTGCTTATGGTTGTTGATGCAAACATGGCATCGTTGAAATCTGATCCTGTCGTAAAGCGCACGATCAATTACACGGTTGAGCCACACGATGGTGGCTTCCGGGCAACGGCGGCGATTACGTATAAACATGAAGGAACATTTGATTGGAAGACATCGCGATATCGAACGTACACAAGGATTTACGTTCCTGCAGGGTCGACATTGATCTCTTCGAGCGGCTCGCTTGTCAACGATGCGATTCGCGACCCACAAGGAACCGAGGGGGCTATTACGACGGAGTCCGAATTTGGATTGACGAGCTTCGGTACATTTACGTCTATCGAGCCTGGACAATCGCGAACGCTCACATTCACCTATCAACTCCCGGCAAGCGTAACAACTGCGGTTGCTGCTGGGTCGTACACGCTTACGATACTGAAACAGATCGGTGCCGATCCTCGTGACATTGTGCTTCATCTCGACTTCAACCATGCCCTCCGATCCGCTAATCCTGCCGAGGACTCCTCCCTCTGGGGCGATGATATTTACGACGCAACGGATACGTTGGATGCGAACAAAGAATATCGGGTGAATTTTTGAGAGCTAAAACGAAACTGATCTTGGAATGGGTTGAGAGGGAGCGGCGACCTTGGAGGATGTGAATGGAGAATACGTAGAGAAGAACGGGCGTTATTGGCGATTTCGCGCTCCGACCGACCGTCTGATTTTCGATTTCGGGGATGTCGTGTCGGCACAACATATGATTCTCAAAATCATTGGCATTCTTGTATGTGAAATGTCGTGTCGACGCGACATGCGCCATTTCGTAAAAAGCACCCCCCCAGGATCGCTCGTCGATGAGGTCATTCGTCCCACATTCCCGTTCCAACCCCATCAAAGGTTCAGTTCAGGCTCAGGGCCTGCTTTGGGGATAGTTCGATCGTCATCTGGGGTTTGATGGGGTAGTCTGTGGAGGAAATCGTCGTCCTCGTATGATGTTTAACAAAAAAATCGGTATTGATCTTGGCACCACGACGGTGCTTGTTTATGTTCCAAAACGAGGAATCATCATCAACGAGCCTTCTGTCGTTGCCGTTTCAAAAATCGACAAAACCGTTCTCGCTGTCGGGAAAGAAGCAAAAGACATGCTTGGCCGTACGCCGGATTCCATTATTGCGCGTCGTCCGCTGAAAGACGGTGTGATCGCCGATTACAAAACTACAGAGGCGATGTTGCGATACTTCATGAACAAGGCGCTTGGCGGCGTGCGTATCTTCCGTCCAGAAGTGATGATCGCGGTTCCTGGCGGAATCACATCAACCGAACGTCGTGCCGTTGTCGACGCCGCAATCTCGGCCGGTGCAAAGAGCGCGTACATCATCAAGCAGCCAATTGTCGCCGCCATTGGCGCAAACATCCCGATCGGTTCGCCGAACGGCCATATGATCGTCGAGATCGGTGGAGGCACGAGCGAGATGGCCGTCATTTCCCTTGGTGGAATTGTTGCATCAACATCTGTTCGCATTGGTGGCGTCAAAATGGACCAGGCGATCATGGAGCACATTCGCCGAACGTATGGCTTGGCAATCGGCGAGCGCACCGCGGAAGATATCAAGATTCGTTGCGGATCGGCGATGTATCTTACCGACAAACTTCGCATGGAAGTAAAAGGTCGCGACATGATCACCGGTCTTCCGAAGATCATCGAAGTGTCGTCGGACGATGTTACTGAGGCGATCCAGCCATTGCTCGAAGGAATTCTTTCAACACTCAAAGAGGTGCTCACGGTTACTCCTCCAGAACTTTCCGCTGACGTGATGGACAAGGGTATCGTTATCTCTGGCGGATCGTCGCAGCTCCGCAACCTCGATCGCCTCATTGCCGAAGCCACCGGCGTGCCAACATACCTCGCAGAAGACCCACAGCTTTGTGTGGCAAAGGGCACCGGTCTCGCTCTCGAAAACCTTGAGTCTTACAAACGGAGCTTGTTTACGGCATAATCGATCCGTATGAAAACATACGGCATCGATGCGCATTTGTTGCTCAGGGAAAACGCGACGGGCGTTCCGCGGTATGCGTGGTTTTTGCTTCGCGAGATGATGAAAGCTTCGCTTGCTGATGACGAGCGCGTGGTGCTTTACGGTCATCTTCCGAAGCCGAAGGCACTCGATCTCGTGCCGGGTTGGTCGTGGAAAGTATTATCGTGGCCGATTCCTCGAGGATGGACACACGGTCGATTGAGTCTTGAGATGATGATCAGTCCTCCGACTGTGTTATTCGTTCCCGGCCATGAGGTTCCAATGTTCTTTCGAAAGAGCACGAATGTTGTCACAACTCTTCACGACGTTGCGTTTGCGATGAACTCTCAAGTGTACGATCCGGCGTCGCGACAGCGGCAGGAGTTTGCGGTGCAGAATGCGATTCGCAGGGCGAAGATTTTGCTCACGCCGTCGAATGCCACGAAGGCGGATCTTGAATCGCATTATCATGTTGCATCCGATCGGATTGTTGTGACTCCGCTTGCGCCCACAACGTCGAAATTGACGGGAGATGCAACGGAGCTGCTGCGCAAATTGCAGATCACCTCGGGGCAATACATTCTTTCGATCAGTCGTTTGGAGAAAAAGAAAAATACCGTTCTGCTCATTCGTGCATTCGCGGCATTGAAACGAAAGTACGGCGCGGGGAGCCCGTATGTGTTGGTACTTGCGGGATCGTTTGGCTACGGTGAGCAAGAAATCCGGCGTGCAATTGAGGAAGAAAAGATCGCGGACTCTGTGCGGCTCCCTGGATACATTTCCGACGACGATGCGTCGAAGCTTTTTGCGCATGCGATGTGCTTCGCGTTTCCGTCGGTTGCTGAAGGATTTGGCATCCCCGTTCTTGAGGCAATGGAGCATGGCGCACCGGTGGTTGCGTCCAATATCGCCGTGATGCGTGAGGTGTGTGGACAGGCAGCGATCTTGGTGTCGCCGAACGATGTCGCTGCGCTAAGTTCGGCAATTGATCTCACGATCGATGCAGAAACTCGAGAAGAATATCGGTCTCGCGGCTTTGTGCAGGTGCAGAAATTTTCGTGGGAAACCACTGCCGCGGAAACATGGAAGGCTCTCCGAAGTGCTGCGAGCGTTCGGTAGCGGTCGAACAATTTTTTCTCTTAATGCACAAGAGCCTTCTGGCTCTTTTTGCATACTAGAACCATATGATGACCCAACTTGTTGACGAGCTCACGACGCTCGGGTTTTCCGAGCGCATCGCTCAAGCCTACGTGCTTCTGGCGCAGAAGGGGGAGATGACGGCGAGGGAAGTTGGCGAGCGATTTTCGCTGGCGCGGCCAACGGCGCACGATGTGATGATGTCGCTCGTCCATCATGGATTGGCGCGATCAAAGAGTTCGGGAAAAGAGAAGACGTTCATCATGGAATCACCGACGACGATTCGTGAGAAATTCGAAGAGCAACGAAGGATATGCTCGTCGAGGTTGGAGCGTTTTGAATCGTTGCTTCCGAATCTTCAGGCGCTGTCATCGATCGGCGGTGGATTATGCTCCGCGGTTCGATATATCGATATTGAGGAAGATATCGCTGCAGCATGCGACGAATTTGAGCTTCTTCCCGGCGATGGGATTCAATTATTTTCCGAAACACCTCAGCGCATCGCTTCCGACTCGTCAAAACGGATGAAGAGCATCGTTGTGTTGGATGGAGTGTCGATGACTGCCATTGAGGACGTCCGATGTATCCCACGATCAGTTCTTTCGGTGGATGGCGAAATTCGCGTTCGTAACGATCGGGTGCTTCTCCTTTCATCCGCGAGGAATCCTGTCGCGATCGAAATCCGTTCCCAGGTCATCGCCGACGTTTGCCGTGCTACTCTCGAACTTGCCTGGCACACGGCGGGCAAGATTGAGGAATGGAGTGGAATGAAGAAATGGGAGTCGACCTGAAGGGGTCAGGTCTTGCATTGTGCATGTAATATAAACATATGTCGCGACCTCTTCGAATCGTGTTTCCAGGAGCGTTCTATCATATTACGAGCCGAGGCAATGAGAAGAAGGATATATTTTTCTCGAATGAGGACCGAATGCTTTTTCTTCGGGTGCTTGGGCGCGTTGTTGAAGAACGGAATTGGATTTGTCACGCTTATGTTTTGATGACAAACCATTACCATCTCCTTATCGAAACACCGGACGCAAATCTTTCTGAGGGCATGCGGCAGCTGAACGGGATTTACACTCAAAAGATCAATCAGCGCTATGGTCGCGTCGGTCACGTTCTTCAAGGGAGGTTTAATGCATTTTTGATCGAGGACGAAACGTATTTTCTTACAGTGGCACGATATATTGTTCTTAATCCTTTGCGTACGGCGTTGGTCGGAGATGTTTGCGAATACGAATGGAGTAGCTATCTTGGTACCTTGGGCGCTGTTCCAAAAAAGACATTTTTGACGACGGAAAAGATTTTGTCATTGTTTTCCTCGCACAAACACGAAGCACAAAAACGATATGACGATTTCGTGAATGCGGGCCGTTCTGAAGGGTCGCCGTTTCGAGGTGTGAAGAATGGAATTCTTGGTTCTGATCAGTTTGTTCTTGAGGTATGCATGGATCGAGAAGGTGATTCGCGACTTATGGAAGTCCCAAGATCGCAACGAATTCTCGGCCGACCCTCGCTTCGGGACATCTTTTCAGATGGAGAAACGAAGGTGGAGCGCAATGCTCTGATTTATACGGCTGTTCTTCACTGTGGATATTCGTTTTCAGAGATAGCGAGGCATGTTGGTCTTCATTATTCGCAGGTTGGTAGAATTTTCCGAGGCCTTCAAAATGCACAATGCAAGACCTGACCCCATTCGGACGTGAAGACGAAATATAGAAACCAAAACCCCCGAAGCATGTCGGGGGTTTTGTTTGGTGACTGTAGTACCATGTATTTTAGGATAGTTTCGGTGCGCGAGGAGCAAATGTTGCGAGGCGTACTTCGTGGTACGGTGAGCAACTTTACGAACGCAGCAAGCCGAAAATATTCAAAATACATGGCACTACATTGTTCTCTATACAATACTGGAGGGGATCGGGCATAGTGATCAGCCGAAGTTGATGTGTGCCATGACCCACCTCTGTGGAACGAGAGAGTCGAAACCCTGTCGTCCGCTGGCGTGTCGGCTAGATTGCACAAAATTACTTGTGGAAAATAGCCATCTCTCCGCCTCCAGAACTCTAGAGAGAACGTCCCACATTTGCCTATTTTCGGCTTGCGTCTTCGCAAACTCACTCAACGTACACTTGAGTACGTCTCGCGAGCTTTGCTCGACGCGCACCGAAACTAGTCTAAATGTGGAACGTTCTCTGTTCGAGTGACTTTTGTATTGTGAATCTGCGATATCTCGCACTGAGGGCACGAATATCTTCATGCACTCGGTTTGAGTTTTTGCTTCTATCGGAAACGAAGCGAACCGGGTAGAATAGCAGAAAATCGCAGAAAAGTCAAGCATATGATGGACAGCTTTTCGCATATTTCCGGGCATAAACCTCAGATTTCAGCACTTTTGGGTATGCTGGAACGCGGTACACTTCCGCACGGTTTGGTGCTTGCCGGAGCAGAACATTCGGGAAAGTCAATGGTGGCTCGCGCGCTTGCTGCGGGGCTTCTTGGGGTCCAAAACGACGAGCTCTCACGCCATCCAGACTTCATTGGCATGGCGCCGATCACTCGCGATTCCGGATCGAAAGCGTACGATTTAGACGATATTCGGGATGCTCTGGTTCGGCTTGGCCAGTCGGCGGTTTACGGTCAGACGGTCGCAATCTTTGACGACGCGAACGTGTTATCGACCGCGGCACAAAATGCACTACTGAAGACTCTCGAAGAACCGGCGGGGAAAACCGTCGTCATCCTGGTTGTTCACGAGCTTTCGTCTATGTTACCCACAGTCCTTTCGCGAACCGTCACCATTCCGTTTGCGCCAAACATCGACCGTGCAGTTTCACCAGAATGCCTTGAGGATGTAAAAAACCTCACGTCGTCGTCTCTTGTTGATCGATTGAAAGTCGCACAAAGCCTTGGGAAACGCGACGTTCTCGATGTTGATGAGCTCCTTGGTGCGTTGGTTGCCGAGTTGGAGCGATCGGGTCGAGCCACGTCGAAAGCGCTCGATGCCGTGCTCAAAACACGGGAGCGAATTGCGGGAAACGGGAATTCCACAATCGCCTTCGAGCAACTTGCGCTACAATTGGGGAAGTATGAATAAACTTTTTCGCTTTGGTGCTGCATTTGCGGCGCTCACATTAACTGGTGCGGGGTGCTTTGGTGGCGGGAGCACTGCCGTAACCACGGGTGGCGTTTGGCAGTCTGCCGACGCATCAAAGACGTGGGAACAAACTGCAGTGGTGCCAACCGCAACAGGAACAAGTTCACTTGAGAATGTTGACGTGACAACATTCGCTGTCGATCCTCAAGACAGCTCCGCGATTTATGCTGGAACTGTTGCGAACGGCATGTTCTATTCCTTGGACAGTGGCGCATCGTGGCAACGGCCGGAGGAAGATCTTGCAACGTCTGGCGCAATCGTCGCCATCGCTGTTAGTTCCAAGGACGTCTGTACGTACTTCGTAGCAAAGGAAGACCGCGTGATGAAGACGGTTGATTGCGGACGAACGTTTGATGCTGGCGTGTACGTGGAAAGCCAGGCGAAGACGACCATCTCTGCGATGGCGCTTGATTGGTACGATCCTTCGATTGTTTGGATCGGCAACACCGCTGGTGACGTTATTCGATCCGTGGACGGCGGCGGAAGCTGGGCGACGATTACACGAACCGATTCATCGGTGACTGCGCTTGCCATTAGCGGCGCAGACAGCAGAATCGTGTTCGTCGGAACAAAAACCAGTGGGTTGCAGCGCACGGAAGACAGCGGCGCAAACTGGGTGAGCTTTGAAAAAACGTTGAAAGACTACAAGTCGTCGGACCGCGTGTACGGATTTGCGCAAAATGCCGATGGATCCGTCCTTGTTATGAACACGCAGTACGGATTGCTTGTATCTAAGGACAAGGGCGCGACATGGTCTGGCGTGTCGTTGATCTCCGCAAGCGGTGAAGTACGCATCTACTCTGTTGCAATCGCACCAGATAACGGCGACATCATCTACTACGGAACGGATTCCACGGTGAATCGCTCAACATCCGGCGGCAGCGCATGGACGACGAGCGAGCTTCCTTCAACGCGCGCAGCAATGGCGCTTCTCGTAGATCCTGCCAACAACACGCATGTCTATCTCGGCTCGGCGACGGTGACGAAGAAATAGACGCGAATCCACACAGAAACTTCGCAGAAGTTCGCAAAATATCACCACGTACCGCGTTGACGGTGCGTGGTGATTGGTCTAGAATAGGCAGTGAACATTCAAACAATTATGTCCATTATCGACGACACCAAACCGCAGTTTGCTAAAGTTCTTGAGCACCTCGTGAACGAGCTTGGCGCAATTCGTACTGGCCGTGCTTCTGCGGCAATTCTCGAGCCCGTTCAGGTTGAGGCGTACGGTGCATTGCAGCCGATCAAGGCGCTCGCAACCATCACGACCCCTGATGCGAAAACCATTCTCATCGAACCATGGGACGCGAGTGTGGTGAAGCTCATCGAAACCGCAATTGTGAAGAGCGATGTTGGGATCAATCCTGTCGTTGATGGAAAAACGCTCCGTCTCATCATGCCAATGATGACGGAAGAGACTCGTTTGAAGATGGTGAAGCTTGCAAAAGAAAAACTTGAAGATGCTCGTGTGCAAATCCGCCGCGTTCGTGAAGAAACGCGAAAGGCTATGGGTAAGGTTGAGGGAGGGGAAGACGAGAAGCGTCGTTTGGAAGAGCTGCTGGAAAAGACTGTGAAAGAATTTACCGCAAAGATTGAAGAGATGGGAGACAAGAAAGAAAAAGAAATCACGACAATTTAATTGATGTTGCCGCCTATGTCCTTTACGCAATCGAATCTCAACAATGGTGCGAAGGTTGTACTCGCCCCATTTTCTGGTACAGACGCTGCGGCGATTCTTGTTGCGTTTCAGGTTGGTTCACGAAACGAAACGGACAATGTGTGGGGTGGCTCGCATTTTGTGGAACACTTGATGTTCAAAGGAACCACGCGCCGACCACAAACCGTCGATATCTCGAAAGAACTCGATCGCTACGGCGCGCAATACAACGCGTACACCGGAAAGGATCTCACGGGATACTGGGTAAAGATTGCTGGAGAGCAGCTTCCGGTTGCAATCGACTTGCTCAACGATATGATTTTCCATTCCGTCTTCAACGCGGAAGAAATGGAGCGTGAAAAGAACGTTATCGTGGAAGAGATCAAAATGTACGAGGAAAACCCAATCATGCACATCGAGGATCTTCTTGAGGAAGCGATGTTCGATGGTCACATTCTCGGAAAGAACATCGCCGGTACTGCAGAGTCGGTAAAGACGATGAAACGTGACGACGTCATCGCGTACCACGGATCGCATTACCGACCAGAGAACATGGTGATTGTTGCGTCTGGAAAGTTACCAGCAGACATTCTTGATCAACTCGAAGAAACATTCGGTACCGTTGCTCCTTCAGGGTCGGCACGGTCAACCTTCGGCGTCGTCGGAAACCAGACAAACATTGGCCGCATTCGATATCAGCACAAGGATCTTGAACAGATTCAACTTTCTCTCGGATTCCCAACGGTTGGCCGTGGTCACGTTGATGAGGCTCCTTTGAAACTTCTTTCCGCGATTCTTGGTGGAACAATGAGCTCGCGATTATTTGTGGAAGTTCGTGAGCGACGCGGCCTTTGTTACACGGTTCGAACGGGTGTTGAGGGATATCAAGACATTGGTATGTTTACGGTTCGTGCCGGACTCGACGCAACGCGATTGCAAGAGGCGATGAAAGTGATCACTGACGAACTTCGTAAGGTTGCCGTCGATGGAGTTGCTGCCGATGAACTTGCGATGGTGAAGGAGAATGTTCGCGGCGGCTTATCGCTGAGCCTTGAAGATTCTGCAGATCGCGCAGAGTTTTACGGCCGACAGGCGTTGTTCTTGGGCACGATCGAGGAACCGGCTGAGCGTTTGAAGAAGTTCGATGCCGTCACGCTTGAAGACATCGCTCGTGTTGCGCGGCAGTATTTGCGATTCGATCGCATGTCGCTTGCGGCGATTGGCCCGTTCAAGAGTGAAGATGAATTGAAGTTACTATTGCCTTCGTGACCCGTTTGCTCTGGTCATCCCCGCCTACGCGGGGATGACTGAATGAAAAAATATGAAAACCATTATCGGCAATTGGAAAATGCATCTCGGTATTCGAGAGTCCATCGCGCACGCGCGTGGAGTGTTGCGATCGGTAATGGGACATGAGGTTCTGCCAGAAATTGTGATTTGCCCTTCGTTCACGGCGTTATCGGAAGTTCGCAAGGTTCTTGTTCGTACTCGTGTTGCTCTCGGGGCACAGACGATGGGAACTGAGCGCTTTGGCGCATTCACCGGCGACGTCTCTGCCGCGCAACTCGATGATGCTGGTTGCGGATTCGTGATTATCGGTCATTCCGAGCGTAGAGCAATGAACGGAGAATCGGATGCCGTGGTGAATGCCAAGATGAAATTGATTGCTCAAACATCGCTCGTTCCGGTTTTGTGTGTTGGTGAATCGAAAGAGACTCGCACTGCAGGAAAGGCGGAAGAGTTCGTTGCACAACAACTCGGCGCTGCGCTTCGTGGCGTGACGATGACGAAAACGTCCCGATTGATTGTGGCATATGAGCCGATTTGGGCGATTGGTACTGGGGTGAGCGCAACTCCAGCTGACGCCATTGCAATGCATAATGTGATTCGTGAATCATTGAAGAAGATCAATATCGGCGCAACCGCGCAGGTGCTCTATGGTGGATCGGTGGACGGTGCGAATGCGTACAGCTTCTTGCGTGAGCCAGGAATCGACGGCGTGTTGGTTGGCGGTGCGAGTGTGAAGATTCACGAGTTTGAGGCAATTATCGGCGCAGGCAGGGAAGTGATGATTGCGCAAAACGTATGACGATTATTGATGGGTTGCTCTGGGTGATGTTTCTCGGTTCGCTTGGCACGATCGTCGTCATCGCGAAGCAGAAGGCTCCGCAACTTTCTATTGTTGATCCGATGTCGTCGAAAGAAGCACGAACGCGAGAGAAGAAGAATGCGTTACTTGAAGAGCGCATGATGCGACAGGTGGAAGAGAAGGGAAAGAACTTTTGGAAGGCATCGATACTTCCAGTGGCGAAAAAGATTCAAGAGGGTTTCCAACGCCTTGCGGGAAAACTCACTGCGCTTGAACGACGATATGTGGAGCGTCAGCGAGCAGGAAAGATTGATACTGCAGAGTTGCAGCGCATGACCGGCGAAGCGAAGAAGTCTATCTCACTCGGAAAGTACGAAGCTGCTGAACAGGAGCTGGTGGAAGTACTCTCCCACGACCCAAAGAATGTTCAGGCATACGAAACGCTTGGCCGCATGTACTTGTCGCAAGGTCAGCACGCGGAAGCGAAGGAGGCCCTCGAGTTCCTCGTAAAGCTTGCGCCGAAAGACGCCAGCGTTCTCGCGGCCCTCGGTGAAGTATTCGATGCCGAAGGCGACATGAAAACTGCATACGGATTTTACGAGAAGGCAAAGACGATCAGCCCGAACAACCCGAAATACCTCGACTTCTTCATCACCGCCGCCTTCGAGATCGGCGAGGTCGCTGAGGCAAAGAAGTCCCTCGACCACTTACGCGAAGTGAATCCCGATAACCAAAAGATCACGGAGTTTGAAGAAAAACTGATTCCGTAGAGACGCGCCCGCTGGGCCGTCTCGAATCCTTATAAACGCGTCGCGCCCCGGATCTCGCAAGAGTTCCGGGGCGCTTCGTTCGTCGTGCCGATCCTAGACCGGATCGGTGTACGGGATGCCGTGCTGGCTGCAGAACTCGCGGAGCTTGCGCTCCTTGGATTCGTTGTGCCAGTGCCACGCCATGTCACGGATCATGTTGCCGGGTGGGTCGACCATCGGGGGCGCGGTGCACATCCGCGGCTGCTGAAGCGTGTACAGGGTCTTCTCGATTCCCCAGTCGAGTTTCCGTTCTTCGGCAGTCGCCGGGCGCCTGTAGTGATCCCACAGCTCGTAGAGAGGAACGAATTCTTCTTCGGAGCGGATTTCAGGGTGTTTGATCCTTGACTTGGTTCGAACCCGACCGAACCGCGTGATTTTGCGCTCCACGTTGTTCCGCCAGTCCATCGGATCGGTCGTGAGCTCGAGCACGAGGCCCTTGTCGCGGTGAGCTTGCCACACGCGTTGCACCCACTTTTCGAACAACGGCGGACGCCAGCCGTCGATGGCGGTCGCGGAGTAGACGAGCTCGTCGAACGCACGCTTCGGATCACGGCCTTCGATGAACCGCTGGATGCGGCCAGCGGAGTACGCGGTCACGACAGGTTGCGCGAGCGTTCCCCTCGTGAGGCTCTTGATGGTCTTGCGGTCGAGGTGGACGATCAGTTCGTCGAACACTCCTGCGGCGATGGCGTCCTCGAACCGGAGGAGTTGAACGCCTTCATCGTTGATGGTGTAGTCCACGAATGCCCGCAGCAGTTCGCTTCGACGCAGTTCGTTGTTTGCTGCGTGGATGATGCTACGGAACCGCTCGACGCTCTCCGCGCGGCCGAGTCCGTTGGCCATCCGCAGGAGATGCATCCAATCGGTGTCCTCGGGGACGTCCGACAGGATGGCTTCCAGGAGAAGGACAGCCTGCTCTTCGTTGAGCATCGCGATGGTGATCTCCGGATCTTCCATGAACGAATCGAGGAGGGCGTTGATGTCTACTTCTTCCTCTTCGTCTTTTACTTTCTTACACATGTCGCACTCCCAATCGTTCGTTCATGAACGATTATTTGGAGATTGGTGCCTTGGGCAGGATTGCCGTTTAGCATTGCGAACCTTAGCCAATTTCTTGGCTTTTGTAAAGATTGTTTACGTTTGCAGGGCGGAATTTTTGAAATCGGAAACGCCCCACTCGATGAACGAGCAGGGCGCTTCGTTCTCTGCGGGGCGTTGCGTGAGTGTGCGGCTGTTCAGGCCGTGAGGGGGAGGAGGTCCGCGACCGTGGCGCGGAAGAACGTGGTGTTGTTGCTGATCTTCGCCCGCTCCACAGCGGCCTCGAAGGTGAGCATCCGCATGCGGATGAGGAAGATGAGGCAGAAACACTCGTCGGCCTCGGCGGGCAGCCCGGAGAAGCCCGCGTACCAGTAGTCGCCGCCATCGGACTCCGATCGAACGCCGCCCTGGAATTCCCCTCGCTCGTCGCACCGTGACTGCCAACTGAGGACATCGGAGCGGCTGCGGCGGAGTCGATCGACCTTCTCTTTCGAGAGCTGTTCGCAGCGGGACGATTTTTCCTCGTTCGGCACTTCGCCGATTTTCCGGTGGAGTGGATAGGAGAACCCGCTGTCTCCCGTGCGTCCAACACACAGGAATCCACCGGTGCGGTTGGTGATTCCGGCCTCCACGAGGAGGCGAAGGACGACGGTGAGAGTGGCCTCGGCTCCACGCTGAGCATTCTGATTGAAGGCGATGATGTTCAAGAAAATCCTTGCTCGATCGAATGGACGATCAGCGGAGGGATTGTTCCATAATTGTTGGAAAGTCGCAAAAAAAGAACGAAGTAGCTGGGGCTACTTCGTTTCTTTGTGCATCTGGTGCTTTCGGCACTTTTCGCAGAACTTTTTCAGTTCCAGGCGATCCTTGAGAATCTTCTTGTTCTTTGAAGAACGGTAGTTCAAGGATTTACAGACTGTGCACTCCAATTTGATCAGGTTGTCTTGGGACATACGGCAATAAAAATGTTAGCGAAAGTGTACGGGAATACAGGATTACTGTCAATTCTTCACCAATCTTAGCGAAAAGATCGTTTATTTAGGCGAGAACCTACGGCTTCATGGATGTTCGCGAACCCGTCATTTTTCAGAAGCATTACAAGGCCTCGGTTGATTTCACCGACGAGCTGAGGACCTTCAAAGATAAGGCCAGTAATGAGCTGGACGAGGCTTGCGCCGCAACGGATTTTTTCATACGCATCTGCAGCAGAGAAGACGCCCCCAACCCCAATAATCGTGAATCGATCTCCGGCGGCTTGGAAGATGTGTGCAATGAGCGCGTTTGAGCGATCGAATGTGGGTTTTCCACTGATGCCTCCGCGCATTGCTTCCGAGAGCTCCGAGTGATCGATATCTGGAGATTGCCGTTGCTTGGTGAGGTTTGAGACGATGAATCCATGGACACGATGGTTTCGAGCGACAGCGATGAGCGCGTCGGCATCTGAGAAGGTGAGATCAGCGGGAAGTTTGAGAAAGATCGGCTTCAAGGTTGGAATGGTGTCGATTGAGTTGAGGAGGAGTTCGAGCCGTTCTGGAGACGTAAACGGTTCGCCTCCGCAAGTATTTGGGCAGCTGATGTTTATCGTGGTGTACGATCCGATGTCTGCGAGCTCGCGAAATGCTTTGGCGTAGTCGGCAATTCCCGCACCAAGTTCCACGGTAGTTTTGTCGTTCGTTCTGGCAACGCTTGTTCCGACGGGAATGGGGAATTGTTGTCCGCGAAGCCGATGCGCAATCGCGACGCAGCCGTCGTTCTTGAGTCCGTACCACACCATAATCGCTTGAGATTTTGGGAGTCGCCACAATCGTGGCTTTGGATTCCCCGCGCATGGTTCACCGGTGATTGATCCCACTTCAGTGAATCCGAATCCCGTGGAAGCAATGGCATTAATAATCTCTGCATTTTTATCGAACCCAGCACTGAGGCCAATTGGATTAGTAAAGTGGATGCCGTGAATGGTTTGTTCAAGTGTAGGATGCGAAAATTCGAAACAACGGTAGAACATTTTTTTCATCGATGTGGATCGCTGTGCGTAGCTCGCGACACGAATCATGGCGTCGTGAACATCTTCAGGATCGAGCCGAAATGCAATCGGTTTCAGAATGTGTTGATACGACCATCGGAAAAGGCGGGTGGCAAACATAGGCGAATGCGATGCCAACAGTGTACGCCGACCTTGGCGTTTTTACTCGTATCGCAGCGCTTCAATCGGATCGAGCTTCGCGGCGCGTTTTGCTGGGTAATAGCCGAAGGCGATGCCGACGACGGTGGCGACGATGAATGACGCGGCAATTGCGGATGGGGGAATAACGAATACCCAGCCGTCGACGAAGGCCTTTAAGAGGAGTGACGCGAGGAAGGAGACGATGACGCCGATGGTAACGCCGAGTACGCCGCCGCCGAGCGTGAGAATGACGGCCTCAAGGAGGAATTGTCCGAGGATGTCTCGCTCTGTTCCGCCGATGGCTTTTCGCAATCCGATTTCACGCGTGCGTTCGGTCACCGACACCAGCATCATATTCATAATACCGATACCGCCAACCACGAGCGAGATTGCTGCGATTGACGCAAGAAGAAGCGTGAGCGCGAATCCCACACCTGCGATCGTATTTACTGCGTCGCTCTGTGAAGACACGGAGAAGTCATCTTTTGCAAGATCGCTATTTGGATTATCGAGGGCATGGGTGTCGCGAAGAATCGCTCGCGCTTCGTCTTTCGCGATTTCGACATCGCCGATTGCTTTCATCGAAATGTATGAAACATAATCCACGTTGAGGAGCTCACGTTGCGCGGTTGTTACTGGAATATAGATACGGGTGTCGAGATTTGAGAAAAACTTGCTCCCTTGTGGGGTGACAACGCCGATGACTCGTGCAGGAAGATTTTTAATGGTTACGCGTTCGCCGATTGGGTCTTGATCGCCAAAAAGATCTTTTGCGATATCCCATCCAAGTACCGCAACGCGAGCGTGTGATGATACGTCTTCGTGATCGATGAACCGTCCCGATGCGAGTTCGGCGGGGAAGATGTCGAGTTGGTATTCATCGCTTCCGGCAATATCGGTGAACGTGCTGTTCTCTTGCGCGGTAACAGGAGCATTCGTGACGACGATGGAAGACACTACGGAAAATGGTCCGTGTTTCGCCAGTGCCGTAGCATCGTTTAAAAGAATAGTTTGCTGCGTAAATGGCGAAGGCGGGCCACCGCCACCGCTCCCTGCTTCTACAAACAACACGTCGGAACCAAGATTCGCCACTTGATTGAGCACGTATCCTTGCGCGCCTTGGCCAATAGAAAGCATCACGATGACTGCGGCAATACCAATGATGATGCCAAGAATCGTCAAAAGCGATCGCGAAGTATTGCGACGAAGTGATTCGGACGACGTGAGGAAGAGATCGGGTAGGCGCATAGATTATCCAATGACGACACCGTCTTTCATCCGAATGACGCGTTTGGCAAAACTCGCAGCTTCCGTTTCGTGCGTCACCATCACAATCGTTCGGCCTTCGTTATGCAGATCGGCAAGAATGTTCAGAACTTGCTCACTTGAAACAGAGTCGAGGTTTCCTGTTGGCTCGTCTGCAAAGATGACGGAAGGATTGTTGATGAGCGCGCGAGCAATGGCGACGCGTTGCTTCTGTCCGCCGGAAAGTTGATTCGGAAGATAATCGAGACGCTCGTTCAGCCCAACACGATTAAGCGCTTCTGCTGCTTGGTGTTTTCGGTCGGCGGCAGGCAGGCCTGCGTATACAAGGGGGAGCATCACGTTTTCAAGAACCGTAAGCTTTGGTAGAAGATGAAATGCCTGAAACACGAAACCGATGTCGGACAATCGCAACGTTGCGCGTTCGTCGTTGGTGAGTGCGGTAACGTCGCGATCACGATAGATGTACGCACCGCTTGTTGGGCGATCAAGAAAACTCAAGATGTGCATGAGCGTGGACTTTCCTGAACCCGACGGGCCCATGAGCGCTACAAATTCGCCAGACTCGATGGTGAGATTGAGTCCACGAAGCACGAGCGTCTCCACGTCGCCATTCTGGTACGTCTTCGTAAGATCCTTGAGCTCGATGATCGCAGACATACTTATCGGATGGTCACGATAATGGTTTCGCCTTCAGAAAGGCCGCTCAAGATTTCTGCAGAACCATCGTCGCCATACAAGCCAACTGTCACTGATCGGCGATCGAACGCACCAGTGTCGTCCTTCGGAATACGAACGTATTTTCCGTTTGCGTCTTCAAGGATTGCGCGTTTTGGAATAAACAATGCACCGAGAACGTCATGTGTATCGATGGTGACGTTTGCAGACATGCCGGATTTCACGCCGCTCACGTCGGCGCCATTGTCGAGAATGACTTTTGCTTCGTAGAAGACGACGCCTTCGATGAGCTTCTCTGCGGGATTCACGCTGAGAACGGATCCGCTGAATGCGTGGTCGTCGCCGAACGCGTCGAACGTGATGATACTCGGTTGGCCAACGTGGACCTTTGCGATGTCGGCTTCAGGAATGTCCATGACGATTTCAAATTGGTCTGACGTTCCAAGAAGCGTAATCATCGGTGTTCCCGCGGAAGCCTGTTCGCCTACGTCTGCGTTCACCGCGGTGACGATACCATCGATTGGCGCGTTGATTTGCGCATCTGCGGCACCTGCAAGGGCTGTGCTGTACTGCGCTTGGGCAATAGCGACGGCGGCGCGAAGCCCGGCAAGGTCAACAGTGCGTGGCGTTGCAGCGATTTGCGCAAGCTGTGCTTTTGCCTTTGCGAGATCGGAAACGTGCTGTGAAAGGGAAGACGCGGCACTTGCATTGTTCTGGTCACGCGACGCCTGCGCTTTTGCAAGCGCATTCTGTGCGTCGGTCACATCGTTCGTTGCAGATCGCGTTGCGGTTTCGAGGGTCTGCTCTGCATTGGTAAGCGCGCTTCCGTCTGCAGTGAGCGCCGATGTTGCGCCAGCAATCGACACCTTCATTGCATCCAGAGCATCGAGCGAGAGCGTCGACGATCCGCCGGTTGTTGCATCAAGGGTACGGCTGGTGGCGATGAGGGTGAAATATGTGTTGGTATACGCAGTTTGTGCAGCGGCGCTCGCAACAGAAAGTGTTGTCGCGTCCTCGAGACTCGCAATAGTGAGCGCGTCCTCCGCAGCATCGCGGCTCTTTGCAGCAACAACAAACGCGTCGATTGCATCGGGGAACGACTGTGGATCGGCGATGCCAAGATCTTGATCGAAATCCACATTCACAAGGTTGTTCTCAACTCCAAGAACTGCGTCGGCCGAGCTCAGTGCTGATCGTACTTCAGCAACAAGCGAGCGCAGTGCTTCGAGCTCGTCCTGCTGTGCGTATGAGAGAGTTGCGGCGGTCGATGAGGAAATATGAGCAAGATCGTCCGTTGCGCTTGCGACATTGGTATCGCCAGTGGTTTTTGTTTGTTCAGATTCGATGGTCGCGTTCGCAAGGCTTGCTTCTGCTGCGGTGACGGTAGCCTGGTACACGGCGAGCTCCTCGTCCGCAGATCCTGCAGTCTTCAGATCGAGCGCAGCCTGCGCTTGTTCCACGGCGCCAGCAGCCTGTGCAAGGCTTGCGGCGATTTTGGCTTCAGAAAGCACGGCGAGAGTATCGCCGGCGTTCACCGTGTCCCCGATGGCAACGTTCATGACGGCGATAATGCCGCTCGTGCTAAACGCGAGATCGAGATCTTTGACGCTCTGCGTGTCGCCAGTGACTTCCACGGTTTGGTGAATATCCCCACGTTTTACAGTTTCGGTGGTGACGACAACGCCGGAACCTTGATGAGTCGCGCCGTACGCGATTCCGCCAATAATGAGGACGCCAAGAACGGAAAGAATGATTTTTGTTCGCTTTTTCATAGGAAGTTTTGAAGGGGGAATCGTAGCAAAAAATCGGGGAAAGAACAATTTTTCTTAAAATCAGAGAACCCCGCGCCGGAGCGTGGGGCTCTCGTCGCGGGGTTGCGTTGTCGCACTATCCTTCCTTTTCCGTTTCAGCCTGGGCGAAGGTGTGGCGAAGGAGATGTGTGTTGTCGCTGGCGAGTGCGATCAGACGGGCTTGGATAGGGCTCAAGAGCTCGAGCTTCACCGCCGTCAGGATGGAGACCATCTCCCGGGCCCACTCAGGAATTTTGCCGGTGGTGATGAAGACGAAATCGCGGTTGATGCGCACCCCACCACCGAGCACTCCGGCAGCTTCATCCCGACCCTGGAGGGACGAGGCGCCCAGATGGTAGCTGCCGAATGCCTGGGCAATCGGGACAGTGGCCGCGATGTGCCCTCGAACGGAGCCGCTGGGGACTGCCTCGTTGCTGACGAATGCCCGCCTATGGAACGCTTTCGGCTCGTGATCCTTGGACTCCCACCGGTAGAAGGCGAGGAGCACCTCCGGGTCGTTTGACCCGGCGGGGGAAGCCACATGCGGGAGCACGCAACCGAGCGCGTGTGTGAATGCAGCGAGCAGCGCTACTTCGGCTTCGGGTCCGTTGGAATCGATGAGTTCGTACGGGGTCATTGGAGCCCTTCCTAGACGATACGTTTCTGAGCGATGGTTCGCCCCTGGCCCGGCCCCGAAGGAACGGACCAAACATTCTATACAGAGATTGAGAGAAAAAACAACGAATAATTCCTTAAAACTGAGAAACCCCGCGCCGGAGCGTGGGGCTCTCGTCGCGGGGCTGCGTTGTCGTGCGCTACTGTCGCACTCTTCGGAGCTTCCCTTCGAGGTCGTCGAGGTAGGCGTTGAGATGCGGGTTCTTACTGATCTCCGCCACGCGGCGCATCTCCGCTACGGTCGTGTGGCCGATGCTCCAGGCCATGATGCAGTCCACCATTTCGTCGAACCAGGAGTTGAGGCCCGCGGAGATGTAGGCGAGGCGCCCGTCGAATAGCCGCGTGCCGCCGCCGAAGAGCTCGACGGTCGGATTGGCGACCTCGGCCGTGGAGACGATGCCCGGGTTGTCCGCGAGCGCGGCCAGCTTCCGCATGGCGTTCTCCATGTACCAGCCGTCCTTCTCGGGCGACACATTGCCGCCGCGGAGCACGACGAGCGGTCTGTGCCCGTCGTCGCCGATGCGCCAGAACATGAACACGACGCCCGTATCGGTGGGGTCCAGAACCTGGGCCAGCGGCAGGACGACGTCGAGTGCCGCGTTGAGCATGGGCTGAAGGAAATGCTCTGCCTCGTCGGTGGAGCAAACAAGAAGAAGATCTGAAATGAAATGCGTCAAAGGGCACCTCTGCGGTGTGAGAATGGAGCAACGAATCCTCGCTGCAGGTTGTCGGCTCGAAGGAGCGGACCAAACATTGTAGACGGAAATGACGAAAGAATCAATTAAACAAGGTGCTGAAAACACGAAACCGCCCACTGAGGACGGCCCGTGTGGCCGGCCACCGAGGGCGGTGCGTCACATGTCTGCTCCAACGTCGAAGATGATGCGGACGGTGTGGCCTTTCTTGAAGTCCCAGTAGTACTCCGCCCCGGTGGTGATGAACTTGCCCAGCTTGATGAGGGCGTGCGGGCCCGCCGTCAGGCTTAGGTTTACCTGTTCAGCTTGCACGCCCAGGTCGAAGATCTTCGGCGTGTAGCTTGCGCCGTAGTACCCGTAGTAGATGGGATCGCTGCCCTTCAGGCTGACGGGGTAGTAGTCGCCCTCCAGGAAGAACGAGAAATCATCCGTGGGATCAAGCGAATTCCACCAGGAGATGATGGGCATCGCGTCGCCCCCGGTCGGGAAGTTGAACACGATGCCGGGACGAACGCTCGACCACCACCACGGGGTGATCTGCTTTCCCGGGCCGACGTACCAGAAGGACAGGGGGGATCCGCTCGTGATCATCAACCCGCTTGTGAATACTCCGAAGTCCCAGTCGCCGTCTCCCTCGAGGTGGATCCGGCTGTGGACCTTCATGAGGATTTGCGGCGACAGCGTGGCTGCCGACGCCTCGGGCGCGAGGGCGAGACCGAGAAGAAGCGAGATGAGCATGGCTGCTCCTGATTTTGTACGCGGACAATCGGCGAAACCTCGCCACGGGGCTGTCAGGCTCGAAAGCATGACGGGGAAGTATAGGCAGAAAAATGGGGGAAAGTAAAGAAGGCGCTAAAACAAAACATCGACCGATTGGTCGATGTTTTGTGGAGCCACAGTCGGGGATCGAACCCGAGACCTCATCCTTACCATGGATGCGCTCTACCATCTGAGCTACTGCGGCGGGGAAAATGTGCCCAAGTTTGCGTATTGCGTTGTTGCTTGCTCCGGTTCTCGCTCAACGTACCGTGAAGTACGTTTCGCTGCGATCCTCGCCGCTCCTAGCACTACGCAAACTTAGCACTTTTTCCGGTCTTATCATTTCAAATTCTTACGAATCGGCACAAAGTGAATGAGAAAAGCTCATAAAATTGTTCAGGGCTAGGAGGAGCCGAGCACCGTCCGAGGCGTACCACAGTGTACGGTGAGGACGGGGCGCAAGGCGACGACAACGCCCTGGGCAATTTTATGAGCTTTTCTGATGGTGGGTTGGGAAGGATTCGAACCTTCGAAGGCGCAAGCCAAGAGATTTACAGTCTCTCCTCGTTGACCGCTTGAGTACCAACCCCTGGAGCCGAAAACCGGATTCGAACCGGTGACCTACGGTTTACAAAACCGTTGCTCTACCAGCTGAGCTATTTCGGCAAAACTCAGAAAAGAACGGCCGAATCGTATCATGTTGAAGAGCGCCCTGGCAAGAAGAGCGTGGGGGCGCTATCCTCAAGGATATTCTATGCAAATCGAATTCGAGGCCACATTTACGGGGATCGATAAAAGCGCCGTACGGGCAAAGCTTCACGAAGTCGGCGGAACGCTTGTAAAAAAGGAATCGTTGATGCGGCGAACGGTGTTTAACCCGCCGATTGCTATTCCTGGCGGCTGGATGCGGGTTCGCGACGAGGGGGAGACGATTACGATGTCGTTGAAGGTGGTGAATGGTAGTGCAATTGAGGATCAGAAAGAAGTGATGGTGACGGTTGATGATTTCGACAACGCTGTGGATTTCTTGTCGGCAATCGGCGCGGAGAAGAAGGCGTATCAAGAAACATTGCGCGAGGCATGGATGTTGAACGGTGCGGAGGTGACGATCGACACATGGCCGGGTCTCCGACCGTTTGTTGAGGTCGAAGCGCACGACGAGGCGACGGTTCGCACGGCGTCGGAACTTCTTGGATTCAATTACGCCGACGCAAAGTTCTGTGAGGTCTCTACCGTGTATCTCGAAGAGCTCGGTATTCCGCAGGACATCATGAAAAACCACATGCCGTTGATTACATTCGAGCACCCTCCTACGCAATATGTTTAATCATTGGCTTCCCTGGATCTCACAGCTTGGCAATTGGGCATACGCCTTGCTGTTTGCATTTGCATTCGGGGAATCCATCGCCGTTGTGGGCATTCTTGTTCCAGGTGCAACGTTCGTTGTGCTGTTCGGTTTCGTTATCTCGCAAGGCATCTACAATATCGGCGATGCAATTCTCATTGGCGCCATTGGCGCTATTCTCGGCGACGTGTTTAGCTTTGTTCTTGGCCGACAGGGGATTGATCCTGCAAAGCGCTTTCCACGGTTGTTTGCACAAAACATAGTCGATCGTGCAGAAAAGTTTATGCACGAATACGGTGTAGCCGGTGTGTTCCTTGGCAGATTCATTGGTCCACTCCGTCCGTTCGTTCCGTTTATTGCCGGCGCGCTCAAGATGAAATGGCGCTCGTTCATGGTGATGAACATCACGAGCGGTGTCTTGTGGTCCGCGTCATACCTTGCCATTGGATTTTTCTTTGGACAGTTCTGGAGCTCGATTCATCGAGGGTTGCGTTGGGTAGGCATCGGCCTCTTCATCATCATTGTGGTTTACATCGTGCTTCGAGCAATGGCGGCAGGAAGGGGGAAGACGGTGGTTGAAAAAGCGGTGAGTGACGTGAGGGAATAAAAAAAACAACACGGGCGGCCATTGCTGGCCGCCCTTCGTCGTCAGTTGACGTCCGTGTCATCGGTGCGTTCCCGAATCCACGTGATGTCGTCGTTCAGACCGTTTCGAGTTCCCTCGATGCGTTTCTGTTCTTGTCGTGTGAGGTCGCGACGAATCGCGGGAACGATGCCGTCGAGAAGATCGTAGATCCGGACGACTGCGTGTGCGATCGATCCCGAGGCGAAAGGGGAATCCCGGTCGCCAATGAGTCCGTTCTTTCGCGCATTCACTGCGTGTGAAAGAAATCCATTGATGCGATCGAGGGCTCGACTGATTGCCGTGTCGAACACTGCGCGCGTCTTCGTCTTCTCAAGTGCGTTGACTGCGCTCCCGAATAAGCCGAGTTGCGACGATCTCCAGTGCTGGATGTCCTCCCGAAGAAGTTCTTCCAGCCTGTGCGCCGACATTTCCGCTTCTGCAATGGCTCGTTGGAGCCAGTACCGTAGCTCGTCTTCTGATGCGCGTTCCCGATGGTACCGCTCCAGTGCGAGGGCGCTGGAGTACGGAATTTTCCCCTCGGTAACGGCTTCTTGGATGAACTCCGGGAGTGTGGTGTAGCGAAGTGCTGCGCGAACGCGTTCCGGATTGTGCCCAATGCGCCGTGCGAATGCGGACACCTCAAGCGTCGGTTCCCGAACGCGCATCAACTCGTAGAACACGCGGAAACCCACAGCTTCCTCGGCCGGCTGTGGCCGGTGGTGGGTGTTCTCGGCGAATTGGTCCGTGAGCGCATCGTAGGGCGTGAACCCCACTTTGAGATTCACGGGTACGAGCGCGTGCGGGAAATGCCGAGAGAAGCACGTTCCTTCGGACTCGTTCCCGTGTGTTTCACGGCAACGTTCACATCCCGTCATCCACAGCTGATGGAGCGCTCGAAAGCGCCGTTCACCGGCAATGAGAATGAAGCAGACGGGTTCGTCGCGGAACGTTCCTCTGGGAAGATCCGCGATGGTGTGATTGCTTCCCCACATCACGTTCACTGCGCGCACGTAGCGCTCTGCGACGGGAAGCGGGAACGCGAACACGGTTTGCGGATTGAGCATTCCGCGAAGCGCGATGTCTTTTGCGAGGTGCTCAATGTCCTGAAACGTCTTTCGCACCTGTGCAACAGGTACGTACGATCCCCATGCCAACGCCTGTACGGTGGTGTAGGGCTCGCACACCACATCGCTGAAAATATCTCTGAGCTCGCGCGGATCCAAGGCATGGATCCGGCGGGCGTGGGTAACCGCCAGTTCCTGTGCCATGAACTCTCCGTGGCTAAGGCGATTGTCTCATGATTAAAACGGGGAGGAATCTCTGGCTGTGGATGGTCGGAGGAAATGTGACAATTCTTCAGATTTCAGATATGATTTTTTTCTATGTCCGTTCTTGAGCAAAATATCTTCGACATCATCACCAAAGCATTTCGGATCGATGTAGCGCATCCGTCGATTATTGTCTTCGATGAACAATCGCCGCTTTCCACCCGTCTTTCTCGGGCGTATCGGAATGTTTTGACGAACGCGATTGAAATCAATTTTGACGACACAACACCAGATGCGGTCCGCGCCGCGATTGATACATTGGCGCCAGGAGGTCTTGTCGTCCTCGTTCAATCGGGCAGTTTCCGTTTGAACGAATTCCGATTCCGTCTTGAACTGTTCAATCGCAATCTTGCCGTCATCGAACATCCACACCTTGGCCGCATGCCAGAAGAGGAGCACGAAATCTATCTCGATTCTCTCGCATACGATGAACAGTACTATCACACCGTTGGGCCGTGGTTGAAGAACAAGATCGATAATGCGAAACAGATCATCGTTTCCTGCGAGGGAACTGAGCTGGTGTACGACGGCCCGTTCGAGTCCGCGAAGTTGAATACTGGCGATTACACGGGAATGAAAAATACTGGAGGAATGTTTCCGATCGGCGAAGTGTTCACCGAGGCTGCGGATTTCTCCAAAGCAAACGGGCTCGCGAAGCTCTTTGCATACGCCGATGCAGATTTTCATGTGATCGTCCCACCGGAGCCCGTACTCGTTCGCATCGAAAACGGCATTCTTGTTGAAGCGATTCATCCGCCAGAATCATTCACCGCGGTGATGGATCAGATTCGCGCCGATGAGCTTTTGTGGGTTCGCGAACTTGGATTTGGTATGAACCGTGCGCTCACTCGAAATAGGAGGCTCACCGATATTGGGAGCTACGAACGCATGTGCGGCATTCACCTTTCCCTTGGCCAGAAACATTCGGTGTATACCAAGGAAGGATTCCCGAAGCGATCGAGTAAGTACCACGTTGATGTGTTCGTCGATGTGACGACCGTCACGATCGACGGGGAAGTCGTGTACAAGGACGGCGCCTACACACAAGCTTAATGAAAAACAAAAACGCTCCGATTGCTCGGGGCGTTTTTGGTTTATTGATTACTCGATGAAGTAGCGGAGATCGACTTTGCTGCCTTCACGTACCCACTTTGCAAGGGTGCGGATGCCGCGGCTAGAAACCATGAGCACCACTGGCTTGCCGGTTGCTGGGTTAATCACCGTTTTCTTTTGCAAATTTGGCATCTGGCGACGCTTCGATTTGACGTTGGAGTGGCTGACATTGTTGCCAGTCAATGGGGTTTTCCCCGTGATCATGCAGACTTTGCTCATAAGTAGAGATGGTTTCGAATGCGGGAATGCTACCTGAACCCTATAAATTTGGCAAATCTCAGCGGTGGACAGGGAATCGGTCGTTTTTTTAGGGTGTCAACATATTTCTTGGCGAATATTTGCGAAGAATATTGCGAAATTCGTTGACAAAACGGCATTTTTCTGTTATTATTTATTGTTCAGATCGGTTGGGGTAGGCTCGGTGGTCAGCGAAGTTTCTTTGCTTGGCTGCGCACCGAACCTACCCCTGGAGTTCTGATGTTGCTTCTTCTTTCGTCCTTTGCCTCTGCTGCAAGCCTCGCGGCCGGCGTCGAAACTGGCGTCCAGATGCGTGATTTCCTCAGTCTCTCCGCACCCAAGGGCCGCGAGTTTCTTCCCGCGTGGGAGGTCCTCGTGACCGGCGGCGTCGAGTTCCAGACGGGTAGCGGACTCATCGTTGCTCCGATCGTCGGGTACGGGCTGACGCTGGCGAAGGGTGATTCCTTCGGCGCGGCGGTGCTTCTCGGCCTCGGGATCGAGGCCGACCGTATCGATATGCGGATCTCCGCCCGTTTCGAGAGCGAGGTGTTCGGTGACCTTACCGACACGCGGGCTCTGGTTGAGCTCAAGGTCGGGCCGCGCTTCCAGCTCTCGTCCGATTTCATCCTGGTGCCTTACGGTACTTTCGGGGTTGGGGGAGCTGAGTACCACGATGTGCGGTACTTCACCAACCAGGTCGGTGCCGGCATCGGCATCACGTACGCGCGACACAACACCGTCACGTACATCGACTGATCCCCATCACGGATCCACGAGGGCGCCTCCACGCAGGGAGGCGCTTTTCGACTTTTAGGGCAAATATTCGTCGTTGGTTCGGCGGAGAAATTGTGCTAATATAAAATCATTCCCTGGTGACTGGAATTTATTCTCACGACACGCGCGCGAGGGAAGGCGGCGGAGGCTCGTGTAGCATCAAAATTTATGCTTGATGCCAGTGATATTCAGGTGTTACGAGAAATGTTTTCAGTGCAGGATGAGAAGTTCGAGAAGCGATTTAACGCTCTCGATCAGAAGATCGATGGTGTCCATGGGGCTCTCGATCAGAAGATCGACGGCGTTCGCGAGGGGCTGGATCAGAAGATTGATTCCGTTTACGAATCTCTTGATAAAAAGATCGACGGCGTTTACGAGTCACTCAATCAGAAGATGGACAGCGTCCACATGGGACTCGATCAGAAAATTGATCGGGTTCGCGGAGAGCTTATAGCCACAATGGAAAAAGGATTTTCCAATATGCGTGATGAGATCATCGACATTATTGAAGATAATATTCAGCCGCAGTTCAACACGTTAAATGCTCGGGTAACGCGACTGGAACGAAAACTTGCATAGAAAAGAAAAAAAGACCGCTTTCAACACTGAGAGCGGTCTTCGATTTATGATATGATTTATTCAAATTAGGGGTTTCTCATTTGAGGCTAGTTTCGATGAACGAGGAGCAAAGATCGCGAGGCGTACTTTATGGTACGTTGAGCGATTTTGCGACGAAGTGAGTCGAAAATAGACCAAATGAGGAAGCCCTAAGCGTATGGAGGAGAAAATAAGGGGGAAAGCATTGGCGCACGTTGTTGCGGTCAATATGGGTTATGGCCACGAGCGGGCCGCGTTTGCGTTGCGGCACCTTGCTCCTGGTGGGCAAGTAACGGTGGCAAATGATTATCCTGGCATTCCGGCGCATGAGCGAAGGCTTTGGGAAACGGGGAAGAGTTTTTACGAATTTGTTTCACGATTTAAGAACGTCCCAATCCTCGGGACGACGGCATTCGGCATCATGGATAAGATGCAGCGTATTCCGGAGTTTTATCCGCGTCGTGATCTTTCGAAACCAAGCCTGCAGGTTCGGCAAACGTACGCACTGATTCGTCGGCAAGGGATGTGTCGCGATCTCATCGAACGATTCAAGGAACGGCCGCTGCCGATTGTTTCTACATTCTTCACTCCCGCATTTGCCGCAGAGGAGTTCGATTATCCTGAGGATATTTACATCGTGCTTTGTGATGCAGATATCGCAAGAGCTTGGGTGCCCCTTAATCCGAAGAAGAGCAGAATCAAATACTTGGCACCAACCGGACGAGTCGTTGAGCGATTGAAGTTGTACGGCGTGAAAGAAAAGAACATTACGCTGACAGGATTCCCGTTGCCATTTGAAACGGTTGGTGGCCCGCACGTTCCAGAATATGTGCGCGCGGATTTACAACGACGCATGTGCAATCTTGATCCGCATGGAAATTTTGTTGCTAAAGCACATTCACTTCTCGACGCAACATTCGGAAAACAGTTTTGTGCGGTGAAACCGACCACGCCATCGATTACGTTTGCGGTTGGCGGTGCGGGCACGCAGCGCGAGGTCGTGGCTCTCGCGCTTCGATCGTTAGCTGGGGATATTCGTGCTGGACGAATCATCGTGAACCTTGTTGCGGGAACGCGACCGGAAGTGAACGAATTCTTTGAACGCGAGATTCGTTTGGATGGATTGGTAAGTGCAAAGCGTGCAGGAAAAGTTACCATTCTTTTTGAAGACAATCGTCCCGCGTATTTTTCTGCGTTTTCAAAATTGATGCGCAAGACGGATATTCTTTGGACGAAGCCGTCCGAGCTTTCGTTCTACACCGGCTTAGCAATTCCAATCATCATGGCGCCAACGGTTGGAAGCCAAGAAGACTTTAATCGCGCGTGGCTGACGTACGTTGGGGGAGGCGCTGATGGTCTTGCGCCGCAGTATATGAATGAGTGGTTATTCGATTGGATCGAGAGCGGGGCGCTCGCGCGTATGGCGTGGAGCGGATTTACGAATGCCCCAACACATGGAGCGTATCGCGTGGAATCGTTACTGCGCGGCGACGAAAAGGTGTGGCGCGATTTACCGCTTGTTGTGTAATGGGCGCGGTCAATCGCTACGCTTGGTCAAATGGTCATTCCCTTAACCAAGGGTAATCCCGATTAACCATTTTGACCGCCTCAACCGTTTTATTATGCCTAAAACCCCAGCTCATAAAACCGGATTCGATGTTGTCGTTATCGGCGGAGGCTCTGCGGGGCTTTCTGCGGCATTTGCTGCGCGACAAGAAGGCGCGAGCGTTGCGATTGTGTCATCCGATAAACTCGGTGGCGAATGTCCAAACTACGCGTGTGTTCCAACGAAATCGATGCTCGCTGCGGCGGTTCGATACGACGACATTCGACGAAACGGTGCGCGATTTGGAATCGACGTGAAGCGGTTAACGTTCAATCTTCCAGCGATGATGGAGCGTAAAGACGCCGTGGTGAACGCGATGACTGGCGGCCGACGATTGGAGAAGATTCTTGAAAAGGAAAAAGTAACAATCTTCCGTGGCGCCGCGAGCTTCATCGACGACGAATCGATTCGTGTCGGCACGCACATCATTAGTGCGAAATCTTTTGTTATCGCCACAGGATCGGTGCCAAAGATTCCGCCAATCGCCGGGATTGATTCGGTCGACTACTGGACGCCACGCGAAGCAACATCAATCACTGAGTTGCCAGAATCGATTGCGATTCTCGGTAGCGGCCCAATCGGTTGCGAGTTCGCGACATTCTTTTCGTTGCTTGGTATTCCCGTCATTGTTTTCGATATCGCTGATCGTTTGCTTCCTCGCGAAGACGCAGAGACGGCTGCGCTCGCAGCAAAAACACTCATGCATCGCGGCGTAACATTTCACGGCGACACGCGTGTGCTTGGTGTGGCAAAAACTGGTCGTCAGATCCGTATCACATTTCAAACGAAGTCTGAACCACGAAAAACTGTTCGTGTCGAAAGGCTTCTCATCGCTTCTGGACGTGTACCGAATGTTGAATCGCTCGGTCTCGAGAATGCCGGCGTGAAGCGTAATGCGACGGGCAGGATGCTAATCGATTCCGCGATGCGCATAAAAGGCCAGGCGATATTTCTTGCTGGAGATGTTTCTGGTTTGCCGGCATACACCCACACCGCGCATCACGAAGGAGCGATTGCCGGAAAGAACGCAGCGCTCCTCGCGCAGGGAAAGAAGAAATTCGCGAGTGTCGATCTTGCCGTTGTTCCTCGAGTAACATTCGTTGCGCCAGAACTTGCATCGGTTGGTGCAATGCCAGATGAGCTCGTCGCAAAAAAGAAATCGTTTACCGTCTGGAAATTTCCAGTCGGCGCGCTTGGTCGCGCTGTTATCGAAAGCGAACGAATTGGGTTGCTCAAAGTCTTCGTCGAGAAGAGGTCATATCTCATCCTCGGCGCATCGATGCTCGGTGATCGATCCGGCGAAGTGATTCACGAGCTTGCGTTGGCAATGTTCGCTGGACTTACGATCGATACCGTTCAATCGATGATTCACGCATATCCGACGATGAGTGAGGCGATTCCTGGACTGATGCCGTCCTAATCGTTACTCTGGCCGCATATGGTTTCTTGGTGGCCAATTCCCATCGCTCTCGCATTCCTGATCTCGGCTTGGCTCACGCCGGTCGTTCGATTATTGGCATTGCGCTTCGGCGTGATCGATTCTCCAGACGGTGGCAGAAAATTGCATCGCGAACCAACACCACTTCTTGGCGGCCTCGCGATCGTTGCGAGTTTTTCGATGGTGACGATCGGCGTTCTTCTTTCATCGACCGAGCTCACGAGTGGCGCGATTGGCGTCCATCACTTCATTGGATTTTTCATCGGAATCGCGATCCTCACGATCGGCGGTGTTGTTGATGATCGATTCGCGATATCGGCGAAGTATTCCATGATGCTGTTCGTCCTCGCATCCCTTGTCGCAGTCCTCGGCGGCATCAACGTTGCAAAGATGACGAATCCGTTTGGTGGGGTCATCGTACTCGCGCCGATTGTAGCGTCGGTTGTTGCATTCGTGTGGATTCTTGCGATGACGATGACGACGAAGCTCCTCGACGGGGTTGATGGCTTGGCATCGAGCGTGTCATTGGTCGGATCACTCATGATCGCCGCACTCGCACTGACGCCAACATATTTCCAATCCGATGTCGCACTTCTTGCTCTGATCTTCTCCGCATCGATTCTGGGCTTCATCCTCTGGAACTGGCATCCGGCACAGATCTTCCTTGGAGAATCGGGGAGTACGGTTCTTGGATTCACGGTTGGTGTTCTCTCTGTGATCGCTGGCAGCAAGATGGCCACGGCACTTCTCGTCCTTGGCATTCCCGCGATTGATGTCGGCCTCGTCGCGATTCGCAGGTGGCGAGCAGGGAAGAACCCGTTTACCACCGCCGATCGCCGACACTTCCACTTTATGCTTCGCGATGCTGGCCTGTCGCCTCGGCAGGTTACGCTGCTCTACTCGCTCCTTGCCCTGGCATTTGGGGTAACGAGCCTGCTGTTTGCCAGCTGGCAAAAGGTGATTGCGTTGGGTTTTCTTGGAATTTTGGCTATTATCGGCATTAGCCTGTTAGCGAAATACCTTGACGATTCCAAGGCTTCCTGATACTCTTTTCGCACATTTTGGCTTGCAATAGGCAAAAAAGCACGAGGGTTTCCTCGTCGCCTCAGCAGCACAAATCTAACAGAACTTTCACATTTGAGACTAGTTTCGATGAACGGCGAGCAAAGCTTGCGAGGCGTACTTCATGGTGCGTTGAGCAAGTTTGCGAAGACGTGAGTCGAAAATAGGCCAAATGAGGAAGTTCTCTATATTCTATGTTTGCAGTCATTACCGCAGGTGGAAAACAGCACATCGTCCGCGAGGGCCAGGTGCTCAGCGTAGAAAAGATCGACCTTGAGGTTGGTGCTTCAATGACCTTTGACGCATTGCTCGTGGCTTCTGATGACGGCGCAACCGTCAAAGTTGGAACCCCAACAGTAAAGGACGCAAAGGTCACCGCAGTTATCTCTGAGCACGGTCGTGCCGAAAAGGTGTCGGTTATCAAGTACAAGCCAAAGACCCGTTACCGCCGCAACGTTGGTCATCGTCAGCCTTGGACCAAGATCACCATTCAGTCGATCGCATAAATGCGAAACCAAAACTCCGAGCATTGCGCTCGGAGTTTTGTTTATTCCGTTGGCTTTTTCTTTGGGATGCTCTCGGTAACGTACGAATAGCAGTACGGACAACGATAGACTTCTTCGTCGTATCGAATGCCTTCATAGGTATTGGTTCCATTACGAACGTATTTCATACCTCGTTTACAATTTGGACATTCCATATGGAGCGAGTGTAGCAAAAAACATGCGCGATCGCTACATAAGCCCCCTCCAACTCACTCTCCTCACCCAGCTCAGGTTCGTCGAGCGCCATAAATGGGGGAGCGAATGTCAGTGATACTCTCCCCTCCATTTATGGAGGGGTCGGGGGAGGCGTCATTCCCACTCCACGATTTCCGTCATCTGCGCCTCGATGGGGTCGGCTAGACGTAATCGTGCAATTTGGGATCGGTTCAGAATTGGTGAGTGGGGAATCGATAAGAGGTATTCTGGAATATACCAAATCGGTTCTTCACTTGTTTCCCATCCTTGGTGATCAAATCTGGTGAGATCAACGGGCTTCGAAAAACTTCGGAGAGTTTTTTTCCGATTCGATTGGAGGAAGTATTCGTGAAAGTAACTCATCACGAGCTCGCGAATCGATCGGTAAATAGGCTCGCGATATCGGAGCACGCCGTGATTTGTTTTTGATATCGCTCCCCAGTGCCCATTAATCTGGAAGACCGCGATGACGTGGTCTTGGTCCTGTGCGGTAGAAACGAGATCGACGATGAGCGGTCGATAGCCGTGGAATCGGAGCGCGGCCGCCGCAAACATCGCACCTTCAACGCATTGTGCTTCCCGATACCGCATCACCAGACGAGGGGAATGGCATGTCTCATTCTTGCCGATAATCCGGAATCGAAGGCCGTTCAAGAAGTCTTGAATTTTCGCCGGGGTGGAGAGCGCTCGAAGGATTGAGCGTTCTTGGGGGCTCCATGATGCCATATGCGAGTAGTGTATCTCGATCCTGTAATTTTATGTGTATAACGTGGTATTCGAGCAGCCACGAAACCGGTATTATCTGGCCATCCAACCATGTGAAAAATATGCTGAAATATCTCTTCGGGACATTCCTCGTTTTTGGGATGTTCTTTTTTGTCTCCGTTCATTCCGCTATGGCCGCCACGAGAACATGGGACGGCGGAGGTTCAACAAATAATTGGAGTGATCGTTTTAACTGGTCCCTTGATACGGCACCAACAACGGCCGATATCGCCACCTTTGATGCGACGTCCACAAAGGACGCCACCATCGATGCAAGCTTTACTACTGGCGTGACGACATTCAACATTAACTCTGGGTATACTGGAACAATTACGCAGGCTCGTTCGTTTACGGTAAGCGGTGTCACCACTTTTGCAGGAGCGGCGATATTTAATGGAAGTACGGACGCGCTCACGTTTACCGGTGCATATACACAAACAGCGGGTACCTTTACCGGAGGCAATCAGACGGTGACCCATACGGGCGCTTTTGCGTTTAGTGGAGTGGGGGCGTCTTATACCGCAAGTATCGGCACAACAATTTTTAGTAGTAACTTCACCCACACAGCCGGAACGGGAACGTTCTCTCAAGCAAGTGGTGCTGTGAATATTACAGGGGGGAGTACAAGAACATTTGATTTCGCCACTAGTGAAACGTTTAATAACGTCACGCTCAATAAAACCACAGCAACGAGTCTTACGATTGCCTCTGGAGATACGATGATTGTGACTGGTACGAGCACGCTTACCGACGGTAACCTGACGACCGGAACCTGGGACGCGCGTGGAACAACAAGTTGGGCCTCTACGTTTGATGGAGGAACAGGAACGCTTCTTCTTGGAGGATCAGCCACCGTTACAGCAACACTTACTTCAGGAAATACGGCTGTAAACCTGAGCGTCACAAACACGAGCGCTACGGTTAACACATCTGGTACAGGAACGGTTGCAGTGGGAGCATTGACCATGTCTGCGGGTACCTTTAATGCCAACACCGCAACCGTGACGTTTTCGGGGGCGGTTGCTTTAAGCGGAGGAACCTACAATGCCCCAACGTCCGGTTCGGGCACGACAACCTTTAGTTCCACATTTGATCAATCATCCAATGGTGTCTTTGTTGGTGGAATCAATGCAGTAACCCACACCGGCGCTTTTACGCTGAGTGGCCCAGGAGCGACGTATACCGCTACGAGTGGGACAACCACTTTTAGCGCCGGGTTTACGCATACGGCTGGCACGGGAACATTTACCCACAACAGTGGTTCTGTAAGGTTTTCCGGTTCAGCTTCTACAACAAACGTCGCGACAACAGAAACATTTAATAACCTTGAGCTTGCGAAAAATGGTTCGACGTTATTGACCGTTTCATCTGGAGATACACTTGTTGCTACCGGTACGCTCACCCTTACCAACGGTGGTTTTGGAACGGGTACGGTCGAGGCAACGAGTACCATTTCGCTCAATTCTGGATGGGATGGTGGAGGCGGCATACTTCTTATCGACGGCACCAACACCCAGAACCTCCCGCTCAACGGCGGACAAGCCGCGCTCGCCAGCACGGTGACGCTCAACAACGCCAATTTTACCTTCAGCGGAACGGGTACAGGAACTCTCACATTTAGCGCAGTAAACCTTCAGGCGGGAACGATCGACGCAACCGGATACGCCATGACTTTTTCCGGAGCCTACAACCAATCCGGCGGAATCTTTACCGGAGGAAGCGACACGGTGACGCACTCCACGTACACGCTTTCTAGTGGTACCTACACAGCAACCAGTGGAACGACAGCTATCTCGACAACGTGGACTCATTCCGGCGGAACCTATAACCACGGAAGCGGTACGTTTTCATCAACGGGTGGAAGCTCGACCATTACGGTTGTTGATCAAGATATTTTTTACAACGCGACATTCTCCGTCACAAATTCAAATACAAGAACCGTTACCGGAGGGACGTTAATTATCGCGCACACATTTAATTTTAGTAACGCTGGTGGCGGTGCGTTGGCAGCAACGCTTGAGTTAAGGGGAGATATTACTGGAAGTGGGAGTTCCTTCCCTGGTTCGAGGACAATTTCTTTGACGGGCACAGCGGATCAAGTGTGGAGCATTCCTTCGGGATTCTCGGGAACATTCACCATAGATAAAAGTGCTGGTTCCGTTACGCAATCAACAGCGATCACCGTCGGAACGTTTACGTTCACTAACGGAACTTGGAATACCGCCGACCTTGGCTTTACTCCAAATAGTACCTATACCCATAATGGCGGAACAATCAACTTTGGGGCGTCGAGCGTTACTCTCGGTTCTGTTGTTATTGCTGGAGGAACATTCAACGCAACAACAGCAACCATGACGGTTAACGGGAGCTGGACGCATACCGCGGGGGGAATCTTCAACCACAACAATGGATCCGTCAGCATGAACGGGTCAAACCCAACGATCAACGTTAATTTCACGGAGACTTTCTATACTCTTTCTGTCAATCCGACGAGCACCAACACAACAACTATTTCAAATAGTGACTCCTTAATTGTTCTTGGTAATTTATCACTCGGGGGAACCAACGGAGTGATTGCGCAAACGACGAAACCTGCAGAAGGGACATTTCAGTTGTACGGAAATATGACTGTGGGTGCGAGTATTGCTAGTTCAGCAGCAACAGTAGGTTTTTACGGATCAGGAACACAACATTTTACAGAATCAAGTGCAAAGGCACTTGGAAACTTCACCATTGATAAATCCGGCGGTTCCTTGATTCTTGACTCCTCCCTAGATGACGGAAATACAACAACGGTTACGGTAGTAAACGGAACGCTTGATTTGAACGGGAATACAATCAACATGAATGCGTCAAGTTCAAAGCTGATCATCAACGCCGGAGGAACCTTGAAGCTCCAAGGGGGAGAGACAATTACCACAACCGGCGCTTCGTATCCGCAATGGGATGCGGGGAGTACGATTTATTACTACGGTACATCTGGTCCTTATACCCTGAAAAACTATTCCGGCTATAAAAATGTCGTGATCGACGGGACGGCGGCGACGACGGTGTTTACCTTGCCCGCCACCACATCGATCGCGGAAAATCTTACCGTTAGTAACGGTATTCTTTCCTTGGCGGGTTTTGGTCTTACCGTGACGGGAACGTTTAGCAACAGCGACACGGTTCGTTTGATCGGATCAGAATCTCTTTCTTTGACGCAGGATACGGATTCGGGAGCCTGGATCTACCTTGGTGATGGGGACGCTGCTGCCGATACCTACACGTTGAAAGATTTTGGAGCAACGGATTACTACAACCTCACCATTGCTACGACGGATGCGGCAGATATTGTCCAATCGGCTGGGGCAAAAGTTATCGCTGGTACTTTGGCTATTTCGTCGGGAACGTACGATGCTAACGGGCAGACGACCACAAGCACGGGTTTGACGACTGTCTCCGGCGGAACCTACACGGGCGGATCGGCCACGCAAACATTTGATGCTGGTTTGACTCTTTCTGGAGGAACATACACCGGAAGTTCGGGGACTGCCGATGTCAACGGAACACTCACGTTGACGACGGGAACGTTCACCGCTCCGACCTTGACTACGATTTCTGGTAACTTCATCAAAGGCGCGGCAACGTTTACCCACAATAGTGGAACGGTTACCTTTGATGCCAACGCCAACCACAGCATTACCGGAAGTCCCAGCTGGAATTCTTTGACCTTGCAGGATAGCAGTGACAATGCAACCGATGTTGTTTTGACGATCGAAGCAGGTTCGACGCAGACGATCAATGGAACGCTAACGCTTGATGGATTGGATGCTTCAGATCGTTTAAACATCGTTTCTTCGTCTCCTACCACGGCGTCGACGTTCGACTTCGAAGGAACCTCGTCGTTTAGCGGAGATTACCTCGATATTACTGACAGCATTGTTACGGATAATTCTTCGGGTGTCAGCGCGCCGATTAATCCGGCGAATTCCGTTGAGGGTACAAATACGACTAATTGGTTTTCTTCCACTCCGGCCGGCATAACCGTCTCCGCTATCTCTGGCAATACCACCGAAGCTGGAGCCACGGCCACCTTCACAATTGTTTTAGACACGCAGCCCGCTAGTGATGTGGTGATAGGAATTTCTTCAAATGACACCAGTGAAGGAACGGTTTCTGCTGCCTCCCTTACATTCACCAACGCCAATTGGAGCACGCCACAGACGATTACCGTGACAGGGGTAAATGATGATCTTGATGATGGTGATATTGCCTATAGTATTATTACCGCGGCTGCTACTTCTGCGGATGGTAACTATGACAGTCTGAACGCTGCCGATGTGAGTGTTACCAATACAGACAACGACACCTCCGGCTTCACCGTTTCAGTCATCTCGGGGGACACCACAGAAGCTGGCGGCACCGCGACATTCACTATCGTGTTGAACGCTCAACCAACTGCAAGCGTTTCCATTGACTTATCATCGAACGACACCACGGAAGGAACCGTCTCTCCATCATCGCTCACATTCACGACGGGGAACTGGTCTACGCCACAAACGGTGACGATTACTGGCGTTGATGACGTGGTCATCGACGGAAATATTTCGTTCTCGATCGTGACGGCCGCGGCGGTATCGGACGACCTGTTGTACAACGCAATGAATCCATCGGATGTGACGGTGGTGAATGACGATAACGATGTCGCTGGCGTTACGGTATCCGTGATTTCGGGCAATACTACGGAAGCTGGCGCTACTGCAACGGCCACGATCGTTCTCACGGCGCAACCAACTGCCGATGTTTCTGTAGCGATCTCGAGCTCAGATTCCACTGAGGGAACCGTCTCTCCGGCATCAGTAACATTCACATCAGGAAACTGGAGCGTGCCACAGACGATCACGGTCACTGGCGTGAACGATGATCTTGACGACGGTGACATTGCATACTCGATTGTTACCGCAGCGGCAACATCCGCCGATCTCAACTACGATGGCATCAATCCAGCAAACATTGCCGTGACAAATACCGACAACGACACATCAGGATTTACGCTCGGAGCAATCTCCGGAAACACCACGGAAGCTGGCGGAACCGCAACATTCACCATCGTCCTCAACGCGCAGCCAACGGCAAGCGTTTCCGTTGGTCTCACGTCGAACGACACGACTGAGGGAACCGTCTCTCCATCATCGCTCACATTCACGACGGGGAACTGGAGCACGCCACAAACCGTAACGGTAACTGGTGTTGATGATCTTATCGACGACGGCGATGTTGTGTATGCAATTGTGACCGCTGCGGCAACATCAGCCGACACCAACTACAACGGCATTAATGCTTCGGATGAGTCGGTCACAAATACGGACAACGACACGGCTAGCGCAACGGCATCGGCGATTTCTGGTCACACAAGCGAAGACGAGGTAGCGACTGCAACGTTCACGGTTGTACTTACCGCACAGCCAACTGCCGACGTGACGATCCCGCTCTCGTCTTCAGACGCAACGGAAGGTTCGGTCGGCGTTGCATCGCTCACTTTTACGTCGGGAAATTGGTCCACGCCACAGACGGTGACGGTGACTGGCGTGAATGATTATCTCGACGATGGCGATGTTTCGTACAGCGCACTTCTTGGAGCTATCACGTCTGCCGATTCTGCATACAGCGGATTGAATCCTGCAGACGTGACTATTGTGAACGATGACGATGATATTTCTGGTTTCTCGGTTGGCGCGATTTCTGGGAATACCACCGAAGCCGGTGGCACCGCAACATTCACTATTGTGTTGAACGCACAACCGACGGCAAGTGTGACGATCGATCTTTCGAGCTCGGATGCCACCGAAGGCACGGTTGTTGCAAGCACTTCATTCACAACGGGGAACTGGAATACGCCGAAGACGATTACCATATCCGGTGTAGACGATGTTATTGACGACGGAACGGTGGCATACTCGATCATTACCGCAGCAGCAACGTCGAGCGATACAAATTACAACGGATTGAATCCATCGGACGTTTCTGTTTCAACAACAGACGACGACACCGCGGGAATTACTGTGGGAACAATTTCGGGGAACACCACCGAGGCTGGCGGCACCGCAACCTTCTCGATTGTTCTCGATACGCAGCCAACAACAGACGTTACCGTTGGATTTTCAAGTTCGGATACCACCGAAGGAACAGTACAGACATCAAAAACATTCACCTCGGGAAATTGGAACACACCACAAACAGTAACCGTTACCGGTGTGAATGACGATCTTGATGATGGGGATATTGCGTTCACGATTGTCACTGCAGCAGCGTCGTCTGCAGATTCTCCATACAACGGATTGAATCCGGGAGACATTTCAGCAACGAACACGGACGATGATGTTTCTGGATTCACGTTCGGTGCGATTTCTGGCGACACCACAGAAGCCGGCGGCACTGCAACGTTCACCATAGTGCTCAATGCGCAACCAACTGCAAGCGTTACAATCGGGCTGACGAGCTCGGACCTTACCGAAGGAACGGTATCTCCAGCATCGTTGACATTCACGACAGGGAATTGGAGTACACCGCAAACCGTCACTGCAACTGGCGCGAACGACTCAACGATCGATGGAAATATCGTGTACGCAATTGTGACGAGTGCAGCGACTTCGGATGATCTGCTGTATAACGGCATCAATCCATCGGATGTATCGGTAACGAACACCGACGACGATGTTGCTGCTGCGACGATTGGCGCAATTTCCGGAGACACCACAGAAGCTGGCGCTACTGCAACTTTTACGATCGTCCTCAACACACAGCCGACTGCAGATGTGACATTCGACATTTCATCGAGCGCCACGAATGAAGGAACGGTTTTGCCGGCGACAGTGATATTTACGTCGGAAAACTGGAATGCACCGCAAACCATTACCGTGACCGGTGTGGACGACGGTGCGGTTGATGGACCTGTGGCGTATTCAATTGTTCTTGGTGCTGCGACATCGGCGGACACAAACTACAACGCGCTTGATCCTGCTGATGTGAGCGTAATAAACACGGACAATGATGCGGTTGGAGTTTCGGTGTCGCCGTCGTCAGGGAACACCACGGAAGCCGGCGGAACAGCAACGTTTACCGTCGTCCTCAATTCGCAGCCATCGGCAGACGTCACAATTCCACTTTCTTCATCGAATGAGGCCGAAGGAATGCTTTCCACGCTATCGCTCACGTTTACTTCGGGAAACTGGAGTATTCCACAGACCATCACAATGACGGGTATGAACGACGTTGTTGTGGATGGCGATGTGGTGTATGCGGTGGTTCTTGGTGCAATGACGTCAACTGATCCAGCATATTCAGAATTGAACCCAACAGACGTTTCCGTGACGAATACGGATAATGATGCCGCGTCGGTTCTCGTAACGCAGTCGGGCGGGGCATCGGCGGTTACCGAAGTTGGTGCAACAGATACATACACATTGGTTCTCTCTGCACAGCCATCGTCAGATGTTACGGTGAATCTTACTGCAGCCGCACCGGTCGCAACGGATGTATCAATTTTGACATTCACTTCGGGAAACTGGAACACCCCACAGACAGTCACCATTTCTGTTACGGACGATGTAATCGCTCAAGGAACGCATACGCATAGTATCGATCACACGACGTATTCATCTGATGTATTGTTCGATGCTCTTGTCGTTGTATCGGTGAGCGTTCAGGTTGCTGATAACGACGTTGCGGGAATTACGGTTGGAGCCATTTCTGGGAACACCTCGGAGGCTGGCGCAACAGCAACTTTCACGCTCGTTCTCACGTCAGAGCCAATCGCAGATGTTCGTATCGACATTTCAAGTTCGGACGCCACCGAAGGAACGGTGAGTGCATCCACGGCAACATTCACGTCGGTAAACTGGAATGTGCCGCAGACGATTACGGTAACGGGTATAGATGATGTGGTAAACGACGGCACGGTGGCGTACAACATTATTCTTGCAACAGCAGTCTCGGTTGATGCGGTGTATGCCGCAATCAATCCTGCAGATCTTTCACTTTCAAATACCGACAACGACACGCCGGGATTCACCGTGGTCCAAAGCGAAGACGCCACAGCGGTAACAGAAGGCGGAGCCCAGGACGCATACACCATTGTGCTGAAGAGCCAGCCAACGGCGAATGTCTCGGTGTTCATGATTGGCGACGGTGACGTCACAACAAGCGTCAGTCAGCTCACGTTCACCGCCGAAAACTGGAGCACTCCACAAGCGGTCACGGTTTCCGCAGTTGATGATTCAACAATCGAGGGTGCAGAGGTTCACTCCATTCTGCACGTTGTTTCTTCTGCGGATTCCACGTACGCCGCGCTGACGATTGAAGGAGTACCTGTGACAGTAACGGACAACGATCCAGTATCCACCGGCGAAAGTGGTGGAGGGGGCGGTGGAGGCGGAGGGGGAGGCGGCGGTACATCAACGTCGCCAACCATCAGCCTACGAAAGCCAACCGCTAATGCAACATACGGCTTTGGGGCGATGAGCGTGACGTGGGTATGGACAGGAAGCATTCCAGCAGTCAACGTGTACCTTTCGTTGGATGGAGGAGCAACATGGGCGCTGCAGCGATACTTTGTGACGAACACGGGATCAACGACGATTACCCTTGATCAAGCGACGACAACCGCAGAGGTGCGTATTGAAGGAACGGACTTTATCCAAGTGCTTGCGCGATCAGTTTCTGATACGTTCATTGTATCTGCATCCGCATCGACGACATCAAACGTCGATCCAGGAACTATTGTTGATGACAGTACGGCATCTGGTGCAGCAATCGCGGAAATCGCCGCACGCGTTGCATCACTACCAGCGTCGGTTGAAATCCATTCCCTGGTGAAGCTTTCCGATGATAGCAATGCAGAGAGCCAATACGATACTACGGTGTACTACGTTGGTGCAGACGGATATCGTCATGCATTCCCGAACCCTCATGTGTACGATTCGTGGTTCTGCAGCGAAGATCATGTAACGGTTCTGACGCCGTCCGAAATGGCTTCAATGCCAATCGGTCCAAATGTCACGTATCGTCCGGGAAGCCGACTGGTGAAGTTCATTACCGATCCTCGGGTGTACGCAGTGGATAGCGACGGAAGCTTGCGCTGGGTGCTGTCTGAAACCGATGCGACAACAATTTACGGCAGCGACTGGAACAAGAAGGTGGACGACATTCAGGACGTGTTCTACCGCAACTACCACTTTGGCGCCGTGCTGACGGACCTCGCGTGGCGTGCGGAGAGCATTTACAATCTTGTTTCGTACCCAAGCGACGTCATGCACGTTCCGGGATACGCTGTAACTCCCGGACTCACGAATGCTTGTGCGACTTCAGAGCCCGTAACGCCAACGATTGCTGCGCCTCTTGATTCATCAAGTACGCTCGATTCAGATGGCGATGGGTACACGGACTATATTGAAATTTTGAATGGCTTCGATCCGTACACCGTAGCGCCAAGGCCGTAGAATACAAAAAGCCCCGGCGATCGCTCGCTGGGGCTTTTGGTATGAACTACGCCGCTGTTTCTTCGGTTGCAGGAGCCGTTTCTTCTGGAGCTTCAACTTCTTCCGTTTCAGTTACTTCTTCTGGAGCTGCAACTGGCTCTGTTGGAGGAACGGTTGTGGTGGTCACTTCTTCGCCGTCGGTCATACGAGTATGCGTTTTGGAGCCATAAAGCAGGCTACCATATCTGAGGTTGCACCATAGCAGCTCCGCGAAAGAATAGATAGAGGAGGACTTCCTCAAATGAGAAAGCCCTCGTGATATCGAAGCTGAAATAGCGAATCGGCCGCACCAGGGTGCGGCCGATCGTGCGTCATTCTGCAAGGAGAATGTTGATGTCGTCGCGGGGGATGGTTACGGCGGACGTCGGTGCGCAAACCGGCAGCGTGCACGGTTCCGGTCGGTCCATCCCATTCCACGTTTCCCAAGTCACTTGTACGAAGCACCCCAGCAGGCGAAGCCTACAGTGTGGCACGTTCTCCTTACGCGGAACTCCGGTCTTGTCTTCCGGGCAGCAGCACGTGGCGCGCCATGCGGCTTCGGGAAGTTGATCGTAGCGAATCGGCACCATACCGGTGCGCCAGCCCACGACCATCATGGCCGGGTTTACCGTGGTCATGAGGATGTACTTCTCGCGATGACGCTCGAGGAGCGCACTGCAGAGCCGGAGCCCCACATGCCGATGTGGTCCCCCTTCTTCTCGAAGTCCGGGATCCGTCCACACGACACCGAGCTCGTTCCAGCGATTCGTGAGTGGTTCCACAGACGCGTGGCCGACAATCCGTCCGTTGCGGACAGCGATCGCGGAGCGACCCTGCTTCCAGAGGATGGCGAGTTCTTCAGTAGTCTTCGGCAGGAGTGGCGCCATCGCCGTGCCGTTGACGATGATGCTGGTGGACGCAGTTGCTTCCGCAACCACAGAGAGAAGGCGGAAAATCTTGTCGTCATCCATAGTAGACACGGGAACCTCGAACGGTGAAGGGGTGAATCACGGTATCTCTGTATAAACAAAAAAGCGACGAAGGTTTCCCCTCAGTCGCTTTTTCGTGCAGTGTGCAACGTTAAGCGCTAAGGGAAATTCCCTTAGACTTCTTTTCGCTCAATTGTGCAAACTGCATGTTCATACCATACGAAGATCTCATGAAGCATTTCTTGTGTCAAGGAGTTCTTTCAATTACCATCGTATGAGTATGAACATTGTTGATCACGATGATATTTTTTCCGCTGAAGGATCGGCTCCTGGCCTATCCGTTCTTATTGTTGGAGGAACACATGGCAATGAACGAACAGGAATCGAAATCGTGAAACAGCTTCGCGAAGATCTTCGTTCCGGGAAACGCTCGGTTTCCGCTGGAACACTGACACTGATTTTGGCGAATCAAATGGCAATCGCAGAGAACGTTCGTGCGGTAGGCGGTCGGGACATGAATCGGTTGTATTCTGCGGAAGCACGTGCTCACGATAATGGAAGCTATGAGTTTCGGCGCACAATAACGATCGCGGAATATATTCGCCACGCGGATGTCGTTATCGATATTCACGCCATGAATATTCCTTCCATTCCATTCGTTGCGTCGAAAAATGACCAAGCACACCAAAATGTGTTTCGTTGGTTTGAGCCAAAGAATGTTCTTATAGACCCGCAATACATTTTTGGTGGGGGAGTGCCGGTCGCGACAGATGAGTACGCGGACAGCCTCGGAAAAGTTGGCTTGTGTTTTGAGGCGGGCTGGGTTGGCGATGCAGCCATTTTTCCTGCGATTATGGAATCGACAATTCGGTATATTACCGACGTAGGAATATTTTCAGGTGAAAAGGTTTCTCCGCCTGAATTCGACGGAGCGATGTACGAGATTCTTGAAGCTGTTCTTCGAGACGATCGATCGTTTGTGTTCGCTGATAACCGAGGAACGTCGTCATTCGATCCCATCCGTCGTGGCGATCTCATCGGGCACTGTGGTCAGGATGCGGTATTTGCACCGTGCGACGGCATTATTGTTTTTCCTGTACTTCCTGAGCATCAAACTGTCGGAAAGCCGGTCTGTTACTTGGCGAAACGGGTAAAATAAGGTAAAGTGATACCGATATGACGTTCTCACGCGACACCATGAATGTTTTCCATCATCTCCGCTTTGCATAAGCGGATCTGTTTGGTGTTGTTCTCATAATGACCACAAAGAAATCCGCTTATCAGGCGGACTTTTTTATTCATAACAAACCGATATGCAGATTCAACCATTACGAGGAACTCAGAGTTTGTACCCGGCAGATATGCGCAAACGAAACGCGTTTGCGAATGCGAGCCGGGTGGTGTTGGAACGTGCGGGATACGAGGAGTATGAAGCGCCGATTTTGGAGCCATTGGTGTTGTATGAAGCAAAGTCGAGTGCGGAAATTGTTGAGCGACAGTCGTATGTGTTCACGGATCGTGGGGGAGAGAAGATTGTTGTGAGGCCGGAGCTCACGCCGTCGTTGGCGCGAATGGTTGCGAACAGACAAGGTCAGCTCCCGCCGTTGTTGCGCTGGTTTAGCTTTGCAGATTGTTGGCGGTACGAGCGACCACAAAAGGGCCGATCACGAAACTTTATGCAACTGAACATCGACTTCCTGGGATCGGATAGTGTAGAGGCCGATGTTGAGGCGATCGATCTCGCGCTTTCCATTGTTCAAGCGAATGGGATGGATATGACAAAGATCGAAATGCGTGTGAACGATCGCGCCTCATTCGACGTGATCTGCAACGGGCTCAAGATTTCCGACGACAAGCGCGGACAATTCTTAACACTCCTCGACGAACGTGGAAAACTGACGACTGAGGAATTCCTTGCGCAGCTTCAAACGATTAACGCGACAATCACTATTGGCGATCTGACGTGTATCGAGGAGATGAAACCGAGCGAACGATTGGAAGCGATCATGGATGCTGTTTTAGCGCTCGGCTGGACGCAGCTGGCATACGATCCGTCGCTTATCCGCGGATTCTCGTACTACACCGGTATGGTGTTCGAAGTATTCAGCACGAGCGGAGAATATCGCAGAGCGATGTTTGGTGGTGGAAGATACAACGATCTCCTGCAGGCTGTTGGTGGCAAGCCAATGAGTGCGGTGGGATTTGCGGTGAGCGACGTGTCGTTCTTTGCGGCACTGGAAGCGCAGGGGAAAACGATGATCGGAATCGAAGCAGAAAAGAGGCTAATCATTCCGGCTACTCAAGCAGAATCGTCTGCCGCCGGATCTATTGCCCGATCACTCCGATTGTCTGGTCGAACTGTTCTTCTTGCGGTTCCGCCGTTTGATCTGAAGAAGCAGCTCACGCTCGCGAATCGTATCGGTGCGAAAAACGTGATTATCATCTCGCCAGAAGAACTTGCGAAGGGAATGATGATTGAGAAGGATATGGAGTCCGGAGCGCAAACATCGGTTGCGATTCCGGTCTAGCGATTATTCGGTTCCTGCGTCCGCAACCTCAATTCCCGTCATCCATCCCGCAGAAAACGGAAGGCCCACGGTGATGCTTGGGTCTTCTGAAAACCACACGGCACTTTCAGCTTGCCTGAAGGTTTCTACGGTAATTGGCCTGTCCGGAGCCTGAGCATTTACTGCGGTAAGATATTGGCTATCAAGGATATTGCTGCCACCAACAACGCCAAAGCCAAGCGCATCCTGATTTGATTCCGTGATGATGATCAGCCCAGACGCATCAACTTCTCTTCCACGAATATACTGCAGGACCTTATCGGCATAGTCGTAGCTATAGCAGGAGTCGATGACGAGTCTCGTGTTGCTGATGTTTTGGGAATCGATGAGCGCATCGCCAAGGTCGCTTGGCGTGATTGGTGTTTGTGTATCGAGATGGATTCCTAGGCGGTTTCCATGACCATTGAACACGATAGTTACAGGGGCGGTACTTTGCGTACTAATGGCTTCAAGGATTTTGTATTTATCTCTTGGACCTTTTCCTTGGAAAATGACTTGTGATGCGCTCCCACCATGACCAACGAGGAGTTGATTGATGATTTGTGTGTTGTTGAATCGTTCCTCGTGGTTGGCGATGGTAATGAGCTTGGTATGTGGGCCGAATATCTCAATATCCTTTATCTGCTCCCATTGTGTATTTACGTCCTGCAGTGCTCGTCCAATATTCTCTGGCGTTGGTTCAAGACGAAGATCACGCAATCGTCTCCATGTTGCTTGGGCAATGGAACATACATTGACGAATGAAAGACGATCGCTCGCGTGTGCGTCGATGTACGCGCCAAATGGTGCTGATGTCGCAACCGTTTCGAACGCAATCATCGGAACACTGATAAAGTTTTCTCCGGGAATTGGTCCAAGCGGATGGCCTGCCGGCACGGTTGTTTCGATGCGATGACGATAGTTCATGCCGGCAACGTCATCCAATATTGTTGCGTCAAATCGGAATCCCGTTCCAACGGTTGATACAGCAAGCCTTTCGTATGTTTTGTCTGCTTCAATGCGATTCGCGTGGGCAACAAGTCCGTCCCATTGATCACTCGTGAGTGCGTCTTGCCATGCCCCGAGTTCTGGCGTTGCACTTCCCGCTGGGGTATTTTTTCGTACCCATGCAGCGAACTCGTACGGTTGGGATTGTTCAAGAATCCACAGGAGACGGTACGCAAGATTTGGATCGTAGCCTCCATTTTTCAGGAGAAGCGTATTAGCGTCATTCATGGCTTTTCCAAAGTCGTCCTTTGCTCGCGCGCCCAACAGAAGCTCAAGGTCGTCAAAAGGGAGCGAAGCATTTTTCGTTTCAACAAGAAATGCATCAACATCCGTTGGAGTTTTATCGAGAACGTACAGAACGCTCGTGCGTTGGGCAATACTAAACCATGGTTCTCGCTGGGTTTTGCTAGAAAGCGCGCGGAGCGTTGTTGCCGGAATGTCCATAGCGGATTGTCGGAACCACGATTCTGTAAGCGTTGCTTCATTAGGAAGGCCGGCAAAATACATAAACGTATTTAGTGTCTGCTTTCCAGTGTATGTCGAATGCATTTGTGGTGAATTATCAATCCACGCTCGCTTTGCTATCACGTTTCTGGCGGCTATTTCGCGATATTCCGTGATATCAATTTCTGCAGCATATTCTGGGTCGCTTTCCAAAACATCTAAAAGACGAGCTGGATTGTGTTCTGCCGCATCAAGCAGTGCATTGTGGATCTGCGGGAACTGCGTCATGGCTTCTCGTGTAAGGAGCTTCGGATAAAAATGCACGAGGTCATTCATGATGAAATGCGTCCATGCTTCGCCAACATGATAGAGAAATTCACGTTCATTCTCGTGGCTCACGACACTCTTTTTGCCACGATTCCGTGACCATTCGTCAACAAGACTTCTTGGTGCGCGTCTTGCGGCATGGCGGTACAACTCCATGCGTTTGTCTTCGGTGGTGAGGGGGAGAAATGTTTTTCTTCCTATGAGTAAACTGCTCATGACGGTTCCTGGGACCTGTTCGGAACATCGATCAAGAAACTGGTCCCATCCATAGCCATTCGCAATAATTGCACGAATATCGCCAGAGGATTCTGCGTATTGCGCCATGGTTTCTAAATCTTCCGTTTTTCCAGAAACAATTGCGTGCACCGCTGCGGCCTCAGCGAGATGATCCCGTTCTGTTGCATCTGGGACAATCTCTCCAAATTTTCCACGATCGGAAAATACGCTTTGAAAGAAGAATATGGGGTTTTTGGTTGGAAGAACGACAACGGCTTGCCGTATAAGTCTTTTTTCATTTGCCGTGAGCGCCGTCCAATTTGGAAGATACCAGGAAGCGTTAATAATCTCCCCGTATCGATGCTCCATGGATTCTTCCAAAAGTTCCTCAATTCGTGAATCGTTCACGTTGAGTATTCGGAACAGATCGTGCGAATCGTATGAGGTTCCGTTCTCTGGATCTGTTTGGAGTGCAATAAGCAGCGCGTCGTGTGCCCAGGGAATTCCCGAGTCGAGAAGGCTGCGGTTGTTGGCAATGAAGAGATACGGAAATTTCTTCGCAAGATCTTTTGCGGTTGAGGTGGCATCTTCTCGATACGCCCATTCGTTGACGTGTTCAAGAAGCGTCTGAACGTTGTTTGCGTCTTCACTTTTTGCAAGCGTTTCAAAAGGGAATCCGGCGTTCGTTGATTCTACCGTAGGAAAATCTTTCGCCTCTGTGTGTTCTATGCTTCCGGCTGCAAGGCCAAGCCCTACCGCTGCACCCATGAGCGTCCTAGGAATTCGAACCATACAGGGAAGATCTGAGGAATGATTACCCCAATTCTATCATGCCAACGGGTGCTTACTGACGAGCGTTCCGATATTCTCGCCGTTCACGATACGCTGAATGTTTCCTCGAGTAAGCAGATCAAACACGCGAATTTGCAAACCGTTATCCATCGCAAGGCTCACGGCGGCGTTGTCCATAACGGAAATGTTCTCATCGCGAATGGCATCGAGGTGTGAGATGGATTCGAGCTTTACCGCGTCGTTGTACTTGTTCGGATCTTTGGAATACACCCCATCGACCTTTGTTGCCTTGAGCACGATGTCACACCCAAGCTCGAGGGCTGTTGAAACTGCGGCGGTGTCGGTTGTGACATACGGATTGCCGGTGCCGCCGCCGATGATGACGATGCGGCCTTTCTCGAGGTGGCGGATGGCACGTCGGCGAATGAACGGTTCTGCGACCACGTCGATCTTGATGCGCGTCTGCAGTCGCGCTGGCTGGCCGAAATGTTCAAGGATATCCACGAGTGCCATGCCGTTCATTACTGTGGCGAGCATGCCCATGTAATCTGCTGTTGCTCGTTCAATCATCACTTCATTTTTTGAAAGTGTCGCACCGCGTAAAAAGTTTCCACCGCCAACCACGATAACGATCTGTGCTCCGGTTGCTTTTACTACTTCGTGAAGTTCTTCGGCGAGCCCAAGAATAAAATCCGTATCAATACCAAACTTCTCTTTTCCTGCGAACTGTTCTCCAGAAAGTTTCAGGAGGATTCGTTGAGGCTTTTTCATGCGGAAAGTGTAGCACGAGCCCAGAATGTGGAGAATGAAGAAACGATCCTTTTGAGGGGTTTCGGTTTGCCTTGAAGAAGGCATTATGTTAAGGTTTATCGTCCACTTGGAGTGACACATGGATAAAAAGATCGGCGAAAGCCCCGAAGAGCGCGCGATGAATCAGGCGGTGCTTACGGCGCTGGTTGGCATGCTGGCCCGGGCGCTGCCGCTCGTGCACGACGGGTTCGTCGCGGCGCAGACTGACGAGGCACTGAAACAGCATCTGTTGCAACTCCGTCCTTATTTGAGGCAGGTACAGCTCGGGCTGGCAAGCTGCAAGGAACTCATCCGCCTGCTCAGCACGGGGCCCGTGAGTTCCAATTCACCCGAGTACCAGAACGCGAAGGTGCTCGGGCAGATGCTGATTCCCGCTACTGTTCCCAGTCAAAAAGACCCCAAGCACTGGGACGCGCTGCTCTCTGCGCCGGCCGCGCTCTCCATTCCGTCCCATCTTCTTTCGACGGTGCTCGAGGTGTGGGACTGGAGCGGGTGGGCAGCCACCGGCTTTCGTTCTGACTTTGGGTCGTCGAAGCATTGGAACGCGCTCGGTCAGATCTCGACCCATCATCCGTCACTCTTCATGGTCTGTGGCGACATGGACATGACGGAGGGCGTGCGCGTTTGGCTGGAGCTTGCCCTTCGTGAGGCGGGCGTTTCTACTGGCGCGTGGGCCGCGCAGATCGAGAGCGGTGTCTTCGTCCTTTCCCTCATCCAGTTGCCTTGGGGGAGTGGAGTGAAAGATGGTACTCGTACGATCGCACTCGATCAGAACAGTATCCGTTTCGATGCGCAGAAAAATCGATACGAGATGATTCCCACTACGGAGACCGCATTCGGCGGAGCGTCGTCCTTGTCAGCTACGCGCTGACATGAAGGGCCGCGCTCTCGCGGGTGTGGTCTTTTCAATTGTAAAACACATCAGTGTGTGGAGCGCGGCTTGCTATACTACAATGATGCGGCTTCGATACGTCACCGATGAGGTCCCAGGTTTCTCTCGTGCGAAGGGATTTTTCGGCGTTGCATATCGCGACGAGAAGGGAGGAAAGATTCGTAATCGAAAAATATTGGATCGCATTCGTTCGCTCGGAATTCCTCCGGCGTATACAAACGTGTGGATCTGTCCGTTTGTGAATGGACACATTCAGGCAACGGCGCTCGATGCACGAAGACGCAAGCAGTACATCTATCATCCCGACTGGATTGCAAAACAGAACGAGGGAAAGTTTCATCGCATGAGCGAGTTTGTTGCGGCACTTCCTCGGATTCGCAGAAAAGTCGAGAGCGATCTTCGGCTGCGTGGAATGCCGAAGGAAAAAGTGCTGGCAGCTATCGTGCGGCTGCTCGACACGGCATTTATTCGCATCGGCAACGAGGAATATGCAAAAGACAACCATTCGTTCGGATTAACGACGCTCCGTAATCGGCACGTGAAAGGAACGGGGGAGCACATGGAATTAGCATTCGATGGGAAGGATGGCATTGCGCACGAGTTTCCTATTGAGGACGAGCGATTGCGAAAAATCGTTGCAATATGCCACGACATTCCTGGACAAAAGCTTTTTGAATATATTGATCACGACGGCAGACCACACGACGTGCAGTCTGACGACGTGAACGAATACTTGAAATCGATTTCCAAGGAAGAGATTACCGCAAAAGATTTCCGAACGTGGCACGGCACGGTTATCGCCGCGTCGTATCTTTGGGATCGACCTGTCGCAAAAACAAAACGCGACGTTCAACGCGATATCAAGGTCGCAGTTCAGCGCGCTGCCGACGCGCTCGGCAACACGGTTGCGGTCTGTAAAAAATCCTATATCCATCCCGACGTGCTTTCGTTGTACGCCAAAGGAAAACTCACCTGGAAGGCTCCACGCGAAACGTTGCGAAAGAAATATCCCTTACTCCACGTTCATGAAGTTGGATTAATGCAGCTGCTGGAAAAGCTTTAGCGTTGTAATGCGACCGCGAAGCATAACGCCCTGGAGAGAGGCGGGGGAGCTGATTTCGTAGATGTCCCAGAGAAGGAGGCTAATCATAGCTGTTGCAATTCTATCACGACATATCGTGGTATACTGGCACTACGTTATGACCATTCGGGCTCACCATATTCTTATTGTTGTTCTTGGGCTCAGTTTGGGATTTGGATTCCTTGCGGGAACATTTTTGTATTCTCCATTTGCATTTGGTGCGGCACCGGCAACTGTAGCGAACGTTGTTCCCGTTCCGGCCAACGGACAGGTGACTCTTTCATGGACGAACCCTGCTGATGTTGGATTTACAGGAGTTATGGTGCGCTATAGCTCGACCGCATTTCCAACGTCAGTAAGTGATGGGACACTCGCATCCGATGTTGCTGGTTCGCCAAGCGGGACGAGTTCGTACACCATCACCGGTTTAACGAATGGAACCGTGTACTATTTCTCCCTCTTTTCTCATGATGGCACGCCAGAATACAGTTCTGCAGTAAATACTCAGCAATTAGTTATGCAAACGGTCTTCAGTGATGATTTTGAGTCGCTCAACGTGGCGGCGGTCAGCGGTCAGAATGGTTGGGCTACGGTGGCGGGCACCTGGAGTATTGTCGATACCGCTGGCGAACAAACGCTCAAAAGCGGCACGGAAAACCTAACTTTTGATCAGCATCGCGTGTTAAACGGTGGCAATGTAGCTGCCTACAGTAATCAAATGGTCCGCGCAGACTGGAAGGGAACAACCATTAACGCTCCTGGGCAACTCTTTTTGCGCGCCCAATCCGCCACGGCGGACGCCGGTGGATACGTGTTGACCCAAGGAGGCGGAGTTTTGCGCATTAGCTATAAACCCACTACCGGAGCCTCCTTTACCAGTATGGCAACCGGAGCCTTTACTCAACTTGCCAACACTTGGTATACTTATGAATTTTCCGTGGTCAATAATTCCGCAGGTTTGCCGGTGCTCACCGCCTATGTGTGGGTGCGGGGAACGGCCAAGCCTTCCACGCCAACGGCAACCGCTACGGACACGGTCAATCGTTTTGCTCAAGGGGTCTTTTCGGTGGGAAAATCCTCCACCGTCGCCGCGGAGTACGACAATATTCTCTATGCTGGAATGAGCGGTGACTCCTTTGTGCGAGTGATTCCTGGCGATGGTTCTAATACTCTCAGTTGGAAAAATCCCATGTTTGCCGCATATGCTGGAACAATGGTTCGCGTGAGTACGTCTGCGTACCCCGCGACGCCAACAGATGGAACGCTGGTTGCTGACATTGCTGGATCGTCCGGAGGAAATAGTAGCACCACACACTCTGGCTTAACGAATGGTACGCTCTATTACTACACTTTGTTTCCTTACGATTCTTCAAACGTCTACGGAACACCACAGTTTGTAAGCGAAACACCGTATACAGAACTTTTTGCGGATTCTTTTGACGCGTTAAATACGGGAACGGTCGTTGGTCAAAATGGTTGGACGAGTGAGGGCGGAACTTGGACGATTGCCGATGTTTCACCGGATCGCCTTCTTTCCGGATCAGCGACCACGAGTTATATCACGAACATGGCGGTGAACGGAAGTTCGACCACGCTGAATCAAGTTATTTCCTATCGGTTCAGATCAAACTTGGTCAACAACACCTCCGGGTATGCGTGGTTGCGCCGTCAGGCAAATAATGACGGATACCTTGTTTGGCATAACGGCAGCGTTTGGACCATTAGTTCTCAGGTTGGGGCAACCTTCACCTCGCTTGCGACCGGTTCGGCGACGACCGTTGTTCCGTTTGTGCAAAATGGCTGGACCAACGTTGAGGCTTCCGTCATAAACAATGGTTCCAGCTTGCCCGTTATCAACGTCTACGCCTGGAAACAAGGAGCAGAGAAACCCTTGACTCCAACGGTTACGTTTACTGACACTGTTGATCGTTTTCCTAACGGCACCTTTGCACTTGGAAGAAACACGACCGTTGCCGACGCCTATTTTGACGACGTTCACTTTGCCGGAACCCTCCCGCCACCGGCCCCAGCCCCCACCTTATTAATTACCTCGCCAGCCGCCGGTGTTGTTGCCGAGCCAGACACCGCCACCTTACAAATCGACGACGAAAATGGCACCTTTTACATTCCGTACATCCAAACATCTTCCACGTTGAATGCCGTCGCTACCGTCGACGACATTCCAACGGGAGGGGGGATACGCTTCATTTTAAATCAAGGGCTCGCAGGAGAACAAACAATCAACGACCTTGCTGGTCCGGCTTACACCGCGGCTTTTTCTGGGTTAGCGAAAGCGGAGTACACCCTCGATGCGTACGAGATTCTTGGCGATGGCAGTTCGCTATCCGTTGACGCTCTTCAGCATGATCACCGCGACCACATAGGAATCGGCGATATCATCTCCGTCATTGGAGACTCAACGTCTGATGGTACGGGCGGCACGGCTCCCGCTGGCCCTGTCACTAACTGGTTGGAGGCCGATGCGGGTTCTCTTTCTCTTGACCATAGAAATTTTCCACAAAATGATCCGTCTGATGCTCTGTTTAAAGAATCGTTTCTCACAGATTTGAACGATCAATTGTCTGCGTATTATGGCTACCCCGTGTTTCTGATGAACGAAGGACATCTTGGTATACGAGCGTCGAACTATCAGTCGGCAGTGATGGTTTCCAATTGGACAACGAGAGAATTGGCACTTGCTCCTACAAAATGGATCGTAGCGCTCGGCAACGGAGATTCTCAAGTCTTACACTCCGCAGCCACATATCGTGCCGACATGGAGTCGTTGTTTAATACCCTTATTGGCACGTACGGCGCCTCCTACGACGATATTTACGTCCCTTACCCGTTCTACGATAGTCGTGCGGACATTGTAGATGTTTTGGCAACCTATCCGGCCGCGATTGACGCCATGCGCTCAGAGCTCGGACTTGGAGGAGGTGCTGATTTCTTTTTCACCTTCCAAAATTATAAACCGGCTGAGTATAACGGTGTCCATCCAAATGCAGCCGGCTATGAACGTATCGCTCGGTTGTGGGCGTTGGCATTCATGCAACCGACAGCGCTGACGATCTCGGCGGTGACCGCAACACAGGCAACGGTGAATTGGTCGAGCATTACCGCTTTCGAACCGACTATCGCTGGATATCATGTGAAGTATGGAACCGCGAGCAATGCACTCACACAGACCGCGACGTTTGGTGATGTGACGACTGGAATAGTGACCGGCCTTACGCCGAACACGGTATATTATTTCGCGGTGGAGGCATACGACAACGACGCGAATTTCGCATCGGTTTCGGATCGGAGCAATGTGCTTTCTACCACGACACAGTCTGTTGCAAGTATGGCGTCGGCCACCACAGCCGATACAAATACAAACGGATATCTTGATTCCGTTGTTGTAACATTTTCTCAAGACCTTGATGGTTCTACTATTGCAGGATCGGACTTTGCGGTTTCTGGATACACAATATCGAGTGCGTCAGAAACGGCTGCCGGCGTAGTGACCATTGTTCTCTCGGAGGGGCCATCGGTTGATACCGGCGCAACGCCGCTCGTCACTATTGTTGGAAGCGTCAGTAATGCATCCGGCAATGTCACAACTTCTGGGGCGCTGACACCAACAGATTCTGCATTGCCAATCCTTACGTCTGCTGTTGCGCAGGATATCGACGCGAATGGCTATATCGACCGCGTCGTTGCGCTATTCTCGGAGGATCTCGACGGATCAACTGTTTCAGGATCTGATATTACTGTTGCAGGATACGTTGTCACTAGCGCATCAGAAACCTCGGCCGGTGCAGTGACGATTGTATTTACTGAAGGATCAAGCGTTGATACTGGTGCAACCCCGCTCGTGTCTTTGGTGGGAGACGTTGCGGATGGCGTGGGGAATGTTCGAGCTTCGGGATCGGTTACACCGAGCGACGCCGCAACGCCAGTTCTGCTTTCTGGCGCAACACAAGATTTTGATGCGAATGGGAAGATTGATCGCATTGTCTTGACGTTTTCAAAAGATCTCGACGCTGCGACTGTTGCGGACACCGACTTCTTTGTAGCGCTTTACGCTGTTACTGATGCTGTCGAGGCATCTGCCGGCGTAGTGACGCTGTCGTTAACTGAGGGATCTTTCTATGACACCGGTCTTACACCGCTCGTCACGATTATCGGAAGCGTGAGTGACACGCTCGGCAACGTTGCGTCGTCGGGATTCGTCACTCCCACCGATACCGCACCACCAAGTATTGTTGCAATAACTCCAGCAGACGGATCGGTGGCGGTGTTGCGAAGCATCAATGTTACCGCTACGTTTAGCGAGTCGATGAATGTCTCAACAGTGACGTATACCCTGGCTCCAGAGGTTAATGGCTGCGCTGCAACATGGTCTGCGGGAGAAACAGTGCTCACGCTAACACATCCATCGCTTTTAGCGCCTACTACGTCGTATACGTTCACGGTTACTGGAGGAAACGATACTGCCGGTGTGCCGTTCGGAGGCACGCTTGCCGGAGTGACGCATCCGGCAACGTTTACCACAGTGCCATCAGATTCCTCGAATGATGAAGAAAGCGCGCCATCCGTTGTTCCTGTTCTTTCACTCATCACGCCAAATGGCGGCGACAGTCTTCTTGCTGCACAACATGCATTCATCAGCTGGTCGTCCACAAATGATACTGCCATTCCATTCGTTACGCTTGCGTATTCTCTCGACGACGGTGTGTCGTATACCGCGATTGCCACAAATATTCAAAACACGGGCAGCTATACGTGGACGGTGCCGAATGTTTCAACGACGAACGCTCGCGTGCTCATTGAAGGTGGAGATTTGCTGACCATTGGTGCACAAGATATGTCGGATGACACTTTTTCCATCTCTGGAATTCTATCTGGTGATGGAGCCGTGGAAGCGGGTGACGGAACTGAAACTCCTTCAACAACCGTCGTCTACGAGGGTCAAGGACGATCGCCGTTCAATGGCTTGTCCGAATCGGTTACTGAAGTTTCGGTAGGAGATCTTATCCAGTCGCCGAACTATCCAACAGTCTATTACGTTGGGGCCGGTGGACGACGACATCCGTTTATCGATAATCAGACGCTGTATACATATATCATCAGCCGTTCTGAGATTAAAATGGTCACCGATGCAACGCTTCCACAAATGGTGGTTGGCGCACCAATGTTGCCGAATCCTGGAACGGTGCTGGTCAAAGTCCAATCCGATCATCGCGTGTATTGGCTTGAAACATCTGGAACGGGAACTGCGTTGCGATGGATGACAAATGAAGTACTTGTGCGCGATATCTTTGGTGCTTCCTGGGCAGACTACGTTATCGACATCCCGCCGACGCTTTACTCACGTTTTCTTCATGGCTCCGATATCAGTGCGCCATTCTTTGTTGACCGCTCCCAACTCCGCGCCCGCCAGGACCTTCACGAGTAACATTTCGAAGCAGTGCCTCCTTAATGCAGCTCACGATGCGTTGCATTGATCTGCTTTTTCATCGATTTCAGGATCAGATTAGATTCTATTTTACCTTTTATCTTAGCCAAATTCCTTGACTTTTGGCCATTTTTTTGCTATACTGATTGGTTAATTCATTGGCTAATTTCCATGAAAAATCTTATCAAAAAGCTCGTTTCTACTGCTGTTTTGGGTGTGGTGTTGTTGCCGGCGTCGTTTGCGCAGGCCTCGACGACCCTCACCTCAAGCTTCGGTGATTCGTCCGCGACACTTCTTGAGAACGTCGCAAGCGCGACGTCTGTTGATTTTGGCGTCGATGTGGATATGGAGACGTATACATCAAGCATGAAGCAACCGGTGAAGATTCATTTGGATCTTGATGGCGTTTCCAGTGAAACACAAAATAGCCGCTTCGATTTCGCTGCATCGATGACCGACCAGAACGGAGCATTCAATACGCGGAACGGATCGTTGATCCTTACCAAAGACACCGCGTACTTTTCGCAAGACGGGGACACTTGGTATTTTGCAAAGCAGTCTGGTTCGACTGAGTATCCAACTGCCGCCGATACCGCAGAGGGGATTGCAGAAATGCAGTCAGCTCTTCAAGATATGTTTGATCGTGGTATCGTGACGTACCATTACGAAACCGTGGACTTCATCAACAAGAAGCCTACGGTGCGATACGCGTACACGATCGATACCGATAATCTTGTTGATTATCTCGTTGAGAAAAAGATGGTCGCATCGTCTGGAAAAGACGCTGTTCGTACCTATCTTGCCGAACATGTCACGATCGGTGGTTCCTTCTGGGTAGATGTTGCAGACATGCTTCCTACGATGTTCACACTCAATGTGAGTGTGCGCCAGAGCGATGCATCGTATACCACCATCGGCGTTTCGGTGCTCTTCAAGAGCTTTAATCGGCCTACGAATATTGTGTTGCCAACCAATGCAACCGATATCAAGAACTATCATCTGTCGGACGACGATGAGGCCGCTATTGAAAGCCTTGGTAACGCGGTTTCCGCTATGGACACTGACGGCGATGGCGTAACGAATGCGGATGAGGAACATGTGTGGCATTCTAATCCGTTCAGTTCCGATACGGACGGTGATGGATATAAAGATTACACCGAAGTCATCAATGGCTACGATCCAAACGGCGTTGGTAAGCTCGATTCCGACGGTGACGGTCTTACGGATTATTCCGAAATGACCGTTCACTGGACCAACCGTTTTGATTCCGATTCCGATAACGACGGCTACAACGATGGCCTCGAGATTGCGAATGGTTACAATCCAAACGGAACTGGTCGGTGGTAAAACACACAGTAAGCGACTTCGGCTGAAAGGCTCGGAGTCGTTTATGTTTTGCGGGATTTTGTTTACTCGAGATTCAGCGGTCGAGTTCGTGGATATTCATAGGCTAAATTCTCGCTAAACCAATCGCGCGAATGGTTTGGCGAAGCGACTCCGGGTTTTCAACGTGCGCCGCGGCGAGGAGTTCTCCGCAGATGAGCTCGGCGCGTTCTACGGCTTCTTCGTATTTTCGCTTTCCGCCGGGCGCGAGCACAACGTAACTCACTCGAGCATCTTCTGCGCAGGCCTTTCGCTTTACCAGTCCGATTTTTTCCATTGGCGCGAGCAGTCGGGTAATTCCGGATTGCGTCAGGCCAACGTTATCCGCAAGATCCGTACGACGAAGCGTTTCGTCTTCGCTGATATGCAGCTGGTGGAGAATCATGAACTCATTCAACCCAAGTCCACCAAGACCAGCATCAAAGCGGCGAGTAAGAATGGTTTGTGCTTTTGCCATTTCAAGAAACAGTTGCACGGAAGGGGAGAGATTTTCCATATGCTTGCAATATAGTTGACTAGTCAAGCGATGTCAAAATAACGCATGCCCCCGTAGTGTGCGTAGACGTTTTATCCATATTTTGATAGTGTTTTTCTGTCGCGGTAGGCGTGACAGGAGTTGGAATGGGTCCTGATAAAAAAAACGTCGCCCTGTGGGTCGCCCAGGGCCTCATCGAAACGGTGTGCCGTGAGACGGGGATTTCCCCGCATGAATCGCAGATCGCCATGTTGCCGAACGAGGAATTCAGTACGGTGCGATGGACTGAGCCGCGCGCTCAGTTTCCGGTATCGGTTGAGGTGGGGGCTAGGCCTCCGAATCTGCTCAGGGGGTACTATTCCGGAAAGGAGGGGGACGACGAGATCGTTTACCTGAATTTCGGGGGAATCAGTCTCGAGTACCTTGATGGGCTCTGGTCGCTGTTCGACTTAAGCCTAGAAGGGGTGGAAATCGACGCAGTTGTAAAGCGCCTCCTGCCGGGGTTCGGTGGCCCGGAAACGGCGCTCAGGGACATCCTGCACGACTGCGCTGGTCAGCGTCTGTCTGCGAAAGACGTCAATGAACAACTGGAGTTCTACATTGCCACGCGTCACGAAGTACGAACGGCGGAAGCCGCGTCCGGGTAGGCCCTGAAGAAGAGCCGCACCCAGGGCGCGGCTTTTCAAATATCGAATATATTTGATCGGCGCGTAACGCGAGAGATGGTTTCTTGTACGTATTCAAAAATCCAGCGTTGTGCTGGATTTTTGGAAAGTTTAGACGCTTGTTGGTGTTGGCTCTGCTGCGGGAACCGGTTTGATTGGCATAACAAGGGCAGCAATCACGTAAACGATGACGCCGGGAACAAAGCCGGTGAACGCAACAACCAAGGCCCAGATAAGTCGCAGCACCGTCGAATCCATGGGAACGTATTCTGCCACGCCTCCGCAAACACCAGTAATCATTTTATCCGTGGCACTTCGATAGAGTTTTTTGTTGAGGTCCATATATTAGAAGCGTAATGTGTTTGGATAAGGAATACCAGGCCTGCGTTACACCGTTGCGCCGAATGCTTCGTCTGCACGATCTGCTTCGGCATCGGCTTTGGTGTGGTGAACGGTGCCGTCGCGATGATTTGGCGGAACATACACGGTGGCGATGCGAAGGGGATCGTTGCCAGTATTGAGGATGTTATGTTTGGTTCCTGGCGGAACAATTACCACAAAGCCTGCGCTGATGGGGGACTCAATGTCGTCTATGATTGTTTTCCCGCTTCCGGATTGAATGAAAAAGATTTGTTCTACGTGGGCATGTGTTTCCATTCCGATATCGCCGCCGATGGGGATGGTCATGACGACGAGCTGGCTTTTTGTGGTGGTGTGGAGCACGGTGCGGAAGGCGTCGTTTTCTGCTGTGAGTTGAGCGATGTTTGCAAGGTATGTCATAGAATGTGTGGTTAGGGTATTCCAAGGCGGAATGCGCACTTACGACGATGCGGCGTATCGATGACGAATGTTGTGAATAAGGAGAAGAAGCGCGTCAGGAATTTTTTCGAATGCGAACGCGGGGAGCACGGCAACGCACATCGCAACGCCAATCCAGAGTTCTGTGTAAAACGGAATGAAGTTCAGTGGGTCGCCGGAGTAGATGTAGTTATAGTTTTCTTGCGTTGCGAGAGTAGGATCGGCGAGGCTCAACACGGCAATGTACACCCCAAGAAGAATGATCGCGGAATACAGGAGCGACCGTGGGGCTGCGGGAACGTGTCGTGTAGCAAATAGTGCAAGCACGACACTTTGATGCATAACAAACGTGATCGTTACCGAGAATGCTCCAAGGGTGAGATCGATGGGGAATCCAAAGAGTGGAATACCAAAGGCCGCTGCGCTGAGAAATGAAACGGTGTAGAGTAGCTGGCCAAGAAGGCCAATGTGAATGAGCCCCTTTGCTCCTTGTGGTGCATCGCAGAAGAAAAACACGGCAAACACCATGGGGGCGAAGTCGCAGAACCAGTAAAAATCGATGTATCCAATAATGAAATTTCGCGCCCAAACGAGTGCCTGAAGTGTCAGGAAGATGCCCCCCCAAACGAGATTTTCTCGATTGAGTCTGCGCATATATTGTTTGCGTATTCAAAGAAACCGTATCACTTTTTGGCTTATTTTGCAATGGTTTTCTGCGATATTCCAGGTGCTCTGTATTGCACAACGTCTTTTGTGGCACCAGCGGATTCTTCGTAATCCGATTCAGCGTTCAGGACGAGTATTTGTTTTGCGACCACGTGCTGCTATCAAAATGTCCAACAGCGTGAGAGCCGATCTTATGTCCTTCGCTGAAGGCGACGGGTATACGAACTACACTGAGGTTGTGAATGGATACAATCCAAACGAAACAGGTCGGTGGTAGGGCAATTTCATATACAACACAAAACCCCCGCTCGAAAGAGTGGGGGTTTTGATGAAGAAAGAGAATGGATGGCATTTACTCAATATCGGATCCAACATCGTACGACGACCACGATGTTGGGGGAACATCCAGAACATTCTGTGTCCATTCTGCACCGTAGAGCTCTATGGCTTTTTGTTCCGTTCGAATCCAATGCAACGTTGGATGTTCGGCGGTGCCATCAACAACGTATACTTTTGGAACAGAGGTGATTTTTATAAGCATGGTTCCTGGTTTTGGAGGAAGCGGTGGCCCCATAGGAATTGCCGACAAGGCTGTTGCGTTAACGATTTGTACAACATCAAATGATGTTTCCCACGTAAAGAATGTTTGGGCATTCGGAATGGGTTGGCGTTGATAATTCGCATTGATGTAGTACACAGTATCTTGCGCCGCGGTACGAACGAAGCTTCCTTCGCTCGGCGTGGTTGCTGATGCTGTAGGGGAGCTGGCCGATGCATTCACTGTCCAAAGAACAGTGGGTGTTTCTGCGCTTGAAAGACGTGAAGCGAGGTCGGTTGCTTCAACCAAAAATGAGACATTCTTTCCCCGATATACTTCCGGGATCTGCCATGAAAACGACGATGTTGGGAGAAGCGGATCGGAAATGCGTTCCCAATCTTGTCCGTCTTTCGCGGCATACACGCGAATGAATGGCGTCTCCGACGACGCGGACCATATCACTGTCGCTACACCAGATGCATCGATCGTCGCGGCGGCATCATGAATGGTGAAGTCAGGAGTTGATGACGGATCGGACGAATCCTGGGGGAATGGGGTTTGGATGTTCCAGCCGGTGGACGTGGAGATTCCGACGTATGGATTCGTCCACGTATCGACGAATGCTCCATTGTCGACGGTGATGTAATACGCGGTTCCCTGAAGGAGCGACGTTGTGGGATTGATAACAATGGTGTTTGTTCCTGGGCCGGTCACTGCGCCTGACGTTGCGTCGATTGTTGCAGCCACGGCGCCATCGCTTAGACGATGGATGACGATATTGCCACTGCCAGCGTAGACTGTTTCGTTGAAGGTGAGGGTGAGATTCGAAAGGAGATTTACCGACGTTGCACCGTCTGTGGGAGAAAGAGCCGATACGGTTGGTGTATCGGTGTCTCCGGCAATGCTCAGTGCAACATCATCGAACATTGCTCCATGATCTGCACCGTCGCCATCGCCGTCCACCGACCAGAGTTCAACGCGAATGTAGCGGAGCCCCGGTCCGTAGTTCCCAAGGCCGATTGCAACGTGCGTCCAGTCTGTTGGAACGCTGGTGAGCGGAACGTACGTAAATGCCATGGTGCCAAAGCCTTCGCCTTGATAGGCGATGAATAGTCCGTATTGGTCGCCGGTAAGATTGTCATCGGTAAAGCCTTTTACCCAGGCGGAGAGTTCTACGCCACTAATGGTGTCGAGCTGTGCTGTGGTGTAGCCAGCGCTCACAAGGTCGATTTCTTGCGAGATGATTGTGCTCCCCGACCCTCCAACAAATGATTTTGTTCCGGCATAAGCACCACCGGTTTCCACCGTCCACGGATTGATGTCGACATTGGACCAGCTGGTAAAATCTCCTGTCTCGGCACCAGGATTTGCAACGGTGTTTGATGGAAATGCAAAGGCACGCGGTACGATTATTGCGATGCCAAGACAGAGCCCGGTGATGATAATGATTCGGCGAAGAGACATAGGTGCTTTTATGCGCTCACGTGTTCGACTTTGTATCAAGTATACAGTCAAAATATGTTTGGATATTCAGTACAGTCCGTGATGAACGACGGTCAGCATTCCCGACGCTTGGGGTGCCGACCATTGCCATTCAAAAAACACCACCATCGCTGGTGGGTTTTTAAATGTTTCTGGCAGGGGCTAGCGCGCAACGGATTTTCTCATCGTAATCTTGTAGCGATTTTCGCCCACCGATTCAATCGTGAGGTTCTCATCAAATCCCACTGAACCAACTCCCGCTTGGATACGGGGGAATCCCTCTCGAACAAGATTCACTTCAGTTCGCACTTCTAGTCCGTCTCCTTCAAGGGCCGCTTGAATATCTTGACTTGCAATATACCCGCCATCTCCAATTTGAGTACTAGGGATTGGGGCCTCTTTAATCCATCGCTTAATTGCCATCGCTGCCTGGAGCCCCTTATCGGCTGCGGCGACTTCGAGCGCTTTTTCATATGTTCCCAGCATATTGCTTGTAGAGATTACTGAATACATGTTTACCACGTAAACATTTTATGATATTTGAACGATACGTTCTAGCAGATCCTGTGCACGAACAAAAAACACAGCTGATGTCAGCTGTGTTTTTCGTAGCAGGGGCTAATACACGACGTTAGAACCTTGGCTCAGGAATATTGCGCTCCTTGCGGAAATCGGATAGCGTAACGACTCGCTTTTCTTTTCCTGGTTTGATAGAGCTTATTCCAAAAAGACTTTTACGTTTTTGAGTGACGTGTACCGCGATATTACTGGGGACTTCCGGCAATCTTGTATCTAGCCGTGTCACGTTAGCGAGAATTTCCTCGTCTCCCGTAAAAACACGATCAAGAATTCGTTTACGGTTTTCGTTTAATCTGTCCGGTGCAAAAAGGAATGCGACAACACTATCGGCGCGATCATCATCGGGTTGCAGACCACCGTAACTCGTCGGGCACTCCTGTGGACGCTTGTTGAAGTGCATCGTGCGATCTCCCCCGGGCAGTTCGATCAAAACTTCGTCGTGTATTTCCCAGCCGAGATCTTCAGAATCCCACGCTCTGGCTAATGCAGTTTCAAGCACTACGTGAGTTATTTCGTGTGCCAGCGTTCCTTCAAGTTCAGTACACGGAAGCTCACCTTTCCGATAAGCCGAATTTGCCGTGCCCGCCGGATAAAGTTCAAGACGTCGTTGAGCAGGAAATTCCATCCCTCGGAACGGCTTCGCCGCTTTTCGGATTTATTGTCTGTTGAGGAAGTATCTGAATGGACTCTAAACGCCATAATGATTTATCGCCCAACTTGCTATACAAACGTTCGAGAGTTCGAATGATTCCTGTGCGTACCCTCTCCTGCAGGCCTTCACCAAAAGCAAAAATTTCAACCGCAGATTGGCCAAGTTCGATCTTAAATCGTTCTTTCAACGTCTCTTGTTCCCATTGAGGATTTACAAACCAATATCGCTGTTCAAGTGCCGCCTTCACCGTATCTGCAATTTGATCCTGATTCGTGTCGTCATCTACTTGAACTGCGATCTCCGCTTGATCACTTCTATCAACTACACGGAACTTGCTTTCCTTGTTGCCAATCCTAACTTGTATCTCTTGAGACGCAATTTGTTCGACACGTTCTCCAATCATATTGTGTTGAATTTTAACACAAAAGTTCTATTCCCTTGTGGCCTCAACGAAAAATACAGCTGACATCAGCTGTATTTTTTCGTGGTAGGGCACTCCGCTCCTGAACTCGGTTATTCAGGGGGTTTCGGAAGATTCCGAGGATACTTAATGAGGGACTCCGGTCACTGCGATTTGGCAGTCTTTCTGTCAGCAATTAGAGGATTAAGGCAGTGGCAGCAACATGCGATGTGATAATCGCCAATTCCTATTCCTGGATTTAAGGGAGTGATCTTTTTACAAGATATGCAGTAATAATTGTACTGACCGGGTAGCTCACCGAGCTTTTTCATTTTGCGAGCAATAAGTTTCGTCACTAACAGACTTAAAACCGATCGGATTCCCCGTATTCTATCTTTGCCAAAATTGTAGTACTTTGCCGGATAAAAAATTACACCATCGTAATTCAGTAAGCCATCACTCTGCGGAGGAAGCTGAACGAAGAGTTGAGCATATGTTGCTCCAAATTTTACGCACGATTCGACGAGTTCCGTTGAAATAGTTTCAATTTTATCAATTGACTTAAGGTTACCGCTCTCGAAAAAGTGAATTTCAATGAAACCAATCCATCGGCATGGTCCTTGTGAGAGTTTTTCAATTTGATATTTGTATTTACGAATGTTTTTCTGCTTTTTGTGTTTCGGCGTTATTACATCGTTCTTGCTATGATAGAAGGCTTTTAGTTCGTATCCGGCATATCCTATATCAAATATCCCGCGCTCTCTCCGCATTAAGAGATCAAAATCACCTTTGTTCTTTTGAAGTGGTATCCGATTAAACGGAACCATCGCTGTCATTGACTTAAGCGCATATGGCCTAGCGTCCAAATGGAAGAACGGGAATGGATAATTCCCGACGGCGGCGGTCAGTACCCTCTCCAGTTCTTGCCGGTTGAAATTCAGAATCCATTCGAAGTAATCCATACTATTGAAAACCCGCCACCAAATTGGTGGCGGGTTTTCAGCAGTCGCTTTGGCTAGGACTCCGGTCACAGGAACCCGTCCTGGGTCCTATGGGAATCCGGTCACAGCACCAAAGCGGCTCTTGGCAGGGATAGGGGGAATCGGACCCACGCTAACGGTTTTGGAGACCGTTGTACTACCATTATACGATATCCCTCCATACATAGAACCTTCTGTTTTGAGGAGAAGGTTCTATCCGGTTACTCTATTCAGTCGAAACCATATAAAGCACGTTCATTCTACAGAATCTTGTTTCCGATGTAAACCGCTGGCAAAATTTGTATATTCCTGTTTTAAGAGCGTGCTCCATGTTAGAATCGTTCTGTATGAATCTCCGCGGAAAAATCTTGGTCGTTGCCGCGACGATGGACGACGAGATGCGGGCAGATATTGCGTGCGCAAAACTGATGGTGGCGGGCATCCCATCAGAAATTGCTGGAGATCACCTTTCACTGGAATCCGTTCGCCGCACGGGCACCGTCGAAATTTTCTATTATGGTTCCTGCCACCGTGGTGCGAAGAGCCAAGAAGATTCTTCAGAAATTCTGATATTGTACGAATGTAATTCGTCGGAAGAACTGTGAGCACATGGGAAAGTTTCTATCATTGAGACTGTTGCATTATGGCAAAAATGAGATGGGAAGAAATCTTGGCGGATCGTGGGCCGCAAGCGCCTAGTGCTCCTGTACCTCGGCAGATTGAGCGCTCGCGGGTTCCCGGCGAACAGCTCGGACCTCAGGAACGAAGAGCATTGATGCTGCAGAAGGCGGAAGAGATGGGAATTACTGTTGAGGCAGAAGCGATGTTGAATTTGGTTCGGGCGGTTGAAGGATTTACAAACATGGCAAAGGTATACAAGATTCCGGATCGCGGAATGATTGATGCTGAACGAATGAAGATGCGGGGCGGCACTGATGCTCAGGCGCGCGGTCGTGCTTGGAAGAGATTGCACGACCGTCAGGCTCTGCTTGATCGTGAGATGCAAGAATCGGGAACGGGATACGCTCGCCCATCAGATTGGTTTCGGTTGTTCGCCGCGTTAAAAAAGGCTACAAAGCCGGGGCAAAATGTTCCAAACGTTTTTGCCGCTGAATCGCCAAAGGATCGATCCGCATTTCGCGCGTGGGCCGAGCAGTATGGTTTAGATGGAGATGGATTGGTTCATGTTGCAAAAATGATTCGTGACGAACAGGAGGCGAAAACGCGGGCCTCGTTTAACGTTGGAACGTTTATTGAAAAGATTCAGGCACTAAGCGCCGAACAGCTGCATAAGGTTATTCGTGCAGGATTTGAGGCGGACGACATCTTTGTTCGGTCAGATGAGGGAAACTGTATTCCCCTGAAGCAACTTCCAGCGCGGTACGCTGAGTCTCAGGCTCGAGAACGTTTAGAGGCGATTCGTGCAGAAATAGATCGCATGGTGAATGCGGCTCCTCCGTTGGGTAACGCGCAAGACGCGCGTGATTTTCGTTCTCAAACATCTTGGGTAGTGGCCGGCACGTACGATGCTCAACATTTTTACGCCTCCATTCCGGATCGCAGTTCGGTTGGGTTTGATGGCGGTATTGTGTCGAATGTTTTTGCTACTGTTCGTGTGGACGGCCGAGGCGAGCGCGTTGGGTACGGTTATCATGGCATTATTGAGCCAGAGCTTCTCGAAGCACTGCCGACGGGATATCTTTTGGAAGAACGAGGGAAACCACGTGTCCGATCTTTCGACGGGAAAACTGTCGTCGATGTTCAGCGTTGGCTGATTAATAAGAATGGTATCGGATTGATGCCCGCCGAAGAACCTGTGCAGGGCAATCGGGCGGCAGTGGTTGAGCAAGCGGCAGCACGAACAATCGCGAATGCGATAGTATATAAGATTCGAGAACGTCCGCGTTCAAGCGTGGGCTATCGCGAAGATATTTTTGAACCACATTATTGGAATGATGTTCACTGGATATACAAGAAGCTTGTTGAAAATCGATTGCCGTTGTTAGCAAAAATTGCCGGAGTTAATCCAGGTCCGTTGCATACATATACCGGCGCAGACGCAGAAAGCGAGTGGATGTTTGATCGTATTGTTTCGTCTGGTGTATCTACTGCAAAACAATTAGACGACAAGCGTTCGCATTTTGTGTTAACCCTTGATGATGTATTTTCTGCAGAGTCCGATCGTGCGGCGCTCCGTGAGGCAGAGAAGCAATATCCTGAAACAATTTTACTCGGGAAGCATCCGTTTACGGTGAAATATGAATGGGATCCCAAAGGAGAAAAGATCGTAAAAGGCGTTGTAGACGTCGAACGTGGCGGCGGAGCATTTGCGAATGCGCATTGGCTTGAGCGGGCAACTCCGGCGGATGTTCCACTACTTGGAACGCGCGATAATCCGGTGTTGATCATGTTCCGTTTCGAGGATGTGAGTTTTGGGATTCGGCAGACTGCGCGAGAATTTTCCGCAAATCGTTTTGGGGAATTGTTGGAGATCATCCAGCCTAAAGAGCGGTTCCTTGCCCAGGCATGGAGAGATTTTTCAACGCAAGATCCTGTTGGAAAAATGGATATTCCTTTAACGATCACACCGAATGATCAGTTTCCGACGCCCGCTCTGCTCGATATTCTCATGGAGTCGCGTCCGAGAACCATCTGGTATGTTGTGGATCGGGACGGTGTAGAACATTTTGCGCACGCAACCATTCGGTATTCAGATGGCGATACGTACCGAATCCAGTATGCACAAAACACGGCGGACGCTGAGGCGAGTATGGCTCGCGCAAAAGAGAAGTATGCTCAGCGTGTTGTTGCGCTTCGAGCCCGCGAGGCAATGGGGGACGGGGCATTGAGCGAAACACTGAAGAATGTACGAGCGTTGCAAGTGGAGGCTGATGCAATGAATGCTGAGTTCGAGGCTGATAATCTTGTTGCGTTTGTTCTTGGAGAGCCACCGTTTTCAGAAAGTGATCAGCGGAGCGTGCAGAGTTGTTTAGACGAAAACGACATTCCGCATGCCGAAATGGTATTGCGCAATCGCATCCATGACCGACAGGACACGCAAGCGGCCATTGATGCCATGCGAAAAGTTTCTGCAACGATAACGGAATTAGAAGCGCTCGGTTTTGATTGGCGTCGATTCGACTACAACGCAAGGAGTCGTGATGATGATTCTCGTCCGGATCGTGAGGGGTTTTATCCTAGCGACATTCGGCTGCGAAAACATGAAGTCTACCGTCCCTCAATGGGGCGAATTGTTGGACGTCGGGCAGATCGTTGGGGGCTTCAGCGAAGATTGTCCGAACTTCAGCTCAAATTAGATCGAGAGCTTGAGCTTCTGAAGCTCAAGAGGGCCGCGCTACGAGATGGGCGACAGCAAAAATGGGGATTGAATGATACTGCTGCTGTTGAGCCAGAGGTGTTCTGTCGTGGATCGTTTGAAGACGATGGCGATGATGATTTCTAGCCTATGAACCTTAAGCGATTTTTTGCCCTAGGATGTTTAGCGATGGTATGCGGTGGGGTTGCTCTTGGATTGCTTTTCGCTGCGTATTTGCCAACAATGAAGAGTGTTCTTCGGTATGGTTACGCCGATCTTCCGGCATTTATGGAGCGGAGAATCACGTCGTTCGATGGCCACGAGGTTTCGTTTCTTGTGTCGAAGTTCTCAGCCGATTCGCAATGGTCGTTTGCGAACGATCCGTTTTCGCCACGATCGGTTCACGAATGGCGGAAGAATCTCGGCGCAACGTTCGTGATGAATGGATCGTATTTTACGGAGACGAATCAGCCCGCTGGATTTTATTCTATCAACGGCGCTGATTCTATTGTTGCGTGGCCTAACGTCGCATTCGATGAGAACGGATACACGTTTGCGGTGAACATCACTCCAGAAGGCACGATGAACATGTATCACGTGCCGGCGAGCTCGATGCTCGGCCCGTATCCAGGATCTACATTCCTTTCGTTTCCGACGCTGATTCTGAACGACACGCCAATGGTTGCAGAAGACAGTGGTTTGCACGCTCGCCGAACGGTTCTTGCGCAGGAAGACGATGGGACAATCGATGTCGTTGTAAGCGAATCCGGAGAAGTGTCGCTGTATCAAATGGCACAATGGCTTTCGCAGCAGCCCGAACATTTCCGTATTGCGGGCAACCTCGACGGCGGGCCGTCCACAGGAATCTCGACTTCATCATCTCCATGGGATATCGAGGTCCAGTCTGCTGCGGTTCCGAATGTTGTTGTGGTACAGTGAGGAATATTCTTTATCGATGACTGCTATGTCGAATGGAAATCGAATCTTTCTGTTTCTTGGTGTGGCGATAATGTTTGTGTGTGCAGTTGTTGCAGCGTATTGGGTGGGGTCTGGAATTGGGGGAGGAAATCCGGTTGTCGCATCGCCGATACCGGTGGTTGTGCCGCAAGATACGGTAACACCGCTAACGACCACGGCTTCGGTGACGCCGTTTGTTTCTGGGAGAAAGCTTTCAGATTCGGCACTTGAATTAGCAAAAGCAGATAATCCTAACGCCTATACATTCGTCACAACGCACGATGCTGAAATACTTCCCCTTGATGCTGGCAATACGTATGCGGTCTGGTGGCAGCCGGAGGGATTCGATCCCGCAAAAGACACGATCGTTGTAAGTTTGCACGGGCACGGCGATTGGGCGATACAGGATTTTAAGGTTTGGTATCCAGAAATTTCTGCGCGTGGATACGCATTTATTGGCCTGCAATGGTGGCTCGGCAGGTCCCTCGAGGACGTTGGATATTACGAAATCCCAGAGATGTATCAGCTTATTACAAGCGCGTTAGCGGCAAAGGGAATTACTGATGGAAACATTATTTTTCAGGGTTTCAGCATGGGGGGCGCGCGAAGTTATGGTGTTGTATTTGAGGATCAACAGTCTGGAAAACCTCTTTTCGATGTTGATATTGCGAACTCTGGACCTTGGGAAGATAACTATCCACTATACGCGAGTATCTTGAAGGGCGACTACGGTGCGACGCCGTTCGCGGGGACACAGTGGATTTTATATTGTGGAGCAAAAGACATTAACGAACATCCATCCACGCCGGAACTCGCAATTGTTTGCGATGGCATGACGCATACAAAGGATATCCTCGAAGGATTTGGAGCCACTGTGCCTTTGTTTATTGACGATGCGACGGGAGACCATGGAAGTTTTATGAGGAATCCGACAAATGTGGAATCCGCGCTCGATGTTGCTGACGGGATTCTTTCCACAAAGTAACGTTTGTTTCTCGTCAGGATCTGCTAGGATTCCTTCATATGAAGAATCTGAGCAATATTGTGTTAAGCCTGGCAGTTGTGGTGGTGCTTACGTCTGGGGGATACTTCCTTTTTCGACAATGGGAGGCAGATCTTCCTGAGCTTGATCCGCAAGATGGTTACCTCGTGAATGTTGCCGCCGGAAAGGATCTTACGTTCCGTGAAGTGATTCAGACGCGTCATGAGGATGTTGAAGGGACTGGCGGGTGCGACGTGAAATTGCTCTATCCGCAGATTGAGGACGTATCTGGTGCCCTAACGGTTATTCAGGATTCGATCAATGCGCAGATTACTGTATCGGTAAAGGAATTTCTCACCACCGATGGTGACGAGGATCTCGATCACGCTGCAACAAGCTTCGTGTCGTCGTGCAAAGCGGATCTTACCGATCTCGTCGCACAGATGGATGACCCAATCGAATCCGCTCAGCAAGCGTGGACGAGCGAAGTTGGCTATGACATTAAGCAGAATGCGAATGGGATTCTTTCGATTGGATTATCGAACTACTTGAATCAAGGTGGCGCACATCCGAATATCACGCAGCTGTTCTTGAACTTTGATGTGAAGACGGGAAAGCAGCTTTCGTTGCGCGACATCATCGGCTCGACAAGACTCACTGCGTTCGAGGTAAAAGAAAAACAATGGCTTATCGACAATAATGCAGATCAGTTGTTCGAAGAATCGTTGAGCGAGTTCAATGCGTATGTAGCGAACCCAACAGACGAGCAGACACATCGCTATATCGACGATGCGATCTTTTACACCACGCCAGAAGCTATTGGTATCTTTTACAATCCGTATCTGATTGCGCCGTATGTGGCTGGACCGATTGCGGTTGAGATCATGCGATCTGAACTGTAGGCCGTGATACACTTAAGGCATCTATGTCGCAAAATAGGAGGGGGCGAACTACGGTTCGCGGGGTGAAGCGGCGCATGCCGGTGTTTTCTGCGGAAATGAATCGCAAGCGCAGCATGAGCGAGCGCATTGCGGATTTTCTGACGGACTCATTTGGGACGATCGCGTTCTTTACATTGAACGCTGTGGTATTCCTCGCATGGATTATTGCGAATTCGCACGTGATTCCTGGATTTGCGCCGTTCGATCCGTATCCGTACGGTATGTTAACAATGGTGGTGTCGCTTGAAGCAATCTTCTTGTCGATTATCGTGTTGGTGAGCCAGAATCGCGCTGCGAAGATCGCAGACCTTCGAGAAGAGCTCGACTTCCAAGTGAACGTTACTGCCGAGCAGGAAATCACACAGATTCTTCGGATGATTGAGCGCGTTGAGAAGAAGTTGCTGGTAAAAGAACTTGATGTCAAGGATTTGTCGCGAATGAAAGAAGTGCTTGACCTGGTTGATTTGGAAAAGAGCGTCGTGAAGGAATTAGAACGATAAGGAGACGCTCCATCTGCTGCCCGGCATCCATACGCGATGGATGTTGAAGTGGGTTTTGAAGTTGGAGTAGCCGATGAAGTCGTCAAAGGGGAATGGTTGTGGGCCGACGATGTCGCCAAAGTTTGCGTGCACCATGCCTCGTGCTGCGCATCGTTCAAACCACCACGCAACCAATGCAACCATGGCGTGAACCTTGCCGCCGTCGCCGGTAAAACAGCCAACGAGGTAGGAACTTTCTTTTGCCTCAAGGCAGTAGCCTGCGATGAATCCCGCAACGGGCTGATCGTTGAGTGTCGCGATAAGGACTTCGACGTCTTCAGGATGTGCGGCGGTGTGGCGCTTGGCGAAGTCGAGAAATGTTTGATGGAGAGATTTCGGAACCTGCGATGTCGGCAGCATGTTCGCCATTTCATCGATCGTGCCGAAGCGAAGTTTGAGATCGGGATGTTTCTTTGCTGATGAAAGGTGTCTGCGAGCCTGCGAACTCCACAGCTTGGTCGGCTCTGGCGTGAGAATGGTGACCGCCTCAAAATGGTCCATGCTGAAGGAAAAGAATCCTGGAACGTTTTTGACATACGTCGGAGGAATCCATTCGTGAATATGAATGAAGCTCTTCGACTCGAGATCGGGAATGTGATGATCGCTGGTAAACGTTCTGTGCCACGTGATGAAACGATTCTTGAAATCCGTGACGGTATAGCCGTTTGCGTGTTCGATGATGGGGAACTGCGTGAGCGTTGCTCGCCCTTTCCAGAGAGATGCATCGTGCGACGGAAACCCTGGTAACGGACAAATGTCCCTTACAATTCGAAGTCTATTCAAATTTTGGAACAGCTTGAAACGCATACTGTCGGGATTGTAGCACTTCTGTGGATATCGGTTGTCCGTTCGGCGTTTGTTTGGTATGATCGACTCACATTCTCTTATACGTACCCCTAGAGGCCAACTCTCGGGCGAATTTTTCGTATGTCATTCAATCTCGTCTCAAAATATTCTCCAGCGGGCGATCAGCCGAAGGCAATTGCGGATCTCACCGATGGGATCAAGGACGGTCTGCATCGGCAGACGCTTCTTGGTGTTACGGGTTCGGGAAAAACTTTTACGATGGCGAATGTTATTCAGAATGTGCAGAAACCGACGCTCGTCATCGCGCACAACAAAACCCTTGCCGCGCAGTTGTGTTCCGAATTCCGCGATTTTTTTCCAGACAATGCGGTGTCGTACTTCGTTTCCTATTACGACTACTACCAGCCAGAGGCGTACATGCCGAGAACAGATACGTACATCGAAAAGGACGCGCAGATTAACGAGGAGATCGATCGATTGCGCCACGCTGCAACGCAGTCGTTGTTATCGAGGCGCGATGTCATTGTGGTTGCATCGGTGAGTTGTATTTACGGCTTGGGTTCGCCAGAAGCGTACAAGCGCGAGGTTCTTCATCTCCGAGTGAACGATCGGATCGATCGTGCAGATTTTCTCCGTCAGCTCGTGGCGATGCAGTACGAGCGAACGAATGCTGATTTAACCCGTGGTCACTTCCGCGCGAACGGTGATGTCATCGAGGTGATGCCGCCGAGCGATGAAACGGTGTATCGCATTGTTATTGAGGGCAATGCGGTGCGTGAAATTTTTGCGCTGAACAAAGTGACGCGAAAAATCCTTACACAAAATGAGGATGCGTGGTTCTTTCCGGCGAAACATTTCATGTCCGATTCCGCCGAACGGGAACGCGCGATCCGTGATATTGAAGCCGAGCTCGCTGATAGACTCAAGGAATTCGAAATCGAGGGAAAGCTTTTAGAGTCCGAACGCTTAACTCGACGTACGAGATACGACATCGAGATGATTCGGAATGTTGGATACTGTAGCGGAATTGAAAACTATTCCCGTCACTTCGACGGCCGTCGCGTTGGTGAACCGGCACACACGTTGCTGTCGTATTTCCCGAAGGATTTCTTGACGATTATCGACGAATCACACGTCACGCTCCCACAGATCGGTGGTATGTTCGCCGGTGATCAGGCCCGAAAACAGACGTTGGTCGATTTCGGATTCCGTCTTCCATCGGCAAAGGATAATCGACCGTTAACATACCAAGAGTTCGATAAGACGATCGGTCAGACTGTCTACGTTTCAGCAACGCCTGGAGTGGTTGAGAGGGAAACATCGGAAAAGATCGTTGAACAGATTATTCGTCCAACGGGATTGGTCGATCCAGAAACATTGGTGCTGCCAGTAACGCAGACCGACAACGCTCCCCCTTACGAAGGGGGAGTCGGAGGGGGTCCTTTCCCGGGCCAAGTCGCCGATATTGTCGAGCGCATTAAGGACCGTGTTACAAAAGGTGAGCGAGCGTTGGTGACGACGCTGACGAAGAAGATGGCGGAGGATTTGACGACGTACCTCAAAGAAGGCGGAATGAAGGTTGCGTATTTGCACTCGGATGTCGAAACCTTGGATCGAATTACTATCTTATCCGAGCTCCGACGGGGAACATACGATGTTGTGGTTGGAGTGAACTTGCTTCGCGAAGGTCTCGATCTCCCAGAAGTTTCGCTCATCGGTGTTCTCGATGCGGATAAGGAAGGATTCTTGCGATCGGAAACGTCGTTGATTCAGACTATCGGCCGTGCGGCGCGTAACGTGAACGGTTTGGTTGTTCTGTACGCCGATAAAATGACAGGATCGCTCGACAGGGCGCTGAAGGAAACTGAACGTCGTCGTACTATCCAGATCGCACATAACATCAAGCACGGCATCACGCCGCAAACGATTATCAAGACGATTAAAGACATTCGCGCAGAACTCGATCGGAATTTTGAGGCCGACACATCAAAGATTCTCGACATCGAAATTGGCGCAACGCCGATGGAGATTGAGGAGGCGATTCGTGAGAAGGAAATTGAAATGGACAAAGCATCGGCAAACTTGCTCTTCGAGACCGCGGCGATTCTGCGAGATGAAATCGCGTTGTTGAGTAAAGAGTTGTTGGGAATGAAGAAGGGAAAGAAAGGGAAGCGATCTCGCGGAAAGTAAATTGCATCTATGCTCAATCACATTGTCGTCAAAGGTGCGCGTCAGCACAATTTGAAGAATATTACGGTGTCGCTTCCGCGAAACCAGATGATTTGTATTACGGGATTATCTGGAAGCGGAAAGTCGAGTTTGGCGTTCGATACGATTTTTGCCGAGGGTCAGCGTCGGTATGTAGAATCATTGTCCGCCTACGCTCGGCAATTTTTGGGGCAGATGCAGAAGCCGGATGTTGATGAGATCGAAGGCTTGTCTCCGGCAATTAGTATCGATCAGAAAGCGCATTCACGAAATCCGCGAAGCACGATTGCGACCATCACTGAGATCTACGATTACCTTCGTGTGTTGTACGCTCGAATTGGCGTGCCATTTTGTCCGAACTGTCATAAGAAGATCGAGAAACTCACGGTTGATGAAATGTCCGACATCGTCATCCGTGATGTTGAAGGGATCGCAAAGCTGAAATCGGGTGACGAAGTATTGATTCTTGCCCCGATCATTCGTGGACGAAAGGGGGAGTACTACCAATTGCTCTACGATCTTTACAACAGTGGTTTTGCAAAAGTGCGTGTCGACGGAAAACTCTATCGATTAAGCGAGAAGATCGAGTTGTCGCGATACAAGCAACACACCATTGAAGTTGTCATCGACACGCTGCCAGCGAGCTCGTTGCTGTCGCCAAAGAAAGATGATCGTCAGCGATTAAGCGAAGCGTTAGAAAAGGCCCTGGCGCAAGGTTCCGATCTCGCAATTGCCGTCATGCCGAGCAAGGAAGAACGATTGTTATCGTCCAAGTTTAGCTGTGTTGATTGTGGATTCTCGTTTCCCGATATCGAGCCTCGTTTATTTTCATTTAATAGCCCATACGGCGCATGCGCTGCGTGTTCGGGCTTGGGAACGGTCGATCTCTTTTCATCGGAGCCTTGCGAAACGTGTCATGGAGATCGATTGCGGAAAGAGGCGCTGTCCGTTTTTATCGCCGGGAAATCGATCGTAGATGTGACATCGATGTCGATCGACGCAGCAGTAACGTTCTTCCTCGAACTCGGATTGAGCGAGCGTGAGCGAACCATTGCGAGTGCCGTGCTTAAAGAAATCGAGTCGCGATTGTCCTTCATGCTCGATGTGGGCTTGCATTACCTCACGCTGAATCGAACCGCAGGAACGCTTTCCGGTGGCGAGGCACAGCGCATTCGTCTCGCGTCGCAAATCGGATCGAGCCTGGTGGGCGCACTGTATGTTCTCGATGAACCAACAATCGGACTGCACCAACGCGACAACGAACGGCTCATCGAGACCCTTGAACATCTTCGCGATATCGGGAACACGGTGCTCGTCGTTGAGCATGATGAGGATACGATTCGTCGATCGGATTACATGGTGGAGATTGGTCCAGGAGCCGGAAAGCACGGCGGATATGTTGTAGCGGAAGGAAAGACTCCGGAAGTATTCCAGAATAAGAAGTCTCGTACTGCGGCGTATCTTCGTGGTGATGCGAAAATCGAGGTCCCCGAGGAGCGACGCGATAGCTCGGTCGGCGCGATTAAAGTCCGAGGAGCTACTGAAAACAATCTCAAGAACATCGATGTCGACTTCCCGTTGCGTCGATTCATTTGTGTGACGGGTGTTTCGGGATCGGGGAAATCGACCTTGGCCTACGACGTAATGTATAAGTCGATCGCGAAGAAGTTGTACGGTGGAAAAGACACTCCTGGCGCCGCAAAGTCCGTCCTAGGCGTGGAATACATCGATAAAGCAATTCTCATCGACCAGGGCGCGATTGGCCGCACTTCGAGGTCGAATCCTGCAACATACACCGGCGCATGGACGCCGATTCGTGAGCTCTTCACCGCAACGGAAGAGGCGCGTTTCCGCGGTTATAAGCCTGGTCGATTCAGTTTCAACGTTCCTGGCGGCCGATGTGAAAACTGTGAGGGTCACGGTGAGATTGAAATCGAAATGCATTTCTTGCCAACGGTGTATGTCACGTGCGAAGTGTGTAAGGGAAAGCGATTCAACCGCGAAACACTCGAGGTCGTTTATAAAGAAAAGAACATCAGCCAAGTGCTCGATATGACCATCGAGGAGGCTGAACCATTCTTTAAAGATATTTCCGAGATCGCCGATAAGTTGAAGGCGTTGAACGAGGTTGGATTGTCGTACGTCACACTTGGCCAATCTGCAGCAACATTGTCTGGTGGCGAGGCGCAGCGCGTGAAGCTTGCATCGGAACTCTCGAAGCGACAAACAGGGAAGACCTTGTATCTCCTCGATGAGCCAACTACCGGTTTGCACTTTGACGACGTAAAACAACTTCTCGACGTGCTTCATCGTCTCGTGGACAAGGGAAACTCTATGATCGTCATCGAACACAACCTCGACGTCATCAAAACCGCCGACTGGCTTATCGACATGGGCCCAGAGGGCGGCGACCTTGGCGGCACCGTCGTCGGCGTCGGCACCCCAGAAGACATCGCGAGAATGCCGAAGAGTCACACGGGAAGGTATTTGCGGAAGTATTTGAAATAAAAAAACTGCGAGCCAAACGGCTCGCAGTTTTTTATCCTCTCAATCTCTCCTGCAGTTCCATCGCTTTAATCACGTTGAGCAAAAGATACGCCACGGTGAGTGGGCCGACGCCGCCGGGGACGGGGGAGATGAATCCGGCCTGGCCGATGACGTCGGCGGCAACGTCGCCGATGGTTTTATCGCCAGATTTGTTGGCGCCAACATCGAGGACGACGGCGGATGGCTTTACCATGTCGGCGGTGACGAAGTTTGCGATACCGACGGCAACGATGAGGATGTCGGCAGCGCGAGTAATGGCAGAAAGGCCTTCGGTATCTTTTGGAACGAATGTTGCTGCAACACCAGCGTCGCGGAGGAGCTCGATGATTGGTTCAGCGAAGATTTGCGAGTTGCCCAGGATAACGGCGATTTTTCCGCGAAGTGGTATGCGCGTTGCTTGAATGAGTCGCATGAGTGAAAGCGCGGTTGGCGGAACAAGGTTCGGCGTACTCGCAAGAAGAAGGCGGCGGTTTTCCGTATGGAAGCCGTCGATGTCCTTGATTGGCATAATCGCACTGATGATGGCGTCCGTATCCTGCCCGCCAGGAAGCGGAAGCTGTACCAAGATGCCGTTGATGTCGTTGCGCTCGTTGAGCTCTTGAACTTTCGCGATAGCGTCTTTCGTGCTGATGTCCGCCGGGCATTCATGGCGCTCAACGTAGATCCCTACTTCCTTTGCCGCAACTTCCTTGAGGCGAACATACAGCTGCGACGCAGGATTTTCGCCAATCAAAATAACGGCAAGACCTGGAGGCGTCTCCATGGCTTCCACGCGAATCTTTGCTTTGTCGCGAATGGTTTTTGCGAGAATTTTCCCGTTGAGAATTTCGGTCATACTGGAGAATGAGCGATCGCTACGCTTGAGCGATCGGCGATTACGCCTTGGGCAAAATGGGCGAGTGAGGCTTTAAGCTGTGTATTTGAGATTTGGATACAACGGGAATTCCGACATCAGCTTCCGAACATCGTCGGCGATACTTCTGAGCATAGCAGGATCGGCGTGGTTGAGAATCGCGCGGTCAATCCATTCGGCGATGATGGGCATGTGCTCAACATTTAAGCCGCGGGTCGTAATCGCTGGTGTGCCCATGCGGATTCCGGATGGATCCATCGGTCCACGTGGATCATTTGGAATCATGTTCTTGTTGACGGTAATCCCGGCAGCGTCCAGTGCAGTTTCAGCCTGTGCTCCAGTAACGTTCTTTGTGCTGACGTCGATGAGGAGAAGATGATTGTCGGTTCCACCAAACATGAGTGTGAATCCGCGCTTTGAAAGCTCGTCTGCCAACGTTTTTGCATTGGCGCGAATGCGTTTTGCGTATTCTTTAAACTCTGGCTGCAACGCTTCGCCGAATGCGACGGCTTTCGCAGCAATGCCATTTTCGTGTGGTCCACCCTGCAAACCAGGGAACACTGATTTGTTGATGGCCTTCGCGTGAATTTCCTTGCACATAATCATTCCACCGCGTGGGCCGCGAAGCGTTTTGTGTGTGGTTGTGGTGACGACATCAAAGAGCGGAACAGGATTGTTCATTTCACCTGCAGCAATGAGACCGGCGATGTGTGCGATATCTGCCATTGTGAGCGCCCCTACCTCAGTGGCGATTTTCGCAATACGAGCGTAGTCGATTTCACGAGTGTACGCAGAATATCCGACGAGAATCATCTTTGGTTTGTGCTCGCGTGCGAGGCTTTCGATTTCCTCGTAATCGATCGTGCCGTCTGCGGTCGTCTTGTACCGAAGGAAGTTGTAGCGCTTCGCGGCATCGGTAACTGGATGGCCGTGGGTGAGGTGTCCGCCATGAGAAAGATCCATGCCAAGAACGGTGTCGCCTGGCTGAAGAAGCGCGGCGTACACGGCGTTGTTTGCTGGCGCGCCAGAGTGTGGTTGTACGTTTACGTGTTCTGCGCCAAAGAGTTTCTTTGCGCGCTCAATGGCGATGGATTCAATCACATCGATGTGCAGGCATCCGCCGTAGTAGCGTTTGCCTGGCAAGCCTTCGGCGTACTTATTCGTCGCGACGCTTCCGAGCGCAGCGAGCACCGCTTCAGAAACGAAGTTTTCGGAAGGGATCATTTCTAATCCGTGACGCTGCCGTTCGAGCTCATTTTGCATGGCTTGAGCAATTTCTGTGTCGTGGGAAAAAGTCATCATAGATGTGCGTAGGATAGACGTTTTGCGCAATTCTGTGAAGAATTCCGTTTTGTCGGATATTTATGCTACTCTAGCTGCCATATGGAACCTGAAGTATCCACAAAAGATATCTTGAACGCGATTCGCGGACTTGAGGGACGTTTCGACGGACTTGAGGGACGTTTCGATGGACTTGAAGGCCGCTTTGACGGTCTCGAGAAGAAAATGGACGCCTTACACGAAGAGGCTATGGATGCCATTCACATGCTCTCGTCTTCCACGGATGATCGTTTTGATGCGGTTGATCGCCAGATTGCAGGAATTCGAAATGAAATGGTGACGAAAGATTATCTTGATCGCAAGCTCGCAGATCAAGAAATGGAAACAATGACTCGCGTTGAAAAGTCGTTCGTTCGTCGATAAGTATGACTCTTGCCGATAAATTCCGTGAACGGTTCGGGGTGCAGTTCAAGGAGCATGAACCGTTGGGGAAGCATCTCAATATTCGCATCGGCGGACCGGCGAAATGGTTTGTGGAGGCGCGAAGCATGCAGGACCTCGTCGATGCCGTGAACATGGCGCAGGACTTTGCGGTGGAATATGTTCTTCTTGGTGGTGGATCGAACACGCTCGTATCGGACGAGGGTTTTTCGGGCCTCATCATTAAGGCGGCGAATCGCGCGATGCGTGTAGAGGGGAATCACGTATTCGCCGAGGCCGGTGTCATCTCTTCTGCTGCTGCGCGAGCGAGTGCGGAAGCTGGGTTGCGTGGTTTTGAATGGGCGGTGTCGCTTCCGGGAACCATCGGCGGTGCCGTTCGCGGAAACGCTGGATGTTTTGGTGGCGAGATGCGAGATTCGATTGAATCAGTTCGTGTACTTCGTAAGGGAACGATCCTCGAGTTGTCGAATGACGATTTGCACTTTGCGTATCGGCACAGTGTGCTGAAAGAGATCGGCAACGACGACGTTGTACTTGATGTCGTTCTTAAGCTCGAGGTCGGTGATCGGGATACCGCTCTCGCACAGATTGAAAAGAATCTTGCTGGCCGCAAAGCAACACAGCCACTTGGTGCGTCGTCTGCGGGATGCATGTTCAAGAACTTTGAGTGGACTGATCACGCCCAAATTGCACAGTTACAACAAGCGTACGATATTCCTCAAGAATTCATCGATCGCAAGCGCATTCCTGCAGGATGGATTATCGAAAAACTCGGTTTAAAAGGAACGGCTGTTGGGGATGCAGAGGTTTCATTGCAGCACGGAAACTTCCTCTTAAATAAAGGCCACGCAACGGCAGAGGATATTCTTCGCCTTGTGACGCGAGTAAAGAAACATGTGGCTGCAGAAGTCGGTGTGAATTTAGAAGAAGAAGTGATGCATGTTGGATTCTAGGAGGATAACCGTATTGATCGATTCGTTATTCGAGGTATAACTAAGGGGTCAGGTCTTTACCTTTTACTTTCCCCCATATGCGCATTACCGAAATCCAGGGAACAAACATTGAGCTCACGGATGCCATTCGGAATTACGTCACAGAAAGGGTTGAGGGTATCTCCCGATTTACAAAGAGATTTGATCCGTGCGACGTTGCAGTAGAGGTTGGAAAAACGAGCGAGCATCATAATAAGGGTGATGTGTTTTTTGCTGAGATGAACGTTGTCGTACTCGGAGACGTGGTTCGGGCTCATGCAGAGCGTGATGATTTGTATGCCGCAATTGACGAAGCAAAGGACGACGTGAAGCGTCAATTGATTGATAAGAAAGAGAAAATGATGGATGCTCGCGCCGAAGGTGTGGAAGACGAAGTATTGAGCGACGAAGAAGAAGAGGAAGAAGATAGTGATGATGGCATTGCGGTTGAAAATGAAATTGAAGCATAGGTATGCAACTGGATTCGTATCGTCACGTGCACTGTATCGGCGCTGGAGGTATTGGCATCAGTGGCGTGATGAAGTTTTTGTTCGCAAAAGACATTTCGGTTTCTGGGAGCGATGCGAAACAGTCGATGATTACCGATGGCCTCGTCGAACTCGGAATTCCCGTCTCGATCGGTCAGGATGCATCGAACATTCCATCGGAGACCGACCTTGTCGTGTACACCGAGGCAGCGACCGCCGAGAATGCTGAGCGTGCTGCGGCGACATCGCGAAACATTCCGCAGATGGGGCATTTCGATTTCCTCGGTGAGCTTTCAAAGGACTATCGGACGATCTGTATCACGGGAACGAACGGAAAATCGACAACGACGGCGATGGCGGGAAAGATTTTTATCGATGCTGGATGTGATCCGACCGTATTCGTTGGATCGATCGTGCCGGGGTGGAAGTATGGAAATGTCGCAGTCGGGAAAAGCGACATTATGATCATTGAGGGTGATGAATACCTCCGAAAGGTGTTGAAACTTTTCCCAGAAACAACCGTCATTACCAATGTTGAGCTCGATCACACTGACGTCTATAAAGATCTCGCCGACGTTGAGGCGATGTTTGGCCAGCTTGGACGACAAACACAGAAGACGGTGTGGATGACCATGAAGGATCAGCAGAAATGTTTTTACCGTGGAGACGGTAGCGCACGCATCGGAATCTACGGATACGAACTTATGCAACACGCTTTCACGTCATGGGACGATCCGTTACCAAACGTCGATCGGTATTTTGCGAACGGTACGCAATCACTCGATATCCTTGAACAAGACGGTGCGATTCATAAGGCGAAAAAACTCGGAACGCTCACGCTCGGTATTCCAGGCCTGTTCAATATGATGAACGCGTTTGCGGCGAAAGCGGTTGCGCTCGAATACGGTATCGGCTTGCAGAAGATACTCGAATCCCTCGCGTCGTTCACTGGCATTTGGCGACGGTTCGAACGTGTCGGAATATTCAACGGCGCGCAGATTATCTCGGACTACGGCCATCATCCAACGGCAGTTAAAGCAACACTCGAGGGTGCGCGAGAATTTTTTCCTACAAGCAGAATTGTGTTGCTTTTCGAGCCGCATCAACACAATCGGACGAAAGAACTTTTCGACGATTTTGCGCAATCGTTCGGCGGTGCGGATGTACTGATCCTCTCTGAAATTTACGGTGTGCTTGGCAGAACGGAGGAATCCGATGCTGCAGTGACCAGCAAAACATTGCTCGACGCGGCGATGACATCGGCGACTCCGCCAAAAGAAGGGTATTATGTAAAAGATCTCATCGAGGCTGAATCGATGTTGCGATCGATGATCAAAGAAAGCGACGTGGTGATTGTGATGGGTGCGGGGGATGTTGATCGTGTCGCGAGGAATTTGATTCGTTGATATCGAGACTGCATATGCCAATAGCAAGACTTTTTGCAGCGTTTATTTCCGTTGTTGAGCGAAAGAAGCCAATGTATTCCTTGCGCACGAAACAATCGTGTTCTGCGTGTGGCGCTGTAGCCTCAGCAAAACGAGAAAAGGAATGGAATGCGATCCATGTGTTTGGTGTTCCAGTGTTTACCTGGAAGCGTTTTGTGACAATGTCTTGCAGTCAGTGCGGAACAGTATTCCAAAAGCAACCGGCAACATTCATTCAGTCTGCGCTTTGGTTTGTATCGTAGTGATATGGCGTTTTCCCAACGAATCGTATTTCGTGTGGCTGTTGGTGCGCTATTCGTGCTGTTGATTGGTGGAGGCCTGTTGTGGTTTGTACTTTTTCCGGCCACGTCGCTTCCACAAGGCATGCCTCAAGATTTCGTTCTCACATGGCAAAGCGGTGGCGGAATGCAGCCAGAGGGCGATGAGGTGATTCTTCGCGGAAGCCACGGTACTGCGCGTTCTTGGTCTGCCGAAGAATCGATTCCGAAGGATTCTCGTGTGGAATTTACGTTGAGCGAACAGGAAACGGCATTACTCTACGCATACCTTCGGCAACATCGAGCAGACAGAATACGTACGACAGATTCAGAATTTTTTGATGGAGACAACACCGGATACGATCTTTCGTGGGGCGATACGGATGTTCATGTTTGGGGAATGGCTGTTGTTGATGAGGATCAGGATCGATTTGTTAAGATCTATCAGTATCTTAGTGAGCAATTCGTTCCGTATTTACCAGAAGCATTATGAAAAAAATGATAAAGTACGTTCTCGGAGCAATGTGCATAACGATTGTCTTGGCAGTATTCGGAATATTTTGGCCAAGTCCTGTTGACGGTGACTGGAATCAATCCGGTGGCAACGAAGACATGAGCTGGTACGTTTCAACATCGTTGCACAATCATTGGTTCACGCGAGACGGGTATCCGCCGATTCACGAAAAAGGAATCTATTGGGTAACCGGTGTTACGCGTGATACATATTTCGTAAAAGTATTGCTCTTCCCCAAGGACGGCGCTTCATGGCGTACAGAATATCATCGTATTCGTATTGACGACTCTGGTCAGAAGGGTCTCGATCCAGAAATCATCGAATAAAACAGACACGCCGCCCTCCGGTAGGAAGGCGGCGTTGCGTTGAGCAGTCCGCGGCGGGCGGACGGCTAGGGTGCTGCGACGGGCGACAGCGTGAGGCGGATGATCGACGGAGGGTTCGTCGCGAGGATGTTTCCCAGGCTATCGAACTGAACGTTGGCTAGTGGGACGGTGGTGGTTTCGGGCCCTGACTCTTTCCAGGTTACGCCCCAGTCTTCGCTGACCGTTCGCGTCGATTCGACGACACAGAGGAAAATGCCCTCCACGAGAATCCTGGCGATGGTGCCGTCGACTTCCGTCCGTCCGCTGTTTTGGAGAATGCGGACCTTCCCACCGGCGTACCGGACTCGATTGCTCTGAATTTGTTCTACGATACTCACATGGACTCCTGCCATTGGCGCTTTGATCATTGTATATTTTTAGGCTTTCGTCAACGATTGACACCCTAAAACGCACCACGCCGCCTCGACCCAAGAAGGGGAGGCGGCGCGCGTCGTTGGGGCTAGGATCTTGCTTTCGGCATGGTGAGGAAGAACTCGCCGATGTCGATGGCACTGCCGGTGAGTACGCAGCCGTCGATCTTGGAGTTGCTGATGTTGATCGAGTTCACCGGAAAGAGGAACATGCGTGACTCCGGAGGATCGATCGTTGCCCACGGACTTCGACGTGCGCGCTAAGATTAGCGCATTTCCGGCTCTTCGTCAACATTCTTTCCTTGTGAAATCGGCTGAGTTCTGGCACAATTTGGCCATCTATGGCCTTCTCCCTTTCCACGATTTTCGGTGACCCAAACGCAAAAATTGTTAAAAGTCTTCGGAAAGACGCAGAAAAGATCGCCGCCTTTGAAGAAGGTCTTCAAAAGCTTTCCGCCGACGAGTTAAAGGCAAAAACACAGGCGTTCCGTGAGCGGCTGGCAAATGGAGAAACGCTCGATTCCATGGCGCACGAGGCCTTTGCTGTGGTTCGTGAGGCGAGTAAGCGCGTGCTTGGCCAGCGGCATTTTGACGTGCAGATGATGGGCGGGCTCACGTTGCACCGCGGCGCAATTGCCGAAATGCGAACGGGTGAGGGGAAAACGCTTACGGCAACGGCGCCGACGTACTTGAATGCGCTTACCGGAAAGGGCGTTCACCTCGTGACGGTGAACGACTACTTGGCAAAGCGCGATTCTGTGTGGATGGGCCGTGTGTTTGCGTCGCTCGGATTAACTGTTGCGTGTATTCAGCACGAAAGTGGTTACGTGTACGATGCGGATTTTAAAGTCGAAGTTCCAGCAGAAGGCGCGGAGACGGTTGCAGGATTCCATGTCGCATCCGATTCGCTTCGTCCAGTGAGTCGATCGGAAGCGTACGCTGCCGATGTCACGTATGGCACGAACAATGAATTTGGTTTCGACTACTTGCGCGACAACATGGCGAGCCGCGCGGAGGAAGTTGTTCAGCGTGGATTACATTACGCAATCGTGGACGAAGTCGATTCGATTCTTATCGACGAGGCGCGTACACCGTTGATCATTTCTGCGGCAGCGCAGGAATCGACGGATCTGTACTATCGATTCGCCGACGTCATTAAGAATTGCGTTGAGGGTGAGGATTTCAACATTGACGAGAAGATGCGCGTATCCACGTTTACCGAAAATGGTTTGCAAAAGCTGGAACGCTTGTTGAACGTCAAGAATTTGTACGAAGAAGGGTTGGCGATGGTGCATCATGCCGAGCAGGCGTTAAAAGCACACTCCTTGTTTAAGGTGGATCGCGATTATGTTGTTCGTACCGGCGAAGTGCTGATCGTGGATGAATTTACTGGTCGTATCATGGAGGGCCGTCGATATTCGGAAGGCCTTCATCAGGCTATCGAAGCAAAAGAAGGCGTAAAAATTCAACGCGAGAGCAAGACGCTTGCAACCATTACGTTCCAGAACTATTTCCGCATGTACGAGAAGCTTTCTGGAATGACCGGAACTGCTAGCACGGAAGCCGAGGAGTTTGCGAAGATTTACAAACTTGATGTTGTTACGATTCCAACGAACCACGAAGCACGGCGCAAAGATTTGCCAGATCGTATCTACAAAAATGAAATGGGAAAGTGGATGGCGGTGGTTGAGGAAGTGAAACGTTTGAACGAAATCGGACAACCAGTGCTCATCGGAACCGTGTCTATTGATAAGAACGAGTCGCTTTCGAAGTTTCTCACCGCAGCGGGCGTGATTCACAACACACTCAACGCGAAGAATCACGAGCGTGAAGGTGAAATCATTGCACAGGCCGGACGACGAGGCGCCGTGACGCTCGCCACAAACATGGCTGGTCGTGGTGTGGACATTCTGCTTGGAGGAAACCCGGTTGATGCGGCAATGGCAGAAGAGGTGAAGAAGCTCGGCGGGTTGCACGTGATTGGCACAGAGCGTCATGAATCACGCCGTATTGATAATCAGCTTCGTGGTCGCGCAGGCCGACAGGGTGATCCGGGTAGCACGCAGTTCTTTGTGTCACTCGACGACGATTTGATGCGTATCTTCGGTAGCGATCGCGTGAAGGGCATGATGGATAAACTTGGCATTGACGACGCAACGCCAATTGAAAGCAAGATGGTCACAAAGGCGCTCGAAAAATCCCAGCAGCGCGTGGAGGGCCACCATTTTGATACGCGTAAACACGTGTTGGAATACGACGACGTGCTGAATAAGCATCGCACTGCCGTGTACAACGAGCGCAAGGAAGTGATGAAGAGCGAGGAAAAGGCGCACGAACTCGTCCATACAATTATCGAGAAGGAAATCGAGCGCGTGGTGTTCTTCCATACAAGCAAGGCAGAGGCCGATGTGCCGAAAGACTTCGTCGAGGATGAAGCTGCAGGAAAGCCTGATTGGGATCCGCAGGAAATCGTTGAGAGCCTCAGTACGATCGTGAAACTCGAAGAGACAGAGTCGTCGGCAATTCGCGAGGAGCTCGGAGCATTGTCCATCGACAAAGAAAAGCTCGCGCATCAGCGAACTCATGTTATCGAAGTCGTGAATGGTGCAATCCGCCGCGCATACGACGGTGCCGTGGAAAAATTTGGTGACGCAAAGCACCTCATGGCGCTTGAGCGTAATATTTTGCTGCGCGCCAACGACACGCTGTGGATGCAGCACCTTGATGACATGACCTACTTGCGCCGTACCATCGGTCTTCAAGGCTACGCTCAGCGCGATCCTCTCGTGGAATACAAACGCGAATCCTACCGTCTGTATAACGCCATGCGTTCCGAACTCGGCCGCGAAGTTGCCTACAATCTCTTCAAAATCATCGACCAACACCTCGCCGCAAAGCACATCATGGAAAACGCTCCGCAGCTGATCCGTAATGCAGTGCAATTCCTCTCGCAGCAATCCAGCGGCGATACAACGGTGATTGATGTGCCGAGTCGGGCAGTAGGCAGTGGGCAGTCGGCAGTAGCCGAATCGAATCCCGCTTCTCCATCCGACTCAGTCATGCTGAGCGAAAGCGAAGCATCTCTCGCAGGTGATTCAGTTTCCAAGAAACCTCGTCCCAACGAACCATGTTATTGCGGAAGCGGAAAGAAGTTCAAGAAGTGTCATGGGAAATAATGTATGTTTTTAGTACATACGGACGAATCAGGTATTAACTTTAAGACCGATGGATCGGGAATTTTTAGTGACGGCCCTTATATCATTTTTGGGGGTCTCATGGTTCACGAGAATAAGTATCATCATCTTGAGCGAATGTTCGCGGAGCTCGTAAACCACAAATTGGGGATTAGCGATTGGAGCAAGAATGAGATCCATGCTCATGAGCTCTGGAACGCGGCGATGAGCGGCGCTAGAGACGTAAAGGTCGTAAAGGAGTTTTTCGAAGAGCTGCTTCAGCTACTGTCAAAGATGTCGTGCCCGCTTGTTTTGGGAATTGATGTGAAACAAAAAGGATTGGAGCCAAAAATCCAGTTTGAGAAAAAGAAGATGGCCGCGCACGCGATGATTCATATTCTTGAGTACAAGCTAGCGGCGGCAAATCAAAATGGGATTTTGATTTTCGACAAAATGAACGGGAAAGAAGACGCGAGCTCTCAAGATGAGCGAGAAGTTTCTGCTTTACTGTCCAATATGGTTGCCTGGCGCTCAATCTCTTCGAGCGGAGGGAGATCGCGTGTTTCGAAATTTGATTTTGAATCAAGGGCTGTATTTTTGATGAGCAATCTTCATTATGTCCCATCGAATGAATCGTTGATGTTGCAAGTTGCCGATTGTGTAGTTTGGATTGTGAGGCGGATGCTGACTCATCATTCGCCTTTAACAGAAAGCCCAGACCCATCAAAATGTCCGGTTACGCAAGAGACATTCTGTTTTTTTATGAAGCAGGCTCCGGTTAGCGTGGCGTATTTCTCGCCAAAGGCAACAGACTTTTCTATGACAGATTTTTCGGATTTTGAAGTCTGTAGCGCCACCTTGCTAAATAGCGCCTTGACCCCCGTGGGAGTTTAAAATAGACGTATGAATCTTAAGCTCATCGTCACCGTTCCCGTCACTCACGCCGATATTGTTCGTGATACGATCGGAAAGACGGGACTCGATCGTGTGGGGAATTATGGATACTGCAGTTTCTCAACGAAAGGGGTTGGAAGATTCTTGCCGCTTGATGGTGCGAATCCGGCGATCGGCGAGGTCGGAACATTGGAAGTGGTCGAGGAGGAGCGAATCGAAATTAGTTGTACTCGCGAAGGCGTTGCAGGAATCATCGCAGCGATCAAGGCGGTTCATCCGTACGAAGAGCCGGTAATTGATGTGTATTCCTTAGAGTAAGATATGAAACGACTGAAGTTTCGGAAAGAACTCGCTGACATGATTCTTGCGGGAACGAAAACGGTTACATGGAGATTCTTTGATGACAAAAATATTTCTGTCGGTGACAAATTGCGATTATGTTATGAGGACGGAAAGATTTTTGGACATGCCCGAGTGGTAGAAATTTCAGAAAAGCCCTTTCACGCTGTTTCAGAAAGCGATCGGTTTGGTCACGAACCGTTTGAGAACAACGAAATCATGCTTGCAACGTATCAGGGGTATTACGACGGCGGCGTGGACTGGAATTCGATGATGAAGGTCGTACGATTTGTTTTGGCAAATGGATAAATATCTCAAGACAGGTTTGTATCTGTCGGAAAACCTATGCTCGAACCAGCCTTCTACTCCAATCTTCCCGATGACCTGCATTGCTCGCAGGCGTGTATTCGAATGGTGTGTGAGGCGTTGGGAAAACAGATTTCGTGGGAAGAAGCGAACGCAATAACGGGATTTACGCCTGGACTATATACATGGCCGCCGAGAAGCATCATCAATCTGAATGGAATGTTCCCCGGAACAAAATACTGGACGAATTTTGATTATCATCAGTTTGTAAAAAATAGTCACGAGTATTTACTTGAGTATTATCGGGGGAATGAAAAATGGGTAGCAGATCAAGAGGCACATGCGACGCCGGGATTCGAACGAGAACACAAAGACGCTCAAGAGATGATCGATGCAGGTTTACTCGCGATTCAGGCATTGAGCGCGGAACAGATGCGAGTGATGCTTCAGGAGTATTTTATTATCGCATTCGTGCATTTCGGTATTTTGCACGGTGTCGACAATAACGCTGGACACGCAATCTTGGTGTACGACATTCAAGGTGACGAAGTTACTTTTCACGATCCTGGCCTGCCCCCGCGACCAGGCCATCGTGTTTCTATAGATCACTTCATGAAGGCGTATCAGAATGGTGCGACGCTTGTTCCACGAAGGTATGAATGATCTTATTGCTCTTACACACGAGGCCCTCGATTCTTCATATTTGATGTCCCTCGGCGTTTCCGATGAGGAGGGCGTTTGGGTGGCGGATGTGATTTTTGTTCATGACGATGAGTTCAGTGTGTATTGGATGAGTTCGGTGAATCGAAGGCATTCGTTGGCGATCGTAAAGAATCCGAATGTCGCGGCAGCGATAACGGCGACGATGAGGCCGGGGGAGCCGGATCGTGGGGTGCAGATGAGTGGAGTGGCGGAGGTAATCGATTCTGTGCCTCGCGAGATTGTGGTGAAGCACTTCCGGAAACGAAATAAGCCAGAGCCTGCTGGGGATTTCGTCGTTCTCGAAGATCACCAATGGTACGTGCTTCGTCCAACGCGAATTGAGCTTATTGATGAAGTGCATTTTGGCTACGATCGGCAGCGTGTGCGGTAGAAAATTGCGTGCGTAACTTTTTATTTTGAACCTGAAAACCATTACACGGATTAGTCATGCGTCGCAACGAGGATTTGGTACAATACAAAGTATATTTCAATTCTATGCCGAATCCAGTCAATACAAGGAACATGCCTCGAGGTTTAGAAGGCGTATCGATGGACGAGCGCACAAAGTGGTTATGGGAAAGGCGCCTGGATGCTGCTGGTCCAAGCTTCTTTGATACCTTTGGTGAGCCACAGAGCGTTACGACGTTACGTAGCGACCGCATAGCACTGACGTACCCACAGGGCGTTAAAGAAATTTCATCTGAAGAAGCACGTCTCTCAACGCATTGGAAAACGCATCTTACAGAAAGAATCGTGGCAAAAGATCAATCAGTCTGTGTAGAATTGGAATTCGATGATATTCCGGGAGCAATATATCCGGAGGAAATTGTGTGGATTTCGCACACAGGACTTCCGGAGCTTACTGAAACATTCGATCTGCTGAGCACGGCGGTGCAAGCAAGGGTATTGGAAATGGCGCGTTTGCTCATTCCAAATCCTGAGAACTTAGCAAGAGCCACTATTGAACGAGACATAGAAGAACAAGAAAGGACTATAGCCAGTATTCGTGCAGATATTGTTGATTTAGAAGCGCCGGGAGAGCTGTCCGTTGATTCAAAAGAAGGAAGAGGACAGGAACGGGCTACCTCGAGCTTTCATGGCGATACGTTTGAGACTGGCGGCTACCGTGATACAACAGTTATCCAGTATTTTTTGACGGTTGGGTTGGCGCCGAAAGATGAACGTCCTCTGATGTGGATTCCGGGTTTACCCGGTGGGAGGAAGTCGTTTTTCCTATCAGAACACGGTAAGGCTCCAGAGGATACTGCTGAAGAAATACGAAGCAGATTGCTTGAAGAACGGAAAAAGACGCTCAAGGAAATCTTGAGTGGGCATGATCCCATTGTCAATCTAAAGATTGATGGGAGAATATTTACTGAACCCGAGAGATGGCGCTCTCAATATCGCCAAGCACTCGAGGATGTACGGAAAACGTATGAAGATCGATGGCGTGTAGATGACGCTGCAAAACTTGAAGAATTGAATGCTGAGTGGAATGAAAGACGCCAGATCAGCGCAACGTTTCATGAGCTTTCTGAAGAAATAGAAGCGCTTCATGTGCGAGCACGCTCGGCACGTGTGGCTACTGTTGCGCCGAGTGTAGACAGGCGGTCTGAGAATAGAGAATCTTTGCGTGCAGACATCCAGGTATACCGCGATTACATTCAGCAACTGCGTTCCAACATTGAAGAAACGTTAAGGGGACGTAGGGAAGTAGAAGTGATCGTGGGAAAAACACAAGCTGAAGCTGAGGGTGCGCTCCGAAAGGCGATGGAGGCTCCGGCAACACCAGCTCCGTGGTTTCTCCATGGGGTTGAGCCAGAGATCTTTGAGAAATTCGGACGAAAGCCGGGTGAGGGTTTTGGTGAAAAAGTAGCAGGAGAGAAGCTCTTTTTGCCGGGCGACAAGCCGGTTGTTGGTATTAAACCTCCCATTAATCTTGGGAGTAGATACAGTAATACGGTTCAATGTGAGGGGCTCTCTCCATTAGATGGAAATCTTCCAACTGCGATTGGTAGAAATCCGTTTATTGTTGCCACTGTTGAAAAACCAGATTGGTGTATTCGTTGGCAAGAGGTTAGAGATAGAAAAGAACAGACCGGATATGGGTTGGTGAACGAACGGGGCGTTGGTACGCTGTTTGGCGGCGAAGGAGGGGGAGGAGAGTATGGATACCTTTCTTACGATTGGAACGGTGTGACGGGGGCGGGTCCAAGAAGAGAGGACGTAGAGGTTGCAAATGGTTTAGCACAACCAAGAAGCACGCAGAGCAAACCCCAATCCCAACCGACACTCGATCATGTCGCATCGAACGCAAGTACAACACTAGAGGGCATGAACGTTTCGGGACATCCGTCAGCCGTTCTTACTACACATCAATTAGCGGATGCCTTTACAAGGGGTAAAAAACCTGAAGTGGCACCTGTGCCAAAAAATACAATAAAACATGTTTCTGTAGCTTCCGAAGCGAAGCTCACTGAGGCCGAGAAGATGACTCCGGAATTGCTTGCTGGTTTTGTTGATGAAGTTGATGCGTTACGTGGCGTGATTAGCGAATTGAAAACGTTAGGCGCTAAACCAAAGACTCAGTCAAAAGATAAGCCAACTGATCAAGAAAAGGCTTTGGCGGAATTATATGAAAAACATATTCCGAGTTTGACTGAAGCGGTTCGTGCTGTTCAAGTTGAGCTTGCCGCTCAAGACCTTCGCCCAGAACGAATTCGCGGAATAATTGCGGATCTGCGTCGTCGTGTAGAACATGTTTGGACGAAAATAGGAGTAAGAGCAAAATCTGAATCCCGTAATGATTGGATACCAATGTACCTGAACGTATGGAAAAAGATTCCTGCAGAGGTTGATGCGAATGATGAGGCGTTAGCTGCTCTCGAATTGGGTGCCGACAGAGGGGCGATTATTATTGGTGTGCGTGCTGAATTGCAAAAGTTCATACCACAATTGTTATTGAAAGATGCGGAAGAAGTGTTCAATCTCTCAGATATTATTGCGGTTGTAGCCATGAGAGATTTTTAATCTTTTTTCGTGCTATGCTGTGTGCATATGATCAAGCAATCTCTTGTGTGGAAGGGTGTGCTGATTGGTGTGGCAATGACAGTGGTGGCGATGGTGATTGGATTCTTCACCGCACGATATCTTGGCGTGAGTGACAATATCGGTATTCCGGTGGACGACGAGGCGTCGTCGGCGATTGACTGGCAGACCGTCACGATTGGTGGAATTGTTGAATTTGAGATTCCGGATACGTGTCGACTTGGTCCTGGCGCTGGAAACGCGTATCTTATTTGTCCTACAGAAGCTATTCCAGATCCAACGCCAGAAGCGCATTTTTCATCGGATGGCAGTACCGTCAACGTCCGTCGTTGGGAAAATCTCAACCCACCGTATTGGGATCATATGGTTGCCAGCATGAAGGTTGTTCAGCCAATGACGCACGATATCACGATTACCGTGCAGAAATAGGTGAGGATAAAAGACTGCCAATAGGGCAGTCTTTTGGTAACATGATGATGATTATTCTGATTTGATGCCTCGACTATGCCGTTTAACGAATCAGAGGCGATTTCTGCTGTTGCTTGCGGCGAGCGAATGACGCTCGCGACACTAGAGAATCTTTTCTGCGATGACGGTAGAATTCATGGTTCCGTTGAATGGATTGCTTCTGAATAACATATGATCAATCATGAACACTACTTTTCTCTTGCTGCACAAGTGGCAACGCACGCAACGTGTGGGAAGGATTTGTGTGGGGCAGTTATTGTGAACAACGACCTCGTTATCGGTGAAGGATGGAATTCGCCGGCGGGAAATGGCGAAGATCAGCGAACGTGTGAAATTGATGACTATGATTGGATGAAAAAGAAAAAGTCAGACAAGACGTGCTGCATTCATGCCGAATGGCGATCCATTATGGACGCGCTTAGGACACATCCGAATGAGATTGTAGGATCGACGTTATATTTTACGAGAGTCGATACCGCAGGAGAAATACTACAATCCGGAGAACCGTATTGCACGGTGTGTAGTCGATTGGCGCTCGATGTTGGGATTTCCTATTTTGCGCTTTGGCAAGATTTTGGAATTCGACTGTATTCCACCAGCGAATATAATCAGCAATCTTACGCATTTCATCGAACGATATGATCATCCCAGGAATTTACATCCACTATAAGGGCGGACGGTGCGAGGTGATTGGCGTTGCCCGACATTCGGAGACGTTGGAAGAGCATGTAGTTTACAGGCATGTTGACGGCGATACGGGATTGATCGGTTTATGGGTTCGGCCAGCAGCAATGTTTGCGGAGAACGTCGTCGTAAACGGAGAGTCGGTTCCACGTTTCCGTTTTATCGAAAGTCTATGACAAAAACACTTCAGTTTGGAAAACTTGTTCGCGATAACATTCCTGAGATTATCATTGGACGCGGAGAATCGGCGACGTGGCATGTTGCCGACGACGCAGAATACGATCGACTGTTGCGTGAAAAGCTTTCAGAAGAGGTCGCCGAATCTCTTGCGAATCCATCGCTCACTGAGTTCGCCGTCGTTCTCGAAGTCATCGACGCCATGGCGCAGTCGAAAGGATCCACCTTCGAAGACGTGCTGAAGGCAAAACACGAACGTGCAGAAAAGCGCGGAGGATTCACGAAGCGAATGATTCTCGACACCGCAGATGAGATGAAGCCGTGAACATGATAAGATATTCGCACTTAGAATTCTCCAAATTCCTTTTATGCCAAAGCTCCAAGAAGTTCACTCTCGACTCACCAAGAAGAAGAAGGAAAAGCGGGAAATGGTGCGATCGTTCCAGGACGAATTGCGGAACAATGCGCATTACATGGAGATTTTGGAGAAGATTGAAACATTGAAGGCGGAAAAGAAGAGCATCGAGAATGAAGCTCGAGGACGGGATGCAGATACCGGAAAGATCGAGGAACTGAAGGTGGATATTCAATCTGATACAATTTTGTTAGCAGACATCGCGCTGAACATGTATGTGCAACAGCTCCCAGTGGAGATTGTGGACGACATGAACGTGAAATGGGCTCCAGTCTTTAAAGTAAGCTTTAAGAAGGATTAACTATGACACTCGTAAAACGCATTAGTATCGTGCGGACGTTGACGATTATTCAGATGGCGATTCCACTGTTCTTTTTAGCGATCGGTGCGGCATTCTTTCTCTTTCTCGCCTTTGGTGGGGCACAGGAAATGCCGCCGCTTCCCGCTATGGTCTTGGGAGCAGTTCTTTTCCTCATCGCTCTCGCAGCAACTATTGGTTTACCGTGGATTGTGCTGAACGCCATCAAGGTTCGCAAGGAAAACTGGGCAACAGCAGCGTTTGTTTCGCTGATTGTGCAGATTGTTTGCGGCGGTGGAGCACTTTCGTTGTTGCCGATTATTTCACTTGTTCTCCTTCTTGATAAAGAAGCAAGCGCGTATATTGGGATGAAGTAGGTGACGATGAGCGATCGGGATTACCCTTGAGCGAGCGCGATGCGCGAGCGAATTGAGCGATGGTCTGAGCCGGATTCGTATTTCACTCGCTCAATTCGCTTAAGGCGTAATCGTTGATTGCTCATTTCGCTCAACGAAGCCATGTTACAATCTCACCATATGCAAGGTGCACAAGGAGGGAATGGAGCGGGATTACTTTGGGAATTGGGCGGCGATATTTTGCGTTTCCCTGCGTGGTGGTACGGAAAGGGATTGCTTCGTGCCGCAACATACGCAATGGAATTTGTGCAGGGGTATGTTCGAAGCATTGGGGTGATGACGTGGGCAAGGAATATGTTTGTGCCGATGTTTGGCCGGTACGACTGGCAAAGCAGAATCATCAGCGTGTTTATGCGCTTGGTGAATGTGGTGGGCCGCGGATTCGTGACGATTATCGTTGCAGCCATCGTTCTCGGAATTTTCGCGTTTTATGTCGCGCTCCCAGGAATCGCGGTTGCATTCATCTTGTTTCATGCAACGTCAATTCTTTCGCTATGAGCCTCGATCTCTCCCTTATCCAGGAAAGTGAGGCGCAGACGTCGGGCATTCCTGGCGTGTTAATCGACGGAACATTTTGGTATTGGGACGGCGTGATGAACGCCGATGCGATTGCGTATCGGAAACGCATGCACGGTATTGCAAAGATGTTTCGGTGGATTGGAGTTGGTGCTGCTCTTGTTTCGTTTATTGTCTTTGTAATCGGTGTCGTGACCATTCACGCAACCGATGTTCTTGATTCGGATTTCTGGCTTACACCGCACGGAGACCTTTTTGCATTCTGGCTCGGCGTTCTTTCCTTGTGTTACGCATGGTACAAAACGCGAGTGATTGCGGATGCGACAGTTACCATTCCAAAAACCCGAAACGGTGTACCAGAGAAGACGTCTATTCCATCGCTCGGCGCCGCAAGCCGGAAGCAGGGAATGTTTTGTGCGATGGCGTCGGATTCCGTTGCGCTTTTTGAGGAAGCATACGCGCTTGCGAAGAAGTCCAATCATGCGGACGTGATGGCGATGCACATCTTCGCCGCATCCACGGCAGATCGCGATGTTCGCGTGCTCTTTGCGCGTCTCGGCATCAGCTTGTCGTCGGTGATCGATCCGCTTCGTCGCAAGATGGCTCCGCTTCCAACGGGGGAGACGTCGTTTGGAAATACGGCGATCGGTATTGTTCGCGATGCATTTTTTAGCGCAGCAACATTCGGATCCGAACACGTGTCTGGGCTCGAGTGTTTTGCTGCGGCATACGACGCGGATCCATTTTTGCAAGAAGTCATGTTTGCGGTGGGCGCGGATCGTGATGCGACGATGAATACGATTGCATGGTTGCGTATTCAAGACGCATTGCGCCGGAGGTATCAGGATTTCCGTAAGGCGGCAGGATTCAAGCCAACAGGCAACATGGACCGCGCATACACTGCGGTTGCAACGCCGTTTCTTGATAATGTTACCGACGACCTCACGAAGAACGCCGTGTATGGCCGGTCGGAGTTCTGTGTGGACCGCGACATGGAGATGAAAGCATTGCTCCGATCGATTGAAGGCGGCAGCCAGAGTGTTGTGCTCGTCGGAAGCCCGGGCGTTGGAAAAGGCGCGGTGATTGAAGGTCTTGCGCAACTGATGGTTGAGGAGCGTGTTCCGAATATCTTGAAGGACAAGCGATTGCTCCGCATGAACGTTTCGCACATCGTGAGCGCTGAAGGCGGGAACGGCGCGGAGGAACGATTCCTGTATGCGCTGTTTGAAGTTGCGGCGAGTGGAAACATTATTCTCGTTATCGAAAATATTCACGAGCTCGTTGGCGTTGGGGGATCGATTGACCTCTCATCCATTCTCGCCGGTGAACTGGAGAAGGGTTACACGTTTGTGATTGCGACGGCAACGCCGGGAGGATATACGGAGAAGCTTGAGCGATCGAGCCTTGGACCAAAACTGCAGCGCATCGCGATTGACGAACCTGATCGCAACCTCGCGATTCGCATTCTCGAATCCCACATCGGAGGAATCGAGAACACGAATAACGTTGTATTTACGTATCACGCCGTCGCCGCGTGCGTTGATCTTGCTGCGCGATACCTTCATGACATTGTGTTGCCGACCTCTGCGTTGTCCGTCGCTCGTGAAGCTGCACTCGACGTGGGAAAGAAGCCGCGAACGCAAGGATTGGTTTGGGTAACACGGGAAGATATTGCTGCGCGCGTTTCCGAACAATCAAAGGTTCCAGTGACGTCAATCTCGCAAGACGAGAGTCAGAAGTTGTTGCAACTGGAATCGCGACTGCATGAACGGGTTATTGGTCAGGAAGCCGCGATCTCATCAGTGTCGTCAGCATTGCGCCGAGCACGAACCGAACTTCGGTCCGGCAGCAGACCGATTGCGAATTTCCTATTCCTCGGGCCAACGGGTGTGGGAAAGACAGAGCTCGCGAAAACAACATCGGAAGTGTATTTCGGTAGCGAGAACGCTATGGTGCGGTTCGATATGAGCGAATACCAAGACCAAGCATCGGTCGCGCGGCTGATCGGCAGCAACGGCCAGGCTGGACTGCTCACAGAAGCGATTCGCAAAACGCCGTTCACGTTGTTGCTTCTCGACGAGCTGGAAAAAGCGCATCCCGATATTTTGAACTTGTTCTTGCAGGTGATGGATGATGGTCGTTTAACCGACGGCCTTGGTCGCATGATCGATTTCACGAACGTCATTCTTATTGCCACATCAAACGCGGGAACGCAGTACATTCAAGACGAGGTGCAGAAAGGGACGAATCTCGCGGCGGTGAAATCGGAGCTCATGGAGAACCAACTTCGCCAAGTGTATCGTCCAGAATTCCTCAATCGTTTCGACGATGTGATCGTGTTCTCACCGCTCACGCAAGACGACGTTGCGGCGATTACGTATCTTATGGTTGCGAAGATCGAGGAACGGCTGAAGGCAAAAGGGCTCAACTTTCAGATTGATGACGACGCGGTGCACGAGCTTTCTGTCCAAGGTTACGACCCAAAGTTTGGCGCGCGTCCATTGCGCCGCGTGCTGCAGGATAAAGTGGAGAACCTCATTGCCGAGCGCATTTTGCAGGGCGACGTTGGCCGTCGGGATACGGTCATTTATCACAAAGGCGGGACGATTTCTGTAGAAAAAGCCGCCGCGCTCTAGCCCTTTTTCGATTTTCGTGTATACTATTCGTTCCCTTTCATGATGGAGGATAAGGGATGCTTATTGGTCTGGGTGTGGTTCCTGATATTGCTGGTTCACTGATTTTTTCCGAGGTTGACGGCCCTTCGCGGCTCGTCCCTCTGGTGCAGATCGGCCGGCTCCGTCTGCTCATGCTCACCTTTGCCGATGAGTTCGTGCTGGCAGGTGTCGGTCCGCTCGTCGCACGTCGGCTCGATCTCGACGCTGGCCTGCGCTACGAGCGCGCCGCGCCGTTCATCACGATGTTGGATGTGTACCTCGCCGCGCGGTCCGTCGGGCTCATCGCTCTTCAGAACGGGCGCGAGGTGCCCATGGAGGAGTTCGTCGCAAACGCACGGACGTTGCGGGTGGTGCACTGCACGACCTGTGGCGTGGGCGACCTCGAGAGCGACGACTGTCGCTGCTGGGTGTGCGACGCTCGTGAAGAGCAGCGGTTGGAAGCTGGGGCGCTCGCAAATCACCGGGGTGTGAAATGTCGGCAGTGATGATTCATGATCGCGAGATCAAGATTCCGGTGGGGAATATCTACGGCATCTTGTCTGCCGTGGAAAGAATCGCTGAGTGTATTCATCGCGTGAGCGGTGAATCGTACAACTACGCCGTCGTACTCGCGCCGGGAACGCGTTCGTTCACTGCGTTGCTCGACCCTATCGAAGGCCTGGTAGAACCGGAAGAGCATCGAATGTTGACGTACTACCACGTGCCAACCGTTGGGAATGAGTTCCTCTGTGTGAGCCACATCTGCGGCGTAATCGGCGCGTCTGTCGTCACGCTCGACGAAATGCTCGACGACGTGGACGCCGTTCCGGACGAGTTCCTTCACGGGTGACAAGCTGATGCGCTGTGTTGGGGAACGCCCAACGCAGCGCATCGTTGTTTTTTAACGTTCCATTTTATATAAACGACCAACGCCGCCCACCAGGTCGTACTGGGAGGCGGCGTCGCGTGGCGTGATGATTCACGGATGTTCGAACGCACGCTCCTTCCGAACGACCTCTCGAGCTGCGGCTAGCGCAAGCCGGTTGCTATTGAAGGCGAGAATCTCCGGTTCCAGATCCCAGAGGTTCACCTCACGTCGAGCAGTTGCTTCCTTGTTCGGCACGAAGGGGTCGACGTCCGCAGTCTTGATGCGAACGAGAACCCCGATCACCGTCACACCGGGGCCGGGCTCGAACCACTGGCCGAGGTACTTCGCTTTCTTCCCAACGATGCGAATGCAGGCTTTACCGGACGTTTCGTGGACGATGGTTTCCGCGGCGGTTTCGCCATAGTCCGTGTACCCGCCAGAGAAGCACCAGCCACCGATAGCCGGCAGAATGGCGCGCTCCATGATGTACGTCTGGTCGAGCTCGTCGAGTAGCACGGCGTACGCCACCGACGGCGACTGGATCCACCGCATATGGCTCGCATTCAGGGAGCAGGTGAATTGATTCCAGTCGTCGCCTTCTTTCTAGAGGCGAATAGATTCACCACATTTGTCGCAGTACGAGGGAACGAAACGGGGGTTGATGGCGTTCCGCCGGTCGAAGTCGGTCACGATTTCTCCTTGGTGACCTGAGGATGCTAGACTATTTAGTGACATTTTACAATCTATGGTTCCAATCCTTTACGAAGACAATCACGTGATTGCCGTGCAAAAACCGCACGGCATGTTGGTGCAGGCGGACGAAACCGGGGACTCCACGCTTATTAACGAGGTGCGGTATTTTTTGAAACAACGCGACGATAAGCCTGGGAATGTGTTTCTTGGCCTTATTCACCGCCTTGATCGGCCGGTTGGGGGAGTTGTGGTGTTTGGGAAGACGAGCAAAGGATCGGCGCGATTGAGTGATCAGTTCCGAACGCACGCTGTTGAAAAGATCTACTGGGCGGTCGTCGAAGCGTCCGATCGCGCGGTCGGTGATTCGGGAATCGTAAAGCAGTGGCTAGTCAAAGACGAAACGAACAATACGACGAAGGCATTTGATCACGAAGTTTCAGGATCGCAGTACGCAGAAACAGCATGGTCGGCGATACAGAAATTCGACGATGGTCGCGTGCTCATCGAGGTGAGGCCGAAGACCGGTCGGTCGCATCAAATTCGTGTCGCAATGCAGTCGATTGGATCGCCGATCGTTGGCGACATGAAGTACGGAGCAAAAGCGGCGATTCAACTTCCGAACGGATCAACGGCACTTGCACTTATGGCGCGATCGTTGAGTTTTGATCAGCCGGTAACGAAGGAACGGATTACGGCGGTCGCAGAGCCGGAGCTTGAGGTTTTCGCGCGCTAATCATGCGTCGTTAGACCCTGAGCGTATGCGAAGGGTCTCTGTCAGATGCGTGAAGGTTCCATCTGGGCGCACTCGGGATCCTTCGCATGCGCTCAGGATCTGGGCATTCCGGTACACTATAGACGCATTGTATGCCAAAGAAAGTTCTCCTTGGAATATCTAATGACGTAACGTGACGTAATAACGGGGTCAGGTCTTTACCTTTTACTTTTGTATGGCGAAGCGCGTTCTCCTTGGAATGTCTGGCGGCGTGGACAGCAGCGTTGCTGCGGTGTTGTTGTTGGAACAAGGATACGAGGTGATTGGTGGCTTCATGAAAAACTGGAGCACGAACGACGACGGCGAGGAGTGCGAGTGGCGACGAGAGCGACGTGATGCAATGCGCGTTGCTGGGCAGTTGGGATTGAAATTTTATACATTTGATTTTGAGGAGCAGTACCGATCGAAGGTGTACGAATACATGATTGACGAATACAAAGCCGGACGAACACCGAATCCGGACGTGCTGTGCAATAAGTACATGAAGTTCGATTTGTTTTTGAAGGAAGCCGATAAGCTCGGCTGTGATTTCATTGCGACTGGCCATTACGCGCGAAGGGTTGATGACACTCCCACTCCTTACGAAGGCGCTCGACGAGCTGCGGCGGGCGAGGAGAGCGGGGGTAAGGGGGAAGGTTCTGCTCACTTGCTCGTCGGCCTCGACGAAAATAAAGATCAAACCTATTTCTTGTGTCAGCTGAATCAGGATCAGTTGAAGCGATCACTCTTTCCCATCGGTGACTTGCAGAAGGCCGAGGTTCGGCGCCTTGCCCAGCTTGCCCACTTGCCCACTGCCCAAAAGAGAGACAGCCAAGGCATTTGCTTCGTTGGTCAAGTAGACATGCAACAGTTTCTTGAGGCTCGTATTACGCCGCATGACGGCAATATCGTGACGACTGAGGGGAAAGTCCTCGGCAAGCATCGTGGATTCGAGTTTTACACTATCGGCCAGCGTGGGGGATTAGGAATCGGCGGAGGCACGCCGCTATATGTTGTTGATCGCAGGCCGGAAACAAACGAAGTGATTGTTGCCGTTGGAGCCGATGATCCGGCACTGTTCCGATCGGATCTTGTCGCGACGAACATCAGCGAAACCATTCCTGGCGCAATCGACCATGCGATCGGTGAGCCGATCATGGCGAGGATCCGATACCGGCAGCCATTGGCAGAATGTGTTATTGAAAAAGTAAAAGGTAAAGACCTGACCCCATCGCTCTCCGTTGCATTTGTTGTTCACTTTTCTTCTCCTCAACGCGCCGTCGCACCTGGGCAATTCATTGCATTTTATCGTGGAGAAGAGCTTATTGGGAGTGGAGTGATTTCGTGCTAAGCTTTTTTGGGAGGTGAAAGATGTTTTTTCAGCCGTGCATGATGGAGCCGAATCCGCCGCGGGTGACGACGCTGTCGTTGCGTGCAGATGGTTCCGAAATTCTTGCAACGTGGACGCTTCGTGCGTGGGTATTGATCGATGCAGAAACGCGTGGATCGATCGTGATTGGCGAAAACGGGCTCGAGCGACGCAACGACTGCGTGGCGCTGCGCATCCCCATTCATCCGCTTAAATCCGAAGAATGGTCGCAGACGCAACATGCGCTTACGCTGTTCCGTCGGATGGTTGATGCACTTCGCTTCGTTGACGTGCTCAACCTCGGAGAGCATCAGAGCGGTCAGCTCGTCTACATCGACGCGCTCGTCCTCCAGCCAGGCATCTCGGACATCTCCGTTCTTGCATCACCGGCGTTTGCAGCGTTCATTCGCCTTGCGCCCGATGACGTCTTCGATCGAGTTTCCGCGGCGATGATTCGTGCGGAAGAAACCACGTCCGGACCCGACGTTTATCCGTCCGCGCGCGGAGCGTCGCGCTGCTACGGCGTGCTTCACCTTTGGGTTGGTGACGATTGTGCGACCGTCGGGGTTGCGAGCGTTGATCTTCCGTGTGATGCAGGCGCTGGATAGCCGGCGCACGGGCATAATCTCCGTTTCTCCATGCGAATTCTTCTCGTGCTTGTGGCGCTTGCTGCGCTGGAAGACGAGTGTCGTTCCGTGATGAAACTCAGCTAAAACGACGAGCGGCTCGACCTGCGTGGTCGAACCGCGTTGCGCGTTTGTAGTGACTAGTAGTCGAGCCGCTTCAATTCGTTCACGATGATGGCCGCGGCAACAGGGTTGCGGTCGATGAGCTCGTAGAGCGAGACGAGCCGGTCGTACGCGGCGAGTACGTGGACGTGACGGAGGTTGTCCACCACCAGTCGCATCTCTTGTGCGGTGGGTGTCTCTTCGCCTTCCAGAGCCTTGCCTTCGGGGCATGGCACGGGGACGAGAGTCTGCTCGACTCGCCAGGTGACACCGACTTCCATTGGATCTCGCTCGCTGGGTTCGATACTCAGGTGCTCCTTGAGCTGGCGAGTGATGAGGGTTCGGGGCGTCAGCCGAGAGTGAACGGCGGAGAGCTTTTTACGGATACTCCGGAACTGACCTGGCGTTGGGCCGGCAATCAAGTCCGGTCCGGTTGCGTAGGGAGACTCCAGAATCTGCCAGACCTCAAGGCGTCCGATTTTTTTCCACGGAATGTTGATGAGGTCGCCAATCTGGCGTCGGAGGTGCCTATCGAGGCCCTCCGTTACTGCTTCGTAGACGCCGAGGGGTGGTTTATCGCGTAGCACGTTTCTCCTTTTCGTCCTCCAGCGTTGGCTGAAGTGACGAGGAATACTATCAAAATTGATCCGCTTGTTCAAATTGGATGCTAAAAACAGCCAGACCCTCGAACTCCGTGAAGAGTCGAAGGCCTTTGCGTACGTGTCACGGGCGGTGTGAGCGGGAAGTGAACGCTCTTGGGACTGCTGCTTCGGCCTGTCCGAGCGCGGCGACGTAGCCCTGTGCGTACACCTTCTGAACCACGAATCTTGCGGTGGCGCTCCAGTCCAGGATTTCGGAATATCCATCTAGTCGGAGTCGATCTCCGATTTCGTGGATTCTTTTCATCACATCCAGTGCGCTGCACCGGGTGATGTAAGAGTCGAGCAGCCGATGGAGTGCGCCGAGGAGCTTCTTGCCGTGCTCTGTCGCTGAATCGTCTGTCCGCTGAAACTCCAGGATCAGCAGGAAGACGGTTGTCGCGGCTTTGTTGGCCGCATCTCCCACGGTCTCTACCGCTCGTTCCGCGATGGACCGTTGGACTTCGGTCCATTCCACTCCCCACGGACCCTCGTTGACAGCTGGCGCCTGCGGCAAGTCTGGAACGAGGAAGAGGGTCGTCGGTGGGGGAAGCGGCGGTGTCGTACGCCGCCGCTTCGGTTTTTCTTTTCTTGGTCGAACACGGACTTGGTGCCGGCCAGGGGGCCAGGAGGTCTGTTCGGCGGTGCGCGGGTGGCCCATGGTGGAGCCTCCTGGTGAGAAGTTGAAGAACTGAGCACTGTTTTTTTCGTTCCTTTTGCTGGGATTGCCCGCAGAGGAAACGTCCAATATTAGCAGAAAATTTGAAAAAAGGCAAACCACGAGCGTTTGATCGGGAATAGGCAAAAATGAAAAAATGAAGGTACAATACGGCCCAAGCCCTGCCGCTATGCCTGTCCCACAGAAAAACATCCGCAATTTCTGCATTATTGCCCATATCGACCACGGAAAGTCCACGCTTTCGGATCGTCTTTTGGAGGTGACTGGCACCATCGACAAACGCATCATGAAGGACCAGGTGCTCGATTCCATGGATATTGAGCGAGAACGGGGAATTACCATCAAGCTTGCTCCGGCCCGAATGGTCTGGAAAAAGGACGACGTGGACTACACGCTGAACCTCATCGACACCCCAGGCCACATCGACTTCAACTACGAGGTGAGTCGGTCGCTCGCGTCGGTAAACGGTGCCGTTCTCCTGGTCGATGCCACGCAAGGCGTTCAGGCACAGACCATCGCGAACCTGTACCTCGCTGTTGAAGAAAATCTTGAGATCATCCCAGTACTCAACAAGATCGATCTTCCAGCGGCCGACGTGCCAACACGCAAGGCCGAGCTCGTGAAGCTTTTGGGTTGCGATCCGGATTCGATTTTGGAAGTATCGGGAAAAACTGGCGCTGGTGTTCGCGAGCTTCTCGACGCCGTCATCGACCGTGTGCCGTCGCCAGAAGGATCGGAAACGAAACCGCCACGCGCCGTCATTTTCGATTCGGCTTACGACGACTACAAAGGTGTTGTGGCATACGTTCGCGTGATGGACGGAACGTTTAAGAAACGCGACAAGCTGAAGCTGCTCGCAACAGATGCCGACGGAGAAATCCTCGAGATCGGCGCGCTCACACCAAAGTTTTCTCCACTTGATGAGCTCGAAACCGGACAGATCGGATACATTGTTACTGGACTTAAAGATATTCGCGCATGTCGTGTTGGAGACACGATGACTGTTGCGCCTGTTACCGAACACGTTGAATCGTTGGCGGGATATCGCGAAGTTCGACCAATGGTGTTCGCGGGAATTTTTCCAGCACAAGGCGACGAGTACGGTGCGCTTCGCGACGCAATGGACCGATTGAAGCTCAACGACGCGGCGCTCGTGTTCGAACCTGAACATTCGCCAGCGCTCGGCTATGGTTTCCGTTGTGGATTCCTTGGCATGCTCCACCTTGAAATTTTGAAGGAGCGATTGAGTAGGGAATTCACCATTGATTTGGTGGTAACACTGCCAAGTGTTGCCTATCATGTGTATAGGTCCAATAGGTCCGATTCGACCTATGACATCGTCAAAAGCGCGCTCGATTTACCAGACCCGAGTTTCATCGATCACATCGACGAACCGTGGGCGAAGGTGGATATCATTACACCGGTCGATTCGATCGGAAATGTGATGTCGCTTGCACAGGATCGCCGAGGAATTTACATCAATACGGACTATCTCTCCGAAGGGCGTGCGCTCATTCACTACGAACTTCCACTGTCGGCAATCATCGTCGATTTCAACGATAAGTTGAAGGGCGCATCAAGCGGGTATGCGTCGATGAGCTACGATGTATTCGTGTATCGCGAAGCCGATGTGTGCCGACTCGACATTTCTGTTGCAGACGACAACGTGGATGCGTTTGCGATGATTGTGTATCGGAACGAAGCCGAGCGCGTTGGCCGTCGTGTGCTCGAAATCTTGAAGGACAGCATCCCTCGTCAGCAATTCGTCATCAAACTCCAGGCGATGATCGGGGGAAAAGTGGTGGCCAGCGAACGCATTTCTGCAATGCGAAAAGACGTGACTGCCGGATTGTACGGTGGTGACGCGACGCGAAAGTTGAAGTTGCTGGAGAAGCAGAAGAAGGGAAAGAAGAAAATGCTTGCGATGGGCGTCGGCTCCGTAGACATCCCAAGCGAGGCGTACATGAAGGTGTTGAAACGGTAGTACCCAAATGTCGAAGCGCCGCCTCCCCGTACGGGTGGCGGCGCTCGTCGTTCAGTTGTCATCGGCGCTGGACGCGTTTTTCTCTACTTCAACGGCCCCGATCTCGAGGAGGTAGCCGTTGATGATCCCGTCGCACAGTTCCTTGTCCTGTAGGTCTACGGAACGGAACGTGAGCGGGTTCGTGTCGATGATCTCTAGCAGGATCACGAGGTACACGCCCTGCCCGGGATGCGATACGAAAATCTGGCACGTATCGTCATTGTATTCCACTGCGCCGCAGGGCTCGATGATCACGACGCCGTACTCCGGAACGTCGAGTCGCCAGGTGCTGCTGTCCCCGATGTCTTCATTGGTCGGTTGATTTTCCGACGTGACCACGGTACCGGTGGTCACGTAGAAGTACGACTTTGCGAGCGAGATGTACCACGCCTCCATTTCCGGGTCGTCGATACTATGAACAGTTTCATTTACCAGTTGGAACGCGCGGAAGACGTGATCGAGTACGACGAGTGTGTCGTCGTCAAGATCATGCTTTCCCTCAATACAGACGATGATCTTGCCGAGTCGATGATCCGTCCCTTCGTAGATTTTCGTGTATTGCGTTGCTGATGCGCTGTCTGCCATGGCACTCCTGTATGTAGCAGAGAGACAGTAGCAGTTTTTGGAGTTCGTTTCAAAGTAGCGGTTCATCCCCACCTCCCAATGACGCAAACGCGGATCGTTGTTACGCTGTGGCCATGAAATTCAATTCAAAATACACGAAGAAGTTCTGGGCCGTTGTTGCACTTTTGGTGATGGTGTCGATGTTGGCATCGATGAGCCAGTTAGGATACTAGTGTGGCAACGATTGCATGGAACATCGCGCCGCGGAGCGAGGACAACCTTGTTTCGCAGCTTTTAGTGAATCGAGGTGTTGCGGTAGAACATCGCGAGCATTTTTTGTATCCCGATTGGGAGCGCGACACGCATTCGCCGTTCGACTTTACGCAGATGCCAAAGGCGGTTGCGGCGATGTTCGGTGCACTGGAACGTGGCGATGCGATCGTTATTCACGGCGACTACGATGCCGATGGCGTATCCGGATCGGCATTGTTGTTTGAGGCGTTGCGATACATTACAGACAAGATGAGTTTCACTTTCAACGTCGAGGTATTCCTGCCGGATCGTGAGAAAGATGGATACGGCGTTGCGATGCATACCATCGAGCGCTTCATCGACGAGAAGAAGAAGCTTCTCGTCACGGTGGACTGCGGAATCGCAAATGGACTGGAGCTCGATCGCACATTCGAGGCGGGAATTGATGTTGTTATTTGTGACCATCACCAAATGGGCACGCATTTTCCAGGCCACGCCATCGTGCTGCATCCGCTGGCACCGGGTGAGACATATGCAAACAAAACATTGTGCGGAACGGGCGTTGCATTCAAATTTGCATCGGCGTTAATCCATGAAGCTCGGAATCGAGGCTCCGATATTCCCGAGGGCTACGAAAAATGGTTTCTCGATTTCGTTGCCATAGCGACGGTGACGGATGTGATGCCGATTCTTGGAGAGAATCGTGTGCTCGAAACATTTGGGTTGCAGGTTTTAAATAAGACGCGCCGACCTGGCCTTCGTGCAATGCTCACAATGTCCGGCACCGATCTCGGGACGATCGATACAACGGCAATCGGATTCCGCATTGGGCCTCGGCTCAACGCTGCGGGCCGATTGTCGAGTGCAAAGCTCGCATTCGATACGCTTACGGCACAAACTGCCGAGGCTGCGGAGGTTGCCGCAACAAAACTTGAATCGTTGAACAAGGAGCGTCAGTCGATTTTCAAAGATTCGTACAAGGAGGCGGAGCAGATCGCGAAGAGCATGATCGACGACCAGTGCAATGTGTTAGTTGTTGCGAGCGACGCGTGGTTGCCGGGAATCGTTGGCCTCATCGCTGGGCGTCTTGTCAACGATTTTGCGTTGCCAGCATTCGCGCTCACGAAAGTTGGCGATCATTATGTGGGGAGCGGTCGCACGGCCGGCGGTCTCCACCTTGTGGAGGCGATGAATGCGTGTGGCGATATTTTCATTAAGAAAGGCGGGCATCCTCAGGCGTGTGGTTTGTCGGTACGAACCATGGACGACGTTCACGAGTTCCGAACCCAGATGAATGTGTTTGCGCGATCGAAGTTTGGTGCGAACGGGCCGTCGGTGACACTGCCGATCGATGCAGTCGTCACGCCGTCAACGTTCACGATCGATTCTCTTGGTGAACTCAATGCGTGTGCGCCATTTGGCGAAGGGAATCGCCCGCCAATATTTGCTGCGTTGAAATTGACGGTGATGATTGCGGAAACGATGGGATCAACGGGGACGCATCTTCGGCTCACCGTGCTTGATGATGCTGGAAAGGTAAGTAAGATGATTGGGTTTGGCATGGGCGACAAAGCGGAGGAGCTGGTTCGTGGACGTCAGATTGATATTGCCTACGAACCAGGAATCAACGAATGGAATGGGCGGAAGGATGTACAATGCAGAATCGTAGACATTCGATTATGAAAAAAGTGAGAATGTACGCCGACGGGGGGAGTCGAGGAAATCCGGGGCCTGCTGCTGGCGCCGCAGTTCTTTTTGTGTTATCGGCGGCCGGAGAGCAGGGCGAGCGCGTTGCTGATGCCGCGAAGTACATTGGGATCGATACGAACAATCAAGCAGAGTACACCGGTATCATCATTGGTTTACAAAAGGCGCTCGATCTTGGATATGAGGAAATTGATGTTCGCCTCGATTCCGAGCTGGCGGTGAAGCAGATTAACGGTATCTACCGTGTGAAAAATGCCGAAATCGCTAAGCGGTTCCTTGAGGTGCACAATCTCCGAACGAAATTCAGGAAAGCGACATTCTCTCATGTGTTCCGCGAACAAAATACTGCCGCCGACGCGCTGGTGAATGAAACGTTGGATGGGGTGAAAAACAAAGCTAAGCTTTAACACTCAGAGTAGGAAAATCAATCTTTTATGCGTGTTACTCCGATGGTAGCGGGCTGTTATTACCATATTTACAACCGTGGAGTTGATCGGCGGGATACCTTTCTGTGTGATGAGGATCGACGTCGATTTCTTCGAGGTTGCATTCTATTCAACGACGATGAAGTGATCGCAAGGAAGCCTGAGCTCGGAGAAGACGGCAGTCATCCGCTACGTTCGACGACTCCTTTGGTCGAGATCATTTGTTACACATTGATGAATAATCACGTTCACTTTATCGTGAAACAGATCGCTGATGATGGTGTTGCGAGGTTTATGCAGCGACTTGGTACGGGGTACACGAAGTACTTTAATCGAAAATACGATCGGACCGGATCCTTATTCGAATCATCGTATAAGTCTGTTTTGATCGAGGACGATCGTCAGTTTCTTCATTCGACACGTTACGTTCATCTGAATCAACTCGACCTGTTCGCTGATAGCGAAGGTCGTTTTGAAAAGCTTCTTGAGTATCCATGGTCAAGTTTTCGTCATTACATCGGTAAAACAATCGATCCCATTATTCATCCAGAATTTTTGGCATCACTCATACCGCCAGAAGAGTATCTAGAATTTGTGAGATCCTGGATCCCACATCGTGATATGGCAAAGCTAAGCTTTAACATTTGAATCTTCAAATTATTTGGGAGATTTGATCAGTGTTACGGTGTCAAAGCTAAGCTTTAACACCTCCGTGCTATACTTTCCCTATATGTTTGGAGCAAAAAAAGAGGAAGTTTCGCAGGCGTTGCTTGGCGTAGACTTGGGCACCACGGGTTTGAAGGTTGTGGAGCTTGCGCCAGATGCTGGACGGATTCGATTGGTAACGTACGGCTATGCCGACGTTCCGTTTGGCGGGGATGCTTCTGCACTCTCCATTGATGAACCAAAGAAACTCGCAGAAGTATTGCGTGGCATTATTACGGCAAGCGGCATGAAGGCGACGAAGGCGGTTGCATCGTTGCCAGCACAAAGCGTGTTTCACGCGATTATCAGCATTCCTACTCCAAAGTCCGCGAAGGACGATATTCGTCCAGTGGTGGAAGCACAGGCGGGAAAATTGTTGCCTTTGCCGGTTTCCGAAATGATTATCGACTCGCATATTATCGACAAAGATTTTTTGCCGAAGGAGGGCGCGCCTACTGTAGACGCTCCGGCGGAGCAGAAGGTGAAGACGGTTCGCGTGCAGGTGACTGCTGCACCAAAAGCGCTCGTCGAAAAATATCTTGCGGTGTTTGCGCTCGCGAAGATCGAGCTCATCTCCCTTGAGACAGAGGTGTTCGCCTTGATGCGATCGCTTATCGGCAAAGACAACGCGAAAACCATGATCGTGGATATTGGGGGCGATCGTACAAACATTCTTATTGCCGAGCGTGGCGTTCCGTATTTGACGAGGGGAATTAAATCTGGCGGCGGTGCGGTAACCGAGGCGCTTTCGAGCGCGATGAGCATTGGGTTGCCAGAAGCAGAGGCAACAAAAAAGGATTTAACGCTCGGCGCCAGCTCCACAATGCCTCCAGCGATTCTTGCGGCAATCAAGCCGTTGCTGCACGAGGTGAAATACGCAGTCGACATCAACCTTCAGGAAAACACGCAGCGCCCTATGCCTGTCGATAAGGTAATCTTAACGGGTGGCTCTGCGGCGCTTGCAGGGATTGATGCGGCGATGACAAATACGTTGAATACGAATGTGTATGTTGGTGATCCTTGGGCGCGTATTGCAACACCACCAGAATCGCGCGGCGTGTTAGACGAAGTGGGAAGTCGGCTTGCAGTGGCGATTGGCTTAGCTATGCGTGTGGTGCCGGAAAAGGACAAGTAAACGGATATGACGACTGCAAGGCCAACAATTGTGTTGGTGACGACGCACGCAGCGCTGAGCGCGGTGTATGAACGTCATCTAGAACGCTTTGCGAAAGTGGTTCTTGTGCCGGAAATTGCGGAGTTTGAGCGCAGAGCAATTCGCCTGCACGCTGCGTTGCTCATTATCGATAGTGGAAGTGTCGGATCGCACGACGATGTTGCAACCCATGTCCGTGCGCTGCGTAAGCAGCCCACGATGAAATCGTTACGTATTGTTGTGTTTGCGGCAAAAGCGAGCAGTGATTTTGTGAATGCGCTGCATGCTGCCGGCGCAGATGATATTATTCTTACAACGCATCACACGCCGCGGAACGTTGCCGAGCGGCTGCATAACTTTCTCTCTCTATGACACGAACCGCAGAAATTCTCATCATGGGTGCAATCATCGGTGTCATTGGCCTGGTGTCGGGCTACGCGGTGCTCTCGGCCCGAAGCCATACGCGTGACGTGACGCGCCTTGCGAACGTTCGCGAGCTGCAGATGGCACTGGAAATGTATTTCCAGAATCACAGTTCGTATCCTGTTGCAGCTGAAGCGATTCCGCTCGGTCAGGCGCTGACGGCATGTCTGTCACCGGAAGGATTTGCTGCGCCATGTTCGTCCAACGGCCCAACGCCGTATCTTTCCGTTGTCACGATCCCGCCAGCGGCAGGTCTTGGTGAGCTTGTGGCCTGTGGCGGGGTGAGTGATGTGTATTGCTACAGCGGTACCGCAGATTCGTATCGCATCCAGTTCGAGCTTGAAGGCGGGAATTCGTTGCTTGGAGTTGCGAAGGGCCTCGATTGTTTAAGCGAGGACGGATTTAAGGCTGGCACCTGCGCCGCACTCTAACCTATGCCGCTGTTTCCCATTATTACTGTTGCAGGAGTGCTCGGCTTAGTATGCGGAGCATTCGTGAACATTTTCATGTTGCGTACGCCAGACGGTTTGGAATTTACGGCTGGACGACGAAAATGTGTGACGTGTGCAAGGCCGATGCATGCAAAGGATCATTTTCCATTGATTAGCTACATCGTACTGCAGGGAAAATGCCGCATGTGCAAGTCTGTGATTCCTTGGCAGTATCCAGCGCTTGAGATTGTAATGGCACTGTTGTTCATGGCATTTGCGTATCAAATTGTTACTCAGGATTCGAATATTCCATTCTTCGCGCGCGACGCATCCGACGCAATGGGATTGTTCCTCCGCAACGGTTTGCTCGCGATGTTGCTCTTGCCGATTTTTATGTTCGATTACCGTGCGAGCATTATTCCGGATCGATTGTCTGTTCCCGCGATGATCATCGCGCTTTCACTGAACGCGGTGATGGGCGTTGATCCATTGACGATGCTTTTCGGAGGATTCCTTCTTGGCGCATTCTTCGCCGTCCAATACATCGCCTCTCGCGGAACCTGGGTTGGAGGGGGAGACATTCGCTTAGCAATGGTGATGGGCTTCTTACTCGGTCCTGAGCTCGGGATTTTCGCCCTTCTCACCGCCTACGCCATCGGCGCATTGCTCGGCCTTTACCTCATCTTCTTCCGCCGTCGCGACCTCCGCAGTCACGTCCCATTCGGCACTTTCATGGTGATTGGTACATTTATTGCCCTTTTCTTTGGAAACTCCTTTGTTACTTGGTACTTCGGTCTTTTGGGGTAGCGGTAAGATTCCCCTTTCGGCGAGCCCACACACCTCGATCTTTGATCGGGGCGTTTGGCGTTGAAGGGTGAATGAACCTGACCCTTGGAGGGGTTGGGATGGGAACGGAGGCGGGAAGACATTTCCAGCGAGAGCGGGGTGGTCGATTCTAGATTTTAGTGATGTCGTGTTGACACAACACCTGATTGTAAAAATCATTGGCATATTTACAAATGGAATGTCGTGTCAACACGACATGTGCGAAATAGAGAAATCCAGACCCTGAGCACCGGCGAAGGGTCTCAGTCAGGTGTTCGAAACTTCCTTGTGGGTGCGTTCGAGATCCTTCGCATGCGCTCAGGATCCAGTTCGGGATTCCGTCTCTCAATCCCACCCCTTCAAACGATCAGTTCAGATTCAGTTCCCCCCATTTTTCTGCTACCATTCCTCTGTATGATCAAGGCCGAGGCAAAGGTGCGAATCGCTAAATTACGAGATGCGATTAATGAGTATCGCTATCAATACCACGTGCTCGATTCCTTGGAGATTTCCGAGGCGGCTTTGGATGCACTGAAACATGAGTTGAAGATGCTCGAGGACGAATATCCTGATCTCATCACGTCTGATTCGCCAACGCAGCGTGTTGCAGGAACAGCGCTCGATAAGTTTTCAAAGATTACGCACAAGTCTCCGATGCTTTCCATTGAAGACGTCTTTTCGTTTGACGAGCTTCGGGAATGGGAGAATCGCATCAAGAAAGTTGGTGGTCACGACGAAATCGATTATTACGCGATGGCGAAAGTTGACGGCTTGGCGATGAGCTTAGTGTACGAGGACGGTGTATTAATTTCTGCAGCAACGCGCGGCGACGGCGCCATCGGCGAAGACGTTACGCACAACATTCGTACGATTGAAACTGTTCCACTGAAACTGAGAACTCCCCCTCCTTACGAAGGAGGGGGTCGGGGGGAGGTGAGGGGTCGCATTGAAATTCGAGGAGAGGTGTACATGCCAAAGTCTGGATTCGAGAAACTGAATCGATCACAAAAAGAAAAAGGCCTTGAAGAGTTCGCGAACCCACGAAACGTTTCGGCAGGAAGCATCCGTCAGCTTGATCCCGCAATTGCCGCGAGTCGTCCTCTGGCATTTTTTGCTTGGCGCTTACAAGAGGGAGTTGATATCGAAACCCAGGAAGAAGGGATCGATGCACTACAGAAACTCGGTTTCGTGACGCCGCCTGGCGAGTATTGCAAATCGGTCGGTGACATTCGTGCGTTCTTTGAATCACTCGGGAAGCGCAGAGAGAAGCTTGATTTCTGGATTGACGGCGTGGTGATTCGCGTCAACGCCAATCGAACGTTTGCTCGACTTGGCGTGGTCGGTAAAACTCCGCGCGGAATCGCTGCATGGAAGTTTCCGCCAGAAGAATCGACGACGAAAGTGTTATCGGTGGATTGGTTTGTGGGGCGAACCGGCGCACTTACTCCTGTAGCAACCGTTGATGCGACGTTCATCGCTGGAACAACCGTCACGCATGCAACGCTACACAATGCCGATGAGATTGAGCGTCTTGGTCTAAAGATTGGCGACACGGTGATTCTCACGAAAGCTGGAGACATTATTCCAAAGATTACGAAGGTGCTCGATCAATTGCGTACTGGAAAAGAAAAAACGATCGTGCTGCCTGCGAAGTGTCCGATGTGTGGTGCTGATGTGATTCGTCGAACGGGTGAGGTCGCGTTAGTCTGTTCGAACGCGCAATGTTTTGCACAAGAACGTGAGCATCTCCTTCATGCTGCTCGTGCCTTTGCTATTGATGGACTCGGCGACAAAGTGATCGAAAAACTGTTTAACGCGCATATCATTCGTATTCCACCAGACTTGTTCGCACTGACAATCGGCGACCTGAAAGATCTTGAAGGATTCGGCGATATTTCGGCGAACAAGTTGGTCGATAAGATCGCACGTCGGAAGACTATCGATCTTGATCAGTTCATTGTCGCGCTTGGCATTCGTCATGTTGGTGAAGAAACCGCGTTTGCATTGTCGCTGGCGTTCGGATCCATCGATGCGCTTGCGGCTGCTTCGATTTCGGACTTGACGGACGTTCCTGATGTTGGCGAAACCGTCGCGCAAAGCATTGCCGACTTTTTCCAGACCGATTACGGAAAAGAAATCATCGAAGCATATCGCAATGTTGGCGTCGTCATCGCGAAAGCAAAAGCAGTGAAGCGTGTGCTCGATGGCAAGACATTTGTACTGACGGGAACGATGGACGCACTTGGTCGCGACGAAGCAAAGGAGAAGATTCGTTTGCTTGGTGGGGGAGTGTCTGGGAGTGTGAGCAAGAAAACGACGTATGTTGTGGCCGGGGAAGCGCCAGGATCGAAGCTTGCGGACGCGCAAAAACTGGGCGTTCCTGTCTTGTCTGAGGCGGAGTTTCTCCGTATGATTGGGTAATCTATGGATATTGATATCAACCGATTAGCAATGTTAGCCAAATTACAGTTAACCGACGACGAAAAGGCGATGTTGCAGCGTCAGTTACCGGATATTTTGGAGTACATCAGCAAGCTGCAAGAGGTCGACACATCGGGCGTTGACGCGAAGGCGTATCTTACCGATGCGGTGAATGTATTGCGCGACGACGTCATTACTTCAACTCGTGCAGAGCGCGATGCGGTTGTTGCCGCGTTTCCAAAGCAGGTTGGCGGTGCGATGGAAGTTCCTGGAGTTTTCGCTGCGTAATCTATGACCACCAACTGGACCGTAAAATCAATTCGAGATTCGGTGAATGCAGGATCGGCGACAGCTGAATCGATTGTCGATGAGGCGATTCGTCGAATTGAAGAAAAGGATGGTGAGATTGGCGCGTTCCTCGAAGTATTTGCCGACGACGCACGGAAGGCAGCGAGGGAGGTTGATGCTCGTATCGCAGTTGGTGAGGCTGACCTTCCATTGGCTGGAGTTCCGATCGCGCTCAAAGACAACATGCTTGTCATGGGTCACATCGCAAGCGCCGGTTCAAAGATGCTCGCCGATTATCGTGCGACGTATACCGCAACCGTCGTCACTCGTCTGCAGGAAGCTGGCGCCATCATTATTGGCAGAACGAACATGGATGAGTTTGCTTTCGGGTCGTCCACCGAATCATCGGCGTTTCATGTGACGAAGAATCCGCATGACACGTCGAAGGTTCCTGGTGGAACATCGGGCGGATCTGCGGCGGCTGTTGCCGCGGGAATGATTCCTGCCGCGCTTGGTTCAGATACTGGCGGCTCGATTCGCCAGCCGTCGTCACTTTGTGGTGTTGTTGGAATGAAACCGACCTACGGACGTGTTTCGCGATATGGAATCATTGCGGATGGATCAAGCCTCGATCAGGTAGGCCCGATCGCAACAACCGTTGAGGACATCGCGATCGTGTTGTCGGTGATCGAGGGAAAGGATTCTCACGATGCAACGTCGGTTGTTCTTGATGACCCGGCTTCGGAAAATGTTTCATCAAGTCTCGCCGGCGTTCGTATCGGCGTGCCAAAGGAATATTTTATCGACGGCATGGATGAAGATGTCGCGGCGAGGATTCATGAGGCGATCGACACGCTGAAGAGCGGCGGAGCAGAAATCGTGAATATGTCGTTGCCGCTTGCGCCGTATGCATTACCGGCATTCTACATTATTCAGCCAGCAGAGGCGAGTAGCAACTTGGCGCGTTTTGACGGTATGCGCTACGGCAATCGTGGGGAAGGCGCAATCGAAGAAAGCTACCGATCCGCTCGCGGCGCAGGATTCGGGGCAGAATCGAAGCGTCGTATCATGTTGGGGACGTTCATTCTGTCCGCCGGTTACTACGATGCGTTCTACAAGAAGGCGATTGCGGTTCGTGCGGCGATGAAGATGGAGTTTGATGCTGCACTGAAGAATGTTGACGTCATCGTCGGCCCAGTGTCACCGATCGTTGCGTGGGGAATTGGCGAAAAGATGGACGACCCAGTCTCCATGTACCTTGCCGACGTATTCACTGTCTCCGCAAACATTCTTGGTATTCCGGGAATTTCCGTTCCTTGCGGCACAGCGCACGGTTTGCCGGTTGGGTTGCAGGTGCTTGGAAAGAGTTTTGATGACAATAGAGTTCTCCAGGTCGCTGCGGCGTTTGAAGGATTGCATAACGCATCGTAACTATGAAAACCGACGTTGCATCGATGGCATCAGCCGTACTTCCGTACGTGGTCATCGGCGCCGTCGGTTTTGTATTTCTGCTGATGGCGACGGTGTGGCTTCGGCGGGCGATGCGGCGATGGAGATTTGGAAGTGAACGAGACAATGTATCGAAGCACTGGAAGGCGGTTGAAGATCTCGCTCGTCGTGGCGACGTGATGAGTCTGCGATTGGCGATTATCCAGGCCGACGCAGTGCTCGACCTTGCATTAAAAGCAAAATCGTTTCCAGGAACAACGACGGGGGAGCGATTAAAGTTTGCGAGCAGGAAATATCACGACCTCCAGCGAACCTTCTGGGCACGGTCGCTCAGAAATACTCTGGTTCACGAAGCAGGATCGGAGTTGAAGATCGCGCAAGCAGAAAAAGCAATCGCCGAGTTTAAGCGGGCATTGGTGGTGCTGGGGGCGTTATGATCGAAGCCCCCTCCGACTCCCCCATAAATGGGGGAGAGAAGTCATATCGGAAGCTTCGGGTTATTGGAGATCGAATTCGCGGTCTCGCGAAGTATGTTGAACGACAGCGTGATTTAAGAGCAAACGAAACTCCGGCGGAAAAGATTCTTTGGAATTTAGTGCGAATGAGAAGGGTTCGTGGGAAGAAGTTTCGTCGTCAACATGGAATTGGGCTCTACATTGTTGATTTATACTGTGATGAGGCGAAGCTCGTTATTGAAATCGACGGATCAGTCCATGATTCTGACGCCGCGAAAAAGTACGATGAAGATCGTGAGGAGTATTTAAGGAGTGCTGGCTACGCCATCCTCCGAATCCGAAACGAAGAAATTATGAACAGCCCCGTATCTGTAATCAAAACGATCGAACGAACGCTCGATGATATCTCTCCCCCATTTATGGGGGAGTCGGAGGGGGCTTTGGTATGATCCCATACTTCTCCCTCACAATCTTCTCCCTTGGCCCTCTCACTCTCCACGTCTGGGGTTTGTTCGTTGCCTTCGGCTTTCTCCTCGGCGCTTTCATGGCGGCACGACTTGCGAAGCAGCGCGGGGATGATCCGCAAATTGTGTGGGACATGCTGACGTGGGTGGCGATTACGGGAATGGTTGGTGGAAGACTTGGTCACGTACTGTTTTACGATCCTGGATATTACGCGGCGCACTTCACCGAAGTGTTCGAGATCTGGAAAGGTGGATTATCGATTTACGGCGGCTTCGTCGTTGCATCGATAACGGGCATTCTGTATTTGCGTCATCGGAAAGTTGATCTGCTTCGGTACACCGATATTGTTGCGTTCGGTATGCCGTTTGGGATGTGGATTGGACGTATTGGGTGTTTTCTTATTCACGACCATCCCGGAACCGCAACGCACTTCTTGCTCGGCGTGCAGTATCCCGACGGTGTTGTGCGGCATGATCTTGGATTATACGAATCGGTGAATGCATGTGTGCTCGCGATGGTGTTTCTGTGGCTGTCGAGAAAGCAGCGTCCTGTTGGAATCTATATCGCCGTGTTTTCGATCTGGTACGGCGCAACGCGCTTCGGTCTCGATTTCTTACGCGTCATTGATGTGCGTTACTTCGGACTAACCCCTGGGCAGTACTTTTCCATTGTCTTTTTCGGAATCGGCATCTTCTTCATAATGTGGATAAAAAGAGGCGCAAAGAAGTGCCGGAGCTGATAAACTTGCTTCGAACTGTAATATCTTCGTATGTCTGATGAACGGAACGAAATGCCAACGTCCACGCCAATTCAGTCCACGACTCCTGGATTCCTTGATGGAAACCCACGAACCATGTTCTCGTTCGGTTTGGTGAGCGGAATGGCAATGATTCTGCTCATGAACAATTTCTCAGCGTTTTCGAGCGGTAGCGCGGTTGCTGCGGCGGCCCCGTCGGTTGCTGCTGCAACAGCACCGGTTGCAGCTGCTGCGGCTCCAGCAGGCAAGCTTGATCCAGTGACAAGCGCCGATCACATCCGTGGTGATATCAAGAAGGCGAAGGTGGTATTGGTGGAATACTCGGATTTCCAGTGCCCATACTGCGGCAAGCACGATCCAACCATGCAGCAGATTGTGAAGGACTACGGCGACCAGGTCGCGTGGGTCTATCGTCATTTCCCATTGTCGTTCCATCCAAATGCGGTTCCGGTCGCTCTCGCAAGTGAATGTGCAAGTGAGCAGGGAAAGTTCTGGGAGTTTGCGGACGCAATGTACGCGGGCCAGACGGAAAATCTTTCTAGCGACGCAGCAACGGCAACGGCATACGTAAACAAGACCGCGTCCGACCTCAATCTCGACACCAAGAAGTTCGCGGATTGTGTGAGCACAGCGAAGTATCAGAGTGTTGTGGACGCAGGCTCAGCTTCCGGTCGAACTGCCGGCGTGAGCGGAACTCCGGCAACATACGTGAACGGAACGCTCGTTTCCGGTGCAGTTCCATACGCGAGCATGAAGAAGATGATTGACGACGCAATTGCGAAGGCAAAATAGAGCGAATTTCCCAGTTGGTCGATTTTGGGCTTGCGCCATCGCAAACTTCCTCAACGTACCATGAAGTACGCCTCGGAAGCTTTGCTCGTCGCGCACCCAAACTCGTCGCAACTGGAAAAATCCGTATCGATTCAACTCGATACAAAAGAACGCAGCTCATTTCTGAGCTGCGTTCTTTGTTTCCTTACTTTCGGAATTTGCGAGGAGCCGCTGGGGCGAACTGATTCGCAGTTGGCGCGATGTATGGCTGTTGCGCAGGAGCCGATGGCGTAGCCGACGCTGTGCTGACGTCGTATCGCTTTGCGCGATGCTGGCCTTGTGGCACTGGCTTTGCTGCGCGATCGTGATACTGCTTCTCATACGCCTTTTGTGGCGCGTGGCCACTTGGTGCTGCGCCGTAGCGCTTTTCTCCGGGATACGTTGTGGATCCGCCGTAGGTTTTCGCGTTGCGGCCGCCGCGAGCATGCGCATCGTTGTCGCGCTCAACTGGCGGAAGGTTGCGGTACGCTGGAAGCACTTTTGGCACAGGCTTCAATGGGATGAGTCCGCGGATGACGCGTTCAATGCCCTTCACGTCGCCACGCTGATCTGGCGTTGCGAAGCTGACTGCCTTTCCGGCCATTCCGGCGCGACCAGTTCGACCAATGCGGTGAACGTAGTCGTCTGGATTGTCTGGCAAATCGTAGTTAATGACGAGGGCAATGCCCTTCACATCAATTCCACGAGCTGCGATGTCGGTGGCAATAAGAACACGATACTTTCCGGTTTTGAAGCCTTCCAGTGCAGCTTTGCGCTGTGCCAACGATCGATTGGAATGCAGCTCATCCGCGGTATAGCCCATAGCATGGACTGCGCGAGCAATCTTCTTTGCGCCGTGCTTGGTGCGAGAGAACACGAGGACGGTTCCTTCTTGCTCCTTGAGCAACAATTCGAGCAAGCGCTCTTTGTCGTGTTTTGGGACGAAGATCAATTCCTGTTCCACGCGTTCTGCAAGTGTGCCTTGTGGGGCCACTTCCACACGAACTGGTGTGCGCATTGCGGTGTTGGCAATACGGACAATCTCGAGTGGCATGGTTGCAGAGAAAAGGAGCGTTTGGCGATCCTTTGGCACGGTTGCAAGAATTTTCGCAATCTGTGGAGCAAAACCCATGTCCAACATGCGGTCAGCTTCATCGAGAACGAGAACCTTCACGTCGTCGAGACGAATCGTTTTCTGCTCAAGGTGATCGATAAGACGACCTGGGGTTGCGATGATGACGTGCGGCTTTGTTTGAAGTGCCTTCTTTTGAAGATGCATCGAAGCGCCACCAATGAGGACGGCGGTCTTCATGCCGATGCCTGCGCCAATCTTTTTGAGGTTTTCGTCCACCTGCAATGCAAGTTCGCGGGTAGGCAAAATGACCAATCCACGGCCCTTAAACTGGGCGAGGCGCTGGATCATTGGAATACCGAACGCGAGGGTTTTTCCTGTACCCGTTTGCGCAATACCAATCACGTCGCTTCCGGAGATTGCGACCGGGATGGACTGATGCTGAATTGGGGTTGGGGTTGAGAACCCGTGTTTGTTCAGAATTTCAAGGAGTGTTGGCGCGATGCCAAGTCCCTCAAAGCCGTTCTGCGCGGCAGAGTTTGTGTCGGACATGAAAAAATGTCAGTGAGAACGTGAAGGATTCAATCGGAAACGATAGAAATCAGCAGCAAGCTCTCTTGAATAGAATGCTTGATTTCTCGTTTCACCGATGGTGGACAGAAATCCGGTCGACTGCGCACGTGGCGCAACGGACAGATTCGCCTCTGAGGACGAATCAAAGCAACGAAAGAATAGCATGGAACGGCATTTTTCGCAAGGATTTGCGGAATATTCTTGATTTTAACCAAAAATTCTGCTATACTTCTTTGTTCGTGGAGATACGATGTTTTTGACTCTGCTCCTTGCATGTTCGGACGTTCAGCTGTCCTCGGTTCCCGGTGAAAAACCGGAAGCTGGGCTGTCGTACGATGATCCTTGTCGGTATCCGGTTTCGGCTGGCGACGGTTCGGTCGTTGAGCTGGTCAACGAAGCGACGCTGGCTTCGATCGACCTGGAAAGTACGGACCTGTATCCGGACCAGCATACCGAAATCGCGAATTTCGTGATTTCGGTGATTCATCCGGAATGTCCGCCGCTCACGGTTTTCTCGGCCGCTGTGGCCATTCTGGGCGGCGACGAGGCGGCGGTTGGGTGGCCGACGTCCAACCTTCTGGAGGAGGGAGGCGTCACGCTCCGGATCGGCACGAGTGAAGTTCCCGTGGCGAACAACGTGTCGCTCGAGGTGAACCACGGTGAGGGCAGCGACGAGTTCGAATGGGAGGGGGACGGGGAGATTGGTGTCCTCATCTCTGGCGGTGAATCTGCCGAGCTCGCGCTCACCGTGAACACCGCCGGAGCGGGGACTGGAGAGTACCCCGACATGCTACTCGGACGTTTCGGTTGGCTGTGGTATTCGGACGGCTCATCGCACGTGCTGAGCGGTGAGAACTACTACGGGCCTATCGTTGAAGTGTGGTGACCTACGTCGGCAGCAGCACGTGCTGCCGATCTCGCATTCTGCATCATATATATGGTGCCGAGCGCTAGATGTTACGCTGCGCTTCCTGCAAGAAATCCCGTGGTCCAGCAGAGTTGGAGGGAATAGCCGCCGGAGGGGCGGACGATGTGAAAGAGGTCGCCGGTGAGGAAAAGGTTGATGACGACCTTACTCTTCATCGTCTGCATCGATACTTCGGAAAGCGGTACGCCGCCGTCGGCAATGATCGCTTTATCCATGCCGAGCAAACCGTCGATGGGGAATGAGAGATCTTTGAGTGCTCTGACGAGGCGTACTCGCTGTTCTTTCGTTACACTGTTTACCTGGGCATCGGGATCGATGCCGGCGACTATTAACGATCGATTCACGATTCCTGTGAGAAGCATGCCTGCAAACACATTCTTGATCATCGTGTTCTTGTGCGCATCAAAAAGCGCAACGAGGTTTCGGCTGAGTGTGCCGTCGTCGAGTGTGGGGAAGAGATCGAGATGCGCAATAACCTCACCTTCGGGAAGCAGATCGGCAACGCCTTTTGCGGAATGCAACACCGTTGGGCCGGAGATTCCGAAGTGCGTAAACAGAATCGATCCCTTTTTGTTGAACGCTTTTCGCCCATCCACCGTGAATGAAATCTTTACGTCCTTGAGCGTGATTCCTTGAAGATCGGTGACCCAGCGTTCGCGAACCGCAAGCGGAACAAGCGATGGCGTTGGGGTAACGACGGTGTGACCGAGCTTCGAAAGCCATGGAAATCCATCGCCAGTAGATCCTGTTTCTGGATGCGAAGACCCGCCGGTGGCGAAAATATACGAAGTGGCGGTGTACGTAATATTTTTGGTCGACACCGAAAGAATCTCGTTCTCGAAGAAATCAATTTTGAGAACAGGAGACGATGTTTGAATCCGAACTCCGTGCTTCTTGCACTCAGCGAGGAGAAGATTCGTCACATCGAGAGCTGAGTGTGTGACGGGAAATGCGCGCTTGCGATCTTCAACGACGAACGCGAGGCCGCGTGAATTGAAGTAGTCAAAGGTCTCTTGCGGGCCAAAGGTAGAAAACGCGGAAAGCAAAAACTTCTTTGCATCGCCGTAATGATCGGTAAACAGATGTTTGTCGAATTCGGCGTTCGTAATATTGCATCGTCCACCGCCAGAGATCGATAACTTTCGCCCACACTCCGGATTCTTTTCGAGTACCAAAACCCGCTTCCCTCGGCTTGCTGCGGTTGCGGCAGCCATAAGCCCGGAAGCGCCACCGCCGATGACGATAACGTCGAACTGAGTTGAATCGTCGAATTGCATGGAAGGGATGATAGCAGGATAGAGAAGATAAAACGAAAGCGCACCCGGGTCGGCGACGGCGCGGGGGCGCTTTCGTCGCTTCGCGGATGCGCGAGCTAGTTGACGGAGCCGTAGTGCGCCCCGAGGTCGAAGATGATGTAGATCAGGAGGGAGGCGGGCATGGCCACGACGCAGCCCTTCTTCAGGGCTCCGATCTGCTCCTCGCGGGACCACTGGATGGCCGCCTGGAGCCAGAGGAAAAACGTCGTAAGTCCGAAGCAGCCTTCCATGGCGTAATTCAAGATCGTCGTCAACATGTGAACCCCCTCCTTGTGGGGCTGTGAGGGGTAGCGGAACGCTCCCACTCGACCGAAGAATATAGCAGAGAAATGAGGAAATGTCAAAAAGAAACAAACAAAAAATCACTCATGAAGAGTGACGTTCTGGTCGAGCCGATGGGGGTTGAACCCACGACCTCTTGCACACTCTCCTCGCTTAGCTCAGCTCGTCGAGCGCCATGCAAGCGCGCTACCACTGCGCTACGGCTCGGAGAAGAATGTCGGGAGAAGTGTAGGATGCTTTTCCACAACCAACAAGACACTCTCCGGGATATGTCATGTAGACTTACGGATATGTCTAACCCGTTTGAGTCTCCCGTTCCTCCGAAAGTGGAAAAAGTGCCATTGAAAATTTATCGTGGGCCATTAAATTATTCGAGTTCGGCAGAGGGTATTGTTGATAATGTATATACCGCTCGAGGTGGTGAGGATGTTCGAGACTGTGTGGTAAAAGTTTTCGCCATTGTTCAGAGGGTGGGACAACCGATAAATGTCTCTCTCAATAGTGAAACTGTTGTTACGGTCATGCCTTGGGACGCTTCTATTGACGAAGTCATGAATCATTATAACGAAAGGTTTCAGGGCGGTGAAGAAACCTCAGAATAAAACTTGAGAGCTTTCGATAAAAAAAGGACAACCGATTCGGTTGTCCTTTTCTGGCGGAAGGGGAGAGATTCGAACTCTCGATACCTTGCGGTATACACGCGTTCCAGGCGTGCGCACTAGGCCACTATGCGACCCTTCCGGATTTCCGGTGCCCGAAAAGAGTAACTGAAAAATGTGCACTTCGCAACTGCTTGAATCGAGATGTACACCGGGAGTACTATCTTTGCGTCACAATCACCAATATCGGACTATAGCGCAGTTGGTAGCGCGCGTCGTTCGGGACGACGAGGTCGTGGGTTCGAGCCCCGCTAGTCCGACCAAAAAGAATCGCCTCCGCGGTTCTTTTTTGTTACACTCAAGTAATGAAAGAATCTCGCCCAAAAATACCTGATGCAATGCTTCGTAATATCAGGACGCGATGTGGCTTTGGATGCGTTATTTGTGGCATTCCGCTTTACGAATACGATCACATGAACGGTTGGGCAAATACCAAAGAACATCGCGAGGAAGATATTACTCTTCTATGCGACTCTCATCATAAGCAGGTTACGAATAAGCTTCTATCGCGAAATGCTGTAAGGAACGCTAACTCCAATCCTTACAATCTTCAGAAAGGAATTAGCAAGCCTTACTTTTTGAATTACGCCGGTGGTAATTTGGTGACCGTGCTGGGTGGAAATATTTTTCAAACACAGGTTCCTTTAATCATTGAAGATCAGCCTATCATCGGCTACAAGTCAGATGGTGAAACTCTTTTGCTTTATGTTAGGCTTTTTAACGAGAAGGGTGAGCTAATATTGGCGATTCGTGAGAATGAACTTGTGTATTCAATGGATCCATGGGACATCGAATTTCAAACTAATCAACTTACACTGAGAGCGGGGCGCGGAAAGTTTCTCATTCGGATGCGTTTTGTTGTTCCAAACAAACTCGTGATTGATCGTGGTACTTTGAGATTCAAAGAACATTCAGTCTCGATCCATGATAATGAGATGAGGGTCGATGAGAATAATATTCGAATGACCGATTGCCAATTCGTTTGTTCTGTAGGCATTATTATTGGTAAATATACGGGAACAAGCGGATGCGCCATTAGGATCGATTGATTTCTGGATTATGAAAGTTACCTACGACAAAGCCGTCATGCACAGCCCGTTGGCCGTTCTGCGGAAGGCGGGGTATTCGGCGTTTACGGATCCGCAGAGTGGGGAAAGCAGTTTTGTGTTGCGGTTGACGGGGGAGTTTTATCCGCGATTCCATTTGTATGTTGATCATAAGAATGACGAAGTGACCTTTAGCCTCCACCTGGACCAAAAGAAGCCGTCGTACGGATCGAATCACATGCACAGCGGTGAATATGAAGGGCCAACCATCGAGAAGGAGATGCGCCGAATTGACGGGTGGGTGAAGTTTGTGGAGCCGGAGCAGGAGAACGAGCGAAGTGAGCGCTCGGGATTACCCTTGAGCGAAATGAGCGACGGACAAGCAAAGAAGCCGTGGTGGAAGATTTGGTAAACCTTCAACTTTTTCTGATACTGTGATAGCGTGACCTGTCCAATCTGGACGACACATCCCACCGGGGCCTGTTCTGGCCCTACCACTCCGCAGAGGCTCACATGTTCGAGTTTACCGGCACCGTCGTCGGTTACGACGACTTTCTTCTGCCATCGTCTTCTCGCGATCCCAGCCTACACCAGTTCCATGTGGTCGTGGAAAAAGACGCGACACGAGAGTGGGTTCGGCTCCGCGTCGGGAGTGGAATCGCGCCGCTCACCCTGGCCAGCTTCGGCAAGGGCGCGAACCTTGAGGAGATTCGTGAGATGCTCGGCATGGGGTCGCGGATCATTTTCGCGTATCGCAACGTCGCGGACGCGCAGCGTACCGATCCGAACTATCACGAGATGGATGTGATCGTGAATGATCCTTCGGCGATCGCCGTTGCTCGGTGTAAGACGAATGCGTTGTCGCGGCCTCGTCTCGTGCTGGTTCAGACGGTGTGATTGCATGCTCTTCACGGTGCATTGCAGACGAAACGCGGCCCAACGCAACGGGCCGCGTTTTCGATTTCGCTGAAAATATTTCTCGTCAAGTGAGTGGTGCACATGTGGATGGTTGTGCTTCACGCTTTCTTCATGCGTTTGTACAATGCAACACATCATCGCGCTTCATGACGATCTTGTGCGCCGTCACTAGTCATCGACATCTATGCGTGTCACGTCTCCAGCGTTCTTCAGTGGTGAGATGATCCCCGCAAAATATACTTGCGATGGGAAGGATGTGAATCCAGAACTCGTATTCGACGACGTTCCTGGAGACACGCAGAGTATTGCGGTTTTGGTAGATGATCCATCATCGCCTTCTGGTAACTGGTTGCATTGGAGTGTGTGGAACATTGCACCAACCACGCGAGTGATTCGCGAGAACAGCGTTCCACAAGGCGCACGTGAAGGTGAGACCGATTTTAGCGAGGTTGGATACGGCGGCCCATGTCCAGGAGTTGGTGAACATGAATATCGATTCATCGGCTACGCGCTCGATTGTATTCTCGACATCGGCCACGGCGCACCACGTCAGGTGATCGAAGAGGCAATGGAAGGTCACATCTTGGCGCAAGGAACACTCGAGGGCCGCTATCAACGACAGAAGATCAGGGCGATGCAGCATGTCACGGCATAATCGGATATGACATTTCGAGATCGCGTGCTCGCTGTCGTCGCGAAGATTCCGAAGGGCAGTACGATGTCGTACAAGAACGTTGCGATTGCCGCAGGGAACGCGAAGGCGTCTCGTGCGGTTGGAGCAATAATGAAAACGAATTTCAATTCCGATATCCCGTGCCATCGTGTGATTCGATCAGACGGAGCGTTGGGCGGGTACAACCGCGGAGCCGCACAAAAAGAAACACGATTGCGAGAAGAGGGAGCGATCTGCTAAACTCCTCCCATCTATGGCGATTCATCTTTTCAATACGCTTGGGCGAAAAAAACAGGCCTTTGCGCCATTGGTGCCGGGAAAAGTGGGAATCTACAGCTGCGGTCTTACGGTCTACGGTCGTGGACACATCGGAAACTTTCGTGCGTTCCTCATGGCGGATACGCTGCGCAGAATGTTTGAGGCGAACGACTATGCGGTAACGCAGGCCATTAATATTACCGACGTTGGACATTTGGTTGGCGATCTTGACGGTGGTGCGGAGAAGCTGCAGATGATGAGTGAGAAAACCGGGGAGAGTGCGTGGGATATCGCAGCGAAATATACGGCGCTCTACTTTGAGGACATGAAAAGGTTCAACATGCTCATGCCGCATGTCAGCCCGAAGGCAACTGATCACATCGCCGAACAGATCGCGATGATTCAGGAGATCGAGAAGAATGGCTACACGTACACGATTGCGGATGGAGTGTATTTCGATACGTCTAAGCTTTCATCGTACGGCCAGCTTTCCGGGCAGTCGCTCGATGAGAAAGAAGGTGGCGCTCGCGTATCAATTGGAGACAAAAAGAATGCGTCAGATTTTGCACTGTGGAAGTTTTCACCGTCGCCGAGCTCGGACGCAGCAACCCAGAAGCGACAGATGGAGTGGGAATCGCCGTGGGGCGTTGGGTTTCCGGGTTGGCACATTGAATGCTCTGCGATGAGCGAGAAATATCTCGGCGTTCCATTCGATGTGCACACTGGCGGAATCGATCACATTGCGGTTCATCATGAAAACGAGATCGCGCAGACACTTGCCGCAAGAAACTGTCTTGAAGCGAATTTTTGGATGCATAATGAATTCCTGCAGATTGATGGCGGGAAGATGAGTAAGTCGTTGAACAATACGTATACGGTTGCCGATCTGGAGGCGCATAAGATTCATCCCTTGAGTTTCCGTCTCTTTATCCTCGGCGCACATTATCGAACGCCGCAGAACTTCACGTGGGATGCGGTTGGGGCGTCGCACATCGCACTCGGGAATATTCGAAACGCGGTTCGCGATTTGCCGAAGCCGAGCGAAGCAGATGCGGAATCTATGGTGCAGTTCATGGAACACATTAACGACGATCTCGACACGCCCGGCGCACTCGCGATCTTTTACGGCGTACTCAATCACGTATCAATGGAGCGTTCAGTGAAATCGGCGACGCTCCTTGCGATGGACGAAATTCTCGGCCTTGCGCTGGAAGATGTTGTTGCCCGACCATTAGCGATTCCGAGCGCTGTCGAGAAGCTGGTCACCGATCGCGAAGTGGCAAGATCGAACAAGGATTGGAAGAAATCCGATGAGTTACGGGACGAAGTGTTAAAGCTTAGCTTTGACATCGACGACACGCCAAGCGGGCAGAAACTGAAGGAGGTTTGGTAAAGCAGAATGCCCCGGGCCGAACAGAGGTCTGGGGCTTTTGAATTTCGGGGATTTTCCGATGTTGTATAATGGTGTCATGCCCGAACTTGAACGCGTCTCGAATATCCTGCCACGAGCAGAAACACCAGCTACTGGCGGGGTGGAGTCTTCTGTTGAGCGTGAAACGAGCGTTGCTCCGCAGCAGAATGAGGCGGCGATCAGTGCCGCGGTTCCTGTACAGCAGACAGCTCAGCGTGCGGCGCCGTCGCAGGTTGCCACTGATCCTCGCGCAAAGATGCTCAAGGATGTTGAAGAAATTCTTTCCGACGGTCTTGGCGATACGTATAAAGCGCTGCCGAAGGATCGTCAGCTCGTGTTTCGTCAGAAAGGGGAGGAAATCGCGAACAAAATTACAGACATGATCATTTTCGGAAAGGCCAAAGCGAAGGAGGTGTGGAAATTGGTGATGGAATGGCTTGGAAGCTTGCCGGGGATCAACAAATACTTCTTGGAACAAGAAATGAAGATTAAAACCGACCGCGTTATGATGTTCGCAGAATCGGCTCACCAATAGGACTTCCTCATTTGGCCTCTTTTCGACTCACTGCGTCGCAAATTCGCTCAACGTACACATGAAGTACGTCTCGCGAACTTTGCTCCTGGTTCATCGAAAATAGTCTCAAATGAGAAAGCCCTAATAACATTATTTTCTGTGCTGAATACGCTTCTTGCCCTTGCAAAATCAAATCCATACGGGCTGGACGACCTTGCTCCAACGTTGTCGCCGGCTGTTGCAACGTCGTCGTTGAGCGACATTCTTCCGATGCTCTTCATTGTTGCTTCCGTTGTGGGCATTGCCGCCGCAATGGTGTTGTTTATTCGTTCTCGACTTATCGCGCAAAGCCACTTGCGTGGCGGGGAAGATTCAACCATTACGTTGATGGTGACAATTCCACGATTCCGTAATCAGGAAGACGCAAAACAAAATGAGGCAACGTCGCAGATCAAGGAACATATTGCGATGGCAGAGGGAATTTACGCGGCAATTGGTGGCTTAAAACCTCATCATGGTATTTCTGCGTGGTTTTTTGGTCGTTCTGACGCTGTTGCACTGGAAATTGTTGCGCACAAAAAATTGGTGACGTTTTACGTAACGCTTCCAAAAAACATGCGCGCGTTTTTTGAGCAGCAATTACACGCACAGTGGAGCGACGCGCAATTTGAGGAAGTATTGGATTACAACATGTTCTCGCCACAGGGCACGATGCTTGGTGGCTATGTTACGTTGAAGCGGAGTAGTGTGTTCCCGGTAAAGACGTATAAGGACCTTGAGAGCGATCCCTTGAATCCGCTCACAAACGCGATGTCGAAGGTGGCGGATGCTGATGGCGTGGCAATTCAATACATTATTCGGGCAACGCATCATGGTTGGCGTGATAGAGGCGCAAAGATTGTTCGTCATATGCAAGAGGGCATGACGTTGCACGAGGCTGAACATGGTGGAAACTTCTTTTCCGGCTGGTTTGGCACAAAGGAATCTAAGGAAAAAGAAGAACAGAAACGAAAGGATCGCAAGCTCAGCCAGGCGGAAACGAAGATGTTGGAGGGTATTGAGAATAAAATCTCAAAGGCTGGCATGGAGGCGAATATCCGCATCATCGCATGTGGCTCTACGCCAGACATCGCGAAGTCGTACCTCGACAACGTGTTTTCTGCGTTCAACCAATTTAACATTTACGAATTTGGAAATTCATTCACGAAAGTAATTCCTCGCGGAAAAGATGGCATCTTGAAGGATTTTATTTACCGCAGATTCTCCGAGAAGCATTCTATCGTTTTGAACACGGAAGAGATGGCGGGATTGTGGCACATGCCGTTGCCGTCTACCGACACGCCGAACATTCGGTGGATGCTTGCGCGCATCGCACCAGCACCGCTCAATATGCCAACAGAAGGGTTGCGCATTGGGACAAACATCTATCGCAGCAAAGAGACCGTTGTACGTCTTGGCATCGCGGATCGTCGCAGACATTTGTACATTATTGGTAAAACAGGTTCCGGAAAATCGGAATACATTCAAAATCTTGTTGCGCAGGATATTGCGAATGGTCTTGGCGTTGCGGTGATTGATCCGCATGGTGACTTGGCTGAAGGGTGTTTGGGATTGGTACCAAAGGATCGTATCGACGATGTGATTTACTTCAATCCTGGCGACATTGAGCGACCGTTCGGTTTGAACATGTTGGAGTTTGATCCAGAATTCCCAGAGCAGAAAACGAAAGTGGTGAACGAGATGTTGGCGATTTTCGATCAGCTGTACGATTTGAAAGCAACGGGTGGTCCAATGTTTATTCAGTATGTGAGCAACGCGATGTTGCTATTGATGGATGATCCGAACAGTGGCTCGACACTGATCGAAATCGCGAAGGTGCTGACAGACGACGCGTACCGAAAGATGAAACTGTCGAAGTGTAAGAGTCGTTTAGTGGTGGATTTCTGGGAGAAGCAGGCGGAGAAGGCGGGCGGCGAAGGATCGCTCGCGAACATGGTTCCATATATTACGTCGAAGTTCAGCGAGTTTGTGAACAACGAATTTATTCGTCCAATCATCTCGCAGGAGAAGAGTTCGATTAATTTCCGCGACATTCTCGATTCTGGAAAGATTCTCATCGTCAACTTGAGCAAGGGAAAGCTCGGCGAATTGTGTACAGCGCTGATTGGAGGAATCTTGGTGTCGAAGTTACAGATTGCGGCGTTTACCCGTGGTGATACGGAAGAAAAGGATCGTAAAGATTTTGTGCTGTACATCGACGAGTTCCAGAACTTCGTGAATCCATCAATCGCGACGATTCTTTCCGAGGCACGCAAATATCGTTTGAGTTTGGTGATGGCACACCAGTACATGGGTCAGTTGGTGAAGAACGGGGATACAAAGATTCGCGATGCGGTGCTTGGAAACGTCGGATCATTCCTGGTCGCAAAAGTTGGTCCGGATGATACAGAGGTGTTAGGAAAGATTTTCGAACCAACATTTAGTCCGTACGATTTGATGAATGCGGCTGCGTGGACGTGGAGTGCAAAGGTGTTGGTGAACGGAAGTCAGGAAAAACCATTCACACTGAAGGCTGATCCTCCAATTAAGGGAAGCAAGGACATGGCAGATGGATTGAAACAGATCTCTCGTCTCATGTATGGCCGCGATCGGCAGGAGGTTGAAGACGAAATGTATGCACGTTCGGGCACAGCGGCGCTTCGAACCGCAGCGCCAGCAGAGCCACCGTTTGGGTTGTAAATATGGCAAGGAATCACATTGTTCTTGAGAATGTTTCGAAATCATTTTCTACCATCATTCGGAATCCTGCGTATGGCGCGTGGAAGAACTTTTGGCGCCCTGATAAGAAAATTATTCATGCCGTGGATAACATTTCACTCACCGTTGAACGCGGCGAGCGATTAGCGTTCATTGGGCCGAATGGTGCAGGAAAATCGACAACGATTAAAATGATGACCGGCATTCTCCATCCAACGTCGGGAGATGTGCGGGTCGCCGGGCTGAATCCTACTGGCGATCGACGCGAGCTTTCATACAAGATTGGAACGCTTTTTGGTCAGCGATCGCAACTGATCGCGAATCTTCCCGTTGCGGACTCGTTCGAGCTCTTTGGTGTGATGTATGGAATGAAGGCGTTGGCGATTCGTCGTCGGGCAAAGCAGCTTTCGTCGATGTTCGCGCTGGAGGAATTTCTTGATCGACCTGTTCGGAAGCTCTCCCTTGGGCAGCGTATGCGCGCAGAGATCGCCGCGTCGCTCTTGCACAAGCCGGAGATTATTTTTCTTGACGAACCAACAATCGGCTTAGATGTGGTTGCAAAACAATCGCTGAGAGACGTGCTGAACACACTGTGTAAGGAGGAGGGCGTGACGCTATTCCTTACATCGCATGACGCTGGTGACATTGAGGCGCTGTGTGACAGGACGGTTATTGTGAATCATGGAAAAATCATCATTGACGAATCAACGGCGGCATTGCAACAACGATATTTTACCGTGAAGCATGTTCGGGCAGATCTTGGGAACCATGCAAAGGACTTCTCACTCATCGGAGCGAAGCAGATTGTGCGTCACGATCGCGCGGTTACGTTTGATATTGATACCACAAAGCACCGTGTGAACGATGTTATCGGCACGTTGATGCAGCAGCACGATGTTGACGACTTGGATATTTCCAATCCAACCCTTGAAGAGGTTATTGCCTCTGTGTATGCCGCGGCAAAATAGTCTCCGAACGTTTGTAACGATCGTACAGTTAGCGGCACGATCGACCACCGAACGGTTGCTTCCGCTCGTCTTTTCGTTGGGCTGCACCATCGTCACGCTTTTTGGTTTGTTTTCGGTGTACCAGAGTAGCATCGGCACCGCCTCTGTTCGTGGAATGAATCTCGCGACGGTGTTATGGTCGTTGGCGATGTATTCTGTGTATTGGGGCGTTGGAACCAGATATATTTTTCGAGACATTTCTGATGACGTGAAAGACGGGAGTATTGAGGTGCGGCTTGTGAAGCCGATGCATTATTTGTTGTGGCGTGTTGCGCACCGACTTGGAAAGCAAATTCCGATGCTCGGCCAGCAGCTTGTGGTGAACTTTTCCTTTCTTATGGTGTATGTTGGTGCGCCAGAAGTGCATGCGACCCCGGTATGGTTTCTGACCACGGTTGGTTTATTTGTCCTTGGGATTTTTATTTCTGTTATGGTGTTTATCTGCGTCGGCCTTAGTGCATTTTGGATTGAAAATTCCATGCCAGTGATGTGGATCGTTGATAAGCTCGTGATGATTGTTGGTGGGGCGTTTGTACCAATCGTTTTGTTCCCGAACGCTCTTCGGCTCATTGCGGAATGGTCGCCGTTCGGTGCGATGATGGCATTTTCACAGGCGTTCACTCCAGATTTTCTCCATCACGCGCCGTTCCTCTTTGTATCACAGGCATTGTGGATGATGATTATGGCTGGTGTGGTTGGATTGATGTGGCATCTTGCAATGAAGCGCGTTGCAGTAAATGGCGGATAATATGTTCGTGAAAACACTACACCATGAATGGGCCGTCGCAGTACTCTCATGGAGGACGAATCTTCGTGCTGCTTTGGAAAATCGTATCGCCTTTGGCTTGCAGGTGTTTGGCATGATGATAAATGATAGTGCGTTTGTTGCGGTGTGGGCGATTTTCTTTACCACGTTCGGCACGGTGAACGGCTGGGATGTATGGGACTCCGTTGGCCTTCTTGGATTTGGCACAATCACATTCGGTCTTGCGTTTGCGTTTTTTGGAGGTGCGCCGTGGATCAATAAATACGTAGCAGATGCATCGTTTGATGGAATCTTGCTTTCGCCGAATACGGTTCTGTGGCGCGTACTGACGAGCAAGACTGACGTTGCCGCACTTGGTGACGCTGTGTTCGGGTTAATACTTCTTGTGCTGTATGCAGTAAAGATTCAGGCAACGCCTGAGATGATTGGAATGATGTTCCTCGCAATCATTCCTGGCGCAGCAATCACGGTCGCGATGAGTATTCTTTCGCAACTTCCGGCGTTTTTTCTGCTTGATGGAGACTCGATCGCGATGAGCTTGTATAAGTCATTCCTTTCTCCAAGTCTCTATCCGTCAGCACTGTACTCCGACGCGGCGCGCATTTTTTATACCGTTGTTATTCCATCCATTCTTGTTGGTGGCATTCCTGTGGAAATCGTCCGTTCGCAAAACTGGCTTTTTCTTTTAGGACTCTGGATTGCGGCATTGGTTTGGGTGGCTATTGCGATCCTCGCGTTTTATACATGTTTGAAGAAATATGAAAGTGGAAATGCGATCGGCTTACGTAGCGCAAATTGAGATAGCGCTTTACGCCAGGGGAGATATGGGGTATACTGTGGTCTTGAGTGTTGGTGCTCTTGTTGGTATCTCCTCCTGTCGCTCTCGTCCAAAATAACGAATTATCCTGGTTCGATTGGGTGTTTTCATGTGTTACGACCTTCGCATTTGTGGTTTTTGAGTTCGATTTCGCTCGTTTTCCGATCGAAAACCCACAGGTGCGAGCGTCCTAAGACGATCATTTTAGTCAGATTAACAGAGGACTTCATATTTGTGCCGAGTTTGGGTGCGCGACAAGCAAAGCTCGCGAAACGTACTTCATGTGTACGTTGAGTGAGTTTCCGATGACGCAATCCCAAAATCGGCCAAAGAGGAAGTCCGCATATTTATGGTGAATTCACCACGTTCAACATCGGGTCCACGTTCAGCAGGAGGAGGCAGAGGCGGTCGCCGCGGAGGCAGAGGCGCAGCCTGGAAAACTCCAGATACAAAGCATCCACGCACCGGTCATGGTGTGGCATACGGTAAGCTGGAGCTTACGCCAAAGGATCATTATTCCATCCACAAGCCAAGCGATGCTCAAGATACCTTGCGCGTGATTGTCATGGGCGGAAATGAAGAGGTTGGCAAAAACATGACCATCCTGGAATACGGCGAGGATATTATTATCATCGACATGGGTATTCAGTTCGGTGAAGAGCACATGCGCGGAATTGATGGCATCGTGCCAGACCTTTCATACATTAAGGGCCGAGAGAAAAATGTTCGTGCCGTGATTATCACGCACATGCACATGGACCACATTGGCGCCATTCCGTACCTCATGCCACTTTTGCCGGGTGTACCTCTCTTTTCAGCTCCGATCACCCTCGCGTTGATCGCTAAGAAATTGGAATACACGCCAGAAGTAAAGGTGGACATGCGTCCAATCGACGAAATCTCTACGCTTGAACTGGGCAACTTCGCCGTTTCATTCATCGGCGTTTCGCATTCGGTTCCTTCTGCGCTCGCAGCGATTATTTCAACGCCATGCGGAACTGTTGTTCACACGGGTGACTTTAAGGTCGACCTTGATCCTAAGGATAAGGATGGAGTGCGTTACCTTGAACAGATGAAATCGCTTGGCGACAAGAATGTTCTTGCATTACTTTCCGATTCCACGAATGCAACACAGAGTGGTAACCAGCTCATGGAACGCGACGTGATGCACGACCTCGATACCATTGTTGCACAGGCAAAAGGTCGTTTGCTCTTTGGAATGATCAGCACAAACGTTGTGCGTTTGGCGCAGATCATCACGCTTGCTGAAAAGTACGGTCGCTATGTTGCTATTGGCGGACTCAGCTTGAAAACCACACTCGAAATTGCGCAAAATCTTGGCTACATCAACCCAACGCCAGGAACCTTGCTCGATATTACAGAGGTGAAAAACTTCCCGCCAAATAAAGTGCTCGCCATTTTCCCTGGCGCGCAAGGTGAGCAGAACGCAGCGTTCTACCGCTTGGCCGACGGCGACTTGCGCGATGTTCGCGTAATGCCGGGCGACTCTGTCGTCTTCTCGTCCTCCGTTATTCCTGGAAACGAGCGCACGGTGCAGTTTATTACCGACAAGTTCTATCGCCTTGGTGCGAAGGTGGTGAACTACCGCATGCTCAATATTCATGCTGGTGGCCACGCAAAGGCAGCGGATCTTGGGGAAGTCGTAAAGATGGTGAAGCCAAAGTACGTTATTCCAATTGAAGGTCATCACGCGTTCTTGCATCATCATGCCGCAGCAGCAACTGCAACCGGATTCATGCGCGATAAGATCATGATTGCGGATAACGGTCAGATCATGGAGTTTACGAAAGACGGCGTGGGAACGCTCACAAAAAAGAAAGTTCCTGTCGATCCAATCTTCGTGGACGGCAACCAGTACGATGTTGTTGATGGCGAAACGCTCCGTGAGCGAAAGCGCCTCGGCGACGAAGGCGTGATGGTTATCGATGCAATTGCCAAAGACGGCAACATTGTCCAGGTAAACATCGCAACCCTCGGTTTCCGCAAAGAAAAGTTGTTGTCATCGGTTGAAAAAACCGTCACCGACTTCTTGAAACGCGAATTCCCAAAGGTTCGCCTTCAGAAGGATCCGCAAGGACTCCTCCAAGATCGTCTGGAAAAGATGATCGAAACCGATATGAAAGCTGCTCCGTATGTGGCACTGTCGATAGCGCAATAAAAAAGCAAGAAAACAACCAAAAACCGCCAAGATTGGCGGTTTTTGGTTGCAAAAGAGAGAAAAATGTGCTATGATAAATAGTTCGTTGTACGAGTGTCTTACCTTCAGAGAGGCGATGCCTCACCGGGAGAAGTGATGAGCGATTGGATTGCCGACAGGATGCGTAGTGCCCGACTGGAAGAGGAATTCCGGGTGCGTATCCGAAACCTCGACTGGTCCAACTGGGAAGACGTGAAGTGGCGGCTCGATGCCATCTACGATCGCAATGCAATGAACGCGCGGAGCGTGCGTTCTGAGATCGGAATTCGGATCCGTGGGGGAGAGCTCTCTTTCGAGCTGGCACTCCAGTGGTTGTTGACGAACCGATCGGCGGAGCACGACCAGCGGCTGCATGATGAGTGTCTGGCTGAGTTGACCGGGAACATCACGACCCACGCCCAGCGCGTGGAGATCATGAACGCCCCTGCGATGTTCCGGGCGATCCCCGAGTTCACTCGCCGCCGCATCATGGAGGCGGTGCTCGAGGACGGCGATATGTCCAAGCTCGGGATCGCTTGGCTCGACTGTTTCCCTCACGTCAGCGACTCCATCCGTCTCCAGCCGGTCCGCAAGGCCATGAAGGAGACGCACGCCATCGAGTTCCTGCTCGAAGGTAGTGATGACACGGTGCGGCGGATCGACGCGTGGCTCATCGATCGTCTCGAGAGCGGCAAGGGTGCGCCGGAAGGCGCGTCTAAGCTGACGGCGGAGTTTTTCGCGGCTGCGGCGATCGCGGCGATGTCCGATGTTCCGAAACACGTCGTCGTGCAGCTCGCCGCCACCGCGATCCTCAAGATCGTTGGCGAGATGCCGTGGGCGGCTCGGAAGATGGGGTCCGACGTCAGCCGTCGCCCCGCGCACGAGCAGCTCAAGGTTCTCAGCTGGCTCATCGGCCGGATCTCTGGTGTGATGACGGACGAGAACGCAGGCATCGTGCTACGCTGGGCCATGATCAAGGGACGCCGTCACCACAACTGGGTACGCGAACGCCTCACAAGGGCGGCCGAGTCCTACGGATGGCGATTGGTTCCGGTGGTCAGGCGCCATGGCGAACTCGTTGCGGCCTGGAGGGGTGGGCGAGACTACGTCGCGCGGCAGAGCGCAGATCCGATGCAGATCGGGGAGCTCCGTGAAGACGGAGGACGTGCCTGGGTGCCGCGCGAGCGGTTACTCGGCGAGCCTGCCGAGCGTTCAACGCAGCGGGTCGTCTATCACGTGCCGCTCCACCCGGCGACGATCGTCACCACGGCGATGGAAAAGAATCCCAACCTCTTCCCCCTGTGACTACGCGCCCTCAGGGCAACGACACCCGACCTGACGAAGGTCGGGTGTTCGATTTGAGTTTGCTTTCTTGGCTAATATCTGCTATATTGTTCATGCGAAGCTAGTCGGGCTCGCATCTCTTCCAGGGGAATGAATGCGCTATCTTCTCGGTATTTGTATTGTGTTCTTCGGCTTCGAGTTTTCGGACTCGATCATCGTCGGTGCTGAGCGTGCCACGGGCTGGTACGGGTTCTTCTCGCAACAGGACATCGCTTCTCGCGATCAGTTCGCGAAGATCACCGGACGGTTCGTGGAGGGGTGCGAACTTCAGCAGGCGGTTCTCAGCGACGCGCGAAACTCCATTTACTGCCACGACGAGCTCGGGGATTCCTGCGCCAGTCGTGCGGCGAAGAATGAAGCGTTCGATGCCGAAGCGAACGAGCTCATCTGGGGCGCGGTGAAGGATCGCAAGGATCTCGCGCGGGTACGCCATCCGTCCCTGGTGAAAACCATGCTCCTTGGCACCGCCTACGCCACGCATGCCACCTGGCGCTGCATCGAGGACGGGGCCAGTGCCGACTACGAGATCACCTACGAGTTCGCGCCGACCTGGGACAATACCTGATTGGCAGAGAATTCCTCGTTCCGTTCGCGTGTGACCAACGCACGCCGACCGGTGTCCCTCGGGATACCGGTCGTTGTCGTTTAACTTTCGCTCCGTTCCACTCGCTCAATTCGCTCAAGGGTAATCCCGATCGCTCAAGCGTAGCGATCGCCCATTTTCCATCTCCCTGCTACACTCTCCCCATGCTCGACCCTAAAGATGAGATTAAACAGAAGCTGGACGTTGCCGAGGTGCTGGGCGATTATATTCAGTTAAAACCGGCCGGGGTGGGGAGTTTAAAGGCATTGTGTCCGTTTCACGCAGAGCGCACACCAAGTTTTCATGTGTCTCGCGAACGCCAAAGCTGGCATTGTTTTGGGTGTGATAAAGGCGGCGATATTTTCAGCTTCGTGATGGAAATCGATGGCCTCACGTTCCCAGAGGCGCTTCGTCATCTCGCGCTGAAAGCAGGCGTCGAGCTTCCAGCGTATAAGCCACGGCCTGAAGATCATACAAAGGAACGTTTGGTGGCGATGCACGATGTTGCTGCGAAGTTTTATGCTTCTATACTCGCCGACGCACCATTTGGTGAGGCAGTTCGTGCGTATGTTGCAAAGCGAAATATTCCAGCCGATCTCGTCGCGAAGTTTAAGCTCGGCGCAGCTCCCGACTCATGGGATGCGCTGGCGACGTGTTTGAAGCGCAACGGATTTACTGACGCTGAAATTCTTCAAGGCGGACTTGGCCTGCAGCGAAAGAGCGGATCGGGAATCGTCGATCGCTTCCGGAATCGGTTAATGATCCCATTGTGCGATGCGGCGGGGAATGTTGTTGCGTTTACTGCGCGTCAGTTGCCACCGACAACCCTCCCCCTTACGAAGGGGGAGTCGGAGGGGGTGGACGGGCCGAAGTACATGAATTCGCCGGAAACGCCCATCTACAAGAAAGGTGACATGTTGTACGGATTGCATCTTGCAAAAGCGGGAATGCGTGAAAAGAAGTCGATTATTGTCGTTGAGGGGAACCTTGATGTTATCGCGTCGCATAAAGCGGGAGTTGAGAATATCGTCGCATCTTCGGGAACGGCGCTAACGACCTCACAGCTCCGAACGTTGGCGCGATATACAAAATGTATTATTTTCGCGCTCGATGAAGACGCTGCTGGATTCGCTGCGGCAAAGCGCGTACTCGATCTCGCACTCGAACTGCAGAAGGATCCGAATGCGCCGCAATTCGAAATTCGCTGTTTGATTATTCCCGATGGAGCAGGGAAGGATCCTGACGAGATCGTGGAGAAGGATCCGGATCTCTGGAGAAAGATCGCCGTGCATTCGGAAGACGTCATCGAATATGTGTTCACGAAGCGCCTTCGGGGATTTGAAGATGGATCGGGAGCTGCAAAGATCGAGGCTCGGAAGGCGCTCGTCGATGAATTATTGCCGTACGTCGCGAAGCTTCAACGACCGGACAGTCGACATCTCTATCTTTTGAGGATGAGCGATGCGACGCACGTCGATATTGAATCGCTTCAGCAGATGCTGGCGGCGAGGGTGGCGCCGGTGAGGGGGAATGAGGGCAAGGGGCAGGGGGCAAAGGTTGTTGCGGTTCCAATTGTGGCACTGCCGATCGTCCCGGACACGAAAATCGACCAAGCGGCGGCATTTTTGTTCGGCGTCGCGCTCCGGTATGAAGGGTTTACGAAGGAGATCTTATCTGTGATTAGCGAAGAAATGCTCTCAAGCGACTTGTGGAAAACGCTGTACAACGCGCTCGGCATTGTGTATCATGCGGCCGAACAGCTTCCCACACCGTCGGCACCCCAACAAACTCTTTTTACGCGACTTCGGACCTGGCTCGATGCACAAGGTAAATTGCGGGAGACATCCGCAGTGAACGCCTTGGCCCTCCGCATGGATGAGCTCTTGGTCGGACTTTCGCCTACAGAGGTGCGACAAGAAGCGGACAGAAATATCACGATTGTTTCCCAAGAGCGACATCGCATTTTGCGATCCGCCTTGGAGCGCGATATCCGTGAAGCCGAGTTGTCTGGCGACAACGAACGGCTTCAGCAGTTGATGCGCGCTTATCGCGACCTGACCACTCGAAAATGATATGCGATGCGTCGCGATTTTCGGGTCTTAGGCGTTTTGCCCGTTTATGCCAACACCGAAAGGGAAGAAGATTACTGGAAAAGCTTTTGTAAAATCGTTAAAGAACACCGTGAAGAAAATCACGAAGACCGTCAAGGTGTCGAAGCCTGTGGCTTCGAAGAAACCAGTTGCAAAGGCAGCGGCAAAGAAGGCCGTGGCTCCAAAGGCAAAGGAAAAGCCAACGCCAAAGGGGAAGCCATTTATTCCGCATCCCGATAAAAAGTCTGCGCCGCCAACGGAAGAAGTGTTGGCTCGTGTGGTTGAGCGCGGGATGACTCGTGGATTCGTAACGGAAAATGAAGTACTCTTCGCGTTTGGATTTGTTGAAGACCATTTGGAACTGTTCGAGGAATTCCTCGATCGTTTGGAGCGTAAAGGTTTGCACTTCGTCGAGATGAAGGAGGGTTTTCTTGGTGGAAGCAAGTCTCGTGACGACGTGTACGACAAGTTGCGTATTCATGTCGATAAAAAAGCGGACAACTCGGTATCATCGGAGCTCACGCAAGATTCCATCCAGATGTACCTGCGGGAAATCGGAAAGATCCCGCTGCTTACCGCAGACGAGGAAGTTGCACTGGCAAAACGAAAGGAACGAAACGAGAAAGAGGCTGAACGCCGATTGATCGAAGCGAACCTTCGTCTCGTCGTTTCCATCGCGAAGAAGTTCGTTGGAAAGCAACTTTCCCTTCTCGATCTTATTCAGGAAGGAAACGTCGGATTGTTCCGCGCGGTGAAGAAATTCGAGTATCGAAAGGGATACAAATTCTCCACATACGCAACGTGGTGGATTCGTCAGGCAATCACTCGTGCGCTCGCCGACCAGTCGCGAACGATTCGTATTCCGGTGCACATGGTGGAAACCATCAACCGCTTCAAGCAGATTGAGCGTCGGTTGATCCAGGACCTTGGACGCGAACCGTTGCTTGAAGAGCTTGCTGCCGAGATGGACATGTCGCTGGAGAAGGTCCAGCACATTCAAAAGATTTCCCAGGAAACGGTTTCGCTCACCACGAGTGTTGGTGACGACGATGACGATTCAACGCTCGAGGACTTCATTGAAGACACCAAGAACCTTGCGCCAGATAAGGCTGCGGCTCGTCAGTTGCTCCGCGACTACGTGCACGAAGCGATGCGTGATCTTACGCCTCGTGAACAGAAGATTCTCGAAATGCGTTTTGGACTCGAGGATGGTGTATCGCACACCTTGGAAGAAGTCGGCCGCGAATTCGACGTTACTCGCGAGCGTATCCGTCAGATTGAAGCAAAAGCACTCGAAAAGATTCAGCAGAAAGACATTATTCAGAAGCTGCGCGATTACTAAAACGTATGGGATTGAAAGAATCGTTCGCGGCAAAGGTTCGGGAAAATGAGGCACGGGAGGCGGCGATTCGGGCCAATCCTGCCCTTGCGAACACTCCAGAGGTAAAACGTCAGCGTAGGTTCGTGGGGTTCGTGATATTTCTTCTCGGAATAGTTCTCGCGATCGCGGATCTGGTGAGTTGGGAAACGGTCGGCAGTATGTTGATTTTTTTCATCGCCGTACCAATCGTGTTCATCCCTTCGGGAATCTACATGATGGTGGCGGGAAAAAATCCATTCCTGAAGATGAAACGATAGGCAGTCAAAAACCGGACTCACGCGAGTCCGGTTTTTGTTTTGTATCTTACGCCGTGTTTCCAGCCTTCTTGCGGCCGTGCTCGGTGAGCTGTTGCTTGCGGATGCGGACGTTCTTTGGGGTAACCTCCACGTATTCGTCGCGGTCGATATATTCAAGGGAACGTTCCAAGTTCATGTCGATTGGTGGAACGATCACGACGATGTGATCGGCGCTCGATGCACGCATGTTCGTGAGTTTCTTTTCGCGCACTGGATTCACCGTCATCGTCTCTTTCATCGAGGCGCCAATAACCATGCCTTCGTACACTTCTGTTCCAGGAGCAATAAAGAGTGGGCCGCGTTCCTGAACCATCGCCAGAGCGTATGGGGTGGTGGTTCCAGGGAATCCAGAGATGATGCTTCCGGTGGAGCGACGGTTGATCTCACCCTTGTGCACGCCGTAGTTGGAGAAGATGTGGGAGAGTGTTCCTTCGCCCTTCGTGTCGGTCATGAACTCTGTGCGGTAGCCGAGCAATCCACGCGTTGGCATGATGTACTCCAAGCGGGTTGAACCGTTTTCGCTCATGAGGTTCGTCATTTCGCCTTTGCGCTTGCCGAGCTTTTCGATGACGGTTCCGGAGTATTCGTCTGGCACGTCCACAATAACGCTTTCCATTGGTTCCATCTTTACGCCGTTTTCTTCCTTCATGATCACTTCTGGCTGAGACACCTGAAGTTCGAAACCTTCGCGGCGCATCTGCTCGATGAGCACGGAAAGGTGCATTTCGCCACGGCCAGAGACTTTGAATTCATCGCCATTATCTGGAAATTCCACGTGCAATCCAACGTTCGTTTCAAGCTCGCGTTCTAAACGATCGCGAATCTGACGGCTGGTGACGAGCGTTCCTTCGCGGCCAGCGAATGGGGAATCATTCACCATGAAGTCCATGGTAAGTGTTGGTGCATCGATCGAAAGCGTTGGCAATGCTTCAGCGGTGGCAAGTTCAGCAACGGTTTCGCCCACGTAAATATTTGGGATACCCGCAATCTGCACAATATCTCCAGCTTCTGCGGACTCCACCTCTACCTTCACGAGGCCCTTGTGCGTGTAGAGTTTTGTGATCTTTTGGCTCTCTTTGCTTCCATCTTGTTTGAGGACTGTCACATTCATGCCAGCCTTGAGCGTTCCTTCAACGATACGTCCAACACCGATACGTCCGACGTAGTTATCGTATTTCAAGTTTGCGATCTGCATGCGCATTGGAGCTGTGGTGTCGCTCTTTGCTGGTGGAACGGTCTTCAGAATGAGGTCGAAGAGTGGGCGGAGATCCTTGCTCTCGTCCGTAAGCTCCATCTTTGCAATTCCGTCACGACCGATGGTGTAAATGTGTTTGAAATCGAGCTGTGCGTCGCTGGCGCCGAGTTCGACGAAAAGGTCGAAGATCATGTTCAGGACATGATCTGGACGAGCGGTTGGCTTGTCGATTTTGTTGATGACGACGATTGGCTTTAAGCCAAGCGCAAGGCTCTTGCGGAGCACGAACTTGGTTTGTGGCATTGGGCCTTCGTACGCATCGACGAGAATAAGCACTGAATCCACCATGCGGAGCACACGCTCAACCTCTGAACCGAAGTCGGCGTGGCCAGGGGTATCGACGATGTTGATTTTGATGCCATCCACCATGATTGCGGTGTTTTTGGCGTAAATGGTAATGCCGCGCTCGCGCTCAAGCTCGTTGCTATCCATGACGCAATCTTCAATAACGTCGCGGTCCGTGAAGGTTCCGGACTGTTTGAGCATGGCGTCCACCAACGTGGTTTTACCGTGGTCAACGTGGGCGATGATTGCGATATTGCGGAATTCCATACTGGCGAAAATCAAAAGGGGCAATGCCCCAAAACTTGGCCAAAGTATGCCAGTTTTTGGGATTGGGGTCAAGGAACGGCGGGGACAGCGTTTATGCCTTTAGGTCTTTAAAGGTGAAGATGTCTTCGATTGGGACCGCGAAGTACGCGGCGATTTTGTGGGCAACGAGCAATGTTGGCTGGGTTTTTTCGAATTCGAGTGCCGAAAGTGTTTGGCGGGAGATTCCGAGTGCCTTTGAAAGAGCCAGTTGAGAGATTCCTTCGGAGGAGCGATAGAAGTTGAGTCGTGAGATATAGCGGAGGGACATAAATATAATCTGAACTGAATCTTGGAGTGGGTTGGGGCGGAAGAAGAGCGTGGGGTACTCGATTTCCTTATCCTTGAGTGTAAAGAGGAGTTTACACTTTTTCGATGAAAAAGCCCAATGAAATTGCGAAAAGGTATGTAAAGAGGTCTTTACAGTCGCAGAATGTGAATTGACACACCCAAACCCGGAAATCTTCGCGCATCACGCCTCGCTCTTCCCATCACAACCCCTCTAAGGTCACTTCAGACCTTTCTCACAATCGTGTATACCGCATCAAATGCCCAATACGCCGAGTATCGCATCAATCGAACTGTGTGCTTCCACTTGAGCACCGTCCACGCCAAACTTCGATGTTTGTCCTTACTGTCGCAGAATTGGTCCAGGAATGTTTCATGTTCAGCGGCGATAATATCGAACATCGCGCGGAACGTACGGTTGCGCCGCATAACGCTCCAGATGAATCGGTACAGCATCTGCCTGCGATAGTAGCTCATGATTCCGCCGTGCGTATTCATTCTTGTATGAAGCCGCTCAAGTGCATCGATTTTCCCCCGAAGAAATTGCGGAATAAGAATTGCGGCTTCTTTTCCCGAAATAACGGATCCTTTTATTCCGTCTGCCGCAAACGCTCCGCAGAATCCGGCCGCATCGCCGAGGAGGAGCACGTTGTTTTTCGAAATCCTCGATCGCGTTCCGCCGATTGGAATGTGACTACCGAAGACGTATCCCGGTTTCGCGATGTCTCCATCGACGCGAATATCGCCGCGATCCACAAGCTGCTTCACAAACGTTTCCGTAAGTTGCTTTGCATCACCACGGTCCTTCATCATCTTTGCCAAGCCGATACGGAACGCTTTCTTTCCATCAACAATGGTTGGTGACAACCATCCGCCGTAGCCGAGAGAGAATTCGCCGAACCAGTAGTGGAAAATCGTCTCCTCCGGCTTTGGGCCTCGAAGGACATCACCAAAGAAGACTTGCTCGTAGCCGAAGAGAAATTTCGTATTTTTCGAAAGTCCGTTCACGCATTGCGCGACCTTCGAATGTCCGCCATCAGCACCCACAAGGAATGCGACATCGATTTCTTCTTCGTCCGACCCTAACGATCGAACACGAACCTTCGTTGGACGATCGGCATTGTTCACTCCGAGGAAAACGGTCTTGGTTCGGAGCGTGACGTTCGATGGCAAGCGATCTGCGAGTGCTTTGACGAGCGCCTTTGTGTCCGTTTGGTAAATCCATGGCTCTGGAACAGTGGAGACGAACATGTCTTCGAGTCCTGGCGCAATGACCGCGATCGCCGAAATTGGATTCGTGATGAAATCGTGGATCGGCAAGAATGTCGCAAATTCATCCCGAGTCCTCACGGTAATCAGCCCCGTCGATTCTACTGTTGATCCCGCTTCTGGTTTCGCATCGATGATGAGGACGTTGAGATCTTTCGGAAGATGATGGGCAAGCGTGAGCCCGGAGAAGCTTGCGCCAATGATACAGACATCGTATGCCATAGATTATTCCGAGCGAAGCTTTTTCTTGACGATGTACTGCATGGCAATCGTTACGATGAGGAGGAGTACTACGACCACAAGCAAGGATTTCCATGGATTGCCGTCGGCGTAGTCTGTTACAGCAAAACGGAGCAGATTCACGTTGTGGTGAAGGGGGTTGAATTGGCTAATGATGTTCCATGGCGTCGGGAGGCTGTCGATAGGGTAGAAGACGCCAGCAAGAAAGATCATTGGCTGAAGGATGAATGTTGTGAGAAATGTAAGTGCTTCGAAATTCTTTGCCCACATGCCAAACGCGACACCAATAATGCCAAATTGAATTCCGGTGAGCGCGATCGCGAAGAGAAGCAAGAACGGGTGGGCGATTCCGTTAAGTGGAATGAGCCACACCGTAAGAGCGAGTCCGACGGCAAGCGTGATTACTCCTCGAGTCAGCGCGGCGAGTGCATACGCTAGCCCCACGCGCCAAGGTGAGATTGGCGCAAGCTGTAAATCGACAATGGTTCCAAGATTTTTGCTGATGATGAGCGCGAATGCGGGATTGGAAATACTCGCGTTGATCAGGTTCATGCTGAGTAACCCAACGTAGATGAACGCGAGGTACGGCACTCCGTTAATGGTGCGATCACCAGCAATGACGCCAAACACCGCAAGATACAGACCGACAGATACGATCGGATTAAAGATGGTATCCATCCAAAGTTTCTGAAAACGCTTCACTTCACGTGCATACAATGCCCACATGCCGGATTGGGGAAGGGAAAGGATCATAGAATTATTTGGTCAGCGTCAGGAAGATATGTTCAAGTGACGCTGCTTCGCTGCGAATATTTTTGAGATTGTCGCCGTAGTGTGCGGTGAGCATGTTCATGTCTTGTGCAAGATTTGTCATGGGGAATTCGAACTCTGATCCGGTCGCGACAACTCGACTTGGATGTGCGACGGTTTTATTGAAGAGTTCGAAGTGAATGACGTTCTGAGAGAATTCTTGTTGAATATCTTTGAGGTTTCCTTCCTTGATGACCTTTCCACGGTTTACGAGTGTGATGGAGTCGCAAAGTTGCTCGGCCTCTTCAAGGTAGTGCGTTGTGAAGAGAACCGTCGTACCAGATGCGTTGAGTCGGCGAACGAGTTCCCAGATTTTCTGACGCAGCGCAACGTCGACGCCTGCAGTTGGTTCGTCGAGAATGAGGAGTTTTGGTTGGTGGAGAATTGCTTTTGCGATCATGAGCCTGCGCTTCATGCCTCCGGAGAGGCTCTTCGCTTTTTCGTGCTTTTTCTCGGTGAGCTGAAGATCTTCAAGCGCTTGATCGATACGCGCCTGGCGCTCCGCCTGGGGCACGCCGTACATTCCGGAAAAGTAATACAGCACTTCTTGAACAGTGAACGCCATTTCCACCACCACTTCTTGAGGGACCACACCGATAAGTCCCTTTGCGGCCTCGGGATATTTGATAACGTCAGTGCCGAAGAGCGTAATCGAGCCTTCAGTTGGTGTGCTCATTCCTGCGATGAGACTGATCAGTGTGGATTTCCCAGCGCCATTCGGACCGAGTAAGCCATGGATACTCCCGGGAGTGATGGTGAGCGAAATGTCGTCTACGGCAAGAAAGTCTTCCTTTTTTGGCGTTTTGTAGATTTTTGAAACGTGCTGGATTGAGAGTGGGTTCATATGCCGGCTTAGGATAGCGTACCCCTGAAATTATTGACAGAAATGCGAAAACTCGCTGTAATATCAGCGAAACTTATTGGAGGATAATTCTCAAAACTATGCAGAAATCGTTTTCCACCCGTTTCGCGGCGGCGGTGATGATCACTGGTTCGGTATTTGGAGCAGTAGCGCCAGCATTTGCAGCGCCCGCAACTCCGGTAAACCTCACAATTGTTGGTGGAAAGTACACCAACGATACCACCCCAACCTTCACCTGGACTCCAGCAGAAGGCGCAACGTGGTACGAGGTTTTGCTCGATAACGGCGATTGGCAGGGAGTCGGCAACGTTTCCAGCTACACCCTTTGGACTCTTCCAAACGGATGGCACACCTTCTACGTTCGTGCCTACGACAGCATGGGCGACGTGAGCGTTTCGACGAGTGTAACCTTTGAGATCGACACTGTTGGTACTGTGGTTTCTACAGTTTCTCCATTGGTCGCTCAGACGCAAATTCCAGTGACATTTTCGGTGTCTTCAGGGCATAGTGATACATTGGCAACGTATTGCGGTCTGTACATCAACGGAAAGGGCGCTTTCGATATGACGACTGCTTCGTCTATGAACGCGCCGGTTCGTGTGTTTACTCGCTCGTACACATTCGTTGATACACGAACGACCGCTGAGGTGTACGCGAAGTGTAAAGATGGAGACGGAAACTGGACTACGGGCCCAACGAGCACGGTTTCAATCACAACGGGAAGCACAGTCCCTTCCACTCCAGCAGTTTCCGTTGCTCGTGGAACGGTTGTGAAGACCCAGTGCGGATCATACGCTCCAGCATCTGATGCATGTCATGCCGTGTACTACTACGGTTTGGAGGGTAGCAAACACCTTTTTCCAACAGAAAGCGTGTACAAGTCTTGGTATGCTTCATTCAGCAACGTTGTCACAATTTCAAAGGGAGCGATGGCGGCAATGCGTACTGGCGACGATGTCACGTATCGCCCAGGAACATCGCTCGTGAAGTTCTCCACATCGAGCACGGTGTACGCAGTAGACGTGAACCAGACCCTTCGCCCAATCATGAACGAAGCTGCAGCAAAGGCAATCTACGGATCACGTTGGAACAGCTATGTGGTAACCATCCCAGCATCACAGCGCAACGACTACACCATCGGCAGCAAGATTTACTCTTCGGCCGACTACAGCAAGAACCAGGCACACAATGCCGTAAAAACGATTGATGCAAACTGGAATGTCGTGATGGAAATGTAATGCACGCATCGGATCAAAAAGACGGGGCAGCAATGCCTCGTCTTTTGATTTACGACTTTTTTTGCTTGCTCAAGATTCCTTGTACGGACGGACTGATCTTCTTGTCGGTTCTATGAATGCATCCAATCCAACAACATGGCCGACGCTTGCCGTTCTTGAGATCGCATACCAGGCGCTGAATGTGCTCTTTGCGCGTGTTGTCTTGTTTTACAAACGTCACCCAACAAATCCACTCGTTGCGCGCGAGTGGGGTAAGAGTTTCCCACGCCGTTCGTGCGGCAGAATGTTTCACGAGTGCGTTGCGAATATCTGTTGGCAATGAATGGACGGTGCCTTTGGCGATGGTGGTGTTTGCCATAAGAAAGTTAATCGCCCTTCGTTACTTCCATTACCCGGAATGCGGTGATGCGTTTGATGAGCGAGAGGGGAACGCGCTTGGCGAACGGAAATTGGATTGCGCCTTTTGACGTAGTGTAGCCTGAAAGTTCTGTGCGAAAGTGGGTAATGGCCGACGGCGTAGGATACAACCCGATGTGTGCCTTGAATGCCGCGAAATGGATAAGATTTTTTCCGTTCAGGCGTAGCGTTGGCATTCCGTACCGCATGTCGTCTTCCGCCTGTGGCGCCGCTGACTGTATTGCGGCGTACACCGCAAGAAGAAGTTTTCGAACATCGGGAGGGAAGCCTTGGATGTATGTACGAATGGGGTTCATAGAATACAGCATCGTCTCAAATGAGTCGGCGAATAACAGAACGTTACTCTACACTTTAGCACAGGACCACGGAACGTTATAATTGAGCGAATTGTTCGCGGATACAAAAGCCCAAGCATTTCTGCTGGGCTTTTGTGTGTTTTGGAGGAATCTGAGCCTCGTGTTGCTATTTCCCAAGAATCACCGAAACTCGAAGTTCGTCGTCGTTTGCTGGAAGGCCAGAAGGATTGTCTTTTTTCAGAACGAGCGTTGCGTCGTCGCCAATAATCTTTGTGTCTGCGGTGAAGGTGATGGTTGCAGTAAATGGAACGAAGTCGTTCGTCATCCAATCGCCCTGGGCCTGCGCCACACCTTGTCCGAGCATGTTGCCGTGAGAATCTACGAGGGACACTGGAAAGCTTGCTTCAAAGAACCATGATCCGCGTGCGGATCCGGTAACGAGCAGGGGAGATGTTACTGTGGCGTGAGAAGTTGGAGTAGTGACAACAATGTCGCTCTTTGCTGTTTCTGAACCGTCGGACCAGATGACTTTTTTCATTCCTGGAATCTGGAGAATGTTCACTTCAACTTGCGGCTTACAGCTGCACATACTGATGGAGATTCCTGCCCATGCATCGATAGGGGAAATGGTGACGACGCCGTCCTTTTCGGTGAATGTTGTTTGGCTCATGACGGTGTGGCACATGCCCGTGGTTGCAGCGTCGATCGTGGCGCGCAGAATTTCGCTGATGGTTGGATTTGCTTTCGCAATGGTTCCCGTGTGCTTTATGGTAAGCGATGCGCGGTATCCGTCGGTATCCATATTCGCCCCGTCGCAATATGCCGTAGTTTCGTCTGGTGATGTGAGATACGTAAAGGTGTAATCGGTTGATGTGGATTCCACGAGTACTCCATTTTGCACCGTCAGTATTTTGCTTTTTCCTACCGATGGGGGAGTAGTCATGGGTTCACCCGTTGCTCGATCGGCATACGTTACAGTAATGATTCCTGCGGCAATAGTAATATTTTGCGGAGCGATGCGGTCGCCAAGCAACACGGCATTTGTGCCTGTAGTTCCGCTTGTGGAGCGCAACGCTGCAACGACGTAATAAAACGTTCCTGTTCCTTGGCTCGACTGCGTAAGGAAAAACACTGCGTCATCTGTTCCGTCATTATTGACGTCGCCTGTTGCTCCGTTGCCGAATAACTCGACGGAACCTGATTTTCCATTGGCAAGTGTTACGTGCGAGCTTTCAATGGTGTATGTGGCATTGCGCGGGTTGAATGCCGTGGGTGCCGGGGTATTTGGCGTAAGGTACATAAACGCTCCGTATCCGCATGCTGCGAGAACGATGATAGCTCCGACTGCGATACCGAGGGTTTTGTTCATATCCTTCACCGTACTCTCATTTGTGGGAATACCATAGCTGCAGTGTGGTCGTATAACACAACGCCCAGGCAGTTTCGCCTGGGCGTTGGTGTTGAGAGAGAAATGCGACGTTACATCGCGCCAAGAATTGCTGCAGCAATCATCATGCATCCAAATGCGGCGCCAGCCATGATGAGAATTTTCGTCACGACCCACTTTGGTTCGGTGCCGCCAAAGAGTACTGCGCTCACTTGTGTTGGAACGATGAATCCAATCCAGCAAAGACTTGCAAAAGCATATGCGCTCCATGCATTTGCTGTTTCGGTGAGCATCGCAGAAAGCACGACGGTGGTTACGATCGTGGTAAGGAACTGCATGCCAAGGAGTGGAACCATCTGTTTCATCATTTTCTGCTGTTCCGCTTTAGAAACTTTGTCGAACCCATGAATCTTGCCCCACACTTTGCCAAACACAGGCGTGTACCACACGGCTCCAAACACGAATTGTGCAAGCGACGCAACAAGAACCGCGGCGTAATTGATGTTCATAGAATGATCAGAAATGAATGTGGGAAGTATACACGGCGCGAAATGACCATTACTCCTTCACATTACATTCCACCATCCATTCAATACCAAATTTGTCGCGGAACATTCCAAAGTACGAACCCCAAGGGCTGTCGGCGATTGGCATTTCCACGTCGCCGCCTACAGAAAGACCGCTGAATATTCGGTCGGCTTCTGCTTTGCTTTCCGTACGAATTGCAATCTTGCTTCGATTTTCTGTTTCGCTCACTCGTCCCATGCTTTCGGGAATGTCGTTTCCAATCAACTCGCTTCCGTCGATTGGCAAACCGATATAAATGATTTTATTCGCGTCCTGTTCTGCCACAGGAAATTCATCGCTCGCAAGATCCTTCAGTCGAGTAACCCGCGTAAACTCTCCGCCAAATACCGATCGATAAAACTCAAACGCCTCTTCTGCGTTCCCATTGAAATTGATCCATGGATTCATTGTTGGCATACGTGAAATTCAATGATTACGCTGTCCTTTATACATGTTGAAGCGAAAATTCGCTACTTATACAACACGATGAGGAAGTGTTCTGTATTTGTAACGCAATCGGGTTACTACGTCTGTCCGTAGTTTTGCCAGAACTGGCGATTCCTCCAAAAATGATGATTGTTTTTATACTGGCAGTACAATATTTTTCTCTAGCATGAAAAAGCCTCGGGCCTTTTGGGTTCGAGCTTTTTTTGGCTTCGGCTGGTAACGATCAGGGCGGCACTAGTCCTGATTGAACTTCAGTAATTCAGATACGGTAACGAACTCATACCCTCGCGCACGAAGCGCATCGATTATTTCCGGAATGGCCGCGCGTTTCCCGTTACACGATTCACAGAATGGATGTAGTAAGATAATTGATCCATTCTCAATATTATCGACCGTATAACGAACAATGAATTCGCTATCTGATCCGTAAGAATCTGGTTCTATATTCCAAGTGACGGTTTGGATATTGTGGTTCATTAGATACCATGGCAGTCCGAAAAGTTTTTTCCCGTACGGTGGTCGAAAGGTTATTTCACTCTCGAAACCAGCATCACGAATAAGCGCGTTCGTTCTGTTGATTTCTGAATCAATATAATTTTGGGACTTAAATATAAACCGCGAATGCGAATACGAATGATTTCCCATTTCGTGTCCTTGTTCAACAATAGAGGTACCGATTTCTGGATACTGCTCAAGACCAGATCCGGTAACATAAAATGTTGCTACAGTGTTTTTCTCGCTGAGCGTCTTTAATACTTCGTTCGTATATGTTGTTGGCCCGTCGTCAAATGTAAGCGCGACAACTTTTCTATCCGTCGTAACATGACTGGTTATACGCCCGAAGAACTGAAATGTTCTCGACTTGCTAACAATGTGCAATCCGAAGGCCGCAGCAAACAGCAGCAAAAGTGCAATCGCAGCGCACTCAATTCTTCTCATACGGCTTTCTCGATGGAAATTTGGCAAACCCGAACTCAGTAGGATCCACTTCGCGTTTAAGGCAGGACTTCGCGGATATCGTGATCTGGAAGGTAGAGGATGAGGAACCCGATTACTGCGCCGCCCATAGCGGTCCATCCGTGGCTTCCGCCAAAAATCATGACGTCGAGCGCATCGAGTCCGTGCCAAATGCCGCGCCAGATCAAAACGACTCCTGCAACCTTTAGCAGTCCCCGTATAATGTGTTTAAACGATCCATGACGATGTTTCGGCATATTCGGAGAGTATAAGGAAATGGATTTACCGACTCACGAGGTAGATGACTAACAAGAATAGACCGCCCCACCAGCCAACATCGGAAACAATAAGGCTTACCATAATTTTCTTCTGCCAAGCGACTGGCAACAGCTCTGCTGACCGGCCGGCTTTCTCGCGTTTCAGCAAAAACGGACTGACGCTGAACGAGAGAAAATAGCCGTTGATAATGAGGGCGAGCGCGATACTGGCATGAATGAGTGGAATGCCGGAAAAGTCGTGTGCGCGATAAAAAATGAAGCCGCCGACAATGGCTAGAACAATGCCAATCCAAATCATTGGTTTTGTGACCTTATGTGTTCTGGTGGTGGCTTCGGTCCAGTACGATGACGTGCGCCCAAGAAAGCCGTGAAGATCTATTACCGTTACCGCTCCTAACCCAATAACAAAACCGGAGAGGAATACAAATAATCCTACAACGTCGAGCCAGGGAATGGGGTATTCTAAAAACACATCCGAAGTATATCGCATCGCACAGACGGCCGGATACCGTCCGGTCCTTGGGTGTTCTATGCGGGAATGGCCACCTGTTCACTGCCGCCCCGCCAATAAAAACACGACGCTTACACGTCGTGTTTTTATGGCTCCCCAGGATACCTTTTTACCGAACTGGGAAGTATCTACGCTGGGGTCAAGGCCAGCATGGAGAAACTGAAAAAAGTGCAGTTGGTCGCTATTTCTTCCTAAACGGCGTGACACTACCTTCAAAACCACGTTCCTCGGCACTTTTTGCTTCACGAACTTCTCGGGCAAATTCACCGATGAGTTCCGCGGAAAGGAAATGACAAAACGTTTCCATATCCGTCACCGCTTCACCCTCTAGGTTGAAGTTTCTTGTGAGCCACTCACCAAAGTCTTGAATTGTGTCATTGGCGATTGTTTCATAGCGAATATCTTCCGCGCCAATAGTCTCGACTTCTCTTCGGTAGAGATTATCGAAACCGTTTATAAGCTGTAGTGAGTATTCACGTAATTTTAGCGCAACTGGAACAGCCTCGTCAAAATCTAAGAGGGGTTCTTGCACCCCTTCTACAGTTATATCAGGAGCACGTTCAAATGCGGATTTAACAAAACGCTCAAAACGTTCATGAAACAGAGTTTTTTCCATAATGATCTGATTATATCAGTTCGACCCCTATTTGGGGTAATCAAAAAATATATAAAAATCCCTAGCGAATTGCTAGAGATTTTTATGGCTCCGCGTTGTGGAACGAGTTAGAACTGCCCTGGAAGAGTATGAAGGTTATATTAGTATTCCGAAACTCATGCCTCAACCTTGATGTAGAGTTCTGAGAAGGAGCCCACAATTCCGACACGAGAGTGACGGCCTTCTGGTTTCTCCGTAGATCTTTTTAGAGTATCCCGAAAAACGATCGTGCCTTGTCGAAAGTTTCTTGATATTCGGCCTTTTCAGAAGAATCTGCAACGATGCCTCCACCAACCTGAAGAAAGACATTTTCACCTTGCTTTATAAAGGTTCGAATCGCGATATTGAATTCCGCATGTCCGTTGGGATCAATAAACCCGATACAGCCTGTATATGGTCCGCGACGAGTCGGTTCAAGTTCGTCGATTATTTCCATGGCTCGTTTTTTTGGACAGCCCGTGATTGATCCCCCCGGAAACAGTGCAAGAAGTGCAGAAGCGGAACTCATATCTTCTTTAAGTACGCCGTGAACGTGGGACACCGTATGCCAAACCGTCGCAAAGGCATGGGCCACACGAGTCGAAGCCACTTTTACAGATCCCACTTTACAGATCTTCCCCAAGTCATTACGAAGAAGATCGGTGATCATATTTAATTCTGCAGCTTCCTTTTCTGAGGCAAGAAGTTCCTTTCTCATTTGCTCATCTTCTTCGGATGTTCTTCCACGTGGTCGTGTTCCCTTGATAGGAAATGTTTCAATTTCTCGCTTCACGGAAATTTCAATAAACTTTTCTGGCGATGCGCTGAGCAATTCGAACCCATCGCCTTCAAAATACGCCAAGAAACCGACCTGGTTCTTCGCACATACATCGAGAAAAAGATCTCGGGCGAACTTTTTCGTTATTCCTTTTAGACGATGAGTTAAATTGATCTGATAGATGTCTCCTTCAAAAATATAATCTTTAATCTTTTGATAGCTCCGGCCGTATTCTCCAGCAGATGTATTTGGCTCTAGCTCATGTGGGGTCTCATCTTTGTAAACGCCTACATTCCGCTCAGAACGATCCAGAATTCCTCGCACCTCTCTTTCAAAAAGACTGAGACGTTCCTTATCCGTAGCCCATAACGTCACACCGTCATCCGCAAAAGTGGTGTAAGAATCAAAAGAGAAAAAACATGCATCAGGCAAGGCCAAATCTTTCTTCGCATGTGGGGTAATACGAAAAAGCGCATAGCTAATATCGTATGATAAAAAGCCGAATGTCCTTCGTTCGTCGTGCTGCTGAAGATTGAGATATTTGGTCAATTCGTCTGGATCTTCTCCTGCTGCCAATACAAATTGTGATACGGGGTTCCATGCTAGTGATGTTTCCCATCGTTCCTCGCCATACCCTTGAGTACAACAAAGACTTCGTTCATCGGATGAAAGTCTCTGCCAAATATTTGAAAAAGAAACCCCATCCAACCTTGTAGAAATCATAGTGTAGCCAAAAAGTTTTTCAACAAAGTACTTCCATGTTCCGTCATGAACGACTCCGGATGGAATTGAATGCCATAGAGTGGGAATGTGTCGTGTTGGATCGCCATGATTTCACCGTCGTCCGTCTGAGCACGAACAATAAAATCTTTTGGGCACGCTTCAAGCGCAAGCGAGTGATACCGCGCGACAGCAAACGGATTTGGGATTCCCGCAAACATTCCTTGTCCGTCATGAGTAATCAACGAAGTCTTTCCATGCATGAGGGTCTTGGCATGAACAACCTGAACACCGAATACCTGACCTATTGCCTGATGACCAAGACACACTCCTAGTATCGGTACTTCCTTATAGTATCTTCGAATCACCTCCATCGAAATTCCTGCATCTTCAGGGCGTTTTGGTCCGGGAGAAATAACAATACGCGAAGGACGAAGTCTTCCAACGTCTTCAACAGAAATTTCGTCGTGAGTCTTTACGATGACTTCTGCTCCCAGCGATGAAAGAAGCTGAAAGAGGTTGTAGGTAAAAGAATCGTAGTTATCAATAAGCAGGATCATACGTCTCAAAATATTACCACTTTATAACGAAACGAGTAGGACCCGTAGGCACCTACTCGCAGCTCGTCACAAAGGTTTCGTTGCGAAGTCGCAGCGCCGCTCGAAGCCGTTTGCCTCGTAGAAGTTCCGCTGAACATCGTCCGCCCAGTTCGTCGCCAGCGACAGCCGCTTGCACCCACGTCGATGCGCGAATTGCTTCACGTACGTTACGAGGGCCGAGGCCAGACCACGTCGACGGGAGTTGTTCGAGACGTACAGCTCCCGGATCACGCATTCCAACCCGTTCAAATGCAGAGCGGGATGGATGTTGAGTGCTACGTAGCCGCAGACCCGCTCGGCGTTTGCCGCCACGAAGAGATGTGTATTCGGATCATCGAGAAGGAGGTTCAACGTCCCGCGTGTTGCGAGAACGAATTCTTCCTGATCTTTGATGCCGACGTGCATGTCCTTCTGCAGGAAGCCATGAGCAAGACGGAGGTAGTCGTCGCCGTCTGCAGGTCGCAACGGAGCGATGATGAATGCCACTGATGCATCCGTTTCCAGTTCGGCCGTCTTACAACGCCCCACGGGAAACAGGCATGGGTTGTACATCTCCCGAATGCGACAGTACAGCAGTCCGTCAACGGTGTATTCCACGATCCTGGACCGGAGACGAGTCGCCTCTACGCCGAACAGGAATTTCGTAGCGTACGTCGTTGGAATGGCCTTGTTAGCCGAGACTGATCGACGGTATCTCTTGCCCGATCCCGCGATGGTTTCGCCGATGAGCGCTCCTTGAAGGATCCGATCGTGATATGCACCGAGCGCCACCACCCCCGAAGGAGTGAAGCGCACGACACTACACGCCAACGGGGAATCGTCGACACCACGACGGATACAGCTCACACGGATCCCGTTCTTGACGTCTTGGAAGAGCACTTCGAAGCGAAGGTCCCCGAATCGTTCACGCAGCATCCCGGAGGAGAGCTCGCGTGCGTTCATTGCACCAGGCATCCTATCCTCCAAAGAAGTAGTTTCCTGCTAGCCGGGATTGGCGAGCAAGAAGGAGTAAAAGTGACAGAAAAAGTGATTTTGGTCAATGGAGATTGAAATACGGAAAAAAGAAATACCGAACGCTAGAATCAAAGAAAAGGCTTGATACTAAATGCAAAACCGACCATTTTAGATCAGTCGGTTCCACATGGCGTAGCGTTGTTGAACGGGTTATACGCGGCATTCAGGAAGCCAACAACTGCGTCAATATTCCTTTAACTTGTGAGGTATGACGATTATTTTGAGTAATTACATCAATGGCTACCGACCTCTTTCAGGAAGCGTGGTGTCGTTCACTGGCCTCAATCACAAATCCAACAAAGTTTTCGCTGAGTGAAAATTCGAATCTTTCAAAGATGTGAATCAAAACTCTTTCTTGTAGATATTTGATTTGTTTTTCTTTATTGCCAATTTCCGACAACCACGCTGGAGGTTTTGCCAGCATTTTATTAAGAGCTGCTGATCCTTCCAAAAACTCCTGTATATCCATCAGGAAAATATCTTTTTGAAGATCCATTGATTCGTCTTTGTCTAATGGTGATAGCTGAATGTACTTTCCGATTTTTGTTTTATCCAGAATATATATTTTCGACACTTCGGCGGTTGATGTCAAAATCTGATAGACGGGAACAAAATACTTTTTATACCGCAGGACTCCCTCGGCCTTTGAATCTGTATTGTGTGGAAAATCCTTATGCCATTTCGGTAAATACCAAGAGCTATTTCTTTCAAAGAAGTTCCATACAGCATGGTTGGTTGCGAGAATAATAGCGTTTGAAGGTTTAATCTTCAGAAAAGCCTCCATGAACTTTTCTCCGGTAAGGAAAGTAGATTTCTTTTCTATCTCTTCTAAGACTTTTTCATTTTCTCCTTTCGACATCGTCTGTCCAAAGCCAAACGCATCATCGATTCCCATGAAGTGAACATGCCAACTTACATCATCGCCAAAAAATGCAGCCTTATCGAAGAGTGTGTTTACACCAAATTTTTTACTTGCACCGTGGTAAGGCTTATAAGAGCGGTCAACAACGCATCCATTCCCATCAAGTATCGTCTTAAGCAAATTTGATCCCTTATAATCCGTTATCAGATTTTCTTTAAATTTCTGCACTACTGATTCTGATATTCTCGTCAGACGCTTTCTTTCTATGTCTTCTTTCTCTTGGTTTTCATGCGCTTCTTGAAGAAGCTCGCGTAGAGCAGAGCATTTTGTCATCGACTGAGGATCAAGTATAAACCTCCAATTATCGTTATGATTTTCGATATCCGAAATAATACCCATCACGTCCCGTGTTCCTTCAGCGAGAAAAGCTAAGTCACGGTTATGTGGAAGTTTTATTTTACTTAATTCATCATCCGTTTTAGATCTCAGCAGAGACAACGCTCTAACCACAAAAAACTGTTCCAGTTTTTCAAGAATCCTGATTGCATGAACCCTTCCTTCTGGTGCCGATTCCCACCATGACCATCCCCAAAAATCTTCAGATTCAAAACTGTGTACCCGCAAAAATACCCCGGTTAAATCTTCTAATTTATTTGGTAGCTTACCTTGAACTGCATTTAGGAACGGTAATGCCTCAGATGTTGTGGTACTCGATTTCATTGTAAACAAAATCCATGCAGCAATTCCAAAAAACATCTCCTGTCTCTTTGTATCTATATATTCATACGCTGCCGATTTAGGATCCTCTTCATCGAGATGCAGTCTTTCTGCTTGATCAAATAGCTCGTTCGCTGTCTCGAGAAACTTTTCAAAATTTGGCAGATCACTCTTATCAAAAGAGGATTTTAGTAAATTCTGAAATACTTTTAGGACATGAACCGCGTAATGTTTAAAATCGTCTATTGGGTAATCCTCATGTCTTAACTTTGGCTCGAGATGAAAATCAACAAGCTCCTTTAGGTACCGCCATGTTCTATCAAACATGATCTTTGAAATTCTTGCCTTACCCTCTTTATCCAACTCAAATGCGCGTTCATATAATGCGCTTGGAAAATGAATGAACTCCTGAAAAATCAGATGATCCCTTTTTTCAATGGCTTTTTGAGCGAGTAGGATAGGAAGAAAAGCAACATCGCGGATAACATTTACATCTTCAGACTCGATACCCTTTCTAAATATTTCCCAAATGTCTTTGGAAAGCCAATCAAGCGGTTTTAGTTTTTGAGTGAGTGAGCCCCTCTCTTTTTCTGCTTGCTCGCTAGAGAAACCGCCGCCATATTCAGTAAAGTACTCAAAAAACTCACCAACTAATTCAGTATAGAGGCGGATGATCTTTTCTAACTCTCCGGTACGATTATGTTCGATAGCCGATAAACATCGATCTTTGAGCTGTGCGATTTCCGTTCTTGCTTCCGGCTCTATCATGTCTCTTTCAATCTTAAAAAGATTTAGAGCGATTCTCCTTATTTTTTTAAGGTCGATTCGTTCAACAACTATTTTATCTATCTCAATAAGGGAATCGCCGGCATCGACCTTATCGTGCATTGACTTACAGATGAAAGAAAACGGTATTTTTCTTGTTTCAATATTACTTTTTGTTGTAGTCTGGAAGTCTGAACTTGTATTTACTGTTTGTACCGCACGACTCAACTCAGCATTTAACTTTTCAAGTTCCTTGAAGCGTAATTTAATAACTCCAGTTTTTGGTGCTTCAATCTTTACTACGTCGTCTCTCCCCCAAAATCCAAAAGGACTAAACTGCAAGACCTCACTTTTCTCGTAGTGTTTATAAAGATTGTTTGACCAAATTCTTTTCTGTATTTCTCGATCAAGTATTTGAACGAATGCTTTTTTGGTGACGCTGATGAGTAGTTCTTTTTTTGCCTCTTCTAACTTGTGGCTATGAACAAGTACATCGATCACTCGACCGAGGGATAAGACCGTTCCAAAAGCAATGCCCAATAGCGGAACTATCGCGATAATGTTTGGTTCACGGAAAAAGAAAAAGAACGCAAACACTTCGCTCGTTAGAAGAGGAAAGAAATAGCTCCTATATAAAAGCACTCGACCTTTTTCCGGCTCATCTTTATCACTAAGACTTCCGGCCACGAAAAACGCCAAGCCGACTAATACGGCGCCAATTCCAGTATGTATCGCAACTAAATCGATGCCCGGCGGAAAATCTGGAATATCAAAGGATAGAAATTTGTATATATTTCTTAGAATGGGTGCAAAAACGTCTCCGTAGTATGAGATTTCTAATAAAAAGCGGTGCAACGGTTTGACGTATGAATTAATCAAGTAGCCAGCATTGGATGCTAGCCATAGCGGCAGCATTAGGGCAAAAATCTTCGCCGTTGATCCAACAGATGGCATCCAGATCGGAGGGCCTGTACGAAAGAAGGCGAGTTGTTTACTGGTTTTAATTTCGGACTTTATGATAGACAAAAGCGACCCATCTTTCTTTATGAATCTTTCGAAGAATACTCTGAGCTTTTTTATATAAACCATGTTTATTCAGCATGAATGAGATGCGGTGTAATTTAGCATCTTTGGCCCAATAATCCTATCCAGCCAAAACCACTAGTCACCGGAACCAAGGATATAGATCATCGAGCTAAGAGAGACGCAATAAATAAGCCAATTACAAAAAGAGAAGGTCCAAGGACCGCAATCACAACGATAGACAAATAAATTTTGATAAATCCATCGGTCTTAGCCGCTCTCTTTCTTCGAAAATCTTCACTTTCGACTGAGTTTTTATTTCTACTCTTCGTGAAAAAGATTAGGAGTGTAGCCAAGGTAAAAACGGCTAAGATAACGGAAAAGTTTTTGACTTGATTACTATATTGTAAATAACCACCAAATATAACGACGATCCATGATAACAAGAAAACGACGATAGCGATTAATGAACCTTTAAACAGCCAGGCTAATAACTTTCTTGATAGATCTTCGTTAACAAACAGTCCGATCAACAGAATTGCTAACAATACCGAAATAAGACCTAAAAATAGATAAAGCAACATAGGAGGGATGGTTAGCCTATGCGCTAGCGGGTACACAAAGCCCCCCGCTAGCTAGCGGCCTTTCGGCCACACGCACCCCTTTCGAGGTACGACCATCCCTGGTCGCTGAACGGAGGGTTCAGTGTCAGGGATGGATTTGCGCCATGCCTCCCGAGATCCGAGAGGGTTAGGCTTTAAGTTTTTAGAACACGTACATAATAGACTTTTTTGCCTCAAAATGCCAAATGACTCTAAAAAAGTTAAAATAGCTGCAGATTAAAATGAATATGCTTCAAAATGACTACTTCCCTCCAAAGAGTAAAATCTACGATTCCTTACGACTAAAAATTCTTCAAAATAGAAAGGCCTATAGCCTCGTGCTATCAGCCCGTAAGTTTTTACAGATCCCAAAGAATGGATTCGTATCAGAGGAAACTCTTCGCAAATTTAAGGACGATGCTCACGGGAGAACGGAGGTACGAATGATGGAGCTTGATACACCAGAGATCGATACAAGTGAAAAATGCGAACAATCAATGAGAGAACATTTGCACGAACTTCCGGAAATTTATCTATCACATAGAGCCATCGAAATTACTAAAATCCTCAGCTTCCCCGAAAACTACAGAGAGCTAGTAGCTTTTTTCATCCTTTGTGAAGAGATGAAAGAAATATCCAGCTCCTCGAATTACTCAGTGCTTCTAAATCTTCCTTCAGTAAAGAAACACTACGTGAAGGAGCCTAAAAATTATTCGGTTCGTCCTCGATTTCCGCTTCGAAATGGGTTAGCGATAAACGTGCATGGACCCCTAACAAAAAAGGACATCAAGAGTTTAAAAAATGAAATCGATGCTTTCTTTAAAAAATACCCAAATTCTGTCCGTAGACAAGTTGGTAAAAAAAGAAATCTGAAAGAGGACCTGACTGTTCTCAAAGGAAGTTACGAAGGTAAAAAAGGACTTGATATCTGCGACGAAATTTCTCCAAATTTAGAAGGTAACCCAAACGAAATGAAGGAGATACGCAGAATTCTGAGAAAAAAACAAAGGCTAGAAGACATAAGGTGAACCAAATGCTGTCGTCAATCCAAGGAGACATCCCGCTAAAGTGGCGATGTCTCCTTTTTAATTATCTATGAATAAACAATTCGCAACACAAGATATGTGCCTAGCGAACACCTTGCAGTGCCTGGGGCACGGAATTACCTCCCTCAAGTGGCTTGATGATCGTCAGGCGTCATTTTGTTTCAAAGACACCGATCAATTGAAAAAGATTATCGAACTCTACTGGCAAGACGAATTACTCGTTGAGCCAAAAGCGTTCTTCAACGCTCATCGGCTGATCAAAAGCAGACTCTACTCCTAAACGTTGTGGAGCTGTCTCCAGAACAAATCTCTAGCTTTCAAAATCTTTATCGAAATCACTTCGGTATCGATTTGAATGTCTCAGAAGCTCTGGAGAAAGCGATCGCTCTGCTCAGCATGATGAAGGCAGTTTACGTACCAATCACAAAAGGTGACTTAGAAAATATTAGAAATCAAAAAAATTAACATCAATACATATGGCAGAACGAAGGATGATTCGCAGAGACATCTGGCAAGATGACGATTTTGATCGGCTTTCAATGCCGGCAAAAGTACTCTACTTTGCCCTGATTGCGCATACGGATGATGAGGGCTGTTTTCGATCTGATGCAAAATACTGGAAACGAGTTGCTTTCTATAGCCAAAGATTTGGGGTAAGTAAGGTGGAAAAAATGCTTGATGAGTTACGTAAAGAGAGCCTAATTATTACGGGAGAATCTCAAATCGGTCCCGCTGGATACGTAGTGAAATCGCGCGAGATGCAAACACTGGACAAGCGCAAGGCTAAGCCTAGCCAATATTACGACTTTCTTGTTAGCCAGGGGATAACCCCGAAGTACGGCAAGCCCGACCAAGGGAATGGAAGCGAAGGTAAAGCAATGGAAGCTAAAGACGGGGGTCACGGACTGGGATTCTATACGAGCTAGAGAAACAATCTATAGCCGAGGTTCTATTGATTTCGATGTGAGTCAGAAAAATATGGCAAAAGACACGTGCGAAAGTCTCAATCAACTATCCGTATCTTCGCTTCTCAAATATGGATTCTTTGCACCTTATCAGAAAGAAGGGATCTTAGATTGGAGAAAGAACAACGAAATAATAGGAAGAATTCGAATTATTATTAACGCCGAGAATGCATTTACACGTTGCATTTACGAAATGACTTTCAGAGATGGAGCGCAGAAGGACTTTGACTACACCATCTCTGTGGAGGCTACTGATTGTCATTTCGGCGGAAGGAGATTCTGGTTCCTCTGTCCTATCAAAATTAGCGGAAGTATCTGTGCTCGACGATGTGGAGTCCTATATCTGAAAGAAGGCATTTTTGGCTGTCGTAATTGCCATAATCTCTCTTACGAGAGTCAACAGGAAAACCATGCAGAAAAATGGGCCGCGATGAGTCAATACTTGCGCTCCAAATCGTTAAGCTCCCCGCTTCCTCGTGTAAAATACTGGAGAGGACGTCTCACAAGGCGACTCCAAAAAGAGCTGGCCCGACGATTAAAACAAAGGGGGTTAGCCGAATCGATCTGCGCATCAAAACACCGGATATGAAATTCTTTCTCTACGCCAGAAAATCAAGCGAGAGCACCGAAAGACAGGTGCAAAGCATTGAAGATCAAATTGATCGCCTCAAGATTCTTGCCGCTCAAATGAAGTTGGAGATCGTTGAGATCTACGAAGAAGCGAAGTCTGCCAAGCAACCAAACAACCGCCCACTATTTTCGGAGATGCTCGAACGTATCGAGAAAGGCGAAGCGGAAGGAATTCTTTGCTGGCAAATTAACCGCCTTTCCCGGAACCCGGTTGATAGCGGGACGCTCCAGTGGATGCTCCAGAAGGGCGTCATCCATTCTATTCGGACAATTGATCGAGAATACAGGCCAGACGATAATGCCCTCATCCTGAGCATGGAGGGCGGTGTAGCGAATCAATTCATTCTTGATCTTCGTAAGAACACGATGCGTGGCATGCAGGGCCGCGTTGAGAAGGGCTGGATGCCGAATATGGCTCCATTGGGCTATCTCAATGCTAAAGACGATGAGGGACGTGGAATCATCGTTAAAGACCCAGAACGGTTTCCGCTTATTCGCAAGATGTGGGACTTGATGCTCACCGGAGCATATTCCGCATCGAAGATCGCGGACATAGCAAATAACGAATGGGGTTTCCGAACCCGGAAGATGCGGCATATTGGCGGCAACCCTCTTTCTGAAAGCGGAATCTACAGAACTTTTAATAATAGATTCTATACAGGAGTTATTTCGTATCAAAAGCAATGGCACAAAGGCAGTCACGATCTCATGATTTCCCAAGAGGAATTCGATCATGTCCAACGCTTACTCGGTAAACATGGCAAGGCACGCCCACAAACACGTGAGTTCGCTTTCACGGGTTTCATTCGTTGTGCAGAGTGCGGATGTCTCTACACGGCAGAAACCAAAACAAAACACATCAAAAGCACGCAAACGCTCAAAAGCTATACCTATTATCACTGCACGCGGAAACGGAAAGACATTTCATGTTCTCAACGTACCTGTATCACGGAAGATGTTTTGACTGAACAAGTTGAACGCGAGCTTTCGAAGCTCACCATCATGCCAGAGTTCCGATCTTGGGCTTTGGAGTGTTTGGGAAAGGAGCATGAAAAAGAAGTCACTACCCGATCGTCGGTCTACGAATCTCTGATAAAAACTCATACTTCAACACAGGCGCAGATTGATAACCTTACAGGGATGCGTGTTCGGGATCTTATTGATGATGAGGGCTATATCAAGGAGCGAGACAGACTCAAGGGGGAGATGCAGAAAATAGCCTCAGAAATAGCTCGATTGGATTCTCGGGCTGAAAATTGGTTAGAACTGACTGAACAAGTCTTTGATTTTGCTACCTACGCTCACAGCGCATTCCTGAAAGGTGATGTTCACAAGAAAAAGGAGATCATGATGGCGTTAGGTTCGAACCCGACAATTTTGGATGGAAAACTTAGCATTCAGCCACATTTTTGGTTCAAACCAATCATCGAAAGCTATCCTGCACTTGAAATGGAGTATAGAAGGTTAGAACCGACGAAAACGCCTGCTACTAAATGTAAAACCGACCGTTTTGCAATGGTCGGTTCTACATGGCTCCGAGGCTGGGATTCGAACCCAGGACCAAAAGATTAACAGTCTTCTGCTCTACCGCTGAGCTACCTCGGAATGAACGTCCCCGTTTGGCCAAGTTTCGGCTTGTTCGCTGCGAATTCGTTCACCATACTGTGACGTACGCCTCGCGAACTTCACTCCTTGTGTGCTGAAACTTGGTGCAAACGGGGACGTTCATTTTTCTTTCGATCAAGAGATTCTGATCGAATCAACTCTGAATTCCTTCAGAATCAAGCGGGGGGAGAATAGCATGAGAAGCAAAGGGGATCAAGCGCTTTTGCACATGAGAAAAGGAAAGGAGCCGGCCTGTGCGGCCGGCTCCCGTGGTGTCACTGGTTGTGCGCTTCGTCCCAGGCCACGAACATCAGGCCGAAGTCCCAGGCGGCGCTGTCGACCGTGCGGCGCTGCGGACCGGTGAGGGTGCCGAAGGTGAAGTTGCCGTTGTGGATGGTCAGGTAGGTGCGGTCGATCAACGCCCGCACGGTACACTCTTCCGTGATGGTCAGGTAGCAATTCCCCCCGTTGTGGTAGTTGTTCAGCACGTCGTAGACGAAGTTGAGCGCAACCGTACGGTACGCCTGCTCCACGTTCTGGTTGATCACTGTGACCGCCGCCGCCTTCTGCTGCTGGTTGGTCTCTGCCTTGTGGGCGTCCCACCAGTTGTAGACGAACTGTGCCCACCACAACACCGTGTGGTTGTTGTGCTTGTAGTGCTTGTCCGCCTCCGATTCCGAAGCCTCCGCCTCGGAGGTGCACTCCACGTTCTCGTCGTCCGCCAACCAGAACTGATCGTCGAACGTGCTCGTGGGCTCCACACGGACCATCGTGATTTCGTCCGCTTCGGCGTTCGCGCCCTTGCAGTCGAAATCGCTCTCCGCGGTTCCGCTGATGTCGCCCATGAACACACGGCCGGCGCTGTACAGGTTGATCGTTGCCTTGTTCGGATCGGCTTCGTCCACCGTGAACTCGAAGTTGTGTTGGTCCACGATGTAGTCGTTGTGGGTGCCGCAGGCGAAGTGCCGCCCGTCGGATTCGGCGTAGCAGGTGACCTGGACGTAGCCCGCATGCAGCGTGTCGTCCGTGTCCGTGAAGCCGGCGAAGTCGTCTGCGCTGCTCGTGTTCCACCCGCCGTCGTGCACCCAGTCCCGGCTCTGCACCGTACCGGTCTGGACCAGTCCTCCCCAGACCGTCTCACCGCTCCCCGTGGGGTTGCGGTTGCCACCGATGGCGATGGCGAAGTCGTACTCCGTGGACTGACACCCGGTGATGCTGTCGCCGTACGCGTTGCCGTCGTACACCACCCCCACCGGGGTTTCCGTCATCCACGTGCCGTTGATGATGTTGGCGCCGTCGCACGGCTCCACATCGGTGTACTTGTTGGGGCCTCCGCCTCCGAAGCAGCCGCTGGTGACGATCGGACCGATCAGCAGAAGAAGATTGAAAAAACTCGAACGCATGGGTGAACTCCAGCACTGTGTAGAGCCTAACGGATGTCAGGCGGCGGGAGTGTATCAAATTGGGAAAAAAAGTCAAGAATGATAAATAAATAAACACTATATTTTATTGGTTCTTTCGTATCTTTTGGTTGACGAAAACCATTTTTTGTGCTATAGTGAAAATGCAACATCACACTGCGCCAAAAGCGCGGAGGTTTCCATGTTCCTTCTCATGGCTTGTGTGTTCCCCAGCATCGAGCTCAATTCCGACTCCGACGCGCTCGCTCCCTTCGAGGATCCCGACGTCGAGACGGGGAGCGAGATGACGACGGACACGGGCGAGATCGACGACACCGGCGACAGCGCCGAGATCTGCGAGTTCCCGATCGCGGTTCCGCTCTACCTCGATCCGCAGCGCGAGCTCGTCTCGTGTCTGCCGAGCGAGACCTGGTCTCTTGGAGCAGTCCAGGGGATTGAGCCCGGTGGGGGAGAGAACATCTTCTTCGCTGCGGTTTCCCTCGGCGACGTGACTCCGGGCGATAACGTCGTCCGGGGCGGCGAGAGCGAGATCGCCGTCATCGGTACGGAAGATCCGTCGTCGGCGAGTGAAATTCTCGCCCGATTGCACTCTGCCGACATCGCTACCGGATACGAAACGGGCGAGATTGCTCCGTTCGCGATCGGGGAGTGGACCGGCGGTCTGTACGAGGCGACCGTCGCCTCGGGAGCCTCGGAGTCGTACCCCGACGGAGCAAGCGTGATCCGGTCGGCCGTGCAGGTCGACGAAGGGCGTGTACTCGTCATCCTGGCCGGCTACGGTCAGTGGTCCGACTCGTCGAGCCGGCTGAAGGGACTTTCGACCGCATGGTCGATCGTCGAGGACGCCAGGGTCGAGTACGCGCAGTAGTCACAACGGCCCGCCAAGAAGCACGCGCTTCATGGCGGGTGTTTCTTTTTCTTGAGGGATGTGTTTTGTTATGATGGTTGTATAATCACGTTCAACTCTATGCAAACAAAATACATTGCTCTTCTTTGTATTACAGGAATATTGGCCCTTGGTGTGGGGAGCGTTTTTTTCTTTCTTGATCGCGTTTCATTAATTGCTCCGCAGACTGGAATTTCTTCTGGTGTTGGCGCGCAACAATCTCTTCCTCCTGCACGTACCGATGCTCCGTTGTATTTCACCACCATGACGCACATGGAAGAGGATTGGGAGGACGACACGATTAAGCCATTATTTACAAAACACGTGGCACAGATTCGCGCAGCAATGGATCTGTTCGACACATTCGGTGCAAAACTCACCATCGAAAGCGCTGAACCATTCGCAAGCGCAAATGTGAAGTGGGGAGTGAATGTGATGGAGGAAGTTGTTGATCGAGGGCACGGTGTTGGTACGCATGCAGGATTCCACGTGGACGACGATTCGTTTACTCCAGAAACGTATGCTGCAGGGTTTGCAAAAGCGAAAGCCGCAGTTGATGTGTTAGTTGGCGAAGAACACAATCAAGGCGTCTCTGGTGGGTTTGCCTACGACGGTTGGGTGGATGCGGCGGCAAAAGGAGGTTTCAAATATCTTGATGGGCTTACAGCGCTTGGGTATCTTTCGATGCCAATGGAGAATCGTCCGCAAGGATTTACCGACGCGTATATTCGTAACGTGGTGTATCACGACAGTATTCCACCAAGCTTTGCGGATCGACTGTACATGTACGACTTGAAAGATTCCACGGACTTGGTTCCAGACGATGATGGTGTACTTACGATTATGGGTGGAGAAATTGGAGAACTGAGATCAATTGCTGAAGGCAGAAGCACGTGTAATCCTGATTGCATATTCGACCAAGCAGACATCGATGCGGTGGTGAAAAATATTCAAGAAGCCGATGCGATCCGCGACAGAAGTAAAGTAGCGCGGATTAATGTGCATATTCCTTTGGAATTGCTGACCAAGGAAGGTGAGCCGTTGATGCGAAAGTTTTTGGAAGCGCTCAAGCCATTTGCCGACGACGGCACCATCATCTTTGCCACACAGCTCGATGCGTATAAAGCGTACAAGGCATTTAACGAAACCGATTCTTCAGTCGCGAAAACTACAACATCTGCGGTGACGAGCGTACCTGGATCGTCGGCGAATACGTACTTCGTCACAAATCCATCAACCGGAAGCAAGCTGTATGTTGCGGTGACGTACCCTAAAGCATCGATGGGCGATACGTCGCTTCGTCCGTTGGTGTTTGTTCCAGGATCTACAGAATCGAGCGACAGTTTTTCTGCAGCACGTCAACGGGATCCACAGCAGATGGCGGACGAAGGATTCGCAGTCTATGTGTTCGATCCTGAAGGGCGCGGCAAGAGTGAAGGAGTCGAAGACGACAACGGATTCCTTGGACAAGACGGCCTAGACGCCGTGATTCGTTTTGCATCAGAACAGCAGTCCGGCCAGCAAGTTGGGCTTTTCAGTTTTTCGTATGGTGTAACAATGGCAACGGGAGCGTTGGCGCGACATACCGATATTCCTGTTGCGTTCCTTGTGGATTGGGAAGGGCCGATGGATCGCAACGACACCGGTGGATGCGACGCAAGTGATACGGGGCACTTAAAGGACAAGGGTTGTACAAACGAAGCATTTTGGAGCGAACGGGAAGCGATAAATTTTATTGATCAACTGACCGTTCCATATCTTCGTATTCAATCGCAAAAAGATCACGCGCAACCAGATATACTTTCTGCCGTGCGCATGGTGAACGCTGCCATTGCAGGAACAAGTCCGTGGGTTCGATTGAACAATGGTATTGTGGGTGCAACGTACAGTGAATCTCTTCCACCACAAATGCTTTCCGATATGTTCGATCGTACAATGATGCCGGGCTTGGCTACATATGCAAAGGAACTGTACGCGTTATAAGAATAATTCTTTTACATCTCAACTATGAAAAACATTCGCGATGGTGTACTGAAGGCAATACTGACACTGATTACTGTTATGCCAATCGCGGGGGTGCTGGGTATTTTTCCGGAACCTACTGCGGATCTGTATACCTCTCAGCGGTCATTCGCATTCATTCAGGCCATCATGGACGCGCAATACATTATGGTGGTGATGGCGATCGTCTTTGCCGCTGTTGCTGTACTTCTTTGGACAAAACGCGTAGCACTCGCCGCGTTGCTCCTGCTTCCACTCACAGTAAACATCGTCGGTTTCCATCTTTTCCTTGATGGCGGTTTATTCACTGCGGGCGCCATCATGGCCGACGCGTTGCTCGTATTGAACATCTACTTCCTTTACCAACAGCGAGCGCGCTACGCTGGATTGCTTGAGAAACGGTAAAAGATTTCCTGGTCCCGATGAAAGAACCGCCGCAATACTGTGGCGGTTCTTTATATCCGCGCAATCTCTTCTCCAACATGATACGCAGGGAAGAAGCCATCGGGGAGATCGCGGACGAGGCTTGGCCAGTCGTCGCCGTAGAGTGAGGCCGCCATTGTTGGTGACGTAACCCAACGAAGTGTTCCGTTTGCCGCAACGGCGTAGACGTTTGGAACGCTGAGGAGTTTTATTAAATATGTTCCTGGCTTGTAGGTGACGGTTCCTCGAATCGGAATCGACCCCATGGCGTCTGACGAAATGATCATGACGTCTTCGAAATCGGTGAACCACGAAAAATACGCGCTTTCGTTTTGGAAAACATAGCGTCCGCCGTCGCGACCACAGTAATAGACCGCGGTGAATTCTTCCGTGCGGATGAGCGACCCCGCAACGCAGTTTACAGGTTCTGTTGCTTCGAGAATATTTTGATCGATATCGATGGACGTTGCGTTTGCCGATTCGAACGCAGGATTGAAATCGTATTCATCGTTTCCGTATGCCGCAAGGAGCGATGGATACGGATTGATTGCGGTGTCGCCATCGTAGATTTCAAAGTGCAAATGCGCGCCAACAGATTCTGCGTTGCCGCTGTCGCCAACCCATGCAATCTGTTCGCCGCGATTCACATGAACTCCGCGTTCAATGCCAGGAGCGTACGCATGTTCGGCTCCTCCGACCCCATCGTCGCTTCCCGGCGTGTCGTTGTTCAAATGGATGTAGTTGTATTCGTACCCGTCGTCGCCGTTGATAGTGATCATGTAGCCGTAGCTTGGTTCCTCCATTGGCGCAAACGAAACTTCGCCAGCCATTGCGGCAAGCACCGGCGTCATTTTCGCGGCGGTGATATCGGTTGCATGATGCAGATGCCCGCTGCGCTGATCATCAAAATCATCAGAGAAGGATGCAGCTCCTTCCACAGGGAATACGAGATCAATAAGCGTTTCGGCTTGAGAAATCGGTGGGAAGACGAGGAGGGCAATAATAAGTGGTGCGATGCGTTTCATAGGCGTGATGCGTGCTCATACTATACCTTGAGTCCGATTTGTATGAGGAACCCGTGGTAAATATCATAATATTCGCATACGATAATCGCATTATGGATTCCAACATCAAACTCGTGTGTTTCGATCTTGATCTCACGCTCATTTCCCACAATAGTTGGTTTGATTTGAGTATTGCGATTGGGATCTCGGCCGAAGAAGACAAGCGACTCTACACGGAATACAAGACAGGAAAAATTTCGTACGAGGAATGGAATGCACAAACGCTTGAGAAATATCTCGAACACGACGACGCGACGCGTGACGGAGTGACGAGAGCGCTTTCGAATTATCGTTATGCCGACGGCGCTCGCGAGGCGGTGAAAGATCTTCAAGAAAAGGGATATCAGATCGTTCTGATTTCAGGATCGATCGATATCATTGTGAATCGGATCGCGGAAGAACTCGGTATCAAATATGCAAAAGCGAACAACACGTTTCTCTTTGACGACAACGGACGTCTGTCAGGCATTAGTACCGATGGTGACGATAGAATTGCAAAGGCCCGACACCTCGAAGCATTCTGCGACTTGCTCGGCATAAAAATGTCCGAATGCGCCTGCATCGGCGACGGCGAAAACGACCTTGAGATGTTCCGTCGCACAGGAAAAGGAATCACATTCACCGGATCTCCGATCGAAGCTGAGGCATGGAAAGTGATTCATTCGTTGAGGGATGTTGGGAAGATTTTGTAAATCAGAAGACCGCCACTCGCGTGTCGTGCTTCCGTTGAAGCGCGATGCGAGTGACGGTCCGTGCTGTGTGTCGCTGGCCGTCACCCGAACATCCGCTCTCTACAATGCGCGGCGACGGGTTGCCAAGTCGCCGGCGCGGCGCGTGGCGAGCTCGATCCCTGCCTCGTTGGCGTCGAAGGTCTCGGCGAGCGCGGGGTCGAAGCTCATCGCCTGTGCCAGCAGCTGACCGCTGATTCCGAGGCCGTTGCAGGCGAGAACCCACCCATCACGCCGACCGCGAATCGCGTACGACGCGAGTGCTTCGGGGTAGTTTTTCCGGGGCGATCGGTTGTCCTCGCCGTCGCTGATGATGGTGAAGTAGAAGCTCAGATTGGCCTGCTCACGCTCGGTCAGGCCATCCCAGGAGTCCGCGACGCCTTCCAGGACCCGCTTCGCCGAACGGTAGAGCAGGGTGTTGCCACAGGCACGGTAGCCGGTGTACCGACCCACCTGGTGTACCGGAGTCACCGGAATGGCGACACGGAAGTCGTCGTTGAAGATCACGACCCCAACGAGATGGTTGGTGTTCCGGTCCTCACGGAGCTGGTCGAGGTAGTTGTTCACGGCCACCACGGGGGCGTTGCCGTGCTTGTCCATCGACCAGGACCCATCCACCATCAAGATCGAGAGGGTGGTCTTGCGCTGCGCGTAGGGCTTCAGGTTCACGATGAAGGAGTTGACGGGTGCGGGAGGGGTCTGACCCAGATGTTTCACTCAGAACAGGGTAAGGTTTCAGGATGTATAAAC